>NZ_AWFA01000005.1 GCF_000682675.1 Hyphomonas pacifica | reverse complement strand
GCTTCAGAAGGTTCGACGCATCCATCGCGCCATCGCTTTTGCCAGCGCCGACCAGCGTGTGCATCTCATCAATGAACAGAATGACTCCGCCTTCGGCCTGCTGCACTTCGTTCAGCACGGCCTTCAGACGCTCTTCGAATTCACCACGGAATTTCGCACCCGCGATCAGCGCGCCCATATCGAGCGCTAGCAGGCGCTTGTTCTTCAGGCTTTCCGGCACATCGCCATTAACGATGCGCAAAGCAAGGCCTTCCGCGATGGCAGTTTTACCGACACCGGGCTCACCGATCAGCACGGGGTTATTCTTTGAACGGCGCGAGAGCACCTGGATTGTCCGGCGGATTTCTTCGTCCCGGCCAATCACCGGGTCGAGTTTGCCATCACGCGCATCCTTGGTCAGGTCGCGGGCATATTTTTTGAGGGCTTCATAGCCTTCCTCAGCATTCTCGCTGTCGGCTGTACGGCCTTGGCGAAGCTGTGCAATTGCCCCTTCCAGCGCTTTTGCCGTGACGCCCCCAGAAGACAGCACCTCTGCAGCCGGATCATTTTTCAGACCGGCGATTGCTAGCAGAAGACGCTCAACAGTGACGAAGCTGTCACCGGCCTTCTTGGCTTCGGCCTCAGCATTCTGAAAGAGTTGCGCGCCCGTCTGCTCCAGACGCAGGCCGCTATTGGCACCTTGCACCTTAGGCAGTTTTCCGATGGCCGTGTCGACGCCCTGCGCCACCAGTTCCGGACGTCCACCGCTCGCGCGAATGAGATTCGCGGCAAGCTGGTCACGGTCTTCCAGCATGGCTTTCAGGATGTGGCTGGGGGTCAGAACCTGATGCCCGTTGGCGAGGGCAGAGGTCTGCGCGCCTTGTATAATTGCTCGGGCGCGCTCTGTGTATTGCTCAATATTCATGTGACATCCCCTATTATAGGCAGATCGTTTGGTCGTTTGGATATTAGCCCCGCTCAGCGGCAGCCGGTATCCGGTTCACTACTCATGTGGGTAAGCCCTGCCCTGCTTGCAACACTTCCCGGTCCTAAAACGCGCATGAAAAAGCCCGGCGCGCCAACCGGCTGCCGGGCCTCTTGAAACAGGAAATTGAGAGAAACCTATTCGGCCGCTTCAGCCGATGCTTCTTCGGTGGGTGTTTCTTCCACAGGTTTCTTGCGGCGGCGGGAGACCGTCTTCATGACGCCCTCATTTTCCGCATCATCACCGGAGGTGTCATCATCCGCCTTGTCGCGCTTGGCGTAAGGCTTGCGGCGACCGCGAGTTGTCTTGGCCTTCGGCTTGGATTTAGATTCATCCTCGTCATTGCCAGACTCGTCCGCATCCGATTTTGCGTTCGAAGTCTCTTCGGAGGAATCATCCTCTGAAGCCTTCTCTTCACGGGTCTTATTGCGGGATTCGACTTCTGCTTCCTCTTTGGAATTGGAATCGTTGTTATCGTCGTCCGCATCATTGTTGTTATTGTCGCGGTCATCACGGCGATTGTCACGATTTTGGCCACGTTGCTGCTGGGAGCGTTCTTTCGCTTCCTGCTGCTTGGCGACAATGCGCTGATAATGTTCAGCAAACTGGAAGTAGGCTTCTGACAGGATGCGGTCGCCACTAGTCTGGGCGTCACGAGCATACTGCAAATATTTATCCAGAACCTGCTGGGCGGACCCACGGATTTTGACGTCCGGGCCAACACTTTCATAATGCCGGTTCGGATTGTTGTGGTTATTCTGGTTATTACCGCCTGAGCGACGATTGCGCCCGCGTGAGCGTTTCATGAAGATCTTCCCGTTTCATGCGCCTGCTGTTTCCTTGCAGGCAGTTCCCAGCGCAACTGGTCTCGATGGATTAGGTGGCCCCAGCCCTATATTTGCGCGAGTCTCGTGAGCGGGACGCGCTGGAAAACAGTTGCTGTCGCCGCCTCACTTGTGCGTTCTAGCGTGACTTGGCCGATCCGCCAAGAAGAAATGTAAGTATTACAGATTGGGTAATTGTGCCCAAACGGCACGATCATTCCCGCCAAGGTCTTTTGAACTGTCTATTTCGGCAAAACCTGCCTCCTGGAGCAGGGTGGAAACGGCCTCGCGCTGATCATGGCCAATCTCGAAAACCAGCCATGCGCCGCGTTTCATATGGGCGGCAGCCAGGCGGATGATCTGGCGGTAAGAAACCAGCCCATCCGGCCCGCCATCGAGCGCGTCCATGGGATCATGCGCGCGCACTTCCGGCATCAGACTGTCGATTTCGGCGCTAGCGATATAGGGGGGATTGGAGATTATCAGGTCTGCTTCGCCCCAGCCCTGCCAATTGGCCCAACTGCCTTCGAATATGTCCGCGCGGTCTGACAGGCCGAGCTTGGCCAAATTCTCTTGCGCGAGGCTGGCGGCAGCAAGGTTCGCCTCAACGCCCCGGCCCTGCGCCTGCGGACGATTGGTGAGAAGAGCCGCCAGAAGACAGCCACTTCCCGTGCCAAGGTCTGCCACCTGAACTGGACGATCCGCCGGAATGCGCCTCAGCGCCTCTTCCACAACACACTCACTGTCCGGACGCGGGATCAGCGCGCGCGCATCGCACAGGAATTCCAGGCCATAGAATTCTGTTGTGCCGAGAATATGCTGGATTGGTTCATGCGCTACGCGTCGGGCAAGGGCAGCGCGGAAAGCCTTACAGTCCTCAGTCGGCACGGCATCGCGGCCATGCATAATAAGATCAGACATCTGAAGACCCGCCATATGTGCCAGCAGCCAGCGCGCTTCCAGCCGGGCCGTCTCTATCCCCGCCGCCTGCAGCTGCGCAGCCCCCTCTGCCAGCAAAGCATCATAGGTCAGGTCCGACAGCTCAACTCGCCTCCATCGCGGCCAACTTGCGGGCGCGATCTTCCGTGATCAGCCCTTCGATAACGTCATTCAGCTTGTCACCGGTGATGATCTTGTCCAGCGAATAGAGGGTCAGGCCGATGCGGTGATCCGTCACCCGGTTTTCCGGATAATTGTAGGTACGAACTTTCTGGCTGCGGTCGCCTGTGCCGATCTGGCTCGCGCGGGCTTCGGCGCGCTCTGCATCGGCTTCGGCACGCTGTTTCTCGTAAAGGCGGATTTTCAGCTGCTCCATCGCCTTTTCGCGGTTCACGTGCTGGGACTTTTCAGAACTCGTCACCATGATGTTTGTCGGCAGGTGGATGATCCGCACGGCAGAGTCAGTTGTGTTGACGTGCTGACCGCCAGCCCCGGAGGAGCGCATTGTATCGATACGGATGTCTTCCGGCTTGATGTCGATCTCGATATTCTCAGGTGCGGGCAGAACGGCAACCGTCGCAGCCGAGGTGTGGATACGGCCCTGCGTCTCCGTTGCCGGAACGCGCTGCACGCGGTGCACGCCGCTTTCCCATTTCATGTGCCCGAACACGCCGTCACCCGACACATTCGCCACCACTTCCTTGTAGCCGCCCGCATCGCCTTCGGACGCGTCGACGATCTCCACCTTCCAGCCCATGATCTGAGCATAGCGTGTGTACATGCGGAACAGGTCTCCGGCGAACAGCGCAGCCTCGTCCCCGCCCGTCCCGGCGCGCACCTCCAGAACAATGTCGGCAGCATCGTCGACATCCTTCGGCAAAAGGAGAACCTGCATCTCGGATTCAAGGTCCGGCAGGCGGTCCTTGATATCCTCGATTTCCATCTCGGCCAGTTCGGCCATTTCCTTGTCACCGGAGGAGATCAACGCTTGCGCTTCCTCCAGGCCCTTGCGGGCATTGATGACTTCCCGTGCCTTTTCGACAACGGGCTTCAGCTCAGCGTGCTCTTTGGACAGCGCGATGATTTCATCGGTTTCGGTCGTGGCGCCCATACGCGCCTCGACTTCTTCATACCGATCGATCACCTGCTGCAGACGGGAAAGGGAAAGTGTGGCCATACGCGCCCTTTAGAGCGGTTTTGACCGCCTGATAAGTCCCCCCGTCTGCGTTTTGCCGTTCAGAGCAGAATGCGGACAACTTCCCTGCCTGCCATGACAAACAGGGTCAGCGAGGCGAGCAAATAGACCAGGAAGCGCTGTATCACCTTTGGCGACAGTATTTGCACGAAAGAATGCAGAACGCGCAGGCCGACATAAATCCAGGCCAGCAGGGCAGCGAAATTGTCGCCGCCACCCGTCATCGCAGTGAAGAACATCAATGCATAGAAGATGGTTGGCTGTTCGTGCAGGTGATTGTAATTGTCGGCCACGGAGCGGACATTTGGTGGCAAACGGTCCGCATAAGTGCCGGGATGGCGCGCATCATCCGGATTGATCCCGGCTTTCTGCATGGCGGGAATACGCGTTGCGTTCATCCACAACCACAGGATCAACGTCCAGACGATCAGCGCCAGGACAGGATAGAGAAAATCAACATTTGCAGGCATTTTGCCCTCCCTCCGTTTATTATTGCGCTGAATCTACGCGCTTTTCCTGGTTTTGAACAGCACTGCCCCTACGCGATGAGTCCGACAGATGTGCCTGTAGAAAGGCGACAAATGTATCGACATCCTCCGACACGATGCTGTGCCCGCCGGAGCGCAACCACCAGGCAATCCCGGCAGACGGTCTAAAATCCTGCTGCATACCCGCTTCCGGCAGGCCCGGCAGATCCATGGCCTCATAGACAGCAGAGGCAGCCATGGCGGCCCGGAAAGAGGAGTTTGGGTCTGACCAGACATCCCGGCGCCCATTGCCCAGCAGAACCGGTGTGGGCGCCAGAAGCGCCAGCAATTCGTGCTGGTCCACAGGCAATTCATCCAGATAGTCCAGCCAGGGCTGAACCTCGGGCGCCAGCCAGTGTGGATAGGTCTTCGCCATGCGCTGAAGCCCCTCACCTGTGTGAGATCGTGACAGGGAGGCCCCAGCAAAACCGGACTGATGCGCTACCACCGCGCCGATGCGCCGGTCCCACACACCCGCGATCAGCGCAGACTTGCCATAGCGCGAATGCCCCATGACAGAGACAGCATCAGGATCGATTGCCGTTTCGGCAGTGAGCGCGTCAATCGCGGCGGAAAAACCATAAGCCCACGCCATGAGCGTACCCGTAGGCTCTGTCGGTCCGCCCAGACGGGCCATGACAACGGGCCCCTGCTCGCGGCTGTCGGGCACAAGATCAGGTCCATAAAAGCTCGCATAGGCAATACCTGCCTCCATGAACTGGTCCAGGGGCGCGAGGGCGATGTACTCGCCGAACATCCTGCCGACGAGAGCACCGACGATGCCATCCATGTCGCTTCCATCACACACGCTCCCATCAGAAGACGTGACGGGGTATTCAGGAAAGACGGAGCAATTGCTGGAAAAGGTCTCGCTGATGACGACCGGGAATGGCCCCTCCCCCTTTGGCAGGGCCACGACCAGGAAAAATGTTCTCGCGCCAGCCCCCTCGCCAACTGTCACGGGCATTTCTTTCAGCACACCTTTTCCATTTAGAATGTTATCGGAGACAATCTGCGCCTCGCCCCATGTGACAGGCATACCCTTCGGCCATGGTCCATAGAGAGTATTTTCAAACTTCTCCATCAAGGCAGCGCGCTCTTGTGAAGAGTTCACCAAGGCTTGCGCCTCTATGGCCGGCGAGGGCGCGGGTTTGTTGTCCACCTCAAGGCTCGCATAGTTCAGGCCCAGCATGGTGCAGCTGGACATGACCAAGCCCAGAACAAGAATGAGAATCAACAAGGGCAACCGGACAAGGCACCATATGATCAATCTGAGAACACTCATGAGCGGCGCATCTCCAAAGGCGGTCGGGGCAAACTAGCGCCGTTTCCCTCCGCGCCCAGCCCTCTCACGCAAAAGTGGTCTCAAAAGCCTTGCGATAACGGCGCGAGCCGGACACCTCATCGCCCGTTTCCAGACGCAAGACGACGTCGCCCTCTCCCGTCGGAACAATTTCCTCAACCATGTCCAGATTCACGATGTGAGAGCGATGAACCCTCGCATGTCGTCCGCCGGCTGCTTCCAGCAGCCTGCCGAGTTCCGTAAGTGTCATGCGCGCCAGATAGGTCCTGGCGGGCGTTACAACTTCAACATAGTTCGAGGCGGCCTTGGCCCAGATGACATTATCCGCATCCACGAAATAGGTGCGCCCGCCGGATTTCAGCGTAAGACGGTGGCGATCCTGCGCTTCTGCCCGCGCCGCCTCCGCTTCGAGGGATTTCTGCTCCACCATACGGCTAAGCCCGAAAATGGCTGCAATGGTGGCATAGGAAAGCGCATCCTTGCGAAACTCGTAGAGCCAGACAGATGGATCAGAGAGGCCGAAGTCATATCGAAATCCGAACAGGATGGGCATGAACAGCTTCCTCAGCCCCACCATCAGCAGGATGTGCACTATCGAAAAAAACACGACCGCAAAGGCGTGCCGGATCAAGTTTGCACGCCACTGCCCTGCAAACAGCGGAAAGCGGCTCAGCATCTGTGTGATGAATGGCACAAGCGCCAGGATAACCAAATGAGACGTTGCCTCCGAGAGCCATGGCAAGGCCGGATGAGAGCCACCCTGGCGCATTATTTCATCCTGGGCTGACAGGGCGTTCACCAGGAAGGCTGCAAAAACAAAGATGGTGAAATACAGCCATGTCTTTCGGTCCGCCCGGCGGTCAGCCTCCAGTTCTGGATGTGGGCGCGTTATCTCCATCTCGACTCTCTGCCACACTCTGCGCCTTGGCCGGAAGATCGATTGCAGAATTTCGTCCCATGATGCCGCCATTTGTCCCCCGAACGCGTCATTCATCCCGCACACCCACCGAATACCCCTTGCCGGATGCAGGATACCGCGCGGCAGCGCATTCCAGATGCATGAGACAAAGGAGTTCCCATGCCCACCACTGCTGCCCAAGCTTTCCCGCGCCGCTATGATCTTGACTGGCTGCGCATCATCGCCTTCGGACTGTTGATCCTCTACCATTCCGGCATGTTCTACGTGACGTGGGACTGGCATGTGAAAAGCGTGCACTCCGGGCCGGAAGCGGAATGGGCCATGCGCCTGCTGAACCCCTGGCGGCTGGCCCTTCTCTTCTTCATTTCCGGCGCTGCGCTGCGGTTTGCTGCAGATAAACTCGGTAGCTCCAAGCTCGCCCGTGAACGCAGCGTACGGTTGGGCCTCCCCATCCTGTTCGGCATGGCTGTCGTGGTTGCGCCGCAAAGCTGGCTGCAATTGGTGGAGACTGGAGAGTTCCAGGGCGATTTCCTTGCCTTCTGGCCGCATTATCTGGATTTCGGGTCTGAGTTTTCCATCACGACACCGACCTGGAACCATCTCTGGTATGTCGTCTACCTGCTCGTCTATACTCTGATACTGGCGCCGTTTGCTGGCCCGGTCTCCCGTTTCATGGCCGGACGCGGCGCGAAGGTGACCCAGTTTCTGTTTGGCGGAAAGTGGGGCCCGCTTGTCGCGCTGACCCTGCCGTCTGCCCCCTTCCTGCTCTATCGCCTTACGCTGGATAGGCACTTCCCGACCACGCATGATCTTGTCTGGGATTGGTCAAACCACGCACACAGCCTGACCATCCTGATGCTCGGCTTCCTGCTGGCCAAGGACCGCGCCTTCTGGAGCGCTATTCAGCGCGCCTTGCCTTGGGGTATTGGTCTGGTTCTCGTGCTCGGCGCAGCGCTCACATTCATCTGGAATGATTGGAATCAGATCACAGCAGATCAGGAATGGATCATCTGGCCCGCACGCTTTGCGCGTATTGTCTATGCCTGGATCATGATTGCGACCCTGCTGGGCCTCGGCCAGCGCTATCTGAACCGCCCCAGCCGCGCGCTGACTTATATGACAGAGGCCATCTTTCCCTGGTACATTCTGCACCAGACATTGATTGTAATGCTCGGCTTCTGGCTGACGCGTCAGGGCCTGCCGGTTGGCATGGAAGCCCTGCTGGTCATTGGAGGCACGTTCATTGGCTGCGCCCTGTTGCACGAACTCGTCATCCGGCGCGTTGGCTTCCTCAGGCCCGTCTTTGGTCTAAAGCCGTTTTCCAGATCACCTGTCTCTAGAAAGGTGATCGCGGCAGCGACAGGTGGAAGATGATCGCCATAGCCCTAATCACAAAGGCAGCGGCGAGCCCAAGCGCAAAGGCCAGCGCCTCGTCGCCTAACCACAGGCCGATCAGGAAATAAACGGCAGAGCCCAGAAGCGCCGCTGTTGCGTAGATATCCTTCTTCAGCAGCAGCGGCTCTTCATTGGCCACGACATCCCGCAACAGGCCGCCGGCGCTGGCCGTCATCGTGCCCATGATCAGCACCACCGGCAGACCATAGCCAAGCGCAGTCGCCTTCGCCGCACCGGTCACCGCGAACAGCGCCATCCCGAATGCATCTGCCCAGCGCAGAGGACGGAAATTCTCCAGCCCGCGATGAAAGAAAAAAGCCGCAAGCCCGCCTCCTACGGCAAGACCAAGCGTCTGGGTATCCTCTAGCCAGAATACAGGCTGAGACAGGATCAGATCACGAAGCGTGCCGCCACCTATGGCTGGCAGGAAAGCCATCACGATTACGCCGAACAGGTCCATCTGCTTGCGCACGGCCACGATACCGCCGGAAATGGCGAACACGAATACACCTGCGCGGTCTGCAAAGATCAGAAGGAAATCGGGAGACATCCCCGGATTAAGGCTGCTTGGCGGCCAAGATCAATCCCTGTAGTGCCCATGATGATGGTGATGGTCATCATCCGTGCGGGGGCCATCATAGGCACGGTTGCGTTCCCAGCAGGCGCAGTCACTGCCCCAAGTATAGGCCTCTCCCCGACCATTTATCTTAAGGCTGGAAGAGGTCATCGTGCCATTGCTTGTGTCGCCAAACATATCGGCATAGCCATCGCCATTCGTGTCGCACTGATAGAAGCTGCCCGTCGAGACGCACTCATTATAGCCCGTCCAGGTGCCATTCACATTGTAGGGAGACGGCGTGTACCCATAGGGCGAATAGGCTGTGCCATACGGCGCGTAGGCAGTGTTGTAAGTCGTGTCGTAAGAAGCCTCTGCCATGGCTGCCGAAAAGGCATCCAGATCAGCAGCCGTACAACCTGTCAGACCAAGGCCCGCCCCGGCCGCGATCATTCCTGCAATAAGTGTCCTGCGCATGCGTCCCTCTATTCATCCAGCCTGACATTACATTGCCGAAATGTAACCCAGACAAGATGAACGGAAGCCAACTGATTGAGATTTAGGGAAAATATTCTCTATTCGGCCGCAACTTCAGCCGCTTCACGCTCCCGGCGCAGGGCTTCAGCCCGCTTTTCGACCAGCTCCACAATGTGATCCACCATCTCCGCATTGGAGACATTATGGTCCGCGCGGCCGGAAACGAACATTTTGCCGCTTTCCTTGCCACCACCCGTGAAGCCAAGATCGGTCAGCGCCGCTTCACCGGGGCCATTCACGACACAGCCGATGATGGAGAGTGAAATCGGCTCAGAAATGTGTGCGAGGCGCTGTTCAAGAATCTCGACCGTCTTGATGACGTCAAAGCCCTGACGCGCGCAGCTGGGGCACGCGACGATGTTCACGCCGCGCGTGCGAAGGCCCAGCGATTTCAGCATTTCGAAGCCGACCTTCACCTCTTCCACCGGATCGGCAGAGAGGGAGACGCGGATCGTGTCGCCAATCCCGGCCCAGAGCAGCGCGCCCATGCCGATAGAGGATTTGACCGTGCCGGTCCGCAGGCCACCTGCCTCTGTAATGCCAAGGTGCAGCGGCGCATCGGTCACTTCCGCCAATTGCTGATATGCCGCAACCGTGAGGAACATGTCGGAGGCCTTCACCGAGATCTTGTACTCGTGAAAGCCGAGATCATCGAGGATGCGTGCATGGTCCAGCGCGCTTTCGACCATCGCGTCAGGGCATGGCTCGCCATACTTTTCCAGAAGGTGACGCTCCAGGCTGCCACCATTGACGCCAATCCGGATGGAGCAGCCATTCGCGCGGGCCGCCGCGACAACTTCCTTCACGCGCGCCTCTGACCCGATATTGCCAGGGTTGATACGCAGGCAGGCCGCACCGGCGTCTGCCGCTTCGAGCGCGCGTTTGTAGTGGAAATGGATGTCCGCAACGATCGGCACCGGGCTTTCCCGGCAGATCTGCGGCATGGCGGCCGTCGCGTCTTCCGTCGGGCAGGAGACGCGCACAATATCTGCGCCAGCCTCTGCCGCGCGCTGGATTTGCGCGATTGTGGCGGCAGCATCCTCGGTTGGCGTGTTGGTCATCGTCTGCACGGCAATCGGGGCATCGCCCCCGACAAGCACGTTGCCGACACGGATCTGACGGGATTTGCGGCGCTCGATCGAACGCCAGGGACGGATTGGATTATGCGACATCGCGCGGGTTCCCTGTCCGGTGAACTATGTGCCTCACATGGCGGGTCTGGCCCGGCAAGGCAAGCCTAGCGGGACGCCTTGTTGCCACCATTTGCAGCCATCGCCGGCGCAGCAGCCTCCGCAGCCCGGGGCAATTGCTCATCCACGCTGACGGAAAAGACCTCTGCGCCCTCCGGCCCGAGGGGACCGACCGTAAGGTCGCCGACACGCCATTCAAACGCGCCGCCATCGCGGGCCGAAACGGTCCAGCCGGCATTGAGGCGCGGGAAATAGCTCTCCCCCGGCGCCATGGTACGGCTGCGGAAAATCGTGCCATCAGCGCCGCGCACTTCCAGCCAGCCCTGACGGACAGCGTGCAGTTCCAGCGGCAGGTTCTTGGGCACGGGGCGCTGCGAAGCGTCCGTTCCAGCAAACAGGCTTTCGCGTGCGCCATTCACAGCGACAACAGCGGGCGCGGGGGCAAGTTCAGGCTCTTGCCGCATGAATTGCGACAGGCCGACAGCGCCTGCGCCCATCAGGGCCAGCACAAGAGCTGCCGCCACGGCCAAAGGCCATTTCGGACGGTCCGGCGCAATACCGCCGATTTTCGGCACAGGTGCATCATGTCTCACATCTTCCACGCCGCCGCATTCCTGCGTATAGGCGCGGATCACATCCTTCTCGGGAAGGTTCAAGTACCTTGCGTACGTATTGAGAATGGCGCTGAGATAGCCGCCGCCTGGCAGGTCACCGACCTCCATGCGCTCAATCCACATCAGATAATCCTTGCGCAGGCGCGTATCTGCGGAAATGCCCTCAATCGTCAGGCCCAGCGTCTCGCGGACACGGCGCAGCACCTGTCCCATTCGGAGGCTCTCGCCTTCATACGAACGGGTTCTGAAGATTTCCATCGCACGCTCGCGCGGAGTGCGCGTGTCTTCAGCCACGGGCTCTGCAACAGCATCTACAGAAGACACAGAATCCCCCTCATTCTGGGAAGCATTGCGATCATGTTCCGGCGTAAAGTCGTCTTGTACCATATTCTTCCAGCTCACCTGTCCCCTGAAGGTCTTGACCTCTCAGACGCGCAAATTCTGGTCCACGAATGTGGTATTAATATGGGCCCACGAAATTAACCATCTGTCAGTTCCACTCCATGATCAGCTGCCAAAGCTAACACTTGGTTACGGAAATCCGGCTCAGGCGCATCAAGCGCAGCCAAAAAGTCTGTCTGGAACTTTTCAAGGTTAACGGAGCGGATCATCTGCTTGACCGGCCCGATGGACGCAGCCGACATCGAAAGCGTCGTAAAGCCGAGCGCCACGAAGCATAGAGCAGAGAGCGGCGTCCCCGTCGCCTCACCGCAGGCCGACATGCGGATATTGTTCGCCTTGCAGGACTTCGAAACATCCCGGAGGAATCTGAGCGCACTGGGACAGACCATGTCATACCGGTCTGAAACTGAAGGCGTCATCCGGTCCGCAGCAAAGAAGAACTGCATCAGATCATTTGTGCCGACCGACAGGAATTCTGCCGATCCGGACAGTTCGGGCAGGCTATAGGCCAAGGCAGGCGTTTCAAGCATCACACCGACTTCCACCTTGCAGGGGCGCTGGCCTGTACGCTTCTCGGACCAGTCGACTTCCCGGAACAGCAATTCGCGCGCTTCTTCAAACTCCGACGGCAATGTCACCATCGGGAACATGACGGTCAGCGGACGGGTGCCTGCCGCCCTGACCAGGGCCCGCAGCTGGCGCCGGAACAGACCTTTATGGTCCAGCGCAAACCGGATGGAGCGCCAGCCGAGCGCCGGGTTTTCCTCACGCTGCAGATTCAGCGCGGGCAATACTTTATCGCCGCCAAGATCCACCGTGCGGAAAATGACCGGCTTGCCATCGGCCTTGTCCAGCACGCGCTTGTAGAGATCAATCTGATCATTCACGCGCGGCAGGGTCTCAGATACGAGGAACTGGAATTCCGTGCGGAACAGCCCGACGCCATCTGCACCGACCTGGTGCATCATCTCCATGTCGAGGTCGAGCCCGGCATTCAGCATCAGGGAAATGTCCACGCCATCCGTTGTGCGGGCAGGCATATCCTTGAGTGCCGCATACGCCGCCTGACGGTCTGACCGGAGAGAAACGCGATCCTTATAGGCGTCGTAAAGCGTATCATCCGGCCGGATGTGCAGTGTGCCGTCTTCGGCATCAACAATCACCCAGTCGCCCTGATCAATCCGCGTTGTCAGGCCTTCAATCCCGCCCAGCGTCGGGATGCCCAGTGCGCGTGCCACAATGGCAGCATGGGAGGAAGCCGCCGCTTCTTCCATGAGGATCGCGCGCAGGCCGGTATTGGAATATTCCAGCAGCTCTGCCGGACCGAGACGGCGCGCAACAAGTACGCTGCGTTCCTCACTGATTTCTGGCTTGCCTTCATCCCCCCCAAGGATGCGCAGCAGTCGGTTATCGAGGTCTTCAAGGTCATGAAGGCGTTCGCGCAGATAGGGATCGCGCGCGCTTTGCAGGCGAGCCCTGTGCTCACGGCGGGCACGGTCAACAGACGCTTCCGCTGACAGGCCGGACTTCACGCCTTCCTGCAGCTTCTCGGCCCAAGACGGATCATGTGCCAGCAGCCGATAGGTCTCCATCACATCGCGCGGGTCTTCCCCCAGCGCGGCGCCGTCCAGCGCCATCATCCGGTCGATGGAGGCTTTCAGTTCCTCCATCCCCTCTTTCAGACGGCGGCTTTCGGTCACCTGGTCTGCCGCGAAGAACTTGGCCGCCGGGACAACCGGGTCGTGCAGTACGGCGCGGCCATAGCCGAGGCCCTCACAGAAAACACGCCCCTTCAAGCTGGCCGTATTGCGCTCCCGCTTTTCGTCGCCGCCATTGTTCAGCGCGTCAGGATCAATCCGGTCGACAATCTCTGCCAGCACCATGGCAATTGTCTGAAGATTGTCGACTTCCTCATCATCATAGGCGCGCTCTGTGCGGTTCTGCACCGTGAGAACGCCGATGACGCGTCCACCACGAAGGATCGGCACGCCCAGAAACGCGTGGAATGGGTCTTCCCCCGTTTCAGGACGATAGGAGAATGAAGAGTGACGTGGCGCATCCTGTATAGCCATCGGCTCGGCCCGGCGGGCAACGAGGCCGACCAGACCTTCATTTGCTTTCAGGCGGGTTGCCGCAACAGCATCGGCCTTCAGGCCTTCGGTGGCGATCAGCAACAATTCCCCATCCTGCAATCTCAGATAGATGGAGCACACATCTGCCACCATCGTCGAAGCGATGAGGCGGACGACCTTGTCCAACCGCGAGCGTGTTTCCCCCTCCTCCGCCATCACCTGGCGAAGTCGGTTCATGAGCAGGCGTGTCGCGGGTAGATTATAAGCCATTGTCAGGCTGTTTGTCGCAGCCTGCCTCAGGCAGCGTCAAGACCGAAGGCCGTATGAAGTGCACGCACTGCCAATTCAGTATAGGGGGCCGCAATCAGAACCGAAATCTTGATCTCTGAAGTTGCGATCACATCAATATTTATGCCCTTCTCGTACAATGCTTTGAACATTGTCTCGGCAACACCCGTATGACTCTTCATACCCACGCCGATAATCGAGATTTTTGACACATCGCGCACAACTTCGAGGCTGTCATAACCAATTTCACCGCTGAGACTTTCAAGCGTTTCCTTGGCAATCGGGCTGTCACGGTCTGTGCAGGTGAACACCATGTTGGCACGGTCGGGGCCGCGGGCCTGTGCCTGCACGATCATGTCCACATTCACACCTGCCCTTGCAAGCGCCGAGAAGATCATCGCTGAGATGCCCGGTTTGTCCGGCACCCCATAGAGCGTGACCTTTGCTTCATCACGGGAATAGGCAACTCCGCTGACAACCTGTTTTTCCACGATTTCTTCCTCTGAACAGACAAGAGTTCCCGGATTGGGCTCGCCAGGCTTCAGAAAGCTCGACAGCACCCGTACGGGAACATTGTGATTCATCGCCATTTCCACAGAGCGGGTCTGCAGAACCTTGGCGCCAAGAGACGCCATTTCCAGCATCTCTTCAAATGAGATCTTTTCGATACGTTGCGCCTTCTGAACGATGCGCGGGTCTGTCGTGTAGACGCCGTCCACATCGGTGTAGATGTCGCAAACCGTCGCTTCGAGGGCTGCCGCCACCGCGACTGCGCTGGTGTCGGACCCGCCCCGGCCAAGTGTGGCAACGCGCTCGTCATCGGTGACGCCCTGAAACCCGGCGATCACGGCGATTTCGCCTGCATCAATCGAATCCGGCAGGCTGGAATCATCAAAGCCCATGATCCGCGCGCGGCCATGGCTCTTGTTCGTCTTCAGCTTCAGCTGCCAGCCAAGCCAGCTGCGCGCCTTCAGGCCGCGCCGACGCAGGGCCAGAGCCAGAAGACCTGCCGTTACCTGCTCACCGGAGGCGACAACAACATCATACTCATCATCAAACTGTTCGCGGGGCAGCTTGTCGCCCGCAGCACCTTCGGCAAAGCCGACCAGCTTGTTGGTCTCTCCTGCCATGGCGGACACTACAACCGCCATATGCTCACCCTGAGCTGCCCGTGCGGCGACAATGTCCGCCACATTGGCAATCCGGTCGAGGTCTGCCACTGATGTGCCACCAAATTTCAGAACCGTGCGCGCCATTTCGCCCCATATCCTGTCGTCTTAAAGGGATATCCTCTTATATGGGCCCTCATAGGGTGTGTTTTCGCCCGGATCAAACAGGATTGTTGATGCATGACAGTTACGATTGAAGGTTCAACTGGAACCCCCTCCACGCCGAGCATCGATCCGGACGAGGTCGCGAAGTTCTCAGCCATGGCGGCAGACTGGTGGGACCCGCGCGGAAAATTCCGCCCGCTCCACAAATTCAATCCTGTCCGCCTACGCTTTATCCGTGAAACGGCAGAGCAGCATTTCGGACTTGCCACCGGCCTTAAGGAACCGCTGAAAGGCCTGCGGCTTCTGGATATTGGCTGCGGCGGCGGCCTGGTCTGCGAGCCGATGACGCGGCTTGGCGCAACTGTCACAGGCGTCGATGCGTCGGAGAAAAACATCAAGACCGCGATGACGCACGCCCTGGAACAAGGCCTCGACATCGACTATCGCGCCGGCACAGCCGAAGGGCTGATCGATGGCGGCGAAGCGTTATTCGACATTGTTCTCAATCTGGAAGTGGTCGAACATGTCGCAGATCCCCACCAGTTCCTGAAGGACACAGCCAGCCTGGTGAAGCCCGGCGGGCTGATGATCGTCGCCACCCTCAACCGCACGGCCAAGGCCCTTGCGACGGCAGTAGTAGGCGCGGAATACGTGCTGGGCTGGCTGCCGCGCGGAACACATGACTGGTCAAAATTTGTAACTCCTGATGAGGCCACTGCCGGCCTGAAGGCCGCAGGCATGGATGTAGAGCCCGCGACAGGTGTGTCCTACAGCCCACTTTCGGATAGCTGGAAGATCTCCAGTGACACGAAAGTCAATTACATGATCGTAGCCCGGAGACCTGTCGAATGACCGATTTGCCCATGCCAAAGGATGTGCTGACCTACTGGATCGGCGAGACCAATGAGTCTGCAGAGGCCATCGAAGAGAAACACAAACTCTGGTTCGGCAAATCCGACGAGACCGACGCAGAGATTCGGACGCGTTTTCTGCCCCTTCTCGAAGAGATGAGCCATTTGCCCTTCGCCGACGACTGGGCCGAACAGGGCGCGCGCCAGCGTCTGGCCACCATCATCGTGCTCGACCAGTTCAGCCGCAATATCTTCCGCGGCGAGGAACGCGCCTTCGATCAGGATTCCCTCGCGCTGCGTTTTTGTCAGGACGGCCTGGCCTTTGGTCAGGATCAGGAGCTGTCGGAAACCGAGCGCGTTTTCTTCTATCTGCCACTTGAGCATTCCGAAACTATGGCAGACCAGGAACGCTCCGTCGCCCTGTTCACCAAACTTGCAGAAGATGCGCGCGAACCGTTCAAGGAATTTGCCAAAAGCACGCTCGACTATGCCGAGGCCCACAAGAAGGTGATTGAGCAATTCGGCCGCTTCCCGCACCGCAATGAAGCCCTTGGCCGGGAGTCCACCAAGGAAGAAAAGGAATGGCTGGCCGAAGGCGGTGGCTTTTAATCCATCAGTTCCGGGCCGCGCGGGTCCATGGAGTTCGCCAGGGACTTCTGAACTTCACGGGTCAGCGTGTAGGACGAAGCCGCAATCGCGGCCAATACGTACAGAATGCCTGGCAAAAGGCAGAAAACCAGCAGGAGGCCGTGAATGGCTTCGGGCGTGTTTTCCTTGCCCGGATGAAACCCGGCCACCTGCCCCAGGATCAAGTATCCTACCCCCATCGCCAGACTGGCGCCGAGCTTGAAAGCGCTTGTCAGCATGGAATAGTAAATGCCAGAGCGGTTCTCCCCTGTACGGGAGGTCTGCTCTTCGACAATATCAGCAATCATGGAACGTGTGAGCACAAGTGGCGCACTGAAAGCCGCCCCATTGAGGATCGCGCCGGGCAGCAACCAGAACATGCCGGTACCGAGCTGAGCCGCGATATAGTAATAGATATAGCTGATAGATGCCGTCAGCGCAGCCGCACAGAATGCGACATGCTTTTCCGTCTTCGCGGCAAGCTTGAGCCAAAATGGCATGGCCATGGCCGCAAACAGAAAGAACAGCATCAGGATCATGCTGGCGCCCGCATCTGTCATCTTGAAGACGTGCTCGGCCACGAACAGGTAATTTGCCGCCGTCACGGCAATGGCCGTACCGGCCAGTATCTCGACCAGTAACACACGACCAAGCAGCTTGTTGCGCAGCGCGGCCAGGACGGATTTCAGGTCAAACCGGTCCGCACCTTCGGCCTCACCTTTCATCGGCGGATCGGGAACAAAAACCGTAGAAAGAATGGCCGATAGCGGCAGGAAAATCAGCAACAGGCATCCCATCATGGCCACTTGCGCAAACCGATCGACGTTCAGCCCCATAGCCGCCTGAATTGCCGGGACAGCCAAAAGACCCAACATTGCCAGCACACTGATAATCTCAGCCCATAGGAACAGACGCGAGCGATCATCATAATCCCGCGCAATGGCTGGCACCCATGCCGAGCGTGATGTCTGCAGCAAGGTGAACCCCACATAGAATAGCAGCATCCAGACGATGAAGTATCCGGGCGTTACCCCTTCCCTCGGCGGCAAATAGATAAAGAAGGTCGCAACGCCCAGAATGGGCACGCTTATCAGGATCCAGTGCCGCACACGCCCCAGAGGGCTGCGATACCGGTCCACCAGTATGCCCATGACGGGATCTGTAACCAGATCCCACAATCGTAGCACCATGAACAAGAGGCCGGTCAGTTCCAGCCCGAGCCCAACCTCATTGGCATAGAGGGGCGCCAGATACACGCTCACGGGAAGCCCCACGCCGGCAAGCGGGATGCTGAGTGTGCTGAACGCGAGCACACGAGGAAGAGACAGGCGCCGGCCACTTGCGTCAGTCATTCTGGCATCGTGCATGCTAAAAACGTGACGGCCAAGTCATTTTTTAACGTCAGAATGGTTGACGTCGGGACGGCAGCGTTTGACACAGGTTAAATAAATCCGGGAGGGCGGAGAAATATGCTGAAGAAAATCCTGTTGGGCATGATGGCCCTGATCGTCGTGCTTGTGGCCGTGCTTCTGGTACGCACATTCTCTTATGGTAGCGGCAGCGTAGGTGATCGCATTGAACTCGCGGATGTACCTGCTGTCTCCGCGGAAGAGGCCGCCGCGCATCTTAGCGAGGCTATTCAGTTCCGCACGATTACCGTTGCCCCCGGAGACCCGCGCCCAGGTCAGGAAGGCCCCTGGCTGGAGTTTCAGGACTGGCTGCAAGCGACCTATCCTGCCGCCCATGCGGCCATGAAACGCGAACTGGTTCCCGGCACGCTGACCCTGCTTTATACATGGGAAGGCTCTGACCCCTCTCTCAATCCACTGCTGCTGATGGCCCACCAGGATGTTGTACCGGTCAATATCGGCACTGAGGGCGACTGGACCGGCGCGCCCTTCGCCGGAGAGATCATTGACGGCTATGTCTATGGACGCGGCGCCCTGGACGACAAAGGCAATCTCATTGCCTTGATGGAAGCGGCAGAGGCTCTGGCCAAGGCCGGTTTTCAGCCTGAGCGAACAGTCCACTTCATGTTCGGCCATGATGAGGAAGTCTCAGGCTCCGGCGCGCAGGCGGGGATCGCCCTGTTGAAATCGCGCGGTATTAGTCCGGAAATGGTGCTCGATGAGGGCTTCATGGTGCTGGACCCCTCCCCGCTCACCGGCAAACGCATGGGCTTTATCGGCGTCTCGGAAAAGGGCTACACCACGCTTGTTATCACAGCACATGCGACGGGCGGCCACTCCTCCATGCCCCCGCGCAATTCAGCCGCCGTTAACCTTTCACGCGCCATCATTTCGCTGGATGAAAACCAGATGCCTGCGGACTTTTCCAAGCCGCCTATCTCAGACCTTCTGGAAGCCTCCTCGCGTGACATGCCCTTCATGAACCGCATGGCCTTTGCCAATCTCTGGCTGTTCAAAGGCATGGTGGATTCCTCATTCTCGAAGATACCGGCCGGGAATGCCATGATCCGCACGACCACAGCGCCAACCATGCTGGCGGGCTCCGCAAAGGAGAACGTCCTGCCACAGCGCGCCATGGCGACTGTAAACTTCCGTATCCATCCGAATGACACACCAGAAAGCGTGATGCAGCATGTCAAAGACCTGACATCTGACATCGAAGGCATCGAAGTCAGCCTTGGCGAGGGCGGCATCAGTAGCCCGGCTTCGCCTGTGTCGCCTACGGACAATCGTGCTTATGCTGTTCTGGCCAGCGTGGCCGAAAAAGTTGGTGATGGCGCGCCTGCCGCGCCGAGCCTCGTGCTGGGCGCGACGGATGCCCGTTATGCGTCAGCGATCAGCAAGAATGTCTACCGCTTCGCCCCCGCCCTGGTGAAGGAAGAAGACACGCATGGCTTTCATGGCACAAATGAGCGGCTGGAAGTCGCCAATATGAAGCGCCTGTCAGAGGGCTATGCCCAGATCATCCTTGGTATGGACGGCCCTAACGAATAAGGCGCTGCGCCCCGTCAGGATACGGTAACAGTCTGGCGCCCTTCGCCTGCCCCCGCAGGCATGAAGGGCACCAGACAGCCCCCACTTACCGCCCCCTACGCGGCCGCTTTCACGGCCGGACGATATGCCTCTGCATCCGATGTAAATTCGGCATGGCCATAGCGTTTCAGCAAACGGTGTATCTTGGCCGTCAGATGACGCTCCATCAGACTTCTGACGCCAGGGATCGAACGGGCCGTTTTATAGGCCGCCATCTTCATCGTGATGTATGGGAACAATACTGCGGCAATAACATAATCCAACGGCTGGACCGGGACACCAATATCCCGCGCCATTTTGCTATCCCCTCCGAGAAACTGTTTCACCAGAACGAGCCGCGCCAGGCGACGCTCCAGTGCATTGCGAATCTGGTTCCCGACGGAGCGATTTGGCGGCAAATAGGTCGCCAGAGTTGCACGCACCAGAGACCCGCAGGTCTCGTCATCAAAGCCAGACCGGATAGAGGCGGAGCGGGCATTCATGATGTCGACAATGCCTTGCGGCGTATCCATCAACAAATCTTCCGGCAGGCCCAACAGGTAACAGCGATAACGGCTGAACTCCAGCTGCGCGCGTTCATCCGGGGTGAACTCTGTCCGTCCCTCTTCCAGCATCTGGTAAGACAGCAGGAACACATCAATCAGGCCGGCGGGCATCTGGTCCACCTGCGGCACAGGAATACCGTAGACGGAAATATCCCAGACATTGCGCATCCGGCGCATCACATTGAAGCGGACCATGGAGTGCATCAGGCGAACCATTGCCGCCGCCTTGAAACCTTCCCCGCGCGGCTCCAGCGCGCCAGGAAGCGTCGTCAC
Organism: Hyphomonas pacifica; assembly: GCF_000682675.1. GTDB lineage: Bacteria > Pseudomonadota > Alphaproteobacteria > Caulobacterales > Hyphomonadaceae > Hyphomonas > Hyphomonas pacifica. Next base: position 72,115 of record NZ_AWFA01000005.1, on the reverse strand, counting down.
GGTAAAGAAGGTCGCCGTCTCATTCACGCGGCGCGACGCCGACGCATGGCTCAGCGTGCCGGTCAGCGCCATGGGCAGTGCCGTATACTTGTTCAGAAAGGTCGCAAGAAACGCGCCGCGGATCATCCAGGGCGCCGTGACCGCCATGGGCAAACGGTTCAGCCGGGCCCCTTCGCGTACCAGATCCATATCCAGCCAGTCAGGTTTGGTTTCCATTTCCTCGATCAGGGCAACCAGTTGAGGCGGTGCGTCGGGCACAGCCTCCAATCCCTTGTCACAGGCCGTGGTCAGCATCTCGACAAGACGCTTGAAGCCATAAGTGGCCATCAGCGACGCATAGGCGTCTGCCGTGACATCTCCCAGCATCGTATAGGCCTTGACCCGTTCGCGCATCTCGGCAGGCGGCGCAGGGAATTTATCCGCATAGCTCGCCATGGAGCTTTCAGCGATATTTTCAGTATAGCGTTCAGGTGCCTGCGAGAAATCGACATCCCCATACATCATCGGAAGGGCCATCTTCTGCCGTTCGATACGCTCATGAACATCTTCGAGCGAAGTCTGCATATACCTTCTCCTGACTGCATCTTTTCACAGTCCTCAGTATAATCTAAGCATTGCTCACATTTTTACTCGCATCCTCATTATGGGCAGACTCTTTGCCGAAAGGCCTTACAAGTGACTGAAAAGAAAAGAAGAAAACCCACGCAAAAGCGGGCGCAAGCCACGGTTGAGGCTATTCTGGAGGCTGCCTTTCAGATTCTGGAGGCCGAAGGGCTCAGCAATCTTACCACCAATCACATCGCCGAGCGGGCCGGTGTCAGCATCGGGACGCTGTACCAGTATTTTGAGGATCGCGATGCCATCCTTCTGGCCATTGCCCAGAAAGAGAGTGATGAAATCCGGCAATTGGTCACCGAGATCATTCTGGAAACCCCGGAAATTTCCAGTATCCGCGCAATTGTCCGCGCCCTGATCCATGGCCCACAAGGCTCACCCGAAACGCGCATCGCGCTATCAGACGTCCTCTTCCGAAATGGAGGCGCCACAGAGATGAGTCGTCAGCATCTTGCGCTCCTCGCATCGCTTCAGGAAAGTGCCGACGTGCAGCTCAATCTGGGCCGTGAAGCCACCTTCATCCTCACACACGCCGCCATCTATCTGTTGCGCGCGGCGGCGGCCGAGCCTGAACTGGAACTTGATACGAACATACTGGAAGATGAGATTGTGTACTTGATGGAAAGTTACATCAACAATCTTGCCATGCGCAGCACACGGATAGATTAGCCGCTGTTGAAATGGCCCCAGATGCGTTCCGCAAGAGCCTCACTCACGCCTTCAACTTCCATCAGGTCTGCGACCTTGGCGCGTGAAACGCCTTTGGCAGAGCCGAAATGGTGCAACAACGCCTTTTTGCGGGCCGGGCCAACACCTTCGATTTCGTCCAGCGGCGAGGTCTTGATCGCGGCAGAGCGCTTTGCCCGGTGCGCGCCAATCGCCCAGCGGTGGGCCTCATCGCGCAGGCGCTGAAGATAGTACAGCACAGGCGCCGTTTCCGGCAGTTTGAAGGGCGGCCTGCCCGGCCGGAAGAATTGCTCCCGCCCGGCATTTCTGTCCACCCCCTTGGCGATGGACACAAGGTTCACATCATCCGGGGTCACACCAATATCGGCCAGCGCCTCAATCACGGCATTCATCTGTCCCAGGCCGCCATCAATCAGCACCAGGTCCGGCCAGTTGGCTCCGTTGCCCTCATCCCGTTCTTTCAGGGCACGCGAAAAACGCCGACGCATGACTTCGCGCATCATGCCATAATCATCACCGGGTTCGATCGTCTCGTCTTTTATATTGAACTTGCGATAGGCATTCTTCATGAAGCCTTCTGGACCCGCGACAACCATTCCGCCTACGGCATTTGTACCCTGAATGTGGGAGTTGTCGTAGATCTCAATCCGTTCCGGCGGGGCCTCAAGCTCGAATACCTTCGCGACTTCCGCCAGGAGGCGCGCCTGGCTGGCGGTCTCTGCCAGCTTGCGGGAGAGCGCCTCGCTGGCATTGCGCGCGGCCTGGGCTACAAGGTCCTTCTTGCTGCCACGCTCGGGCTTTCGCACTTCCACCTTGCGGCCAGCTTTCAGTTCGAGTGCCTCTGAAATCAGCTCTGCCTGATCCGGCATCTGATTGACCAGGATAAGCCTTGGCGGCGGGCGCTTGTCATAGAATTGCACAAGGAAGGCGGACAGAACTTCCTCGGGCGTCTGTTCGCGTTCATGGCGTGGATAATGCGCCGTCGCGCCCCAGTTCTGCCCGGCCCGAATGAAGAAGACCTGCACACAGGAAACGCCGCCATCCATCTCGATGGCAAACACGTCGGCCTCTTCAATATCTTCCGGGTTCACATCCTGAGTAGAGCGAACATGGGCCAGCGCGCGAATCCGGTCACGCAAGCGCGCCGCGCGTTCAAACTCCATCTCCTCGGCGGCTTGTTCCATATCGGCTGCCAGACGCTTTTGCAGGTCCGCCCCCTTCCCGCGCAGAAAGTCTGCCGCCTGATCTGCCAGGGCCTGATAATCTTCTGTCGAAATGAGGCCCACACAGGGCGCCGCACAGCGCTTGATCTGGTGCAACATGCACGGGCGTGTACGGACTGAGTATACACTGTCTTCACAGGTGCGCAGCAGGAATGCCTTCTGCAACGTGTCCAGCGTCCGCATAACGGCGCCAGCACTGGCAAAAGGGCCGAAATAGTCCCCCTGATCCATCTTGCTGCCACGATATTTCTTGATCTGTGGCGCCTCGTGGTCCCGGCGTATCAGAATGTAAGGAAAGGATTTGTCGTCGCGTAGCAAAACATTGAAACGCGGCTTCAGACTCTTGATCAGGCTGGCTTCCAGCAGCAGCGCCTCGGTCTCGGTCTCCGTTACGACGAATTCCATCCGGCGTGTCATGGAGATCATCCGCGCGATGCGCTGCGTGTGCCCCCCGAGCCGTGCATAATTCGACACGCGCGCCTTCAGGTCCCGCGCCTTGCCGACATACAGAACCTCATCATGTTCACCGAACATGCGATAAACACCTGGCCGGGCTGGCAGGCGTTTCAGATTGTCCTTGATGACATCAATGCCCCGAAGAGGCGATGCGCTGGAATCGGTCGGGCTCATGGCCCTACAGATAGCTTGCCAAAGGTCAGTATGCGAGACCCTAGAGGTAGTGTGACAGGTCCAATCGGGAATCGAGGATCCAGCCAGCCCCGAAGGCAAACACCATCACCAGCACCAGAGACGTGAAAAATGAACGTCCCTTGCCAGGATTGTGCGGTCGCTTGGCTGCCTTCACGATAATCAGCATGAACAGGATCAGGATGAAGCCACTCAGCAGGAATACTTTTTCCATGTCATCCAGACGCGCCAGCCAGAGACTGGTCTCCCGATAGGCGACATTAAGTGTATGGGCCACTTCATCCAGGAAGCGGTTCAAGACAGAATTGCTACTTGCTTCATACATGGCGAAAAATTTCACCTCTCCAGAGGGACTCTCGGATACTCCCGCCCCTGGATCATAGCAAAACAGGGCTAATATCTTGTTGTAATTGCTCATTTAAGTTTGCGCGAGACGCTTAACCCCTGCGCAAGGTTTCCTGCACAGATGCGGCACAATTACTCTGGCCACCCCCTTGCAGCCTCGGCGCGGCGGGATTACTCCGGGGCCCGCGATACCGCATGCCTAGTCACCGGAACCCTATCATGTCAGCCGAAATCCGCCTGTCCGACGCGCTCGACCGCGTAAAGCCCTCCGCCACCATCGCCGTTACAACGAAAGCCAATGAGCTGAAACGTGAAGGCCATGACGTGATTGGCCTGGGCGCAGGCGAGCCCGACTTCGACACACCTGACAATATCAAGGAAGCCGCCATCAAGGCGATCCGCGACGGTAAGACGAAATACACGCCTGCCGATGGCATGCCGGAACTGAAGGAAGCCATCTGCGCGAAATTCTCGCGCGAGAATGGTCTCACCTACAAGCCAGGCCAGATCCACATTGCACCCGGCGGCAAGCCGGTCATCTACAATGCCTTCCTCGCGACGCTGAATCCGGGCGATGAAGTCATCATCCCGGCCCCTTATTGGGTGTCCTATCCGGACATGGTGCTGCTGGCGAGCGGTGAGCCGGTCGCTGTCCAGTGCGGCCCGGACGTGAATTACAAGCTGACGCCCGAAGCATTGGAAGCAGCCATTACGCCGAAAACCAAATGGCTGCTGCTGAACTCCCCCTCCAACCCGACCGGGGCGGCCTATACCAAGGCAGAGCTGCGCGCTTTGGCAGACGTACTTCTGCGCCATCCACATGTCTGGATCCTGACAGACGACATGTATGAGCACCTCGTCTATGACGGCTTTGAATACTGGACCATCGCCCAGGTCGAGCCTGGTCTCTACGACCGCACGCTTACCGTGAATGGCGTCTCCAAGGCGTATGCGATGACGGGCTGGCGCATCGGCTATGCTGGCGGCCCTGAAAAGCTGATCGGTGCCATGCGAAAGGTGATCAGCCAGACAACTTCCAACCCCTGCTCCATCAGCCAGTGGGCAAGCGTCGAGGCCCTGAATGGCCCGCAGGACTTCCTGCCCGAACGCCGTGCCGTGTATCAGCAGCGCCGCGACATGGTGGTCGAAGGCCTCAACGACACGCCGGGCCTGACCTGCCCGACACCGGAAGGCGCCTTCTATGTCTATCCGTCGTGTGCAGGGGTAATAGGTAAGACAAGCCCGTCCGGCAAAGTGATCGAGAATGATGAGGTCTTCGCCGCCGAGCTGCTTGAGCAGGAAAAAGTGGCTGTCGTGTTCGGCGCCGCCTTCGGCCTGGCGCCGGCCTTCCGGGTGTCCTATGCGACATCTACAGAAGCTCTGCAGGAAGCCCTGAAACGCATCCACCGCTTCTGCTCCAACCTCTCATAGCCACCTATAGGATAATCCTATAGCGGCATCTCGGCCTATTAATTGGCGTATGAGACCAGCACTCCCTATCTTTTGTCTGTAAGGACAAAAGGAGTTTTCCCATGCCTGTAGATATTGGTCTGAATGATAACGCCCGTAGTACATCAGCAGATGCCCTGCGCGTCCTGCTGGCTGAGACCTATGCGCTTTATTCCAAGACGCATGGCTATCACTGGAACGTAACAGGCCCACGCTTCAATTCCCTGCACACTATGTTCGAGACGCAGTATAATGAATTGTGGACAGCCTTGGACGAGATTGCAGAACGTATTCGCGCCCTTGGCCATTTTGCCCCGGCCTCTGCCGCTGAAATGGTTGAACCGGCTACGATCAAGCCGGACAACGGCATTCCGGATGCGGATACGATGGTGGAGAATTTGGTGAAAGGCCACGAAGCGATCAGTCGCGCCGCCAAGACGGGTCTCAAGATTGCCGAGGACAATGGCGACATGGTTACCGCCGACCTGATGACCCAGCGCGCCACGATTGCCGAGAAAACCGCCTGGATGCTTCGCGCAAGCCTTTAGGCGAAAAGCCCCCTGCCCTTGTTTCATCTGCCGCCTCTCCTTGCCGGAGGGGCGGCAGTTTTGTTTTGGAATGCTGCGGCGCAACACGTCAGGAAATTGCGTAAAAAAAAGCCCGGCTGCGGAGAACGCGCCGGGCTGAAGTATCGGGTCCCGTTGGGGGGAGGAAACGCCCAATCGGAGGAAAGATTGGGTACATGCCCGGGACCCTTGGCATAACGGCTAAATAACCCTTGTTACGGTGATTACAAGATGCGTCTCAGCAGGGCTTTCATGCATTTATGCATGAAGTATTGGAATTTGACTTAATTGTGACGCATAGCAGGCCGCCGGAGGATTTCCGTCTCAGCGGTAATGAAATCTCTGAAAGCTGCTACCCGTTTGGAGCGCCGAAGATCGCTTGGGTAGATAAAATAGAGATCGAAAATTGGCCCCACGGTTTCCGGCAACACCTTAACAAGGCGCGGCATGGTGGAGGCCATGTAGTCCGGCACGTCCGCAATGCCGAGCCCCGCATCGACAGCCCGCAACATGGCAAACACATTGTTCACTTTCAGGGCTGCCTGACGCGGTGGACTGTCATCCCGTCCCACCCGGCAGGCAAAGCTCATGACATCCAGCAGCGAGCTTTCATCGCCATAGGCAATGATGCGGTGATTATCGAGGTCCTGAGGCGTGCGCGGCATGCCATAAGCCTTCAGATATTCTGGCGCGGCATACAAATTCGTCGCCACAGTGCCCAGCTTGCGCTGGATCAGGTCTGCCTTGTCAGCGGCCCACAGGCGGATGGCGCATTCCGCCTCTAACTTCAGCAGGTCATATTCCCGGCTGTCATCAAGGCGCAGGTCCAGATTGAGATCCGGATGCTTGCGGGCAAATGTACCCAGGCGCGGAACCAGCCAGGTAGAGCCAAAAGCCATCGGCGCGGATACGATAAGTTCGCCCTGCGGGGTTTCTTGCTGGTCTTTCAGCAGCGTATTCGCTGATTGCGCCGCGCTGGCCATCTCCATGGTGGAGCGAAAAAGCGTATGGCCGCTATCTGTCAGGACAAGCCCGCGTGCATGGCGCTGGAACAGAGATACGCCAAGCGCCTCTTCCAGAGCTGCAATTTGACGAGAAACAGCCGATTGCGAAATGCCCAGACGCTCCCCTGCGGAGGTCAGGCTTCCGGCTTCGGCGGCCGCGTGAAAAGACTTCAATTTGCCCCAATCCATAAGGTCAGTTTGTGACGTCTATTTGACGTTCCGGCAAGAGGGAGAATGCTTGTGGCCTGGGTCCTCGCCCTACCAGCGCGCCTTGTATCCGCGCGTGTCGACATGCACGAAAGGCCCGTGCGCCGCATTCGCTCCATAGGCAGCCCCACCACCAGGGACCCAGCGGGGATCTTTCTTCGCTGACAAATCCTCGATTAGGGCAACGAGTGCATAGGCATCCGCCTTTTCAATCCGACCATTGCCATCAAGATCGTCCATCTGCCCATCGCGATCCAGATCAATATAGATGTCAGCCGCATCGCCATAGAGATGCCGAGAAGACGTCGTCGTGTTACCGATAGCGGCATTGTAGAATGGCGTACGATATCCACTCATCACGAAGAAGGTATCAGCTTCCCACCCCTTTTCATTGGCGGCCTCAAGAATTATTTCCAGCTTCACCAGCATTTCAGGCCGAACCAGCAAATAAGTCGGCTCATGACCTGGTTGCTGTTTGCAACGGAATTGCCCAAGCTTGAAATTCGGCGAGACCCGCACATCGTCTGACATGGCTGTAAGGTCTATAAACCCGCGTGGAACGGCATAGCTGCTCATATTCCTGAGCGGTTGCGCATACTTGCCGATGCGATAGCCATTCAGCGTGTCTTCCACTCCATTGCGAAATGGTGTGAGCACGAACAGGTTCACCCGGCTTTCCTGACCGTTGAAGCTGATCGTCATATCTTCCAAGCCCGGATTATCCGGGGCCGTCCAGAGGGTCTTACCGCCGTCTTCCGAGATCTCTCCCGCACTCACGGCAATTGAGGCCCCTTTGGGAACTTCAATCTCGATTGCCTCCCTTGGCATACTGGATGCAGAGATCAGCGGTAAGGAAGACAGCGTTCCATTAACCCTGATCTCAAACCCCACCTCGTCTATTTGCGCCGTCGACTGTGTTTGTGACCCCGGCGTGGTCAGCTCAGCGAAAGCCGCGATTGCAGGTAGAAGCAGGAATTTGAGAAGTTCGGCGTAAATTGGATCAGTCCTTGCATCAAAATTACAGATAACCATGCGCACTTTTTAACCAATGCACTTGCCCTCGTAACGCACGAGCGCGGAATTAGTGCCATAAATTTTTCTCAGTCTTTTCAGGTATTAAACGCGGAACCCCTTCAGCCCGGGCGTGTTTAATTTGCGAGTTTGAAAAGCAGTGCCCGGGGCAGTTTGGCACACACGATAGGAAGATAGCCCCGCTCACCCACAGCAGATATATAAAAAGAGGGCATACCAAATGAATATCGACACCAAGCTTCTTGCTTCGACCATTCTGGGGACCGCAAGCCTTCTGGGTGTAGCCACAGCCTCAGCTCAGCATTCCGCACCAGTCGATAGCGCTCCTGTAGCTGCCCTGACCGCCGATGAAGCGATGGGCTCTACCCTTTCTTCCAAGGAAGCGAATGCCCTACAGGCTTTGATAACTGATGACTGGCTGGAAAAGGAACTCTCTGCAGAAACAGAGGCCGGCGTGCTGATGACCGTTCGCGCCACATACGCCCAGCACGTATTTGAGCCGATATGGACCAAGAAGGGAACGAAATCCCTTAAGCGGGCACGCGCAGATCTTTTCTCATATGGCATTGTGGCGTCCGATACGTCCGGCGACTTGCTTGACAACATAATTTCCCAGAGATTTGACGGTAAGACAGCGGTCGCCCGCGCGGAGGCTGATTTGCGGCTAACCGCAGCATGGGTCCGAATGGCATCTGCCGTCAGCGGAGGACTTTCAGACAATGGTGAAGCCGCAGCATCCAAAACCGACCAGCCGTCCCAATCCACGGTGCAGAAGAATCTTGTGGACGCGGCAAAGGGCGATGCCGATGACATTCTTTCAGACATGGAGCCTACGCATCCACAATATGTGCGCCTCAAAAAAGAACTGAAACACTACCGCGAACTGAAGGCCGAGGGTGGCTGGCTGGCAATTCCAACGGGTGATGCGATTGAACCGGGTGATACGGACGCCCGCGTCCCGGCGCTGCGAGAGCGCCTAGAGCGTGAAGGCTATCTGGAGCCGGAAAGTTGGACAGATGCCCTGCTGCAAACAATTGGTCTGGAGGATGGAGTTGCTGAGCTTTCCAATGCAACTGGGAATAAAAAAGACGCGTCCGCAGACCCGGCAATGGTGTTCGATTCAGAGCTTGAAGAGGGCCTTAAGGCTTTCCAGCGTCATCACGGCCTGGAGGATGATGGCGTCTTGGGTGACAAGACGGTCGCCGCTTTGAATGAAAGCGTCGAATCCAAAATTGACCGTATCGCCGATACGATGAATCGTTGGCGTCACTATGATGACCTTGGCCAGAAATATATCTGGGCGAACATCCCTTCTTTCATGGCCGAGGGTTGGGAGAGTGACCGAATGGAAATCTCCATGAAGACAATTGTAGGCATGCCGACACGAGAAACGCCCGTCTTCTCGGATCAGATTGAATATGCCGTGGCAAACCCGAAATGGTATGCGCCTGTCAGTATCGTGAAGAAGGACAAGCTGAGCAAGCTGGCGAAGGACCCGAGTTATGCTGCGCGCAAGAATTTCACGGTCATCGACCGTGCAACGGGTGAGCAGGTCTCTGCCGCCAGCGTTGACTGGACGCACCCGGCATCCGCCGAAAACTATCAGCTTATCCAGGAGCCGGGTGCCAGCAATGCATTGGGGGACATGAAAATCATTTTCCCGAACCAGTATTCCGTCTACCTGCATGGCACACCGGGCCAAAGCCTCTTTGACAAGGCACAACGCACCTTCAGCTCTGGCTGTATTCGCCTGGAAAACCCGGATGAAATGGCCGAATGGATTGCCGAGGATGATCCGGTTGTTTCTAAAAAGGATGTGGAAGAGGCCCTGGAAGGCACAAAGCCCGAGCGTATCGACTTCACAAATGAGACGCAGATTCACATCACCTATATGACGGTCACCGTAGGCGAAGATGGCACACCGTTTTTCTGGCGTGACGTCTATAATGAAGAAGGCGGCCTTATGATGGTGGACAAATATGCCCCGCTCTATGTTCCGCAAACAGAAGAAGAGATGGCTAAAACTGCCACGTCCCGTCAAAAGGGCTAAGCACCCAGCATTTTCCCCAGCCCAAAGCCTTTCTGGATCACAATTGACCCAGGAAGGCTTTTGCCGTTTCCAGATAGGCCTCTTGCTTGTCGCCGCTCATGCGTTCCCATGTGCTATACATCTGGGCCATTCGCGGGTTGTCTTCCAGCTTGCTCCGGTTGCGGATGAGAAATTCCCAGTAAAGCGAGTTGAAGGGACAGCTCCCCTCCCCCGTTTTCTGCTTCACATCATATTTGCACCCGCCGCAATAGTCAGACATCTTGTTGATGTAGTTGCCACTCGCCGCATAGGGTTTGGACCCGAGCAGTCCGCCATCGGCAAACTGGCTCATGCCCAGAGTATTTGGCAGCTCCACCCATTCATACGCGTCCGCATAAACCGCCAGATACCATTCGTGTACCGCTTTTGGATCAATTCCTGCCAGCAAGGCGAAATTGCCTGTAACCATCAGGCGCTGAATATGGTGCGCATAGGCCTCCTCAAGTGTCTGGTCGATAGCCGCTTTCAAACACGCCATATCCGTGTCACCGGTCCAGTAGAACTCCGGCAGCTCGCGCTTGGCGTCCAGAAAGTTCATGTCGACATAGTCCGGCATTTTCAGCCAGTAGACGCCGCGCACATATTCCCGCCACCCCAGGATTTGCCGAATGAAACCCTCGGCGGAATTGAGAGGCGCCTTCCCGTCACGGTACGCCTTGTCCACCCGGCGGCAAACTTCCAGAGGGTCAAGCAGGCCCGCATTGATGTAGAGGGACAGGAGGGAGTGATAAAGGAACTTCTCCCCCTTCAGCATCGCGTCCTGATAATCCCCGAAACAGGGCAGAGCTTCCGCGATGAACTGGTCCAAGACCGCCTGCGCATCTTCATGCGTGACGCCGAACCAGAAGGGGGCCAGTTTTCCCGGATGGTCTTCAAAGCGCTCGGATACCATATCCAGAACGCTCTGGGTAATCTTGTCGGGCTCGGTCTGGTGCGGGGTTGGCATGAAGAGGTCCTGCTTCGCAGGCTTGCGGTTTTGCTGGTCGAAATTCCATTCTCCGCCCGTCGGTTCGCCATCATTTTCCATCAGAAGGCGTGTTTTCTTCCGCATCTCGCGATAGAAATACTCCATGCGAAATTGCTTGCGATCTTCCGCCCATTCGCGAAATTCTTCCCGTGAACAGATGAAACGGTCATCCTCCAGAATGCGGACGGGCAGCCCGAAGCGTTCCTCCCATCCTTCCATCATCTCTTGCACGCGATATTCACCCGCGGAGGTGACAAGCAGAGCTTCGGCGTCCCGCCGCTTCAGGGTGCGTTCCACTTCGCCTGAAAAGCTGCCTGTATTCTCTTCATCATCCAGCTGGACATAGTCGACCGTCCAGCCTTCCTCTTTCAGGCTTTCCGCGAAATGGCGCATGGCAGAGAACAGAAACGCGATTTTCTTCTTGTGATGCCAGGCATAGGTCGCCTCTTCCATCACCTCAACCATCAGCACACAATCTTTATCCGGATTGCCCTCCCGCAGCGAAGATATGTCGTGTGTCAGCTGGTCTCCCAGCAAGAGAATGAGATTGGCCATATGCCTGCCTGCATCAATTTGTCTGCTCCTGCTGTCTACGCACAGCGGGCGGAAATGGATGCAGCCGTACGTTACTGACTGGCCCACAGGATGCGGGCAATCCAGGAGAGTTCAGACGGCTTGAAGCTGCGCACAGGATAGGCCGGATTCAGGGAGGCGAGTTCAACAGTTCGGGTGTTCTTGCGGGCCAGAACCTTGGCCATGACCTCTCCATCCACAGTCTTGGCGACCACCCGGTCGCCCGGCTTCACCTCAGCGCCCGGCGCAACGATGATGCGATCCCCTGCCCGATAGGCCGGCTCCATGGAATCGCCGCTGATCTCCAGGGCATAGACAGATTCTGTGCCAAGCCCCGGAAAGCGCACCTCTTCCCAGCCGCCGCCCACAGGAAAGCCTGCATCGTCAAAGAAGCCATCCTGACCGGCCTGGGCAAACCCGATCAGCGGCGCGATTGCGCCCCGCCGGCCATCTACAAGCGCGGCAAAATCATCAAAGCCCTGCCCCACAGCGTCCAGAACGCGTGCAAGACTCTCTGTAGAGGGCCAGCGAGGCCGCCCATCCGCGCCTTGCCGTTTCGACGGATTAAACGCCGTCGGGTCCAGCCCCGCCCGGCGCGCAAGGCCCGAAGCCGTCAGCCCGTGATGTTTGGCAAGGTCATCAATCCCCCGCCAGATGTCCCGATGTTTCATGGGATAATATTCCCAATGGTTGCCTTGGTTTGTAAATAGGAATATCAGCCTATTGTCAACAGGGTAGGAGAAGCAGTGTGATCATTTTTGTCCATGGCGTTCCGGATACTCCGCATTTGTGGCAGCCGCTGATCAAGGCACTTGGCCTGACAGAGGCTGATTACAAGGCGCCCGCCCTGCCCGGCTTTGGCTGCCCCAGACCGGACGGATTCAGCGCCACCAAGGATGCCTATGCCGATTGGCTGGTCAGCCAGATGGAATCTGCCGACGAACCTGTGGACATTGTCGGCCATGATTGGGGAGCCTTGCTCACATTGCGAGCGGCCTCTCTGCGGCCAGACCTGGTGCGAAGCTGGTGCGTCACCAATGCCGTGATTGACCCTGACTATTCCGGACACACAATGGCACGGCGCTGGGCGACGCCATTGGTTGGCGAGATGGTCATGCTGGGCATGCGGAACAAACAGCGCCTGCTGCCCGCGCTGATGCAGGGCGGTATGCCTGCAGACCTGGCCAAACAGGAAGTGCCGCTGATCGACAAGACCATGCGGCAATGCATTCTCAGCCTGTATCGCTCGGCCGTGGGCCTGCGCTTCAAGGGAGAGTGGGTGGAAGACCTGAAGAACCTGCCCTCACAGGGCCAGCTCTTCTGGGGAGAGACAGACCCCTATGTTGACCTCTCCGTCGCCGAACGGTTTTCGAAAACGCACAATGTTCCGCTTCACATCGAGAAAGGGGCCGGCCACTGGGCCTGCGCCGAACGCGCGGAACAGTTTGCGGGCTTGCTGAAGGAACACTGGGCGAAGGTTTAGTCCGATATGGTCCGGCCAAGTCTGGCCATGGCGCAGAAGTGCGGACTCATCCTGAGCGAAATCGAAGGATGACTGACACAGCACACCCTCAACCGCCCCCTCCTTATCCACCGCCTGAGACGCCCTAACCTGCTGTACCCATTGCTGCGAAAATAAACTTATCCAACACCTCCGTGTCCTGATGTATAGTCCGGCACATGTCTTTCTTCTATCCCCCCAAAGGCTTCCCGCCGCACCTTGCCATGATCTGGCCACTCATCTGGGTCCAGATCATGATGCTCAGCGCCGCAATACGCAGGACTTATGGGAAGGGCGTACAGTATCACTGGAGCGTTACGCCGAACGGACGCGTCTTCCTCGCCTCCATCGACTGGGTGCCGGGGCATAAGACGGAGTGGACGCACTTGCAGCCCGCACCGCATTTCAATGACCGACTCGCCGCCGCGTGTGATGGTCGCACGTTTACGCCTGATTATCTGCGCATGAATCCCCTCTCCTTTGGGAGAGGGACAGGGGTGAGGGGTAAAGGCATTTCCGCAAGTGCAACCCGTGCGGCGGCCAAGCCCCCCCTCATCCTCACCCCCTTGTTCGGGCGAACGCAGTGCGCTCGCTTGTGCTCACAAGCCCCGGGGAGAAGCGGGTTTAGCGTCCCCTTGCCGGAAACCTGACGCGCCTCCTCATGCCTGAAAACTCAGTTCCCCCGCCAAGCGCCGTCACGGGCGCCGCACGTGCTGGTAGGAATATCTAGGCCTATTCAGTGCCCGCGTCGAACACGGAGAGTGCTGCCGGAAGCACACCGATCACCGCATTGCCGGCTGCCGGAAGGCCGACAAGAATGGCGCTGATCACTTCAGCGCGGGAGGCCCCGGCCGCTTTCGCTTCCGCCGCATGGAACGGAATGCCGCTCTCCAGCCGTAATGCGGCGAGCACGGCCAGATAGGCCAGCGCCTGCGTCTTCTGATCAAGCGCGCTGGCGTCCGCAAGCCCCTTCGTAGCGCCCATCCAGGCAGCAGCGTGCTCTGGCGCCTTTTTCAGAAAGGCCTGAAACGAATTGCTGATTCCAGTGTCCATATTATGTCTTCCTACCAATACCTTGTCATGATCTCCTAGGGGCAGTCCTGCCGCCCCCGTGGATACCGCGCACCGGTCTCGATCTTCTCATCTGCTACACGGTCGAACAGGAAGGCGACATCACAGTGCAAAAAAAGCGTCAAGGCCGATAAGGGCCTCGCCGCCAAACTGCTCCGGGTCGAGACTGATATATACCGGGATGACTTCCCAGTCATCATCAATGGAGGTCTCGCACGTGGAAGAAACGGTGCCGATCGGGCGGAAGGTGAACAGTTTGCTCATATCACCCTCTCCGCCTCGGTAGTCTTTCAGGCAGCTTCCTTGCTGGGATTGCCCAGTTCCTGTTTCACGCGCTCAGCCAGCTGGCGCACGGTGAACGGTTTCGGCAGGAAGGAGACCGCACGGTCATCATCCAGCTGCTGCGCAATATCACGTTCGGCATAGCCGGAGATGAAGATGACGCGGGCATGACCCAGCAATTCCTTGGCTTCACGGATCAGCGTCGGGCCGTCCTTGCCCGGCATGACGACGTCAGAAATGACCAGGTCGAAGCTGCACGGATTATCCTCGAGAATTTCCATCGCCTCTTCGCCATCGCACGCCTCTTCCACCTCATAGCCACTGGTGCGCAGCAGAGAGGCGGCAATGCCGCGGACGCCGTCTTCGTCTTCGATAAGAAGAATCCGTCCGCGTCCGGAAATGTCCATCGGACGGCTGCTGACTTTCTCCGTCTGCATCATCTCTACAGGCTCAGGAATTTCCTCAGCCTTCAGAGCAGGCAGATAGATGTGGAAGGTGGTGCCTTTGCCCACATTCGACGTGGTGCAGATATACCCGCCGGACTGTTTAATGATGCCATAGACTGTCGCAAGGCCCAGACCTGTTCCGACCCCGGCTTCCTTCGTGGTGAAGAAGGGCTGGAAGATCTTGTCCATGACATCCTTCGTCATGCCGTGACCGGTATCTTCCACTTCGATCAGCATGTACTCGCCATCACTGACAAAGGAGAAGCCCTTTTCCTGCGCTTCCTTGCCTGTAGAGCGCGCGGTGCGGATCGTCAGTTTGCCGCCATTCTTGTGGGTCAGCATTGCATCGCGCGCATTGGTGGCCAGGTTGAACAGGGCATTTTCCAGCTGGTTCTTGTCGGCTTTCACATAAGGCACATCGCGGCCATGCTTCACTTCCATTTCGATCCGCTCGTCCAGCAGCTGGCGAAGCAGGATATGGAATTCGCTCATGAAATCCGTCACCGCGAAGACTTCTCGCTTGAAAGTCTGCTGACGCGCATAGGCCAGCAACATCTTGACCAGATCCTTTGCCCGGATCGAGAATTCGTGGATCGACTTCAGGTTCGGATAGGAAGGATCGCCTAGCGGATGGCGGACCATCAGCTGTTCATTATTCAGGATGATACCCTGCAACACATTGTTGAAGTCATGCGCAACGCCGCCGGCGAGCTGGCCGATAGCCTGCATCTTTTCACCATGCGCAAGGCGCATTTCCAGTTCGCGCTGCTCGGTAATGTCCATGATGTAGGCCACGGAAGGACGGCCTGCGCCATCCAGGGCGACGAACACGTTGACATGTTTCGGTTCACGACCGGCCAGCCTGAGGGCAACCGGCTTGTCGATGGCATCCACGAGCAGGCCATGCAACGCCTCTTCCCCCTCTTCCACAAGGAAGAGGTCAGAGAACTTGCCACCTGGCGCGCCCTTGCCTTCGGTGATCTCCATCAGGGATCGGTTGGCATCCATGATGATCGCGCTGTCGACGCTGGCGCCTTCGAGACGAACGGCGCCGAACGGGGCATCGTCAAACATCGGGTCGCCATCCGGGCGCGGCGGACGCGATGCGGTGGAGACGCGGAAATTGCTGTCTTCGCCTGTGCTCATCACCTGCTGGCTCGCCAGGATGATGGTGCGGCCAGTTGCTTCAGCACCCTTGCCGGACCAGGTGGTGATCGCCTGAACCGGGCGTTCCACACCGTCACGGCCGCGCAGCTGAATGTCCACACGCCCAGCAGCGCCGGATTTGCGGTCCCTCGCCAGCATCTTCACGAATTCGGGGCGCATGATGTCATCAATGCGAATGTTCTTGGCCGTCTCCGGCAGACCGAGCATGTCGCGCAGCCAGCCATTGGCATAGGTGATCGTGCCGTCCGGACGGGCGGCGAAGAAGCCCATCGGCGCATCTTCAACATAGAGCGACTTCAGGTCAGACGCCCCCGTTGCTTCACGGTCCCCTGCAATCGGGCGAATTCTCCACAGCACTTTTTCGCGTGGCAACGGAGAAACGGTAATTTCGAATTGGGCCGGCACCCGCTCAGGCCCTATTGTGATCGGCGGCAGCACTTCACGGCGTGCATGGCCGATCTTGGCATCCTTTGAGAGACGGTAGACAGGCGCGGCAAGCCCCGGATTAGAGCCGAACAGGCGATCCACGGTTACAGGTGCCCCTTCGGACTGCCCCATCATCAACGCCATGCTGGTCAGTTCGCGGTAGGCATTATTGGCCGCGACAGGGGCGCCCCCCTGGTCTGCAATCAGCACGGACTCGTCCAGCGCCTCGATCCAGCCGAAACGCGGCGTTGCTGATTGCGCAGCACGCGCAATGGACCCGCGTTCCGGGAACAGGCCCAGCATGCGGCCTGCACCGCGCACACTCCACAACAGGAAGACAAGGCCGCCAGACGCCATCGCGATCAGCAGAATCGGGCCCGGCGCACCGGATGCACCGGGCCAAGCCAGCGCCACACTCGCCGCTGCAATCGAAATGAGCAAACAGACCCAGAAGCCAAGCTGCATCATGTCAATCTGATTGCTCGCGGACGCTGCACTTGCCTCGGCGGCCAGTTCAAGGTCTTCTGCGGGGGTCGCTTTCGCCTGGTCTGGGGAATCCATGGGTCGCTTTACACTCCTACCGCCAGCGCTGAACTTTCGCGCCGTTTACTGTACGCCTTGTTCGCTCGGCATGACTTGCCGACTCAGACATGGCGGAATCCTAGTTTATTCAGTTTGGCACGGCAAAGGTTAATGAAAGCGAAAAAGCCGTTAAGGCAAACAGTAGAAATTACAGAATTCACAGAGCAATCGAGGCACTTCATGAGACAGACTTCCACCGCTATCGCAGGCATTCTTCTTCTTGCAGCTTGCAACGGGACGCACATGGCAGAAACCGCCCCTGCGCCCGCAGCGCAGGAGATTGTTCAGGAAGCGCTCGAGACCGAAACTGAAAGTGAGCGCCTAAACGCATGGTTTGAACAGAAATTTCAGGAGGCTGCGGCCCGCAGCCCGATGATGCAGACCTATCTCGGCATCAAGACCGATTACGACAAATGGGATGATGTCAGCGATGCTCGCGCGTTCGAGGATCTGGAAATCCAGCGCCAGAACATCGCAGAGATGAAGAGCAATTTCGATTACGACAAACTGGACGATCAGGCGAAACTCTCCTGGCGCCTCGCTGAATATGAGTTCTCCCGTGAACAAGCCGCGTTCCCCTATCGGCATCACAGCTACACATTCAACCAGATGTTCGGCGCCCAGTCCGGCATTCCGGCTTTCCTGGTGAACCAACATCGTGTGGCCAGCCTGTCAGATGCGGAAGCCTACATCTCCCGCCTTGAAGGCGTTCACGACTATCTCGGCCAGAATGTGGAGAATGCAAAATACTCCGTGAGCCAGGGCATCCAGCCGCCGGCTTTCGTTTATCCCTATGTGCTAGGCGACTCTCAGGGTGTTATCACCGGCTATCCCTTCACCAGCGACGCGGCTGATGGCAGCGAGGACAGCCCGCTGATGGAAGATTTCCGGGGCAAGGTACAGGCCCTGCTGGACAAGAATGATATCGACGCAGAAACCGCTTCAGACTTGCTGGATCGCGCAGCCGTAGCGCTGAAAACGTCCGTCGGCCCCGCCTATGAAAACGCGATTGCCGTGCTGACAGAACAGGCCAAGACGGCCTCCACAGATGATGGTGCCTGGAAGTTCCCTGATGGCGAGGCCTATTACGCCATGCGCCTCAAGCAGATGACGACAACAGACAAGAGCGCTGCGGAGATTCATCAGCTCGGTCTCGATGAAGTGGCGCGTATCCAGGACGAAATGCGCGGCATCATGCAACAGGTCGGCTTCGAGGGCAGCCTGCAGGATTTCTTCGAATTCATGCGCAACGATGAGCAATTCTATCTACCGAATACGGATGAAGGTCGCGCTGAATATCTCAGTGAAGCCACGGAGATCATTGACGGCATGAAGGCGGATCTGCCGAGTGTCTTCAACACATTCCCCAAGGCAGACATGATCGTCAAAGCGGTTGAGCCCTTCCGGGAAAAGTCTGCCGGCAAGGCCTTTTATTCTCGCCCTGCCCCGGACGGCAGCCGCCCCGGCATCTATTACGCAAACCTGTATCGCATGCAGGATATGCCGACCTATCAGATGCAGGCGCTCGCCTTCCATGAGGGCATTCCTGGCCATCACATGCAGATTGCGATCGCGCAGGAACTGGAAGGCATTCCGAGCTTCCGAAAATTTGGCGGCTATACCGCGTTCACCGAGGGTTGGGGCCTTTATTCCGAACTGCTTCCCAAGGAAATGGGTTACTATTCTGATCCATATGATGATTTCGGCCGCCTCGCGATGGAGATCTGGCGGGCTGCGCGTCTCGTGGTCGATACAGGGATCCACGACAAGAAATGGACGCGCGAACAGGCGATCCAGTATCTGATGGATAATACGCCTAACCCGGCAGGTGATGCCCGCAAGGCCATTGAACGTTATATCGTGATGCCCGGCCAGGCGACCGCCTACAAGATCGGCATGTTGAAGATTGTTGAACTGCGCGAGCACGCCAGGGCGGAGCTGGGCGACCGGTTCGACATTCGCGAGTTCCATGATGTGGTTCTGAAGGATGGCGCCGTGCCGCTTCAGATCCTGGAAGAGAATGTCGACACCTGGATCGACGAGAAAAAGGACGCTTGAACATGACAGCACGCAGCTTGGCCCTGCTGGGGATTGCAACCGCGAGCCTGTGGACCTTGGCTGCGTGCGCCTCCGTCGTTACCCCCTTCCTTAAGCCGGATGTGGAAACTCAATCCATCCAGATGAAGGGAGGCAATTGGCAGCTTGATCCGGCACACGCCTCCCTGTTGTTCAAGATAAACCATCTGGATTTCTCTACCTATGTGGGGCGTTTCGACCACTTCGACGTGACGCTGAAAGGAGACCCCAGACGTCCGGAAGAGGCCATGCTGGAAGCCATTGTGGACATGATGTCGCTCGACATCGCCAATGACGAGTTTGCGCAGACCCTGATGGGCTCCGACTGGTTCGATGCCGCACACTATCCCCAGGCCCGGTTCCAGTCGACGCGGATCATCCTGACCAGCGAAACAACCGCTGATGTCGAAGGTGTCCTTACCCTGCACGGTCGCTCCGCGCCAATCACCTTGTCGGTCAAATTCAATGGCTCGGCCCATGACCGGCTGCGCGGAGCAGATGTTGCCGGCTTCTCAATTCGTGGTGACCTCGACCGGACCGAGTTCGGCATCAGCAAATTCAGCGGATTGCTGGCCGACACGGTACATCTGGAGATCGAAGCGGAACTGTTACGCAAGCCTGACGTATCTTGATCTGATGCGCGTCTCCCCTAACAGGGGGAGAAGACACTATTTTACGGGAGACGATGAATGCTGGGCGAGGTTATTGCGGAAGTCTTCACGGTATCGGGCTTGTTCACATTACTGATGCTGTTGATGCTTCAGGCCGTTCTGGGCTTTGACAACCTGCTCTACATTTCCATCGAATCCAAACGCGTGGGTGAAGCCAAGGCGCCCATGGTTCGCCGCTGGGGCATTGGCCTGGCCGTCATCTTCCGGATCATTCTCCTGTTCATCATCGTGGCACTGTTCGATGCCCTGTCGGAACCGCTCTTCGGCTTCCATGTGCCAGGCCTTTTCGAAGGGGAGTTCACGTTCCAGGGCCTCATCACGTTGGCTGGCGGGGCCTTCATCATCTACACGGCGGTCAAGGAAATCTCCCACATGCTCACCGTGGAACACATCGAGCATAGCGAGGGTGGCAAATCCAAATCCGTCACGCAGGCCATCCTTCTGATCGTGGCCATGAACATGGTTTTCTCCTTCGACTCGATCCTGTCCGCCATGGCAATTGCCAATGTGGAGATTGCCAAGATCGTCAATTCGGCCGGCGAAACACTCGGCACATTCAAAGGCACTGTGACAGACTGCAAGGCCGCGCTGATCTCATCCCCCATCCCGGACGCTGTCGGGTGCCGTCCTGGCAAGGACTATCAGGTCTGGCTGATGGCTATCGCTATCATTGTCTCGGGGGTCGTGATGGCCCTGATGGCAGATGCCGTGGCCAACTTCCTGAAGAAGAACCGCATGTATGAGGTGCTCGGCCTGTTCATCCTTTTCCTGGTCGGGGTACTGCTGGTCACAGAAGGCGCACACCTGTCCCACATGGTCCTGTTCACCTACACGATCGAAGCAATGTCCAAATCATCCTTCTACCTGGTGATCTTCGTTCTGGTCGTGACGGACATCATTTCCAGCAAATATCAGAAACGCCTTTGGGCACAGAAAGAAGCGGAGATCCTTGGCGGGGGCACGGAGCAAGCTTCCCGCGATGGCGCGCAGGCGCATATGGACCGCAAGACGTCCAAGCCCGCTCAAAGCTGATTGAAGTCTAGCGCAGGATCTGTGTACGGCGCGTGATACGCAACGCCATGCGATTGCCCTTGCGGCCGATCTGGCCTTCCGCGGCCACCGGGCCGTCACGCCCGCCGGTGAGTAATTCCACAGGCTGATCCGCCGGCACGCCCAAAAGCAGGGTTGAACCCGCTTTCAGGTTTGCAAGACGGGACATCGGAACACTGAGAGAGGCAATGCGGGCTGTCAGCACAGCTGTCATGGCCGCTGGCGCTGCCTTTGGTTCCGGAGTGGTCTCAACCGGCGCACTGGCGGGCTGGACAGGTCTCGTCCTGGCCGCTGGCGCCTCACTCGCATCAAACAGATCATCTTCTGCCAGGATCAGGCGGGCGGTCATACGAACCGTCTCCACCCGCACATCCAGATCCAGAATGGAAGCGTCTCCAGGATTGGCGAGGGCTGCCGCAAATTCTTCGTCCGTTTCGATACGCGCAAAGCGCAAGGCTGGCGCGATGGCCGGTCCCAGGGGGCGCACAAGCGCTTCCAGAAGCGCCGTATCAAGCAGGGTCAGCTGACGGACACGCTCTTCCTGTTCGCCCTGCCCTGCCGGCTTTCCGCCACAGGCTGTTTCGATCAGGGCACTGACCAGCGGCGCGCTCAGCACCATCATGGCGGCAATCTCGCCGCCCGGCGCAGCAAAGCAGGCAATGGCAGAGCCTGCCGGGGCAGAGCCCGGATAAAGTGCCTGGTCAAAGCTTCCTGTAGACCCGGCCCGCACTGTTGCCGCCGCTTTCAATCCACAACCATCGCGCAGCGCAAGAGACAGGCGTGCAGCCAGGCGGCGCGCATCCTCGGAAATGTCGGCAGCAAGAGGGGTGCTGACAACCGGCCTCAGACGCGGCCGTGCAGGGGGTTCCGGCGCGAGGTCCGGAATGGGCTTGTCGCTGGTGACTTCCGGCTCTTCCGGGATATCCGGCATGTCATCCAGATTTGGACGCAACAGGGCTTCAATTTCGGCCGGGCTAAGCACGCCGCGTGAGGTCGGTAATGGCCTCTTCGGTGTAATCGGCTCAAACGTGGTCGGCATGTCCAGCATGATGTCTGCCTCACGTCTTGGAGACATGTCCCATCCGTCATCGGCGGCGAGAGGCAAGGTGGAACGCATATGAATATCAGCCGGGTCCTGTGTGAATCTCTTTTTTGCGCCTGATACGGTTAACGACTGGTTAGTAATTTCCCGCCTGCTGCGGCTCTCATCAGTCATTGAAAGGTCTCTGGATCGTTCGGCATTAACAGCGAAGCACTTATTGTTAAATATCACACTTCGTCGTTAAGGCCTTGATTACCATGCTGTAAGACATCGTTTGGACCTTCATGCCATGATGTCTTCAACGCATGAGGCGTCAAGCATATCTGCCGAAGCGTTGGGCTGATGTAAAAAAACGGCGGTGATCCTTTTCGGGGTCACCGCCGTTATCTTTTCAACGCTGTAGGAACGGCCTGCGGATCAATCGTCGCGCAGGGTACGCTCTTTGCGCTCATGACGTTCCTGGGCTTCCAGGCTGAGCGTGGCTGTCGGCCGGGCTTCGAGACGGCGCAGGCTGATTGGCTCACCCGTCACTTCGCAATAGCCATAAGAGCCATCATCGATCCGGCGCAATGCAGCATCGATCTTGGAAATCAGCTTGCGCTGTCGGTCCCGCGTGCGCAGCTCCAGCGCCTTGTCGCTTTCCGCCGAAGCGCGATCCACGATATCCGGGAGCGAGCCAGACTCATCCTGAAGATTGTTGATGGTCTGCTTGGCACCATCAAGGATGTCGGCTTTCCAGGTTTCGAGAAGCTTCCGGAAGTAGGCGAGCTGACGCTCGTTCATGAAGTCCTCGTCCTCCGAGGGGCGATAGTCGTCCGATAGGTCAACACTCATCGCTTCATACCTTAACTCTGTTTGGGGGCGGATATAGAACGCCCAGCGATTCACTGCAATCGTTCTTGCTGTGTAATTTTTGTCAATGTTTTCAGACAATTGCGGCAAAAACGTGTATTTTCTTAAAGAATATCACCAGCATTCTACTGGTTTATTCCCGCTTTCACCTGCAATTTACAGGCCGGGACTTGATCTTTAGGGCGACGACGCGCTCTATGATCCTTCGTCCAAAACTCAGCCGATTGATGGTTTCAGCGTACATGCCCCGACGCCGGAAAACTATGGATAAGACCTCCGGCTGGATGCAGGCAGTGGTCTTCAACTCCTTGTTGATCTTGATGCCTGTTATCGCCGCGCAGAGCCTTGCTGCGGCTTTTTCCGGTTCAACCTTCTCTGAATCTCCCGGCATTGAAGCCATCGACACCACCCGTCGCAATATGGACGAGGCCTTTGCCTCCTTCGCGCCGCGCAGTGCGGGCGACAAGTACAAATTCTGGCATGATGTTGTCGAGCGCGAGCTGAACGATATGGATGTTGCGGCTGCGCGCGGATTTCTGCTCGCAGCGCCGCAAATGCTCGACAGGGAATCTGTTCGGGAACTGGAAGCCGATTCGAATGGCGTGCGTCTTGAGCGCGCGGACGACCGGCTGGCCGCTGCCGCCCTCAGAAAGCTGCCGCTTGATATCGGGCTAAAATTGGAAGAGGCTCAGGTCTCTGCCCGGATACGGGACTCTGGTATTGAGCTTACGCCTGTCACCGAGGCCAGCGAAACCTCTGACGCAGCAACGGGCCAGAAAGGCGAGACTTCTGCGGATGCAGAAGCTGAAGCCGACAGTGAGATATCTGTCAGCACCAATTCCCGAAATAACCGCCACTTCCTGCTACTGGGTACATTTGCCGATCTGGCAAACAATTCCGAACGCTGGCTGGATGGGGACCGGGTCGATATTCTGACCCTGAAGATCACCGCGATCGGACTGCTCGAAGCCGAGGCAACAAATGGTCTGTCGGATACGAATATCCGCGCAGCCTCCATTCTGAAGTCAGCGCGCCGTGCCCGGCGCATGACTCCGGAATTCACCGCCTACCTCAAAGAGCGCCTCAACGACGCCCTGCCCGACAGCAAGCTGCGCCCCGCCCTGGAAGATGCGCTTGGCGAACTGGCGACAACCAATGTGCGGGAAGACCGTGTGCAAGCCGCGTTCATGGAATCGCTCGACACGCACGGCCTTGAAAAGCTGGAAGCTGATCTTGTGCAGATTGACCGGATTGGCATGCTGACCAGCCCGTCTGCGGCCATCACGCTTCTGGAACCGGTCAAAGATACGGCCGACCTGCGCCGCGTTCGCCTGCTGACAGAAGCGGGAGGAGACAGGGCTGTTGCTCTTGTGAAACAAGATGGCCCTGATGCGCTGCGCATTGCAGACACAGGCATCAAATGGACACGCGAACTGATGCTGCAGGTCATGGGACTGACCGCTTCAGGCCTCGCCCTTTTCTATGTGATGATTGCGACCTTCCGCCGGAATGTACGCCTTCCAAAGAAGCGCGTTGAGCCGACAGGCATCTGAAGCATCAGAGGAGAGACAAAAGTCTCCTATAGGCCAAACGCACCTTGAATGCCGTCAATCAGCAGCTGAACTGACAAGGCCGCAAGGATAACGCCCAGAATACGGGTCAGGGCCCCTGCCACACTCGCCCCCATCATGCGTACCAGAGGGCCAGCGGCCAGAAAGATGGCCAACGTCAGCAAAAGGTTCAGACCGATCGCGGACAGAACAATGCCCTTCTCGACCCAGTCAGACTTCTCCGACATGTAGAACATGGCCGTAGCAATCGAGCCCGGCCCGGCAACCATGGGAATGCCCAGCGGGAACACTGAAATATCGTCTGGCTCCGGGTCGGCCGGATGGCTGTCCAGATGCTCCTCAGCCCGGTGCTCCCGGCGCTCGGTG
Source organism: Hyphomonas pacifica (assembly GCF_000682675.1). GTDB lineage: Bacteria > Pseudomonadota > Alphaproteobacteria > Caulobacterales > Hyphomonadaceae > Hyphomonas > Hyphomonas pacifica. The sequence continues at coordinate 47,607 of NZ_AWFA01000005.1, read as the reverse complement.
CGCTTTTCAAACACCATATCCAACGCGATAAGGAACAGCAGAATGCCGCCCGCAGCGCGGAAGGCATCAATCGAGATATGCATGGCATTCAGCAGCCACGCGCCGCCAAAAGCGAAGCCAAAGATGATGATGCTGGCCACCAAAATGGACTTGAACGCCATCTTCCGGCGATAGGCAGCATTGCCCTGCGCTGTCAGGGTCGCGAATACCGGCGCAACGCCCAAGGCATCAATCAGGACGAAAAACGTGACGAATGTCGCGGTAAAGAGAGAGATCAGGTCAGCGCTCATGCGCGCGCCCTAGTCTTTTTGCGTGGCGGCGTCGAGGATTTCCTGCACCATGGGAGCCACGCTGACCTTGTGTGGAGCTGTTTCGAAGCGGGACAGATCCGCTGCGCCCGAAGCCAGAGCCAGCATCATACGGTGCCCTCGCAGGCGCTGGAGCAGGCCTTCCTTGCCCCGGTGCCCATCAGCGGAAGCCGTCCGGCCATTGCCGAGATCCACGATCATGTCTTCCCCCTGCCCGGCCTCCAGGCGGGAGATCGCCTCATCCAGGCTGACGGGGGGCGTTTCCGGTAGGGTGTGAGCTCTCATCAGACTTCCATCCGCCATCAGGCTGCCCCCTGCACGTCTGCCGACATCATTTTGCGGCAACGGCTGAGCGCCCTGTAAAGATTGGAACTGGTAACATCTGCGGAAATGTCCAGAACAGCTTCGCGATCTTCCTCGCACTGGCAGCTCGCCAGCATGCTGGCCAAGGCTTCGGCTGCCTGCGCATAGGCCGGGCCATCTACCTCCCCCAGCAGATACATCTGCATGACAGCGAAATAGGCGCGGCCAGCCGGCGTGATCGCTTCATTGGGTCTGAGAATGTCTTTCTCGCGCAGAACCCGTGCGTGTGTTTCCAGCAACAAGACACCTCGACGGTCGCCATTGCGCACAACTGCACCGTTTACAACGAATGTTTCACCCGGCTTCAGGGACAGCTTCAAGGGCATGGCGTGCGAATCCGATCCTGCATGTTTTGTTGAAATTTGCAGAAAGGCGTTAACGCTTAATTGCGATATCGTAAGTTGTGCCAGAATGGCACCTGGCTGCCCCAAAAACAGATCGGAAGACAAAGTGCCATGCGCCCGTATCACGGATGCATAGGGTCATAAGGCCTGCAGCATCTTCGGAGCATCCAGCCAATCAGGCCAGCCAACCGAAGCGCGCGACACTGATCTGAAGCTTGAGCTTGCGTGGCGGCGCGCATGGCCCAATGTATATACCATGCTCTCCAGACAGCGAATAATTAAATCCTTGCTGCAGCGCGGCACTGCCCTTTCGCCACGTAAGCGCTTGCCCCACAGGGCGGCCAGTCTATTGTGTAGGCAGACCCAGATAAGGAAGAATTCATGCGCTTTGAAGGCACCCAGGATTACGTCGCAACCGATGATTTGAAAGTGGCCGTCAACGCCGCCATTGCTCTGGAACGCCCCCTCTTGATCAAGGGTGAGCCAGGCACCGGAAAGACCGTTCTGGCCGTCGAAGTGGCCAAGGCCCTCGGCGCTGAACTGATCGAGTGGCACATCAAATCAACCACAAAGGCCAATCAGGGCCTCTACGAATATGACGCAGTCTCTCGTCTGCGCGATGGCCAGATGGGCGAAGAGCGCGCCAAAGACGTCAAGAATTACATCAAGAAGGGCAAGCTGTGGGAGGCGTTCACCGCTGACAAGCGCCCTGTCCTGCTGATCGACGAGATTGACAAGGCCGACATCGAATTCCCGAACGACCTTCTGCAGGAACTCGACCGGATGGAGTTCTATGTCTACGAGACCGATGAAACCGTGAAGGCAAAACAGCGCCCGATCGTGATCATCACCTCGAACAATGAGAAGGAACTGCCGGACGCGTTCCTGCGCCGCTGCTTCTTCCACTTCATCAAATTCCCGGACGAGGAAACGATGCAGGAAATCGTCGACGTCCACTATCCGGGCATCAAGCAGAAGTTGGTGAAAGACGCGCTGACGACATTCTACGCCATGCGCGAACTACCGGGCGTGAAGAAAAAGCCATCGACCAGTGAGCTGCTCGACTGGCTTAAGCTCCTGATGAACGAGGATATCGACCTCGAAACGCTGAAGGAGAAAGACCCTGAGCGTCTGACGCCGCCGCTGCATGGTGCGCTGCTGAAGAATGAACAGGATGTCGCCCTGTTCGAGCGCCTCGCCTTCCTCGCTCGCCGCGGCGAAAGCGGCGGCCGCAGAGGCCCTGCGGGTTAAGCAGACAGCTAAAGAACGCAGAAAGATCAGCCTTTCCCTTAAAAAGGGACAGGTTGGCATACGCGATACATCACCTTCTATAGCTCTCAATACGTCTTTACCCTGATCGGCAAGACGTATTGAGAGTCGAATGCATGGCTCCAGCAATCGCCTCTAGTCCTGCTGGATATCTCCCAGAGGCTGGGCTTTGGGGCGGCGGTTTACGTCAGAGCGGCTTCTCAGGAAGTCTTCCATCTTGGTCTTGTCGCTGCGCTCATCGAACCAGGTTTTCCAGGCAAGCGTGATCCAGGCGACATGAAACAGCAGACCGCAGATGAGAGCGACCAGTCCCGGGATAGGACCAAGATGGGCCCGCCTGACGAACTCCCCCCATGTCAGTACGTCTGTCGGATGAATGGCGATCTTGGCGAAATAAGCCGCGCCCTGAATAGCAAAGATCCATCCATAATTGCGGCGAAGACGACGGCCGATCGCCCGCAGCGAGGATATTCGGTATTGGGGTTTTTCATAATCGTCTGACAGCGCTGTGCCACGGTCCAGCGGGATGCGGGCCCCCTGCCCGCGCAGCATCGGTACGTAGAAGGCAATCTCCAGCACGCGCGCGCGAAACCGCCAGACATAGAAGAACCGGTAGCGCCGCGCCTCCAGCATCAGGAACATGATGCACAAGGCCCCCACCAGAACGATGGGAAAGGGAGAGGCACTGGCAGAGGAGAAGGATACAGACAGGCCAATGCCAGTTGTGATCACCGCCCAATTGGTCGTCTGGTCCAGACGCTGGCGCCAGATGGTCGAGCGATACACCTCAGCGCGGTAAAGGTGGGCAAGTGCGCCAACCTCCTTGCTGCCTGCAATGGCCTCCGGTGGATCACTCTCTGGATCCTCTAAAAATTCGATATCGCTGCTCATGCGGCATAGTATGGCGCGAGTCAGTCCCGCGCCAAGGGGCAAAGCGTCCCGTTATCACTTGTTTTTACGGGACTCTGCCTCGTCTTCACTTTCTTCCCCTGCCTCCTCCGCGCGCACCCCCTTCACCGGAACGGGCACAGCCTCGGGTCTGAATGAGAGTGTAGATTGCGGGAACGGGATAGTAATACCCGCTTCATCCAGCGCGTCCTTAACTGCGAAGGCGACTTCATCATAGGTCTCGCGCTGATCGGCAGGCCGGCTGTTCGCCCACCAGAGCAGTTTGAAGTCGATGGAAGAGCCACCGAATGACACACATTGTACTTGTGTCAGCTCATTCTTGTTGACTGTATCGCAGGACTTCAGGGCCTCCATCAGGGCCGATTTTGCCTCTCGCATGTCGGTGTCATAGTCGACGCCGACGACAAGCTCCTGCCGCTTCAGGCCACGATCTGTCTGAATGACGACCGGATTGTCGAACAGGTAGGAGTTGGGCACGATCACCAACTCCCCGTCCGGTTCGCGAACATGTGTCTCGCGGATCAGAATGTCTTCCACCCGGCCATAGACATCCTCGCATTCAATCACATCCCCGATGCGCAGCTTTTTGCGACCGAGAATGACAACGCCCGCCATAAAGTTCGCAAAGACATCCTTGAAGGCAAAACCGATGGCCACAGAGGTAAGCCCGAGACCGGCGACCATGTTGCCGGGCGAAACAGAGGGAAAGACAACCAGCGCGGCAATCGCCAGACCAATGACCCAGGACACGATGGAAATAAGATTTTGAGCGAGTGTGATCAGCGCGCTGCGCACCCGTGCGCGCTTCATACCTGCTGTCACGATAGCCCGTACAACACGCCCCGCAACAAGAGTCAGGACGAGGATAACAATGGCGATTATCAAGGCAGGCAGACTTTTGAAAAAGCCTGAAGCCATACCTTCTATGGCACTTTTTAAATCCTCAACTGGGGTAAATTCCATGCGCTTTTAACGCATGACGCAGAAAGAAGTTCCGTTCAATCAGGGCAGTAGCCGCGAGAGATGATCGGACCATACCCCTCCAGCACCGCGCGAACGTGACGCGTGTCCTGATCATCTGCCTCATTCCGGATCCTGGCGGCAAGGGGCGAGGCATCTCCGGTTATTCGGGCGCGCCACAAGGCATAACGCAGGGAATCTGGCGTGGCGGTCAGCCTGACGGCGCGATCAAAATCCTGCAAATTGCAATCCTCCATGGAGAGCTCTGCCAACACATGGCCGAAATCGGCCTGCTCAAAGGAGCGGTCGAACCCCTTCCCGCCTAGGGGCGGACCAGCCAGGTCGAACATGGCGTTAATTACGCGTTTGCGAGTATCGGGCGTTTCAGCCAGACGCGCGCCCTCGGCCATGATTTCCGGACGACCGATATTGAAGGGAGACGTACCGGCCCGCGCCCTCTGCAGGAACTTATCCCAGCCTCCCTCGGCCAGCAGGCCCTGCGCCTTTCTCCTGGCATAGCCTGTCCCATTCGCCGGAAGCAGGGGCGCACTGTTCAACCGGCGGGACCATTCGCGCGTCAGGCCAGCATCATGCGTTTCAGCAACCACATACAGAAAGTTCCGTTTCACGCGATCCTGCTTTTCCGGTGGCAGGATACTGGCCGCGACCCAGATCGATTCCAGCATACATTCTGTCTGGTCCTGTTGCGTGCATGGGCTGATGCCCTGCGCAGTCGCAGACGCGGCCCACAGACCAGAGACAGCAAGAGCGGCAGCAATAACAAGGGATTTCATGCCCTCCTCCTAGCAAATCGAGGTGAACCCCAGATGAGCGCTGTCACAGCCTCTGCAGCAGACTTATCCACTTATCCCAGCGTCAGCTTGGACATAGGCTCCGGCGGACGCTATCTTCAAGACGAACGCCATATAAAGAGATCCGCCCATGTTCCTGAAATTCTTCAATGAGCTGCGCGAAGCCAAAGTGCCCGTCACCCTGAAGGAATACCTCGCCCTCATGGAGGCGATGGACAAGCAGGTAATTGATATGGACGTGGAGGATTTCTATTATCTCTCCCGCGCCGCCCTAGTGAAGGATGAGCGCAATATCGACAAATTCGACAAGGTGTTTGGCCACACTTTCAAGGGTCTGGACAGCTTGGCGGATGCCGTCGATGTACAGGACCTGCCGGAAGAGTGGCTGCGCAAGATGACCGAGAAATTCCTGACCAAGGAAGAGATGGACGAGATCGAAGCGCTGGGCGGCTTTGAAAAACTGATGGAAACGCTTCAAGAGCGCCTGAAAGAACAAAAAGAGCGTCACGAGGGCGGCAATAAATGGATCGGCACGGGCGGCACCTCCCCCTTCGGTGCCAATGGCTACAACCCAGAAGGCGTGCGGATTGGCCAGGAGAAATCCCGCCACCGCCGCGCCGTGAAGGTGTGGGACAAGCGCGAATTCAAGAATTACGATGACAGCGTTGAGTTGGGTACACGGAACATCAAGGTGGCCATGAAGCGCTTGCGCAAATGGGCCCGTACCGGCGCCCATGATGAACTGGATCTGGACCAGACCATCCGCAATACCGCCCGCAAGGGCTATCTCGACATCGAGATGCGCCCGGAAAAACGCAATACGGTCTCCGTTCTCCTGCTGCTGGATGTCGGCGGATCAATGGACCCCTATGTGCGCATCATGGAAGAACTGTTCTCCGCCGCACGGTCAGAGATCAAGAACCTCGAATACTACTACTTCCACAACTGCCCCTATGAAGGCCTGTGGAAAGACAATCGTCGCCGCATGAACAATCGCATCCCGACCTGGGACGTGCTGAACAAGTTCCCGTCTGACTACAAGGTCATCATCGTCGGCGATGCCACGATGAGCCCGTATGAGATCACCTATGCAGGCGGATCGGTCGAGCATTGGAATGAAGAGGCCGGTGGCATCTGGATCCAGCGTTTCGTGGAACGCTATCCGAATCTTGTCTGGCTGAACCCCGTCAAGGAAGGCGCCTGGGAATATACCGGTTCCATCAAGCTGATCCGTGAGCTGATTGGTGGGCATCGCATGTTTGAGCTAACTCTGGAAGGCCTGGATGAGGCCATGAAGGAACTGAGCCGCTAGCGCTCTGCGCTCCCTTGTCCTAAAGTCTGCACAAAGGGCAAAGGGAGACAGGCATGCCACGCATCAAGGCCAATGGCCTGGATATTGAGTACGAAGAGGTCGGCTCAGCTGATGATCCGATGATCCTGCTCATATCAGGCTATATGGGTCAGATGACAGAATGGCCTGACAGTTGCAAACAAGCCCTTGCTGATGCCGGTCGCCGAGTTGTCACCTTCGACAATCGAGACATTGGCCTGACCACTGCCACGGACGATCCAGGCGTGGAAGAGATTGTCCCTCCGCCCATGGAGGCACTGATGCAGGGCGCGGCCGCGATAGCAGACGTTCAGCGCGCGAATCGCCCTTCAGGTCTAGCCCGGCAGTTTGCCGCCCTGCTGGCGCAGCCGCGTTGGCATGACCGGCTTGGCACAGTGACACACCCCACCCTTGTCCTGCACGGCTCGGTGGATCGGCTGATCCATCCGGAAGCTGGGCGCGACGTTGCCCGGCGCGTTCCAGGTGTGGAATTTGAAATCATCGAGAAATGGGGACATGACCTGTCAGAAAAAGTCGTCACTGCCCTGCTGAACCGGATCATTCCCTTCCTCAACCGTACCGCACAATCAGGCCCTGCCCATGCTGACTGAGATTGATGACAATATCTGGCTTGCGGACGGGCCAAATGTGAATTTCTATGGCTGCCCGTATCCGACCCGCATGGTAATCGTCCGCCTGCCGGATGGAGACCTCTGGGTCTGGTCACCCATTCGGTTGACGGATGATTTGCAAGAGGCCGTCAATGCCTTGGGGCACGTGGTGCATCTTGTCAGCCCGAACAAGATTCATCACCTCTTCCTGCAGGACTGGAACGCCGTCTGGCCGGATGCAAAGCTCTGGGGGCCGGCCTCAACCATCAAAAAGCGCAGCGACCTGAACTTTGAGCCTGCCCTGGAACACACTCCGCCTGCAGACTGGCAGGGCGTGATTGATCAGTTCTGGTTCAGAGGCTCTGTCGCCATGGATGAAATTGCGTTCCTCCACACGCCCTCCGGCACCGCAATCTTTGCTGACCTGTCAGAGAATTTTTCGCAATCCTTCCTGGAGGCCAATTGGAAAAACTGGCAGCGCATGATCGCCAATCTATGGGGCATTGTGCAGGGCAAGGGCTACGCACCCTTGGAATGGCGGCTCAGCTGGATTGACCGCACATCTGCGCGCAAGACCATTTTGCGCCTGATCGGCCGAAAGCCTGAACATGTCATCATGGCACATGGCGAATGGATCGACACAAGCGCGGATGTCTTTCTGCGCCGCGCCTTCAGCTGGCTTCTGAAGGAATAAGCACAAGGACACTGTCATGGATCTGATCACAACCCATCAGGATCAGGACATTCTTATCGTTACCCTCAACCGTCCACAAGCGCGCAACGCCGTCGACTCGGACACAGCTGCAGCCCTCTATGAGGCCTTCACCGCATTCGACGCCAATGAAGACCTCAGCGTCGCGATCTTGACAGGTGCGCGCGGCAATTTTTGCGCAGGCGCAGACCTGAAAGCCGTTGCACAAGGCAAGGGAAACCGGGTTGAGGCCGAAGGTGATTTCGGCCCGATGGGGCCTAGCCGGTTGATGCTGTCAAAGCCCGTCATTGCAGCAATCGATGGATATGCCGTTGCAGGCGGACTGGAACTGGCCGTGTGGTGTGATCTGCGCGTGGTCTCGCCCTCGGCAAAGTTCGGTGTTTTCTGCCGACGCTTTGGTGTGCCCCTGATCGATGGGGGCACGATACGCCTGCCCCGCCTTATCGGCGCATCGCGGGCGATGGACATGATCTTGACCGGGCGAGAGGTGGACGCGACAGAGGCCATGGCCATCGGCCTTGCCAATTATGACACGGATGAAGAGACGGCGCTGCCTAAAGCCCTGGAAATTGCGCGCCAGATCACCCGCTTCCCACAGTTCTGCATGCGGACAGACAGGCTGTCAGCCTTGCAGCAATGGAACCTGGACCTGCCTACCGCCCTGAAGGCAGAAATTGAAGGCGGCCTAAAAGTGCTGCGGGTCGGCAGCGCCGTGGAAGGCGCCAGCCGCTTTGCCTCAGGCCAGGGCCGCGCGGGCAGCTTCAAGCAGGACTAGGCGTTACCAGCCGCCTCCACCGCCGCCGCCTCCGCCGCCGCCGGAGAAACCACCGCCCCCTCCCCCGGAGGAACTGGAGCTTTGTGGCAGAGATCCGCTGACACCGGAATTCATGGTGGACACCATGCTGTCGGTCATGCTGCTGAGATTGCCCAGCGAATGCGCGCCGAAATGTCCCCAGGCTGGGGAATAGTCTGCGGCCTCACTAGGCAAGGCCTTTTCGAAATACTTCGTCCACGGCTTTTCCACGCCCAGCGCGATCGCATAGGGCAGGAATTTCTCATAGCGATCCTTGCTCATCGGCGGCGGCGCATCACTGCCGACTTCAGCCGCATTCATCTGCAGCTTCTCCGCCGTTTCCAGATACAGCCGGAACCCTTCAATGTCGGTTCGGATTTTCTGGCCTTTTCTGGTCGGCGCCGGCATCAGATACATGAAGACACCATTCATGACGGCAAAGGCCAACACGACCAGAGTGTGCCACCACGTCCAGTTCACCGTGACCAGCGCGGATACGACGATCACCAGAACAGTCATGATCAGGGCAACAATCGTATAGCCTATGTTCCACTTGAAATACGGGTCCCCATACTTTCGGGAAACATACTTCCGGAAGGCTGTGTAGGCCTTGGTAAAATCGGCATCATAGATCGTGCCGAGCATCAGACGGGACCGGTCAGAAAACAATCCATGTTCCAGGACTTTCTCATCCTCGCTCAGCTTCGTAACATCCGCCTCCACTGTCCGTTTCAGCAAGGTGTTTTTTTTGTCCGATGCATCAATGGTGACAATGCCACCGGTCGCCATGTGCAACAACGCGGAGATCAGAGAGCCATGGCCCCTGAAGCCTCTGTAATAAATGTGGTGAACCGCGGCGGGCGAGTATCCTGCGGGCGGCTCATACTGCGCGAAGACCGGCCCCTTGGGCGGATCCTCCCCCACCTTGCGAAAGCTCGCCAGCAGAAAGCCGAGTACGCCCAGAAACGACAGGGCCAGTATGCCCAACGCGCCATAGCGGAACCAGAACAATGTGCTTTTGTCTGACAGCGACAGCGGCTCGATCACCCCCTTCTCGATGCTCATCGAGACCGTCAGCCCCTCCTTCAAACCCAAAGGGCGTGTGGTTTCGAACAAATAGGCTCCGCCACTCTGACGGAAGGCATAGTCATTACCATCTACGCCATACCCGCCCGTATAGGCCGTCTTGTCCAGCAGCACGGCATCTTCAGGCAAGGTTACGCGCACAGAGGCCTTTTCAATCGGGAACAACCAGTAATTACCGGTGACATTCCAATAGAGTTCGTCATGATCCTCGAAATAGCGGATCTGGTTCTTCACCTCATATTCGATTTCGTAGACATGTTCGCCATTCTCAAGATACTTGTCGGCATCGCCGATACGTATCTGATAGGCATTGCCCTCCTTGAGGATCTCATAGGGCTCACTGGCTCCATTGCGCGTTACGCGTTTAACCTTGTACTGATAAGGCAGCTTGTCGCCTTCATGCAGGTCGTCGGCATAATAGCGTGGCAGGTCCCTGAAGATACCGCGCCGAATTTCATACCCCTCGGAGGTAACATCCAGCCGCTCGGACACCTCGATATCGCCATCTTTCTGAACGGTGATGGCGACGTCAAAACTGTTGATCTTCTCTTCTGCAGCAGCGACCAGCGCAAAACAGGCGAAGACAAGGCCCAGCAGGATTGTCCGTATACTCACGCGAGGTCTCCCATATCAATTTGTGGCACAGCCCGGTCCGCCATACCCACCTCGAAATAATCCCTCTGACGGAAGCCGAATGGCCCTGCAACCAGCATGGCAGGAAAGCTCTGCACCGATGTGTTCAGCTCCCGCACCGCGCCATTATAGAAACGACGGGCCATCTCGATCTTGTCTTCGGTGTCGGAAAGCTCTCTTTGCAATTCCAGGAAATTGTCGCTTGCCTTGAGCTCAGGATAGTCTTCGGCCACAGCCACGAGGCGGGAGACGGGCTGCGACAGCGCCGTCTCGGCTGCGCTACGATAAGACACATCATCGCCGGCGGCCATCGCCTCTGCGCGGCGGGTAGCTATTTCTGCAAACAGCTTCTGCTCATGCGAGGCATAGCCTTCGACTGTGCTGACGAGTTGCGGGATGAGATTGGCCCGCCGCTTCAATTGCACATCAATGTCAGACCAGCCATTGTCCGCCATCTGAGATTTCTTCACAAGATTGTTGTATATAAGCACGCCGCCAATCACGAAGATGGCCAGCAGGCCCAGCACGGCATAGATAAGCATGATGCAAACTCCTGGGGCTTGGGCCTCCATCCATATCCAGCATTGCCGCCGGTGTTAAGGCCAGTGTTATCACGTGTCTGCAGGTGAGCGCCCCTGCCAGGCTTGCCGCGTCATTTCCCAAACTAGCGATTCCCGTGTGGCCCCATCCGGTCTTGTGCTGATCACACAGCCCATCCGCGCAAATCCCAGCCCGTCCAGCAGACGTTGTGTCGGCGTATTCTCCATGCTCGCCGTCATGCAGAGCAGGTCCAGATCCAAAGCCTCGAACATCCAGCCAAAGCTCTGCGTTGCACCGCGCGTGCCCTGCCCTTTCGAGTGCTGGGAAGGGTGTAGCGCACCACCCAGTTCACCCGCGGCCCAGTGTGGCCATATCTGGAAGTCACTATAGCCCATGATCCGGCCATTTTGCTCCCGCACGAGAAGCAAGCCCTCTCCTCGGTCATGCTCTTCCAGATGTCTACCGATAAAGCCTTGCACGGCCTCCAGGGTCAAAGGACGCGGCAAAGAATAGATCGGCGCATGGACGGCAGGATCTGACAGCAGCGCCAGCAGGCCGGCCGCATCATCCAGCCTCGCCAGCCTGGACGCATCTTCGCCCTGCCCCAGACGCTTCATCTTGCGAACGCGCTGCCGGATGCCTTCCGCCCGCTGCGGGGGCACCACATTTCGTGTAATGGGAATGTCGTCCGCCATGCTGGAATTTGGCCACATTTGCAGACTGTCTGCAATTACTTCTCCAACAGCGACAAACACATTGACCGCGCTGGCGGCTGCGGCCAGATGGTCAATTCATGACTGAAGCGCCTGCTCTTCGAAAACACGGGAAGAATGCCTTCCTTTTTGTGATCATCACGGTCGCGATCGACATGCTCGCTTTCGGCCTGATTGTCCCGGTGATCCCTACACTGGTTCAGGAACTTGCCAGCATTCCGCCCGAAGAGGCCACGCTCTATATTGGCGGTCTTGGCGCGACCTATGCCTTCATGAACTTCCTGTTCGGGCCAACCTTGGGCGCTGTGTCTGACAGGTTTGGACGCCGCCCCGTCCTCCTCGCCTCGATTGCAACCTTGGCGGTCGACTTTTTGATTATGGCGCTGGCACACAACATTCTGTTGCTGTTCATCGGGCGCGCCCTATCCGGCATTTCCGGCGCGACTTACTCAACGGCTAATGCCTATATTGCAGATGTTACAGAGCCGGAAAATCGCGGCAAGGCCTTCGGCATGATCGGCGCAGCTTTTGGTTTTGGCTTTGTTTTCGGACCCGTCTTCGGCGGTCTACTGGGCGATATTGATCCCCGCGCGCCCTTCTTCGCGGCGGCAGGCCTTGCCGTGCTGAATTTCTGCTATGGCATGTTCGTACTGCCGGAATCCCTGGCAGAGGAAGACCGCCGCAAATTCGAACCAGCGCGGGCGAACCCGTTTGGCGCTGTGAAGCATTTTTCCAAACTGCCTCACATCGCCTGGTTCCTGGTGGCGGCGGGCACCTTCTTCCTTGCGCACACCGTCTTCCCATCGACCTGGTCCGTGCATGGCGAGATCCGATACGACTGGACGCCAAAGGAGATCGGCCTGTCTCTTGGCCTGGTGGGTATCGGCGCTGCGGTTGTGCAGGCCGGCCTGATGGGCGTGATCCTGAAGCGGCTCGGCACAGTAAAGACAGCCATTTTCGGGATCGTTGTGAACGTGCTGGCCCTGCTGGGCTATGCCTTCGCCGATGCCGGATGGATCGTCTACATGATCATTCCATTCGGTGCCCTGGGGGGGGTAGCCGGCCCTGCCGTAAACTCCCTGATGTCCACGCTCACGCCACGCAATGCACAGGGCGAACTGCAAGGTGCATCTGCCAGCCTGAACTCCCTTGCGATGATCCTTGGCCCGCTAATCATGTCCACGACGCTGTATCACTTTACTCAGGCAGAGACGAAAGTGCATTTTCCAGGCGCTGCCTTCCTCCTTGCCGCAATCCTCACAGCTCTGGCGCTGGTTCCCTTCCTGCAAGGGGTACGCGCCAACAAGGATGCCATTCCCAGCGCTGCGGAATAAAGGGCGCGCCTCAGGGAGTGTTGCAACTTGTCCCCACTCCGGGCAAAGACCAGTATAATGACCTCCTCCCGGCCTGCCCTGTTTCTTGATCGAGACGGCGTAATCAACGTCGATAAAGGCTATGTCAGCCGTATCGAGGACTTTGAATGGGTGGAAGGAGCTGCTGAGACCATCTCCAGCTTCAATAAAATGGGTTGGTTCGTCTTTGTGGTGACGAATCAGTCTGGAATCGCCCGAAACTATTACAGCGAAGACGACATGAACGCGCTGCATCGCTGGATGCAGAGCGAATTAGCAGCAAAAAACGCGCATATCGACAAAATCTATTTTTGCCCCTTTCACGCGGACGGAGAAAACTTTCTTTATCGCCGCGACAGCTTTGACCGAAAACCCAATCCAGGCATGTTGCTTAAGGCAATGGCCGAATTTCCCGTCAAGAGAGAAAGCAGCTTTCTGATTGGTGACAAGACAACCGATATCGAGGCGGCACGTGCTGCAGGCATTGCAGGGTACATTTTCCGCGGCGGAGACCTTAAACGCTTCGCAGACTGGACTTTAGCAAGCTTTGAAGACGGCAATCGCGGCTGATTTTTTAACTTTACAACAAAATTAACGGGTTAATCGAACGTCAATGTAACCTCCGTTACCGAGCTTCCAGCTAAATTCTTTCGAAGAATGTTCCATCCAAAATGGATCCATTGGCGCCAGGCCTGTCTGTCAGCTGGCTCATGCGCTCAGCAGTACTCGGAGGAATATGAACATGAAACACTCCCTCGTTTCAACCGCAGCGATTAGCACCCTTTTGGTTTTGGGCGCTTGTGAATCCACAACAACACGACGCATCGCAAGTGTTGGCAGCACCGCCAACGGTTTGGTTGGCCCTGCTGGGCCTCAAGGTGAAGCAGGGCCAAAAGGTGATACCGGTCGCAGCGGTCCACAGGGTATTGCTGGGCTAAATGGCGTAGACGGACTGGACGGTATCAATGGCACCGATGGCCTGGATGGCACTAGCGGTGACGATGGCAACTTCAATCTTGGCGAAGCGGGCATGATCGCCACTGGCGGGCTGGTCGGCGATAATGGCATTGGCGGCACAGGCCTTCTGGCAAACCTTGGTGATCCGAATACCAGTGCTCCGGTACTGGATACGGTTTCCATGGCCGCAGGTGACCTGCTGTCTGGAACAGGCGAACAACTGGCTTCAGTCATGACGGATGCAAATTCGGACTCTGCCCTCAGCAATGTCGTGGTTGCCGCAGCAGATACAGTCACCAATGTAGGCGACACACTCACCGGTTATGCCAGCGGCGAGGAAATGCTTGTGGACGGCGTATTGGATGCGACCTCTCCTATTCTCGCAGCCAATGTCGGCGCATCTAATATCGTCGGCGGGGATAAGACACCCGCAATCAGTCTCAGCGTCCTGTCCGACACCCAGGCAGAGGGCACATTGCTTGAAGCCGGTGTCGCCAATGACGACATGCTGCTCAATGCGGACCTGGCGCCGAATACAGATGGCGGCCTGGAAGTACCTGGCGTCGCAACGGTTGACGTTATTGGTAGCGAAGGAGACGTGCTGAATGCAAACCTCCTGTCTGATAGCCAGAACACGGTTGAAGACGTGATAGCAGCCACGACGAATCCGGAGTTCACGGAAGCCCTGCTGACCGAGACCGCATCCGGACTGGAAGACACAACAGGTTCACTGATCGAAACAGTGTCTGCGTCTGATACGGGAGGCGGTCTGCTGGAAGACACCACAGACAGCCTGACCGGAACGGTCGAAGACCTGCTGGATACCGAAGAAACGGGCGGCTTTCTGGAAGGCCTTACGGGGTCTGATGAAGGCGGTGAAGCCAACGGCCTTGGCGGCCTCCTGTCCGGTATCGGTGGCGGCAGCTGATCTGCCGCACAAGGACACAGCACATGAAGCATCGCGCATGTACATTATCGGCTATCGCCCTGTTCGGAGCGATGCTTCTTCTCCAACCAGCCGCGGCACTGCAAGGTGCCGCGACTGAATTGAACCGCCCTCTCGACCCCGGCTATACGCCGCCGGAACCAGACGAGGCGGAGCCCAAACCCGAAGCCCCTCAACAACGCGGCCGCACCGATGTGGCCGCTCCGGTGGGCCAGGCCTCGACCATACAGGGTATCAATTTCATCGGGTCGGATGTGCCGGAAGACGTGGCCATGATTGCAGAAAGCTATCTGGGACGGCAGGCCGATGTCCAAACTCTCAAAGCTCTCGCCACCGCCATGTCCGCTGCGTATCAGGACTCCTCTGTTGCACTTTTCTCTCTCGCCATCCCCCGTCAGGATTTGTCTGATGGGGTCGTCGATGTCCACATCGCCGAAGGCTATGTAAAGAATGCCTATGTCCGCAAGGATGGCAAAGTCACTGAAAGCCAATTGCTCTCTGGATATATGGCGCCTGTTGTCGGACAGCAGCCAACCTCCCGCTCCAGCTATGAGCGCGCCCTGACCCTGTCGCGGCGTGTGCCGGGCTATGAGGTAAAGCCCCGGCTAGGCACAACCAAGGAGCAAGGCGCAACGAATGTCGTTCTGGATGTCAAACCCAAGAAGAACCGCTTCTATGGCGGATATGACAATCGTGAATCCCGCCTGATTGATCGCGGCCGCCTTACGGCAGGTGGGGTTGGGTACAATCTCATGCGCGAGGGGGATCAACTGTCCGGACGTCTGTCGATATCAACAGATGGCCAACAGGCACGCTCAGCCGAAGTCAGCTATCGCAGCCCGGTCGGCGCGCGCGGCACTATGCTGGACCTTTCCGCCGCCTATCAGGAGACACGTCCGGACTCCCTCCCGATCGAGGGGGAAGCCACCCAATTCTCTGCCGGCCTGTCTCACCCCCTGCTCCTGGACTTCAAGCGCGAAGTCTCTGCGAGCTTCCGGGTTGACCATCTGAAGAGTTCAAATGCTGCGTTCGGGTCTGTCCTGACCAATGATGAAGTAACCGCAGCCCGACTTGGGCTGACCGGCCGCAAGACAACCAAGAAGCGCGCCGTTCTAGGCAGCGTCACCCTGTCTCAAGGAATTGATGTCAACAGCGCTGAGACCTCTACCCCTGGCGCATCTGTGGACTTCACGAAGCTGAGCCTCAGCTCCCGTTTTATCCAGGCTGTTGGCAAGAACGTTCGCCTGAACCTGTCCGCCTCCGCGCAATGGACAGATGATACTCTCCCCGCAAACGAGCGCCTGCTGATCGGTGGGGCAAGTTTCGGGCGCGGCTTCCGGAACGGTCTTGTTGCCTTTGACACAGGCTACGCCGCAATTTTTGAACCAAGCTACCGTCCCTTGCGAAAAGGAAATTTCAAGCAAAGCGACATTTATGTCTTTGCCGATTATGGAGGTGGTTCCGTCAACAATCCTGCCTCTTCCTTGCAGGACATCACGCTCGGCTCTGCCGGGGTCGGTGTGCGCTTCAAGTGGAAAGACATGGCCATGCTGGGGCTGGAAATGGCCGAGCCTTTTGAGCTGCCGGTTTCAGGTCTGAATGATGATCCAATCTACAGCCTAACATGGTCCTTCAAATACCAGCCGGGACAGTCCTGATCCTTATAAATAAAGGGGTGTCGAGGCTTGGACTGTACAATCTGAGTTCCGTTTACGCAAAGGTAAGGCTGGCGTAACGGAAATCTCCCGACTAGTGTGCGCCGCAACAATGTACGCACATCTGGAGGAAAGCATATGCGTGAAGCTGTTATCGTATCCTACGCCCGGACAGGCATGGCCAAAGCTAGCCGCGGGTCGCTGAACAACACCCATGGCATCACAATGGCCGGCCATGCCATCAAGGGCGCCATCGACCGCGCTGGCATCGAAGCGGCTGAAGTTGAAGATGTCTTCCTTGGCTCCGCTCAGCCTGAAGGCGCGACCGGCCACAATGTGGCACGCAACGCAGCTCTCTGGGCCGGCTGCCCGTCCACCACGGCCGGCGCAACGATCAACCGTTTCTGCTCTTCCGGCCTGCAGGCCATCGCCAATGCAGCCCACACTGTCATTAATGAAGGCGCTCCGGTTGCCATCGGCGGCGGCGTTGAGTCCCTCTCCCTCGTCTCCCGCAGTGGCCACATGAACATGTACCGCTACACCGAAGACGAGCTGATGAAAAAGTGGCCGGCGATCTGGATGACCATGATCGAAACGGCCGAAATCGTTGCGGATCGTTATGGCGTGAGCCGCGAATATCAGGATGAGTATTCCGTTGAATCCCAGAAGCGCACCGCTGCCTTCCAGGAAAAAGGCTACATGGCCGAGGAAATCGTTCCGCTGAAGACCATGATGAAACTGGTCAACAAGGAAACCGGCGAAGAGACCCTTCAGGAAGTCATCTGCGACCGTGACGAATGCAACCGCCCGGGCACGACATATGAAAGCCTCGCTGGCCTGAAGCCGGTCTTCTCCGGCGGCATGGTCGTCAAGCAGGGCAAGTATGTTACCGCCGGTAACGCCTCCCAGCTGTCCGATGGCGCCGCAGCTGTGGTCGTCATGGAAGCCAAGGAAGCTGAAAAGCGCGGCCTGAAGCCACTTGGCCGCTTTGTTGGCTTCAACGTTGCCGGTTGCGACCCGGACGAAATGGGCATCGGCCCGGTCTTTGCTGTTCCGCGCCTGCTGGAACGTCACGGCCTGAAAGTCGACGACATTGATCTGTGGGAACTGAACGAAGCGTTTGCGTCCCAGTGTCTCTACAGCCGTGACCGTCTGGGCATCGACCCGGCGAAATACAACGTCAATGGCGGCTCCATCTCCATCGGCCACCCCTTCGGCATGACCGGCGCACGTTGCACCGGCTCCATCCTGATGGAAGGCCAGCGCCGCGGCGCGAAATATGGTGTTGTCACCATGTGCATTGGTGGCGGCATGGGCGCTGCAGGTCTGTTCGAGATCTTCAGCTAAGCCCCTCTGGCCTACACCAGAAAGTCAGGCCCTGGCGCAGTGCGCCGGGGCCTTTTTCTTGCCAGCCGATCTGTACCCAATATTACGGTTTCATCCGCCCCCTGCCGATAGGACAAAACAGAGTGATCCGACAGATATCGCCCTCCGCCATCTATATGGGCCTTCTGGCCGCCTTTGTCGGCTATTCTGCCTCCTTTGCCATCGTTCTGGCAGGCCTCACCGCCATGGGCGCCAATGACAGCCAAGTGGCGACCGGCCTGTTCTTCGCAACGCTGGGCATGGGACTGTGCAGCATCTGGCTCCCGCTCGCCACGCGCATTCCAGCCGCCATAGCCTGGTCGACGCCGGGTGCAGCCTTCCTCGCCGCCGCAGCCACCCTGCCCGGCGGGTTTGCTGAAGCCGTCGGGGCCCTGATCTGCTGCGCGGTGCTGATTGTGATTACCGGCTTTGTGCCTGCTTTGGGACGGCTGGTTTCGTCCATCCCGAAGCCGATTGCCAATGCCCTGCTGGCAGGCGTGATCGTTCCGCTCTGCCTCGCGCCGGCCATTTCGGCTGGCAAGGTGCCTTATCTGATCCTGCCCCTGCTGCTGGCCTGGATCGTCGGCTTTGCCTGGCACAAGCTGGCGGCAATGCCTGTCACGATTGGGGCTGTCATCATTCTCGTCGTGCTCAATCTGGATCCATCGCATACCGGCGTGACAGCCAGCGCTCCCGGCCTGCCGGCGCTTGAAGCTATCATGCCGGTGTTCACGCTGCGCGGCTTCATTTCCATTGCTGTGCCACTATACCTCGTCACCATGGCCGGACAGAACATACCCGGCTTCGCGGTGTTGGACCTCGGTGGCTACACCTATGAGCGCCAGCCCCTGTTGCGAAAGACCGGACTGGCGAGCCTGCTGATCGCGCCTTTTGGCGCCATCCCCGTGAACATGTCGGCAATCACGGCAGCAATGATGTCGGGCGAAGATGCAGGGCGTGACCCTGCACAGCGCTACTGGGCCGCTGTCGCTTCCGGTGTCGCCTATGTCATTATTGCCTTCTTCTCCAAACCCATCGTGGCCTTTGCCAATATTGCGCCAAGAGATCTGATCACGGCGGTGGCCGGACTGGCCCTGATACCTGCCCTGGTTTCGTCCTTGTCGGCGGCCTTTGCAGATCCCGGCCGGGTGGAAGCCCCTGCGCTGACCTTCCTTTTCGCAGCCAGCGGCATGACCATGTTCGGCGTCAGCGGTGCCTTCTGGGGCACACTGGTTGGCGTGCTCGTCTGGTCATTGAAGCAATGGAGACGCCGCGCAGAAGACAAGACGGGCTGATCCGTAGAACAAAACGGTGCCAATCCGTGCATTAGGCCAACTGAACAAGCCTTTCAGCCCATCTTGCTTTCCAGACGCCTTCAGCGTGCTAGCTTCCTGTGTGAAACGATACAGGAGCCGCCATGAAACGCGCTTTCTACGCCGCCGCATCCCTTCTCCTGATCGCGGCCTGCAACCCGGCAGAGACCGCTGACCCGCAACACGGCGTCAGCACCGACCCCAATCCTGCCACGCGCTTCATCACAATGAACGCGCCTCCGCCGAATACGGCAATTGTAAACGAGGGGGACAATGTAGCGCGAGATGCCGACGGGCGGCCTTATGGCTATGACCTTCTTGGCCAGCCCCTGCCCCCGCTTTCGGGCCAGATGGCCGATGGCTCGACCTTTGATCCTGACATGCTGGACACTTGGACGGTCATTGATGTCTGGGGCATCTGGTGCGGAGACTGTCTCGCCGATGCTCCCTATGTCGCCGCGCTGGTGACCGCGATTGAGCAGGATCCTGACCTCGACTTCCTGTCCATTCATACTCCAGCAAATGCAAATCGCGCGACCGTCGAAGAGATGTTCGGAAAGTATGGCTCTGTCGCCAACTATTTTGCAGACAAAGGCTACAGCTACCCCACGCTGATTGATGACGACGCATCGATCCGCGAAGCTCTGAAGATCAGCTGGACACCGTCTTACCTTCTGGTCGATCCGGACGGCATCATTCGCGGCTTCCGCTCAGACCTTTCCGTTGCAGGCGGTGAGCCGGTGAAGGATTTTCTCAAGGATGTGGCAAAGCTGAAGGAAGATCTGCGCGAAAGCGAAATAGAAAATCCCTTGCAGCAGGCCTCGATCGGGCCCGAAGGGGCCGCGCGCCTGACCGGCGCCGTGCCGTTCAATACGGATGCCATCCGAGGGGCTTTCCCCGGCTATCAGATCGTACCGGACCAGATCTCCGCCGAAGGCGAGAATTATCCAGTCTTCAACATCATGGCAGAAGGCAAGGAAACGCCCGTCTATGTTGTGGAGTCCAGCTGGTCCCTCGGCCAGGTCTACCGTGTCACAACCCGACACCCCGATGTCACCGGCCCACTCGGCGAACACATCGGCAGCTTTCGTCTGAGTGAGCTGCCCGAACTCGCCCGAAAGGGCTGCACAGAAGGGGCAAACGCCTATGCGGACAAGCTGCTTTGCAGCGAAACTGACGGCGAGGCGCTCTTCCAGCGCGTGTTCAATAAGCCGGAGAGCGAAGAGGACAATCCCGTACTGATACAAATGAGCTGGCTGCCAGGCACCGGAGTGCCAAGCGAATAGACATTTCGCGCCAAGTTGAAACGCGTGAATACAGGCATGCTGCCATTTAATTCGAATAGCCTCTCAGAGGCGTTTGATCATTCGCGCGTCAGCCTGTAACTGTTAGGATAGTGCTGGGGTAAGACGGAAAGGTGGGACTTGATGCTGCATCCATCCACGAAACGGCTGATCGATAAGCTCAGCCAGATGACGCACAAGCAGAAAGTGGCCTGGCAGGAAGGCGAGAACGGCCAGATTACGCACGACACCGAAGGGTATCGTGTGACGCTGACGCCAGAGCCCTGCGCTGTCCTGCTGACAGATGCGCTGGGTCGCGAAATAGAGACCTGCTCTCCTGATGACTTTGCCAATGAAGTGGATGCAAACGGTCGACCCTACGCCCAATTCGTCACGGAGCTTTATCTGGAGGCCCGTCGCCATGCACGCGGTGCCGAGAAAGCTATCAATGCCCTGCTCGCCGGTCTGGATGAGGTTGATGCCGAAGCCGACACAGATGAGGCATCCACGCAAGAGCAGGATGCAAGTTCGGCCATCGCAGCGGGCTCAAGCACTGAGACTCTGATCGAGGATCTCGGTGATGACAGCGCCCCGCTGGACCCCGACATGTATCCCGAATTCGAAGGCCAGTCCGACATGCAGCGCGCAGTCGCCAGCCTGGCAGATCAGGTGAATGGCCAGCCACGTGCCGCCCCTGTTGAAGAAGCTGCCGTAGAGCCTGAAGAAGACGCAGAGCTTCACGGCTTTGCGATCCCGCCAACGGAAGATGTTGAAGCCACTGAAACGGAAGACGCGCACACACCGCTGGATGAGCCAGAGGCTGGCTACACTCCGACACATATGGATGGGGCTGAAGAGGTACAGTCTGGGGAAGCCGGCGAACCGGAAATGGCAGAGGCCGCTCTCGATGTAGAAACCGAAGTTCAAATCGAAGACGCGCCAGCGGAGCCAGAGCCTGCACCCTATGCCCCGGCCTTTATGGATGAGGAAACCGCCGCCCCGGTTTACGCGCAGTCCGAACCCATAGGCGATTTCACCCCGCAGACTGAAACCGCACCGCAAACGGCCCCCGAGGTAGAGACGGTCTCCCGCTTTTCCGAGGAGACGGTCGACACGTTCGAAGCCCCGTCCAGCGAAGACTTGCATGTGCAGGAAACGCCGGAGCATTCCGTGTATACGGAGGATCTGCCAGAGGAGAGCGGTGCGGAAGAGGCGTCCCCTGTCCCTTCAGAGACGCTGGAAGACAAACCGTTCCAGACCGGCAGCTTTGGCACTGGCTCACTGAACCAGTATCGCCCAAGCCACAGAGCGGAAGACCCCGCCCCTCTCATTGAAACAGAGGAGGCCTCAAGCGCGCCAGCCCCTGCTACCGAAGACACGGTCGAAACGGTTGCCGCAGCCGAAGCGACAGAATCTCAGCCAGCACCTCAGCCAGAAGCTCCCCGCAGCTTCAGCCTGTCGGGCATCTCTTCGGGCTTCGGCCTTGGCGCCCATAGCCGACCGGCAGAGCCAGCCCCGCATCCACATAGTCCTGATCCGGTCGAAAAAGTGGGATCTCCACATGTCGTGATCGACGGCACAAGCGACCTGCCCGATTGGCTGCCTGAGCAATCTGAGTCGGACATACACGTGGACGATCAACCGCCGTCAACAGACGCGCCGTCGACAGACGATAATGAAGAAGTTGTGGCCACCCAGACGCAGGAAGAAACACCTGAAGTGCAGCCTGAGGCAAACAATTGGGAAACTTCCGCGCCTGCACCTGATTATTCCCCTTTCCCGGAAGCGGAGACGCCCCCCACACCGCGTGAGGCCCCAAGCGAGACCTATACACCTTATGAGTCCGAAACCTTCGAGGAAGACGAAGACACAGAGCCCACCCCTCCCTCGCGCCCGGCAAAACGGTTCAATCCCTGGAACTGATCATTCCGGTACGAACCAAGAGCGCCGGGCTATCTGCCCGGCTTCTTTTTGTTTGCCGTTTAAAGCAGTTGGCCTCACCCACGCCAGAAGCGGCGCGTCATGACCACAAACACCGCCACGAATTCCAGCCGCCCGAGCAGCATGGCAATGGCGCAGACCCATTTGGCAAAATCCGGCAAATCCTGAAACGTGCTGGACGGGCCGATCAACGGGCCAAGCCCCGGCCCGACATTCGACACGCTCGTCGCAGAGGCCGAAATCGCCGTCAGCGCATCCAGCCCCGCCATGCCCAACAATGCCGCCGCGCCGAGAAATGTGACGAGGTAGAGAAACACGAAGACCATAACGGACTGCAACGTTTCCTCGTCTACGGTTTTCCCGCCATAGCGGATCGGCGTGCGCCGGTGTGGCTGGGTCATCCGGCGCGAATAGGCCACGATGGTTTTTGCAGCAATTTCCAACCGGAACATTTTCAGCCCGCACGCTGCCGAGCCCGCACACCCGCCGACAAAGGTCGCGGTCAGGAAAATAGCCATGACCGGCGGCCCCCAGGTGTCATACGGCGCGGAGGCATAGCCCGTCCCGGTCATGATGGAGATGATGTTGAACAGGGCTTCCTTGAAACCATGGAAGACGTGATCGAAGATTGGCGGCTCCACTACCGCCTCGTGATACACGACGATGGCTGTCGAGAAGAACAGGGCGAGGCCCAGATAGACACGCGGCTGCGGGTCCGTCAGCATCGGCCGGATCCGGCCCTGCAGCAGCAGCATGGCCAACAAACTGAAAGGTAGCCCCGCAATGAACATGAAGATTGTCGCGACATAGGGCGCATTGGTGTCGTTGAAATAGCCAAACGACGCATCATGCGTAGAATAGCCTCCGGCAGACATCGTCGTCATGGAGTGCGTGATGGCATCAAACCAGTTCATGCCGGTCAGATAATAGAGCAGCGCACACAGCATTGAGATGACCAGATAGGTCAGGCCCAGATAGGCTGCGATATCGGTGATGCGCGGCAGGAACTTGCCGGACATGTCAGAGCTTTCCAGCTCGAACAGCTGCATCCCGCCGACGCGCAGCTGGGGCAGAATGGCAATGGCCGTCACGATAATACCAATCCCGCCAATCCATTGCAGAATTGCGCGCCACAGCAACAAGCCGCGTGGCATGTCGTCCAGCCCCGTCAGAACGGTCGCCCCGGTGGTCGTCAGGCCGGAAACGCATTCGAACACAGAATCCGTAAAGCTCATGCCGGAGGCAAAAAACGGAATGGCCGCGATCACCGGCAGATACACCCAGACCAGCACAGTCAGCAGGAAGGCTTCGCGTTGTCCGCTGCGCTCCACCTCTCCGCGCGACAAGACCCAGATACATGTCCCGATCAGAATGGTGCCGAAGGACGAAACCTCAAAAACATAGGTTTCCGGACGGTGATCTGCCCAGTCAATCAGCATGCACGGGATCATCGCCATGCCCAGCAGGACAGTCATGATGCCTATGGCAAGGAGGACGGGTCGCAATTGCATGGTTCAGAAAGGGGCAGGATACGCGCTAAATCCTGCTGAGGTGTCAACGCATTCCATGGTTAAGCAGCACGTGGGTGAACGGCATGATCGGATGTCGTCAGGCGCTTTAATAAATTATCCTTGGCTATGTAGCATGCCGTCTCTGGCAAGTCTTAGGCCAGTTATGTCATTTTACATTGCAGTCATAGGGGGCAAACCATTTGACGCAACGTGGCCCAGACGCCAGAAAGCCGCCATCTTTCACCTGCAACTGACTGATTTTCCATGTTCGACCACGCTTCCTTTGACGCCCATGAGGGCGTGCACCTGTTCCATGATGCCAACAGCGGATTGAAGGCAATCATTGCCATTCACTCCACGGCGCTTGGTCCGGCCGCTGGCGGCTGCCGCATGTGGAATTACGAAAGCGGCGAAGCCATGCTGAAGGATGCCCTCCGCCTTAGCCAGGGCATGAGCTACAAGAACGCCATGGCGGACATTCCCCTCGGTGGCGGCAAGGCCGTGATCTGGGGCGATGCCAAGGCGGACAAATCACCCGACCTGTTCCGCGCCTTTGGCCGCGCCGTCAATAGCTTGCAGGGCAAGTACATTACCGCTGAGGATGTCGGAATCAGCGTGTCCGACATGCAGATCGTGCGCGAAGAGACGCCCCATGTCGCAGGTCTGGATGAAGGGGAAGCCGCCAGCGGAGATCCCTCCCCGGTCACGGCAAAGGGCGTCTATCTCGGTATCCGTGAAACGGCCAAGCGCGCCTTCGGCACAGACGATTTGAATGGGCGCACGATTGCGGTCCAGGGCGTCGGCCATGTTGGCGGCTATACCTGCGATCACCTGGCCGAGGCTGGTGCCAACCTGATAATCACCGATATCGACCAGCAGGCCCTGAAAGATGTTGCCGCCCGCACAGGCGCGCGCATTGTCGAGCCGGATGAGATTTACGACGCAGACGCAGACATTTTCGCCCCCTGCGCCCTTGGTGCCGTGGTGAATGAAAAGACGCTGGAACGCCTCAAGGTGAAAGCCATTGCCGGCGCCGCAAACAATCAGCTGATCATGCCGGAAATGGGCGAATTGCTGCGCCGCAAGGGCATTCTCTATGCACCGGATTATGTCATCAATGGCGGCGGCATCATCAATGTGGCGGCAGAGATCTCCGGCACCTATTCGCGCGAATGGGTCGACAGCAAGCTGGAAACACTGATGCGCACGCTTGGCGAAGTGCTGGACGAGGCCCTCAGCACCGACAAACCGACAAACCGTGTGGCTGACGCCATCGCACGCCGTCGTATCGGGCGCTGAAACAGACTTAAGTACAAATCCTTAGTTTGACTCGCAGGCACTGCTGATAGGACAATGTCGTTGAGAGTTCAGCAATACGAGGATGTCCCATGTCTGTTGTCGCCATGTTGCAGGGTACGAGTAAAGAAGACCGTTCCACAACGCTTTCTGCCCTCGCCCTGGCCAAGAAAATGAACGTTCCCGTAAGGGGCCTCTGCGCCCTGCCGGATCCGAACTCGGCCATGATGGTGATCGCAACGCCGGAGGCAAGCGGCCTGACCGGCACGACTACTCAGTCCATCATCGAGATGCAGGACCAGGTTCTGAAAGTCTCGCGCGAGTGTTTTGAGGAAACCTGCGACACTGGCGCTCATGGTCTCAGCTGTGAGTTCATTCATGATGTGAACACGGTGGAACAGTCTGGCTCCAATGCAGCCACACTTGCCGAAGCCGTTATCTTTCCGCGTACCGCAGCAAAAGGCGGTGAACCGCTGAACCTTGCCTTTGAACATGTTCTGATGACAGCTGGCCTGCCTGTGGTTGTGGCCGGCACATATGAGCCTTTCAATGGCCCTGCCATCATTGCCTGGGATGGCAGCAATGGTGCCGCCCGTGCGGTGCGCTTCCACCTGCCGATCCTGCGCGCCATGGGAGAGGTAATCATTGCTCAAAACAAGAAGGATCTGAAGAAAGATCCTGACCGCGAGATCGCGGCACCGCACGCGCTGCAAGACTGGCTGACATTTCACGGCATTACGTCGAAGACGGAAGAAATCGAAGGCGAAGTCGCCACCGGTCTTCTGGCCATGGCCAAAGGGGCAAGCGCCTCAATGATCGTGGCTGGGGCCTATGGCCACTCACGACTTACCGAGCGCCTGTTCGGCGGCACCACCCGGCGCCTGCTGACCGCAGAGGAAGCCCCTGCCCTGGCGTTAGCCCATTAATCCGCGGAGCGAGGAGATCAGATCAATGAGTTTGTCGAAAATCACGTTGCAACTCGCACGCAATCCGGGTCTTCCAGGCGGAGACCCAAGCCAAGGCTACACCATAATTGCGCCGCTTACCGCCGAGGGCCAGATTGACCTCGACGCATGGCGCGAGACCCGGGCTGCGTGCCGCGTCGTACGGTTTCACCCAGACCCGGACGAACATGCCGACGGCCTGCTGACCCATCGCGGCAGCCACTGGTTCTTCCATTATGACGAAGACGATGAAGGCGATGACGAAGCGGGCTACAAGCTGGGCCAGCATGTCTTCAAGGAGGGTGAGTACATCACGATCGCCACCCATGGAGAAACACCGCTCACTTACAAAATCACGGACGTCAGCCCGACCTAACCTTCCGCTGGGTCAACCTCGACAGATCGCTGAGAAAGACGCACACTTCCTCTTATAAGGGCAGGGAAAAATGCCTGTGGGAGGAAAACATGAAAAGCTATCTTGGCATCGCCGTATCGGCGATCGCTTTGGTTGCATGCAACAATCAGGCGCCAGACACATCAGAGACCATTACGCAAACCGAGGAAGCGGCCACACCTGAAGCGGGGTCGGCAAAAGAACATACCGCCGGATACAACCCTGACCGCAACGCCTATTTCGGCGACCTGCATATCCATACCCGGTCCAGCTTTGACGCCTACATCTTCAATGTGCGGCGCACGGCGGATGATGCCTACCGCTTTGCGCGCGGCGAAACGATCAAGCATCCGGCCGGCTTTGACATGACCATTGCGGGCGGTCCGCTCGATTTCTACACCGTGACAGACCATGCCGAATATCTCGGCATCCTGCCGGCCATGGATACGCCGGGCACAGAACTGTCAGAGCTTCCGCGCGCAAAGGACATGTTCTCAACAAACCGCGACAAGATCACCGCAGCCTTCCAAGGTGTCGGCGCGTCTGTACGGTCTGGTGAGCCCATAGAAGACATGTATGACCAGGGCGTGATCAACTCTGTCTGGATGCAGAATGTCGACGCAGCAAATCGCCATTATGTTCCGGGAGAGTTCACCACTTTCGCGGCCTATGAATTCACGTCTGTCACCACCAACCGTGATGATGGCACTTTTGGCGGCGGCAACCTCCACCGTAATGTCTTCTTCAAGGGGGATGCGCCGGATCGCGCCTTCTCAACGCTCGACTCCACCAACCCGGAAGACCTGTGGGACTGGATGGATGAGAAGCGATCCGAGGGCTATGAATCGATCGCCATCCCGCACAACTCCAATGTTTCAGACGGCCAGATGTTCCGCCTGGAAACTTATAATGGAGACCCGATGGATGCTGCCTATGCTGAGCAGCGCATGCGCAATGAACCGCTTGTAGAGGTCACCCAGGTCAAAGGCACCAGCGAAACCCACCCCTCTCTCTCACCGAACGATGAGTGGGCAGATTTCGAAATCTACGACAAATTGCTTGGCGTCTATGATGTCTCTCAGACAGAAGGGTCCTATGTCCGCGAAGCCTATCGCAACGGTCTGAGACTGCAGCAGGAAAAAGGCTTTGACCCCTTCCATTTCGGCCTTGTCGGGGCCTCTGACAGCCATGTGGCCGGGGGCGCCTATTCCGAGGAAGACTATTGGTCAAAAATCGGCATCGTGGATGGATCGCCCATCGCCCGCGGCTCTGTCCCCTTCCCCGGCACAACCAGCTGGGATAATCAGCCTGACAACAATATCGTCAAGAATGGCCGCGAATGGTTTTCCCGCTGGAGCGCATCGGGTCTCACCGGCGTCTGGGCCGAGGAAAACACCCGCGAAGCCATCTTCGATGCATTCCGCCGCAAGGAAACCTTTGCCACCACAGGTCCGCGCATGAAGGTCCGCTTCTTCGGCGGATACGGGTACACGGATGACATACTGACCACCGCAAACCTGACACGGCAGGCCTATCAAGGCGGGGTCCCGATGGGCGGAGACCTTGTCGGCACCGACGCGACCCCATCCTTCATCGCCTGGGCTCAGCGTGATCCGAATATGGGTGCCCTGCAACGCGTACAAATCGTCAAGGTCACTTCTGATGGCGAAACCATCTATGACGTCGCCTGCCATACCGGCACACCGGACCCGGCCACACATCGCTGCCCGGACAATGGCGCGGGCGTGGACATAACAAACTGCACGCCCACTGGCGAAGGTGCCAGCGAATTGAAAGCCCTGTGGCAGGACCCGGATTTCGACGTCAACACCCGCGCTACCTATTATGTCCGCGTACTGGAAAACCCGAGCTGCCGCTGGTCAACTTGGGAAGCCCTGCGCAATGGTACACCGCCGCGTCCAGACGTGCCGGAAACCATTCAGGAGCGCGCCTATACCTCACCCATCTGGTACATCCCGGCGGAATAGACGGGAGTACCAAGGGGCGTGAGATATCTGCGTGAACCGCTGATCCAGTTTGTCGTGGCGGCGGCCCTCGTCTTCGCCGTGCACACCGCTTGGAAAAGCTGGCAGGACAAATCGGACTCGACCATTTTTGTCTCGGAAACAGAGCTTGAGCGCCTTGCCGCGCTCTACGCATCTGAGGCCAGCGCGCTGCCCGGCCCGGAAGACATGATGACCATGGTGTCCGACTATGTCCGGGACGAGGCACTGGCCCGCGAGGCGCGTCGCCTCGGTCTAGACCAGGGCGACACAATCATTACGCGCCGCCTTGCCCAAAAGATGAGCTTCATGGTCTCGGATTTACGCGAAGATCCCGTCCCTTCGGAAGAGGCATTACGGGAATGGCATCAGGCGTACGCGGACAGGTTCACAAAGCCTGCCCGCATCACCTTCTCTCACATCTTCTTCAGCCCAAGTGTGCGCGGTGATATCGCTGAAAAAGATGCGGCAGTCCTGCTGGCAAACCTGAACAGCGCGCCCGCGACCGACACGGCCTCCCTTGGCGATCCGTTCATGCTGCAACGTCAGTATGGAGACGTGCCCCTTCGCGAACTCGCCCGCCAGTTCGGGGTAGAATTCGCCGACGCGATAGCGGAGCTACCCGCCTCAGATGACTGGCAAGGACCGGTCCGGTCGGCTCTCGGCGTTCATCTCGTGCATGTCACACACAAGACCGACGTTGCATTACCCCCCTTTGATGAGGCCCGCGCAGAGGTGCGACAGGATTGGGTTGAGCAAAAGCGCCGCGAAGCGAACGAAAAGGCAATCGCTGACATAATCGCCCGGTACAATGTCGAGATTGAGGGCGTAGAGTGATCCGTGTCTGCCTTCTCTTTCTGGCTCTCACGATCGCCTCGCTCGGCGCAGAGGCGCATGAGGTCCGCCCGGCCTATCTGGAGATCACCGAGACCGCGCCCGGCCAGTATGACGTCACCTGGAAACAGCCCATCCTGGATGGCCGTCGCCTGAAGTTGGACCCCACATTTCCGGAAGGCTGCGAGCGACAGAATGAACGCGTCACCGGCGCAGGCGGTACGATTATCCTGCGCTGGTCCATGGCGTGCGACCTGAATATGGGGGAGCTTTCCATTTCTGGTCTTGACCGCACCCTGACGGATGTCTTCCTGCGGCTTGACCGGCAGGAGGCAGACGATCTTACCGCCGTCCTGCGGCCCGGTTCTGCCACGCTGGACCTTGTCGGCCCATCCGGCGCGCCAGTGCTTGCCTATTTCCGCATCGGTGTGGAGCACATCATCTTTGGCTATGACCATTTGCTGTTCGTGCTGGGGCTCGTCCTGCTTGTGCGTCCACGCCAGCTGATCCCCACGGTCACGGCATTTACCGTTGCCCACTCCATCACGCTCGCCGCGTCTGCACTTGGCGGCGTCACCCTGCCCGGCGCGCCAGTCGAGATCACCATCGCCATGAGCATCGCCCTGCTCGGCGCGGAAGCCATTTACCGCATGCGCGGCCGCATGACGCTGGCGCAGCGCCTGCCGTGGCTGATCGCCTTCGGCTTCGGCCTGATCCATGGCTTCGGCTTTGCGGGCGCACTGTCGGAAATCGGCCTGCCGAAAGGCGCGGAAGTGATGGCGCTGCTACTGTTCAATCTCGGCGTCGAGGCCGGACAGATCACATTTGTGCTGTTCGTGCTGACCCTTGTCTGGCTCGGCCGCCTGCTCTATCGCCAAGGCGAACCAGCCCTGCGTACCGCTACGGCCTACGCCATCGGCATCACCGGCAGCTATTGGGCGATTGAGCGGATCGTCGGCGTCTTCCTCTAAAGGCCCAGCGCCTTCCACAGCATTCGCGCCGCAACAACCGCCAGCAAAACGGCAAACCAGCGCTTCAGCTTCACCGCGTCCAGCGTGTGGGCCAGCTTTGCGCCAACCGGCGCCATGGTGACGGTGAAGACAGAGATCAGCGCAAACGCGGCGAGGTTCACATTTCCCAGCGAGAAAGGCGGCCGCCCCGGTTCTCCCCAGCCGACAATGATGGCCGCCAGCGCCCCTGGGAGGCCGATGGCCACGCCCCAGCCAGCTGCCGTTGCCACGGCGCGATGTATGGGCCGCCCACAGAGCGTCATCAGGCTGACGCCAAACGTGCCGCCACCAATCCCCATCAGCGCGGAGAGCGTGCCAACGCCGACGCCGAGGCCAGCCCGCGCCGCGCCCTTGGGCATATCATCTGCCAGACGCCAGGTCGGCCGCCCAAAGAACAGCTGCGCCGCCAGCAGGAATGCCAGGGACCCGAAAATGGCCAGTAGGCCCCGGTTCGAGAGATACCCGCTGATGGCCATACCGATCAGTGAGCCAACCACAATCCACGGTGCCCAGCCCTTGATGATGTCCCAGTCGACCGCGTCATGCTTGTTGTGCGCCATGACGCTGCGGATAGACGTCAGGATAATCGTGGCCAGTGATGTCGACACCGCCACATGCATCGCGGTTTCCGGATAGCCCAGAGCATCGAACAAAAAGTACAGCACCGGTACAATGATCGCACCACCACCAATACCAAACAGGCCTGCCGCCAAACCGGCGGCGATCCCTGCCACGATCAACGCCAGAAGAAGGGGGGCATACTGAATAATTATATCCATTATGTAACGACCGCCTTTTCGCGATAACACGCCTTGTCCCAGCTGCGTGTTTCAAGAATTTCAGTCAGTTCCTGCATCGCGTCCCACACTTCCGCGTAAGACAGGAACAAGGGCGACAGGCCGAAACGGATCGTGTCCGGCGCGCGGAAATCCGCCTCAATGCCCCAATCATACATGGCGCGCACAACAGCGTAGCCTTCGCAATGGCGCACACTGATATGTCCGCCGCGCCGGTCTGCCTCCATGGGACAGCTAGTCTTCAGGTCTGCCTTCTCTGCCAGCACCAGGGACATCTGGCTCAACTGCCGCGCCTTCTGCTGTACATCCGACATGTTCAGGCCCTGGAAAATGTCCAGCGCGCCATCCAGCGCCGCCAGTGACAGGATGGGCGGTGTCCCGGTGGCAAAACGCGCGGCACCTTCTTTCGGCTGATAGGCAGACTTGAAATCAAACGGCGTAGCATGGCCCATCCAGCCCGGCAGTGGCGAGGCAAGGTCCGGTGCCAGCGCATCATCCACGAAGACGAACGCTGGCGCGCCCGGCCCGCCATTCAGATATTTGTACGTGCACCCCGCTGCCAGCCGCGCGCCCCAAGTCTTCAGACGCAGATCCAGCACGCCGGTCGCATGGCTGAGATCCCAGACAATTAGCCCGCCCTCTGCCTGCGCGGCGGCTTCATCGGCGCCGACATCCGCCACCTCTCCAGTCCGATAATTAACGAGGCTCTTGACCAGAACGCCGCCTTTCAGTTCAGCAACGCCCTGCCCCGGTGCAGCCCACACCAGCTCCACGCCGGTCATGCTGGATAGGCCTTGCAGAATATACTGGTCGGTCGGGAATTCGTCTTCCTCCACCACCAGCCGCCGCGCGGCAGCAAGAGGCTGCGCGGAGGCCGCCAGCTTGTAGAGGTTCACAGAGACGCTGTCGCACACCAGAACTTCACGCTCCCCGGCCCCGATCAGTTGCGCCAGCTTTGCGCCCACCTGCTCGGCCAGGCCAATCCAGTTCGCGCTGTTCCAGGCACCCACGCGGTCTCGTACCCAGCCATCATCTGCCGCCCGCTGCAGCGCCAGCAGGGCACCCTGCGTGGCAGGGCCAAGCGAGTGACCGACAAGATAGGTTATGCCGTCCGGCAGAGCGAACGCTGCCCGGCAATGGGCCAGCGGGTCCTTGGCATCCCGCGCTTCAGCGTCGCTGCGGCTTTGGGGGAAACGGAACGAATTCATGACAAGCTTTGTGCATGACAGATCGTCCGGACGCTAGTAGCAATCCCCTTATGCGACCCTTGCTTTTTTCTATTGCCCTTGCCGCACTTGCCCTGACGGGCTGTGAAGCCCCCACCGAAACCCGCCCGCCGGAAAGCACCAGCAAGAGTGAAGAGGCCCCCATGTCCCTGATGACCTGGAAGGATTTGCTCACGCGTGAGAGGCCGTCGACCGCTCACCATATCCGCACGGGCCCTGGCACATCAAATGTCATTGACCTCTGGCTGCCGGACGGCAAAGGCCCCTTCCCGGTTGTCATCATGGTGCATGGTGGCTGCTGGCAGAAAAGCATCGCAGACCGTACCTTGATGAACTTTGCAGCCGAAGACCTGCGCCAGCGCGGCCTCGCTGTCTGGAACATAGAGTATCGCGGCGTGGATGAGGATGGCGGCGGGTATCCCGGCACATTTGAAGACGTTGCGCGCGCAACTGACCTGCTGCGGGATTATGCAGATGAGTACAATCTGAAGCTCGACCGTATCGCCGCGATGGGCCATTCCGCTGGCGGCCATCTGGCGCTATGGCTGGCAGCACGCCCGAAATTGCCACGCTCCAGCCCACTCTGGAGTGAAACCCCACTACACCTTGATCTTGTCGTAAATTCCGGCGGCCTCGCTGACCTGGAGGCCTCCGCCCCTGTTACGCAGGAAGGCTGCCTTGCTTCCATCATGGATGTGCTGACCGGGGCACCCAGCGGACAACGGCCGGATGTGTTCTCTGATACATCACCGGCTGCAATGCTGCCCTTTGCCGCCAGGCAGGTCAGTGTGAACGGAGAGCAGGACCGTATCGCCCCGCCCATCCTCGGCAAGCACTACACGAAGAAGGCAAAAGCCGCCGGCAGCGCCGCCAGTTTCATCCAGGTGCCGGATACCGGCCATGTCGAACTGATCGCCCCCGGCAGCGAAGCCTTCGAGATGGAAGCCGCCCTGCTGACAGAGGAACTGAAACGCTAGGCGCTTACCAGACGCCCGCCTGCTTCAGCGCCGCGTCCAGATCCGGCGGAATGTCCACAGCGGCCTCCCCGCTGGTCAGATCCCGCGGCGCATCGGCCGGCTTCAGGTATCGCCAACCCTGGAAAGCCTTCTTGCGCTTGGCATAGGTGCGCACAAGGTTCGGATCGAACACGAGTTCGCACATGGAATGCTCCTCACCGGCAATCTGGCGCACATCTACAATGCGTTGGCGCACGCGGATTGCGCCTTTGATCACCCAATAGATAGAGCCACCATCCAGCAGCTGGTCTTTCTGCTTGGGCATCATGCGCGTGTGATGGAATGGCTCTCGCCCCTGCTCCATCAGGCGCGTCTGCCAGTTTTCCAGATCTTCAATATCCTCCGCACCAACGCAGAGTTTCACCATGTGAATCGTCATACCCCCAATCTAGCGGGGTCAGCCGGGCAATCCAGACATCAGCTGCGGGCCTTTGCTATTTGCCTCGAAATCCGCCTCGGCTTCGCCGCTGGAAAAGAAGAATTCGGTCTTCACAATATTGGCCGAATAGCGCCGGCTGATCGTACGAAAGGCTGCGCGCGCCTCCAGTTCGATAGAAAAGCTGGACACATAGCTGATGCCCCAGCGCGGCTCAGTGCGAATGAAATAGCTCTGGTCATATTTGGTCAGCTTGCCGCCTTCGGGTCCAGCGACGGGCTGCGGCAGGTGATAGTCGATGCGCAGGAAGCGCTCGCCCACGGGGTCCAGCCAGGCTGTGGCCTGCAGGCGCTCGGCAGCCCAGATATCAAACTCACCATCATTCTGAGAGGGGTGATGCCGGAACGCGATACGCCAAGCATGGCCCATGTCGTCTACCTGCACGTCGCGGCCCATACTGGCGCGCAGATCATCGGCAAACAGGCGGCCATCCGGCGCCGCTTCAGAGGCCCAGTTACGGGCGACCTCTTCCAGCTCGTCATCATCCCCCTGCCAGGAGACGACCTGCCAGCGCTTGCTCATATCACGGCGCGGATCGTAATTATAAATACGGCTTGCAGTCTGGCTGCGCAGCTCGACCGTAAAGGCGGCACGCAGCGTAGGCGGGGCTTCCGTCGCCGTCAGCGCCTCATCCAGAGGCGGCGCGCTGGTCATCATGATAAAGCTTGTCAGCAGTGCCAGCAGCATGCGCTTTTCCCGTCCCGCATAAATTATCTGTCCGGCTCGCAGCGAACTGGTCAGCCGGGCGCGTCAGGCATTCCATCCTGCACGTCCATTTCTTTACGGGAGTTGAACAAAACTGCCACCGGCCCTGACAAGGCCCGAAAAGCTAGTCTTCGTCCTTCAGCGGCACGCCATACAGCTCAAGCCGGTGGTCCACCAGACGAAAGCCCAGACGCTTGGCAATCTCTTCCTGAAGAGCCTCGATTTCCTCGGAATGGAACTCTACGACTTCGCCCGTTTTCACATTGATCAGGTGGTCGTGATGCTCGTCCGGCACCTCTTCATAGCGCGCGCGGCCATCGCGGAAATCATGTGCCTGGATGATTCCGGCATCCTCGAACAGTTTCACAGTTCGGTAGACCGTTGCCAGGGAGATCGACGCGTCCATGGAATTAGCGCGGCGGTGCAGCTCCTCGGCATCTGGGTGGTCATCCGAAGAGGACAAGACACGCGCAATCACGCGGCGCGGTTCCGTCATTCGCAGGCCTTTATCGGCACAAAGTTTCTCGAGTCGATCCATGTGGGTGTTTTGCCCTCACATTGACCTTAAGTCCAGTCAGTTACATCCTAAACAATTACGGCTGCAGGCCAAAAGCCACCCTAACTCAGTTGGCGGCTAAAAAAGTCCAGCGTACGGCTCCAGGCCAGTTTTGCAGCAGCCTCATCATAGCGCGGCGTGGTATCATTATGGAAACCATGTTGGACGCCGGGATATATGTACGCTTCATACTCGACATCATTGGCGTCCAGCGCCGCCTTGTAGGCTGGCCAACCTGCATTCACTCGTTCATCCAGACCCGCCAGATGGATTTGCAGGGGCACATCCACATATCCGGCCTGCTCTGCCGTCGGCCAGCCGCCATAATAGGGCACCGCCGCAGACAGCCATGGTAAACGAACGGCCATCATGTTCGCCACTGCCCCGCCAAAGCAGAAGCCAACACAGCCGACTTTGCCATTCACCGCCGCATGGTCGCGCA
Organism: Hyphomonas pacifica; assembly: GCF_000682675.1. Taxonomy (GTDB): domain Bacteria; phylum Pseudomonadota; class Alphaproteobacteria; order Caulobacterales; family Hyphomonadaceae; genus Hyphomonas; species Hyphomonas pacifica. Next base: position 12,242 of record NZ_AWFA01000005.1, on the reverse strand, counting down.
GAAAAGCCGCCGCTGCGATGAAATCCTCAACCATGTCACCGCGATTTCGCTGCGCCTGAAGGGCCCGGCCATCATCATCATTTCCGGGATAGCCACCCAGCGGATAGAGCGCATCCGGCGCAAAGGCCACATAGCCCGCCTTGGCGACGCGCCGGGCGACATCCTTGATATGCGGATTCAGGCCACGATTCTCATGGATCACGACGATGCCCGGCAATTCGCCATTCACGTCATCGGGCCGCACAAAATAGCCCTGCATCTCCCCCGCCCCGTCCGGAGAATCGTAAACCAGCATCTCTTCATACAGGTCATCCTCGCCAGGCTCGGTCTGCATCCGGCTATAATCCGGCAACACACAGGCCGCGAGAGAGGAGACGGTAAGGCCGCCAATTGCGTATTTCCCCAGCCCTTCGAAAAAGCCGCGCCGCGACACATGCCCATGACAATAGGCATCATACAGGTCGAACACTCCCTGCGGGATCTGATTAGTTTTTGGGGTGTCGGTCATCGCTCAGCTCCTCTTGAGGGATCTGAGGTCAACATAGCGTATTTCCCGAAATCGCCCAGAGCCCGATGCGCCTCAACTGCCAAGCTCAAGAGATTTTGACATCAGGATGCCATCCACCGGCACATCCCGCTTTGTGCTGTAATAGCGCGGGCGGCGGCCATCCTCGGTAAAGCCATGCGCCGCATAGAGCGCGCGGGCGGCGGTATTGTCCTCTGCCACATCCAGCGTCATGCGTGAGACGCCCCGCTCTCCGCAGCGCGTGATCATCACCTTCAGCAAGTGGCGGGCAATGCCCTGCCGGCGCAAATCAGGATTGGTACAGACGGTCAGAATGTCTGTCTCGCCGACAATCGTCTGCCCCATGATGAAGCCTGCCAGCTGGCCATCGCGCTCAATGCCCAGTGTCAGGATAGACGGATCTTGAAGCAGCCCCCGCAAGGACGCCGCGCTCCACGGGTCCGGAAAGCATTTCAGGTGCAGCATCGCGGTGCGCCCTGCATCATCCGGCCTCAGGACAATCAGGCCATCCGTCACTTCCGCGGCTCCGGCAGAGTCGCATCCGGATCGCGCGCATAGACCGGTGTCGGCAAATGTTGGGGGGGATCAAACAGCGGAGCTTTCAATGCAGCCGTGATCGCTGAAGGCGTCAGCGGGCGGATGTCCAGCTTCCCGGCCAGCTCCTCCCCCAGCGCTTCAGCGCCCTGCATGAAGACCGGCGCATGGAAGCCCACAAGCATGGCCTTCAATTCATCAAGGCCAATCTCGATTGTATCGGCAATGCCCTTGTTTTCGGACACCCCCTGCACCCACCAGGTCTGGTCCGGCGGGCGCTTCTGGGCCATCAAAGCCCCCAGTGCCGTGTCTTCCATACCGGTTGGAATACCTGCCTCAATACTGCTGACGCCAATGCAAGGCGCCTCAGTTACCAAAGACAGGCCCCGCGCATAGGCCACACCAATGCGGATGCCCGTAAAGCTGCCCGGCCCGGTAACGACGGCAATCCGGTCCACCTCATCCAGGCTGACACCGCCCTCGGCCAGCAGGTGCTCGACAAAACCGGGCAAGGCCTTGTCCTGGCCACGTGCCATTGTCTCGCGGGCATCAGCGATGATTTCGCCATCGCGCACCAGCGCTGCTTCCATCGCGGTAAACGCAGTATTCAGCCCAAGGACAAGCATGGCGTGTCGTTCGGATCAGACGATCCGGCAGGCCTCATCAAAGTGCAGGCGCGGGCTGCGGGCAAAGATGGAGGATTTGTCGCCATAGCCGAGATTGCAGATCCAGTTGGCGCGCCAATGCTTCTCTTCACCATCCTGGCTTTCGAAGAATTCCTTGTTCACGCCGTCCATGTCAAAGCCTGACATCGGGCCGCAATCGAGGCCAAGTGAGCGCGCCGCCATCAGGAAATAGGCGCTTTGCAGTGTGCCGTTCCGGAAGGCCGTTTCCTCGCGGTTATTATCGAACCAGTTCTTCGCGCTCGGATTGTGCGGGAACAGCTTCGGCACCTTTTCCTGGAATTCCATGTCATAAGCGATGATCACGGACCATTTCGCTTCGGAGACTTTCTTCTGATTGCCTTCGGATACCAAGGGCAGAAGGCGCTTCTTGCCTTCTTCAGAAGAGACAAAGACAAAGCGCGCAGGGCAGCAGTTCGCACTCGTTGGGCCCATCTTCGCCAGGTCGTAAACCGCGCGGACCAGCACTTCCGGCACATCCTTGTCGTGGAAGCCATTATAGCTGCGCCCGTCGCGGAAAATCACGTCGAGTGCATGGTCGTTCACCGGGTGGGCCATAAACTGAGATCCTCTTGCTTGTCACTTTGTTTGTGCCCCAGCGTGCCGGGGATCGCGTGCATAATCAATGCAATATGCGCTGCAGGTCTGGTCGTTCCAGCTAGAGTACAGCTTCCACGGCTGTCACTTCCGGCACATAGGTTTTCAGCATGTTCTCGATGCCCTGCTTCAGCGTCATCGTGGAAGACGGACAGCCCGCACAGGCCCCGCGCATAGACAGATGCACAATGCCGGTCTCAGGCTCAAATTTGTGGAAGATGATGTCTCCGCCATCCTGCGCCACGGCCGGGCGAACGCGGGTTTCGATCAGTTCCTTGATCTCGTCGACGATCTCGGCGGCTTCGCCTTCATAGGAAACATCCGCCTCGCTGGCGGCAGACGGTTCAGCCCCTTCTTCCACCACCGGCAGGCCTGCCATGTAATGATCCATGATCGCGGCCAGCACCATCGGCTTCACATGCTTCCAGTCACGGTTGGCTTCCTTGTTGATGGAGACGAAATCACTGCCCAGGAACACACGCTCCACACCGTCCACCTGAAACAGGGCCCGAGCCAGCAGGCTGATGCGGGCGCTGGCGGCATCCGGAAAATCAAACGGGCCCTTGTTGCCAGCCACAGGATGGCCGGGCAGGAATTTCACCGTATCCGGGTTCGGGGTCGGTTCGGTCTGGATGAACATGGCCGGAAGCCCTTTCTACTGTGCGCGTTGCCCTTCAGATGGCGCGCAAAGCAGGCCGGTTCAAGACGTCCCCGTGTGATTAGGCGCGCAGGATCAGGGCGCGGTGGAGGCGAGACGCGTTTCCAGAGAGGCAACATTCTCCAGCGCGCCTTCCGGCAGGTCTTCAAGCGCCGCCGCCAGATCGCGGGACGCTTGTTCAGCTTCCACCAGGAAAAAGCCGATACTGGCCAGATGGTTGGCCATGAACGGGCCGTCGCCGTTCTGGTTGGAAACGATCAGGGGCTTCATCTCCGCCGCGCGGCCCCAGGCCTGCTCGGCCTTGTCAAAGGCTGTGCTGACAGCCGGCAAACGCGCCAGACGCGGCTCGGTCACACGAGCGACCGCCAGCATTTGCTGGGCAACATGGGCGCGCGCCTTGGCGCCATAGAAGCTTTCAATGTCGGCCTTGCTGGCCGGCCATTCGACGACATCCTGATTGACCTGAACGGCCAGGTCGATGCGGTCGGCCTTTGCCCAGTCAGCGAACAGGTTGGCTTCCGCCTTCAGCTTTTCCAGCTTGTCCGGTGCCACGGCCAGGCCTCGGCCCGCGCGGGAATCATAGCGGTTCAGGGCTTCCGCCGCTGCCGTCAGGCGCGGGCGCATGTCTTCGCCTGGCACGCCGCGCAGCAAACGCGTCGCCGCTTTCAGGTCAGAATCGACTTCGCCGCCCTTCACGGTCAGCTCGGACAGCATGCGTGTATGGTCAGACAGCGCGTCTGTGGTCGCAACCTGCCAGGCCGGCATCGCCGTCAGGCGGGCCTGCGGGTGCCAGTTCGCCCGGTCCCCTGCCCAGCCGGCCCCTTCCAGTTCACGGGCGATCTTGTTGATGGCGACACCCACTTCCGGCATCGTCCAGTCCTGCCCGGCGATCTCGACATGGCTGTCATCAATCTTGTTGGAAGCGACGGTCAGCACCGGATAGGCCACCACGGCCGCCACAACGGCGCCAATCTTGAGCGCCAGCTTGGTCCGTCGCCACCAGCGCTGTGCAAACACCATCACCGGGCTGGGCTCGGCATAATCGAAGGTTACGAGATGATCAGACCCAAGCACGGTCACGGCAGGACCTTCCTCCTGGTAGGCCGCGGGGAGGCGACTACTATCAAATGCCATCTACTCTACCCTGTTTGCATGAAAACGCTGGAGACCTGTTGCGTTTACACCACTATGCAGGCGAATGGGGCATTTTAACAGTGCATTAACTGTTAAATATCCGCAAAGCTACGGAGTGCCGGTATTTTGACCGGACCGGCAAGATGTTGGGAAGTATAACGGCCTGCAACGCGCCGGAGAGCAGAAATTACTCGCCCATGGCGCGAATTTCGGCCTCAGTGGTCAGCGTCTGTTCTTCGCCATTCTCATCCGCCAGGGTCAGTACCAGCTCTGCCAGGTCGCCAGGTGCAATCTGGTCACTGATTCCGAAGAACATCAGGTGCGCGCCGCCGCGTTCCAGTTCCAGCGGCACAATCGGCGTCGCTTCCAGACGCTCTACCTTGCGCATGCGCATGACGCCGTCTTCCATGCTCATCGTATGCAGCTCGGCCTTGTCGGCGATGTTGGTGTCAGCGCCCGTCAGCCAGATCGCCCCCCCCTCCACGCTCAGCGTCAGGCCCCCCATGGCAACGTCCCGGCCAGGTGCAGGCATCACGATGAACGCATCGGTCACAACCGGTACCGGCGTCACGTCCGGCGCTTTCGCTTCCTGGGAACAGGCTGCGAGAGCAGCAACGGAAAGACCGGCAATCAGGGATACAAGACGCATGGGAACGCTCCAGAATGATTTAGGGTCAGAGGGATAGGCCGAAGGCGCAGAAGGTCAACAAACCAAATCCGCGCAGGCCAAATCCGTGCAGGTCAGCCTCATGCGCCCCAGAAGCCGACCAGTTCGCGCACTTCCCGGATGACCGGCGCAGACATCGCATCAGCCCGCTCAGCGCCATCCTTCAACACGCTATCGATAAAGCTCACATCATCCAGAATCTCGCGGAAGCGCTGCGTGATCGGGGCCAGATGGTTCACCGTCACCTCGGCCAGTGCCGGCTTGAAGACACCAAAGCCCTGCCCGCCATATTGCTTCAGCACAGCCTCGACAGTTTCTCCGGAGAGGGCCGCATAGATGCCGACCAGATTCTCCACCTCGGGGCGGCCTTCCAGGCCCTCCACCTCGCTCGGCATATCGCCCAGCAGGTCGGTCTTCGCCTTCTTGATCTTCTTGGCGATCGTGTCGGCATCATCCACCAGCGCGATGCGAGACAGTTCCGACGGATCGGACTTCGACATCTTCTTGCTGCCATCCTTCAGGCTCATCACGCGCGCGCCCGGCCCCTTGATCAACGGCTCCGGCAACGGGAAGAAGCCCGGCGCGTCATATTCGCGGTTGAAGCGGTCGGCGATATCGCGGGAGAGCTCCAGATGTTGCTTCTGGTCTTCGCCGACCGGCACATGCGTCGCCTTGTAGGCCAAAATGTCTGCTGCCTGCAGCACGGGATAGGTGAACAGGCCGACAGAAGCCCGCTCGGCATCCTTGCCGGCCTTGTCCTTGAACTGCGTCATCCGCTCGACCCAGCCCATCCGCGCCACGCAATTGAAGATCCAGGCCAGTTCCACGTGCGCCTTCACCGAAGACTGCGCATAGAGGATGGATTTCTTCGGGTCCACGCCGCACGCCAGGAAGGCCGCTGCGATCTGCCGTGTCTGGCTGATCAGCGCGCCCTTCTCCACCGGCATGGTGATCGCGTGCAGGTCCACAACCGCATAAACCGCGTCCCAGCCCTCTTCCTGCAGGTCCACGAATTTCTTCAGGGCGCCCAGATAGTTGCCCAGATGCAGATTGCCGGTTGGCTGGATGCCCGAGAAAATACGCTGCGGGCCGCTATAGGTGGGGGAATGTGTATCGCTCATGGGCAGGCGCTTTAGCGCGTTTGTCTAGCGCCGCAAAGCCTGCCTGATGTCAGAAATGCGGATCGCGCCGGTCAGCAGGGCTGCAAAAGCGTATATCACGCCTCCGGCCAGCACGATCAGCACCGCAGCCAGAGTGCGGGAGTTCAGCACCTGCGCCTGTATCAAGGCCAGATTCTGCAGCATGAACCACACCGCCGCGCTCATCACCGCCGTCGCCAGGGCCGCACGCACCACGCCGGATACAAGCCGCGCACCGGGCGTGTACCATCCGCGCCGCATCAGAGTCATCGCCAGCAGGGCCGTATTCACCCAGGCCGCAATGGAGGTCGCGATGGCCAGACCAATAAAGCCCGCCTGCCCGTTGGATTTCATCCAGAAGAACAGCCCTGCCCCCAGCACCGTATTGATCAGCACGGACGTCAGCGCATAGCGCATCGGAGTCTTGGTATCCTCCCGCGCAAAGAAGGCCGGGGCCAGCACCTTGATCAGCACAAAGGCCGGCACGCCCCAGGCAAAATGGAACAGCGCATGACCAGACATCTGCGCATCCGACAGCAGGAATTCCCCGCGTGTGAAGAACACATCAATCAGGAAGACCGGCGCAATCATCAGCGCCGCCGCCGCCGGCAGGGTCAGCGCCATGGCCAGGCCGATCCCCTCATCCATGGTCCGGCGGCTGCCCGCTTCATCAAAGGCGCGCGCCGCCCGGCTGAGGCGCGGCAGAATCGCGACGCCCACCGCCACGCCAACCAGGCCCAGCGGCAGCTGATAGAGCCGGTCTGCCGCATAGAGCCAGGATTTCGCGCCAACCTCAAAGCTGGCGAGGGACTGGCTGACAATGATGTTAATCTGCGTGCCAGAAGCCGCAATTGTGCCCGGTATGGCCAGCTTCAGCACCTTCTTCACGGCAGGCGTCAGACGCGGCCAGCCGATCAGGCTGATGTGCACTTTCTGGCGGCGCACGCCCCACCACAGCACACCCGCCTGCAACAGGCCCGCAAAGAAATAGGCCACTGCCGCCGCCAGCGCCGTCCCCTCTGCCGACGGCGCCACAAAGGCCGCCGGGATGAGAGACAAATTCAGCAGCGTCGGCGCGCCGGCAGACAGAATGAACCGCTCGGCCGAATTCAGCACGCCAGACAGCAGCGCCGCAATCGCCATAAAGGTCAGGTACGGCATGGTGATCCGCGTCAGCAGGACGGCCAGCGCGTAATTCTCCGGATCATCCGCCTGCCCGCCATGGATCAACAGCAAGACCCAGGGCATGAATATCTGCGCCAGAATGGTCAGCGCCGCTGTCGTCGCGAACAGAACGCGCAGCGCTTCCTGCGCCACGGCCCGCGCGGCCTCATGCCCTTCTGCCTCCAGCGTGCGCGCATAGGTCGGCACAAAGGCTGACGCGAATGCACCCTCGGCAAAAATGCGGCGGAACAGGTTCGGGAATTGCTGCGCCGTCGCCCAGGCATCGCCCACCGGCCCGGCGCCGATCTTGGCGATCAGCAATATGTCGCGCACCATGCCTAGCACGCGGCTGCCCAGGGTCAGCGAGGATTGCACCAGGGTGTTGCGCGCGACACTCATCGCGATTCCTCTGATCGAATTCTCAGAAACTGTCCACGGCGCGGGAGCGTTTCAGTTTCCGGGCCGGCGTTTCCGGCGCATCCGGTTCATGGCGCCCCAATGCGCCAAGAAGACGTTCTCTCAGGGTCTCTTTCTGGGCGTCGTCGGACAATTTGTGGCCCTGCTCGGACTGCACATAGAACGCATCGAACATGCGCTCGCCATACGATCCGACATGCGCAGAGTGAATGGACAGTTCCAGATCTGCCAGCACGCGCGCCACATCGAACAGAAGCCCCGGCCGGTCGCGGCCCGCAATATCGATCACGGTATAATCGGCTGACACATCGTCCCGGATCTGCGCAGAGGGCTGCACCAGGAAGGCGGCCTGACGTCGTCCGGTCCGCGATTTCGCCAGCTCTTTTACCTGCGTCCCGCTCAGCACATCATGCAGCGCCTTTTCCAGGCGCGTCAGACGGCTTGGATCGCTCTGGCCATAGGGCTTCTGCGCAGCGTCCTGAAGGATGAAGATATCGACGATGCGCCCGCTCTTGCTGGTGAACACCTGCGCGGAGACAACGTTCGCGCCCAGATTGGCCAGCGTGCCGGCCAAGTCTGCGAACAGGCCCGGTCTGTCAGAGCCGGACACCAGCAAGGCCAGCGCCCCCCCTTCCGGCGGGAACCGATGACAGACAATATTGCCGCTCATCGCCAGCGCGTCAGCATGCCAGGCCAAGTCTTCCAGATCGAAGCCCGTCCAATAAGCCGTCTCCATTTCCAGCTGCAAAGGCGGAATTGTGCCAATTTGCTCAATCAGTGCTTCGCGGCGCGTCTCGGCTTTCGCTTCCAGCTCGGCTTGCACACCTTTCTCGTCGGCGCGTCCCCCTCGCAGCGCTGCGGCGGTGTTGTGGTAGAGGTCCGCCATCAGCTGCCCCTTCCACGCATTCCACACGCCGGGGCCCACGGCGCGAATGTCTGCCGCCGTCAGGATGTAAAGCAGCCGCAAGCGCTCCAGAGAGCCGACCATATTGGCAAATTGCGTCACCGTGCGCGGATCGGAAATATCCCGCTTCTGGGCCGTCTCGCTCAGTTCCAGATGGTGGCCCACCAGCCAGGCGACCAGTTCCGTTTCGTCCTCCGGCATGCCCAGACGCTGGCAGGCGCGCGAAGAGGTCTTCATCCCTTCCACCTGCTGGTCGCCTCGGCCCTTGCCGGTATCATGCAGCAGCATGGCCATGTAAAGTGCCCGGCGGTTCTCGATCAGCGGGAAAATCTCGGTCGCCAGCGGCACGCGTTCGGCATTGCCATTCTCCATCTCCGCAATCGCCTCAACCGCGCGGATCGTGTGCTCATCTACCGTGTAGTGATGATACATGTTGAACTGCGTCTGTGCGACAATGCCGCCAAATTCCGGGATCACCTTGCCCAGTATGCCGGCCTCATTCATACGGCGCAGGATCAGGCCGGGGTCCTTCCCGCCCAGAATGGCATCCAGCATCAGCTCCCGCGCCTCCGGCATGTTCCTTACACGCTCATTCAGGGACCTCAAATTTCGCGTCAGCGCCGTCAGCGCATCCGGATGAATGTCCTTGCCCTCGCGGCGCGCGATGATGAACAGGCGCAGCATGTTCAGCGGGTCAGACTTCATCACCTTTTCAGATGTGATACTGACGCGTCCGGCATCAATCACAAAGCCCTCATCCTTCAGGGGCTGCGGGCTGCGCTGCGGCAACAGACGGCGAAAGCCTTCCGGTCGCTTCTTCTGGTCGGCCTCCAGCTTTGCCGCCACGATGCGCGTTAGCGCGCCAATATCCTTGGTCACAAGGAAATAGCGCTTCATGAAGCGCTCGACGCCCTGCTGTCCGCGCCGGTCGCGATAGCCCATCCGCGCCGCGATCTCCGGCTGAAGGTCAAAGCTGAGGCGCTCTTCCGCCCGCCCGGTCACAAAGTGCAGATGACAGCGCACCGTCCACAGGAACCGCGCAGATCGAATGTAAGTCCCGTACTCACTCTCCGTGAACGGAGCCTTCTTCATCACATCTTCCAGCGTCTTGCCGCCATGCATATGCTTGATCAGCCAGTATAGGGTCTGCAGGTCACGCAGGCCGCCCTTGCCCTCTTTCAGGTTCGGCTCCACCACATAGCGCGCATCGCCCTGCCGTGCGTGGCGGGCATCGCGCTCGGCCAGCTTGTCAGCGATGAAGTCGGCATCCTTGCCCTCCACCGCATCCTTCTGGAACTTCACCTGCATCTCGTCAGACAGGGCCTGGTCGCCGCAGATGAAACGCGCATCCAGCAGGGATGTCTTGATCGTCACATCCTCGGCTGCCAGTTTGACACACTCCGTTGGCGTACGGAATGCATTGCCCACTTTTAGCCCCATGTCCCACAGCGCGTACAGCATGTATTCGATCACGCTTTCCGTATGCGGGCTCGCCTTGTAGGCACGCAGGAACAGAAGGTCCGTGTCAGAAGACGGCGCCATCACGCCGCGGCCATAGCCCCCCGTCGCCAGGATCGCCAGACGCTCGGCCTCTGTGGGGTTGCGCGCGCGGTGCACATGCGTCGTCGTGAAATCATACAGGGCATGGATCACTTCATCCTGCACCGCAGACAACAACCGCGCCGTATCCAGGCCGTCCGCTCCCTGCTGCAGTCGCTCCTGCGCAATCATGCGGCCGCGGAACATCGCGCCGTGCAGATGGTTCAGCGCAGCCTTGCGCATGGCCTGGGGGTTGCCCAGATTGTCCAGCGCCGCCGCCGTCAGCTTCACCCGCAGGGCCCGGCCATCAATGATATTGGAAATCCGCCATTTGCCAGGCCGCCGCAGCAGATGGCTGCGCGCCTCAACCAGGGTTGGGCCTTTGGGTGCAGTCGCAGGGGAATCTATGCTCATCACCCGTCTATATAGCAGGTCCGCGCGCCGCGCCTATAGCGCAGCCTCCAGCTTTACCGGCAAAACGCGGGACTTCTTCACAACGCCATAGGCAAAGCTCGTCTCGATGGAGGCAATGCCCGGCAGGCGCTGGATGGTGTGACGCACCAATTGCTCATACGCATCCAGACTCTCGGCCACAATGCGCAGCTGGTAATCGGCCCCGCCGGTCATCAGATAGCAGTCCAGCACGGCCTCGGTCTCCATGATCTTCGCCTCGAAGCGCTGTACGGCCTCTTCGCTGTGCACAGACAGGCGAATGCGCATGAAACAGGTGATCGGATAGCCGCAGGCCTTCTGGTCCACCAGCGCGGAATAGCCCTGAATCACTCCATCGGCCTCCAGATTGCGCACCCGGCGCAGACAGGGTGACGGCGACAGGCCCACCTTTTCCGCCAGGTCTTGATTGGTCAGGCGGCCATCTTCCTGCAAGGCCCGCACAATCTTGGCATCTATCCGGTCCATTTAGCGCTCCTGTTAGCATATTCTGCCAATTTTATATCAGTTTATGGCAATATTTGAAATCTCATACTTTGGTTGCGATGCTATTCTGCTGCCATACCGCAATTTTCTGCACAGGAACCCGTCATGGCCTTCGATTCCAACCGTCCGCTTGGTCCCGCAACCCGCGCCATTCATCATGGCTATGAGCCTGCAGACCATGAAAACGCCCTGACGCCGCCCTTGCACCTCACATCCACCTTCGCCTTCCCGGATGCCGAAACCGGCGGCGCTCTGTTCGCAGGCGAGACCGAGGGCCACATTTATTCGCGCATCTCCAACCCGACGGTCAGCCTGCTCGAATCCCGCATCGCCAGCCTTGAAGGTGCCGAAGCCGCTATTGCCACGGCCAGCGGCATGGGTGCCATCTCCGCGACGCTGTGGACGCTGGTAAAGCCGGGTGACGAGATCATTACCGATGAAACGCTCTATGGCTGCACCTTCGCCTTCATGCGCGACGGGCTCAGCCGCTTTGGCGTGAAGATCACCCATGTTGATCTGCGCGCCCCGGAAAAGCTCGCCGCCGCAATCAGTGACACGACGCGCGTCGTCTATTTCGAAACCCCGGCCAATCCGAACATGCGCCTGGTCGACATCCGCGCCGTGTCAGACATTGCCCGCGCGGTCGGCGCGCTCACAATTGTCGACAACACCTACGCCTCCCCCCTACTCACCCGCCCGATAGAGCTGGGCGCAGACTTCGTGCTGCACTCGGCCACGAAATATCTCGGCGGCCATGGAGACCTTGTCGCAGGCATCGTCTGCGGCCGGGCCGAGCCCATTCAAGACATCCGCATGGTCGGCGTGAAAGACATGACCGGGTCCGTCATGGCGCCCTTCAATGCCATGCTGGTGATGCGGGGACTGAAGACCTTGCAATTGCGCATGCAGCGCCACTGCGAAAGCGGCCGGAAGATTGCCGAATGGCTGGAGGCCCAGCCAAGCGTCTCAGTGGTTCACTATCCGGGCCTGCCCAGCCATCCCCAGCACGACCTCGCCAGGCGCCAGATGGACGGCTTTGGCGGCATGATCGCCTTTGAACTGGACGGCGGCTATCAGGCCGGCATCGACATGATGAACCGCCTGCAGCTGATCCGCCGCGCCGTCAGCCTTGGCGATGCCGAAACCCTGATCCAGCACCCGGCCAGCATGACCCACTCGACCTACACGGAAGAAGAGCGCGCCGCCCACGGCATCTCCGACGGCCTCATCCGTCTCTCCGTCGGCCTCGAAGACCTGGCCGACATCCTCGCCGACCTGGAGCAGGCCGTGGCTTAAGCCCCCCCAAACACCAAAGCTCATCCTGAGCGAAATTGAAGGATGACT
>NZ_AWFA01000004.1 GCF_000682675.1 Hyphomonas pacifica | reverse complement strand
TGCTGGCCATGCTGGTGGCCCTGGGCGCGCTACAGGCGCATGCGTGGAAGGCATATAGCGATGCGGGAAGCATCCTGGGTGATCGCAGCCGGGACATGTGTCTGGAGGAATCTCCGCAGGACTTCAGCTGCATTACGAAAGAGATGCGGTATGTGCGGACTGATACCGGCACCATGCCGGTGCGGCTATGGTCCGTGTCGCAACTGGGCCCGGAGCGGATGGGCGCGGTGCTGGACCGCTACGGCATTTCGCGTGAGCAATACACGGAATATGCGCACAAGTATGGCGGCCAGAGCAAAGGCAATGGTTATTCCTGGATTTCGAAACAGGTGGTGCTGCAGGGCCTGAAGGCGGAAGACGGCACAACCCTGTTGCCGGCGGAATTCATTCAGGTGCTGCCGATCAGTGACAAGATGGCCCTCGTGAAGGGGCTGGATTATAGATATTATTACGCCACGCTGGACCCGGTGAAGCCGCATCTGAGCACCCTGCCATACAAGCATTTCAGGTTTTATCAGATTTACGGTAAGGTGCCGGAAAGGCCCTTCACGCTGATATTCGAAGACTCGGATGCTGCGGACGGGCCGCGCAAGACGCTGGCCGTGATGGACAATCAGGGCAAGGAGGCCCACCGCATTTCCGGTGTGCTGAACGAAGGCAGCGGGGATTATGATTTCCACTATTATGGCAATGGCAAGATCGCCTTTCCGGTGAAGGGCGAGGATGGCACGGGCCTGTCCGTGGTCGTCAACGCTCTGACGCTGGAGCTGGAAGAAGTTGGCCCGTATTTCCAGACCCTGCCGGTCGGCTATGCGCTGGCCTATGAGTGGGACGACAATAATTTCAACGATTACCAGCAGGCGCCGGTACAGCGCGTTGCGACCATGACATCCGGACACGGCATATTGTCCGGAGAGCAGATTTACCTGCCTATCCGCAAAGCGGATGGCGAGGTGTTGACCTTTGACCATCCCAACATATTGGGCATTGTGCCGCTGTTCCTGCCGGAGATCAAAGGCGTGCGCGGCTGGCTGGTCGTGTATGAGGCGGCGGACGGGCGGTGGTATCGTCTGGTGGCAAACGCCCCGAAAGGGGATCTGCTGAGCGGCAAGCGGGACGAGTTGATGCCCGAATCCATCATGGAGCTGATCCTGGGGCGCGAGGGCTATCCGCCCTTTGCCGATGTCTGGCTGGGTACGCTGGACAAGGATGAATATTACGGCCTGTTCGCGGGCGCAGACAAGCGCGACATACCGGAGCCGCCCCTGCGGCTGGCGGTGCGATATTTCAAGAATCCGATGAACCGCTCGGAAGGGGTGACGGACTGGTATGATGCCGGGATGGATATTGGCCGGGAAGAGCTGTGGGCCGCCTATGAGGCGCGGGACAGAAAAGCGACGCATCCGGACAATCCGCTGGCGATGGAGCGTCCGCTGATCCTGAAGACGGCCCGCGAATGGTGGCAGAACAACAAGAATTACCGCGAATATCTGGAAACGCCCTGGGAGGTGCTGCAGGCACGGTATGAGGCCGAGGCGCGGGACTCCCTCAAGATCAGCGCGGATGCGATATTGGCGATGGACAGCAATGACGTGCCCTATGGCGGGGATTTCTACGCCGCGGCCCGCACGCTGGGCGGCAAGTATCTGAGCGCCTATTGGCGGCGCTGGAAGGCCCTGCCGCGCTCTAGCGACGCGTATGATATCTGCTCCCGGTTCGGCAATAGCAGCTATGAGTGCAATCTGGTCTGGCCCTGGGCGCAGAACATATTCGACGGCCAGCGCGCGCAGGCGCAGAAGGCCGCCGATGCCTATGCGCGGGATGTGGCACGCACCCAGCGCAGGGCCCCTGCCTATAACAAGCCTGTCTCCGAACCGCGCTGTTACAATCAGGGCGATGGCACGGAAAAGTGTTTCTATGATTAGGGACGTCAGGCGTGCGGGTCTATCAGGATTTTGATTTCGTGGGGATTGGCGGCGAGGCTGTCAAAGGCGGCCTCGGTGCTGGTAAGGGGCTGGCGGCTGGTGATGAGGCGCGCGGCCAGTTCTGAATGGCTTTGCAGCAGGCCGAGCGCCTCGCCGAATTCATGGGGGCGGTAGGCGAAGCTGAACTCAAGCGTCAGTTCCCGGACGATGCCCTCATAGGGCGTCAGCGTATCTTCATGCGGGCAGACGCCCACCACGATGACATGCGTGTGCGGGGGCGCGGTTTTCGTGATTTGGTCAATCACGCCGGGCGCGCCGGTACACTCAAATATGTTGAGACCGGAGGGCAGGCCCAGAAAGTCCCGCGCCAGCAGGGGTGACATGGCGTGCGGCGTGAAGCCGAGATCGCTCCAGCGCTCATAGGGGCTGTCGGTCGCCGGATCGAGTACAATGTCTGCGCCAAGGTCCGCGGCAGCCTTGCGGCGCTCTGCCGAGAAATCCGCCGCCAGAATGGGACCACGGCCTTGGGCGCGCAGGGCCAGAATGACGGAGAGCCCGACCGGGCCGCAGCCGATAATGATATTTGGCCCTTGGTTGCGGCTGGCCAGATTGGCCGCATGCAGCCCGACGCTGAGCGGCTCTGTCAGGGCGGCCAGATCCGGCGCGATCCCGTCCGGAATGCGAAAGCTGCGCACAGCGTCCACACAGGCCAGTTCGGCGAGGCCGCCGCCATGATCCCGTGACAGGCCGATCGCAGCGGGTGTACCGTCATGATCATGCGTGAAGGGCAGAGCGCTGATCAGGTCTCCGCGCTTCAGCGGCGTGTTTGTACCGGATGGAATATCGACAACTTCCGCGCTGAATTCATGGCCGGGAATGATGGCGGGCAGGATGTGCTGGTCTGCGGGCGGGGTTTGCTCTGCCAGCAGGGCCATCTGCTTGCGCTGGCTGAGATCACTGCCGCAAATGCCGGTGAAGAGGGGCCGGACGAGGAGTTGCCCGGCGGCAGGCACAGGGTCTGCAAGTGTGCGAATGCTGAGGGAGGTGCCCTGAAGGATAGCTGCGCGCATGTGGGCCTACTCTGTGGGGCTGTCAGCAAACTGAGCGATTTCGGGCTGGCCGGTATGGGCGGTCGCGCCGCCATCGGCCACGATGATGGAGCCGGTGACATAGGAGGCCGCCTCCGAAGCGAGGAAGGCGGCGACGTGCGCCATCTCTTCCGGCTGGGCCGCGCGGCCCATGGGGATGCGGCGGGTCCAGTCTTCCTTCAGGCCGGGAATGTCATGAAAGCCTGCCGTGATGGGCGTATCGACCAGGCCGGGGCAGAGCGCGTTGACGCGGATGCCATCGCGGGCGTGATCCACCGCGAGCGCACGGGTATAGTTCACGACCGCGCCCTTGGCGGCGTTGTAGGCGGCAAAGCGATAGTCTCCGCCAAGGCCGGAAATGGAGGCCGTGTTCACAATCGCGCTGCCACGCGGCATGTGCGGTATGGCGGCGTGGCAGGCATAGAAGACGCTGTGCAGGTCTACCGCGATGACAGTCTCCCAGGCCTCTGCTGTCAGCTCAACTGACGTGCCGAAGCTGCCGATGCCGGCATTGTTGAACAGGATGTCGATGCGACCATGGCGGTCTACCGCCGCCTGAACCATTGCGTCGACATCGGATTGTTTCGAGACATCACAGGCGATGGCCATGGCGCTGTCGCCGAGTTCTGCCGCAAGGGCCTTTGCGCCGTCTTCGCTGATGTCTGCCAGCACGCAGAGCGCGCCTTCGCTGGCGAACAGGCGGGCCGTGGCGGCGCCGATGCCACTGGCCGCGCCGGTGATGAGGGCGACCTTGCCGTTAAATCTCTGTGTCATGGGAATCCGCCGCCCCTGTCTCAGGCCAGCGCATTGCTGGGGGGAGTTTCATTGGCCCAAGCGGGGCGGCGGTCGGCGATGACCTTTGAAATCTTTTCCCATGCGGGAACGGTCTTCGCCAGAAAATTGATATTGAAATCTTCCTCGCTGCGGAATTCCAGCACCTCGACGCCCTCCGGGCCGGGCGTGTAGCGATAGGCCTTGCCCGCGCCAACAAAGAAGCCGTCCCCCGGCCCCAGCGTATCTGTGCCAAGCTGCAGGCTGCCGGCCACAACATAATAGAGGCAGTCGACATTGTGCGTATGAAGAGGAAGCGGGAAGCCGGATTTGAACCAGGCATAGGTGAGGCTGAAGCCCGGACGGGAGAAAAGGGTTTTCACGACATTGCCGTCTGCGAAGCCGGCCTCCAGCGCGGTGCCGATGCCGGTTTCCAGGTCTGGCGTCACGTCTGCCAGTTCCATATGGGCGGTCTCGTCAAGAGACGGGGCGTTGCGGGTTCTGAAAACCTGATAGCCTTCGCCGGATGTGGTGGGGGTGTCTTGTCGCTGGGCTGTCGTGTTCATGCCTGTTTCCTCCGTGCCGGTCTCTGCCGGTATCTATTCATGCGGAGCAGGTTTGCCTGCTTCCGATTGAGGACAGGCTAGAGGACGCACAAAATTAGTCAATCATGACTAATTTAAACTTTGCGACAGCTTGACGGAACCGGCATGTTTGACGGTAAGGTAGGCCTTGATGACAAAAACAGATGACAACAGGGCAAGCAGCCAGGCCGGGCGCAGGCGGCGGACCCGCAAGGGCGAGGAAACGCGGCGCCTGCTGGTGAGGTCTGCCGTGCAATGCCTGACAGAGCAGGGCTATGCGGCCACATCAGTGGAATCGGTGATGGCGAAGGCTGGCGTCAGCCGGGGCTCTGTGCTGAACCAGTTCCCGACGCGGCTGGACCTGATGAGCGCGGCCAGCGAAGCGGCGATGCGCGCGATGATTGCCGACACGCGCGCGCGGTTTGAGGGCGTCGACGATCCTGCGCAGAAGATGCGCAGACTGTGCGATATGTTCTGGCAGACGCAGAATATTCCCGAAGGTGCGGCAGTGACGGAAGTCTTGCTGGCGGCGCGCTGGGATGCAGACCTCGCCGAGCGGCTGCGCCACATCGCGGTCGAGATCGAGGTGGAGATCGACGCGGACGTTCAGCGCATTGCGCTGGCGGCGGGCGTGAAGGATGTCGAGGCGTGCATCGTGCATGCGCGGATGCTGATCCTGTCGCTGCGCGGTATCACGCTGGAACTGATGTTCGACCCGAAGCGGGACGTAATCCACAGCGCGCTGGCCGAATTGCGCGCGATGCATGCCGCGTTCTGTGACCGGGTGCTGGGCTAGGCGTTTTCACACAGGCAGTTTGTCCGGATTGCGCATGGCGTAGAGCCAGGCGATGCGGCCGGAGCCATCCGGGGCGAGGGTGAGGACCAGATCTATCTTGCCATTCAGGCGGCGGACGATGGCCGGGGCATTGTTGGCGCTGGCGGGCTCGATGGTCCAGTGAGCCTGTTCCTTCGCGGCTTTTTGCATGATGGCCATCAGGACCTGTGCAATTTCTTCCGGACCCATCAGGGGGCGAAGCGCTGCGCGAGCCTTCTTGCCGCCGTCGCTATAGGCGGTGGCCTGCGGCGCAAACAGGGAGAGGACGGTGTCATGATCCTGGGCCGCGGCGGCGGAGAGAAAGCGTTGCAGCAGGTCAGCGACTTCGCTGGGGCTGGCGTCAAAGCGCGGGCCAGTTTCCTGCAGGCGTTTGTGGGCGCGGCTGACCAATTGGCGGCAGGCAGCCTCTGACTTTCCCGTGGCGGCGGCGATCTCGTCATAACCGGCATCGAAGGCCTCACGCAGGATGAAGGCGGCGCGCTCCGTTTCCGACAGGCGTTCCATGGCCCATAACAGGGCGAGTTCGCATTCCTGCGCGATGACGAAGCGGTCTTCGAGGCTGAGATGTCCATTCTCTACCAGTGGCTCCGGTAACCAGGGGCCGGGATAGGTTTCGCGGCGCGACCGGGCCGAGCGCAGGGCATCAATGGCGATGCGCGTGGCAGTGCGGCGCAGCCAGGCGCGCGGGTTTTCGATGGTGTCCCGGTTGGCCCGTTCCCAGCGCAGCCAGGTGTCCTGCACGGCATCCTCGGCCCCGGCCCGCTCGCCCAGCATGCGGTAGCAGAGGGCGGTCAGGGCCGGGCGTTCGGATTCGAAGAGGGTGGTGTCGGCGCTCATGCAGCCACTGTGATGCGCTGGCCGGCAATGTCCAGCACCCGGCATGGTTGGCCATGGCCAGTGCCGCGCTTCAGGACAGGATAGAACCGGCCCGCCGCCGCCGCGAAGGCGCAGGACAGGGCGGTCTTGTTCCCAAACTCTGCCTCGATCTGGCGGCGCAGATCATCTGTTGCCAGGTCTGCGGTGATCGCAGCCATCGCAAAGCGGAAGCCGAGACCGGTCGTGCCGGCACTTTGCGCCTCGCCTTCGGCGCAGGCTTTCAGCGCGTCTGCGTCTGCACCGTCAGCAATCGCCATGTCGAGGACGAGTTGGACGCAGGGGCCGCAATCGCCCTCCAGCGTGGAGGCGAACAGGGCGCCATGCCACGCCGCCTTGCCAGCCGCCGGCCCGCGATATTTGTAGATGCCGACAAAGCTCATCAGCCCTTCGGCGGCAGTGGGAGAGATGTCGATGATCTCTTCCATGTAGGTGGTGTCATAGTTGAATTGCTGGCCCATGGTGCGGGCCTGGGCGCGTAGTGTTTGGGGGGTCATTGATCGGGTCTCCTTGCCGGTTTCAATGACAAGACGAGACAGGGGCGGGTTTTGTGACAGGGGGAGGAGATTGGTGGGGGGAGACCCTCACCTCCCATTGCTGCGCAAAGGGTCCCGCCTCTCCCAAAGGGAGAGGGGTGGACCCGGCGCCTTCACAAGAATGGTGCACTTGAGAAAGAATGATCCCTCTCCCTTCGGGAGGTGAGGGCGTTTAGCTGTCTGCTTCCAGAGCCTCGGCGGCTTCGAGCCATTCGGTTTCGGCGGCTTCGGATGTGGCGGCGTGGTCGGCGCGGGTCTTCAGCAGTTTCTCAAGTTCTTCCGGAGGCGGAGTGCCTTCGGCGAGCTTGGCGTCGATCTTTGCGATGGCGGCGTTTGCCTTTTCCATACGCTCTTCGGCCTCGCGGGCCCTTTTCTTGAGGGCGCTTAGGCGTTTCTTCGCTTCCGGGTCTTCCGCCTTGGGGGCAGCAGACTTTTGCGGCTTGGCGGCCTTGGCCTCTTCCCGGTCGGCCTTCATGACGAGGGCGCGATAGTCTTCGAGGTCTCCGTCATAAGGCGACGCGCGGCCATCCTTGACCAGCCAGAGCCGGTCAGCGGTTGCTTCGGCCAGGTAGACATCGTGCGTGATCAGAAGGACGGCGCCGGGGAAATCGTTCAGCGCGTAGATCAGGGCCTCGCGGCTGTCGATATCGAGGTGGGAAGTCGGCTCGTCGAGGATCAGGATGTGCGGCGCTTCGGCCGACATCAGGCCCAGCAGCAGGCGGACTTTCTCTCCGCCGGACAATTTCTCGACATTGGTTTCCACCTTCTCATGCGGGAAACCCATGGCGGCGGCCGCGGCGCGTACCTTGGCCGGGGGCGTGCCCTTGGGCATGATGCGCTGGATATGCATCAGCACGCTGTCGCCCTCTGACAGTTCGTCCAGCTGGTCCTGCGAGAAATAGCCGATGCGCACGGCGCGCGGGGCGATGCGCTGGCCGCCCATCAGGGGCAGACGTTCGGCGATGGATTTGACGAGGGTGGTCTTGCCCTGGCCGTTCGCGCCGACAATGGCGATGCGGTCATCCGGGTCCAGACGAAGGTTCACCTTCTTCAGGATGATGGCATCCTCACCATAGCCGAGATCGGCATCCTTGATTTCCAGCATCGGCGGGGCGAGCTTGTCTTCCGGCGCGGGAAATTTGAACGGCGTTGTGCGGTCTGCCACCGGGATGGAGATGTCCTGCATCTTTTCCAGCATCTTGATACGGGATTGGGCCTGGCGGGCCTTCGACGCCTTGGCGCGGAAACGGTCCACAAAGCTTTGAAGGTGCGCGCGTTCCTTGGCCTGTTTGACCTGCTGGGATTCCAGCTGGGCGAGCTTTGCCGCGCGCAGCTTCAGCCAGTCATCATAGCCGCCGGGCGAGATGGACAGCTTGCGGTGTTCCAGCGCCATGGTGTGCGTGACGCAGCGGTTCAGCAATTCCCGGTCGTGGCTGACGATCAGCACCGTATACGGATAGCGCTTGATATAGCCTTCCAGCCAGGCGGCGCCTTCCAGGTCCAGATAGTTGGTCGGCTCGTCCAGCAGAAGGAAATCCGGCTGGGAGAAGAGGACGCCGGCAATCGCCGCGCGCATCCGCCAGCCGCCGGAGAATTCCTTTGTGGCGCGTGACAGGTCTTCCGTCGTGAAGCCAAGGCCGTTCAGCACTTCGGCGGCGCGGGCCTCTGCCGTCCAGGCGTCAATGTCCAGGAGACGCTCATGGATTTCGCCGATGCGGTGCGGATCGGTCGCCGTTTCGGCTTCCTGCATCAGGGCGTGGCGCTCTGCATCGGCAGCCAGCACGACATCCAGGATCGTGTCATCCGTGGCGGGCACTTCCTGCGCGACCCAGCCGAGACGTGCGCCCGCGTTGAGGCGAATGGCGCTGTCGGCGGTCGGGCGCTCCACATCCTCGCGGATCAGGCGCAGCAGGGTGGACTTGCCGGTGCCATTGCGGCCGACAAGGCCCACTTTCCAACCGGCCGAGATCTGCGCCGAGGCAGATTCGAACAGGGGCCGGGCTTCGACCTGAAAATCGAGGTTAGAAATCGTAAGCATGCGCGGCGGTCTACTAGAGCGCCGCGCGAATGCAAGAGCGGGTGTGTTGAGACCCCGGTCAGCGGGCCTGACGGGCGAACGGCCCGGCAAGGGTGGCGCGGCAGACGGCCCTGTCTGCGCCGGGCACAAGGACGAGCCGGGACGGGGCTTCTGGCCGAGACTCCACGCTCAGGCAATCTGGCAAGGTAAGGGCCGTGAGGGGGATTTTCGCGCCGCCCTGGATATAGGTGGCGAGATCGGCCTCAAAGCGCGGACCGATGACGGTTTCGACCGCGGCATGGATAGCGTCATCTGGCAGCAGCGGTGCTTCGCCCGTCTCGCGGATGGTTTCTGCCCGGTCCAGCAGCGCGGCGATGGCATCATCCAGACTGCGGCCCTCGGCGCGGGCGAGCGTATCCCAGTGCAAGGCGAGCATAGCGCCGCGCTGATAGGGCAGGCGTTCGGTTTCGCGGCTGTCCCAGATGTGGTCGATCAGATCGCCTGCAGGCATTGTGTTGACGGGGGAGGCTTCATACTCCGCCCAGAGAGCATTCATGTTCTGCAGGAATTCCTCAAGGCTGGTCTCGCCAGAGCCGAGCAGGGTGAGTTGGGTGTAGTATTCGGTGAAGCCTTCCGTGAACCACATGCGGGCCGGGTCTGTTGCCTCATCGGTCTGGCCCATGCGGCGTGTGATCCATTCATGGAGGATTTCGTGCGTGATTGTGTGGGTCAGATTTTCCGGGTCTGCATTACGGGTGGCGAGCAGGAGGAAGGATTCGGTAAGGCCGGTGCCGATGACTGAGGAGCCTTCCGGCAGGTCTGGCAGAGGTGTGACGGCCAGGAAGTACTGGTCAAAGGCGGCGTCTTCAAAGGCCTCTCCAGCGAGGCTCAACACGCTGGACGTGGTGAAGGCGATGTCGGCATCCGGCAGGGTCCACTCCCCCAGGATCGCGGTGCGCACGCCGGTATCGGTTTCCCCGAAGCGGTAGGCGCCGAAGGCGTAGAGGCTGTCCTGTGCTGTGGAGAGCGCGATGGGGGCGGAGGTGCCACTCGGCGTGGGCTGGCTGAAGGCTGCGCCGAGGGGGAAGCCGGTGAAGGTGACGCGAAGTTCCGGATCGCGGCCTTCGACCGAGGGCAGGATGGTGTGCCCGATCAGCGAGGCATAGGTGGGCTGCAACACCGGGCGCATGCCGGGCGTTCGCTGGACGCCCCATTGCGGCAGGCCCTGATAATCCTGGCGGATGTCATAGCTGAGTTTGAGAATCTGGTCCGGCACGGCGCTGACGATGACACGGTTCTCATCTATCTCAGCTGGCAGGGCGGCCCCGGTGGCGGCGTCAAATACAGCGCGGTTCCAGACGAGCTGGCCGAGATTTTCGTCCGGTCCCCAGGCTTCAGGGAAGAGGAAAACCGTCTCTCCGTCTGTGTCTGCCTGCACGGTCAGCTCTATCCGCACGGTTTCGAGACTGTCTGGGCTGGCGGGGGAAAAGCTGAGCGTGTCAGAGGGCAGCAGCGCGGGCGCAGACATGGGCATGCCGGTGGAGCACGCTGACAGTAGCGCCGCCGCGGCCACGGAAACTCGTAAGTGCATATATTTAGCCTCGTATCGAAGTGGATACGCCCCTTGGCAGGAAACCTAGACGGCTTTCCGTGTGATCTCAAACGCTGAGTTTAATTTTGGAGGCAATTATTCGGGTGCGCTGTCTGTGGCAGCAGGGGGCTGCAGGCTGCCTTCCGTGGTGGCGAAAGGCTTGCGCAACTCAAAGATCAGCACGATCAGGGCGATCAGAATGGCGACATTCACGACAAGGCTTAGCCAGCGATTGAGGCTGTCCAGCGCGCGGCCCGGCATGCGGAAATCATCGCTCTGGATGATGGTGACGTCCGGCGGGGGTGGAGGCGACGGCGGGGCGTCTGCCGGGCGCTTGCGGAAGATACCTTTGACGCGGTTCAGGACCATGTGCGTGCCTCATTATGTGCGCAGTTCAGGCCCGCAGACAAAAGCGCGCCGCCCCGCGCGTCAATGGGAGAGTTGAGGCAGCGCGGGCGAATCTGTTGATGCAGCATGGGGCATCGGCTGGGTCATGAGGCTGGATGTGTCCTGTTCCCTGACGGCGGACAAAAGGCGCATGGGCGCAGATTTTGTCTTCGTGGCGCGGACAATGTGCGTGGATTGAACAGCCCATATGACCTGCCGACAGAAAATGATGGCCAATAAAGCGGTGAGTGTAATAGTTACGGCGGTTATAAATGTCAGAACTGTCACAAGGGTTTCGATCTTGCGCATGGTGCGCGCCTTTCCTGATGGCGGTCATACGGACGCAGGGGAAGGCCTTGGCGTGGCGTAAGCCGTAGGTATGGTGTGGCAGGTAAAGTTGGAAAAAAGAGGGCAGAAAATGGCCGAGGGAGAAACCGCCGCGGAATTGTTTACAGGCACCAAGCCTGTCGCGGAGTCGCATAAATTCGATGAGTCCAAGCTGGCGGCCTGGATGGAAGCCAATGTCGAGGGCTATCAGGGCCCTCTGGAAGTGCGCCAGTTCAAGGGCGGGCAGTCCAATCCGACCTATCAGCTGGTCACGCCAACCAAGAAATATGTCATGCGCCGCAAGCCGCCGGGCAAGTTGTTGCCGAGCGCCCATGCCGTAGACCGCGAATTTCGCGTCATCAGCGCGCTCTACCCGCTCGGCTATCCGGTCGCGCGCCCCTATGGCCTGTGTGAGGACGAGGATGTCATCGGCACGATGTTCTATGTCATGGACATGGTGGAAGGCCGCATCCTGTGGGATGGCACGCTGCCCGATTATGAGCCGGCAATGCGCCGCAAGATCTATGAGGCAAAGGTGAAGACCTTTGCGGACCTGCACAATGTCGACTGGCGCGCCGCGGGCCTGGAAGGCTTTGGCAAGGAGGGCGACTATGTGGCCCGCCAGATCCATCGCTGGACGAAACAGTACAAGGCCTCCGAAACGATCCATATCCCGGAGATGGAGCAGTTGATCGAATGGCTGCCGAAGAACATTCCGCCGGGCGACAGGACCACCATCGTGCATGGGGACTATCGCCTGGACAATATGGTGCTGCATCCGACAGAGCCGAAAGTGATCGCCGTACTGGACTGGGAGCTGTGCACGCTGGGCGATCCGCTGGCGGACTTTTCCTATCACCTGATGAACTGGGTGATGCCGCCTGGTGACTCCACGCGCGGTTCCATCATGGCAATCGACGATCTTGAGGCGTGGGGCATTCCCACAATGGAAGAATATGTCGACCTCTATTGCAAGCATACGGGTCGTGATGGCCTGCCGGAGCTGGACTATTACTTTGCCTATAATGGTTTCCGCCTGGCGGGCATTCTGCAGGGTATCATTGGCCGAGTGAGGGACGGTACGGCCAATAGTGCGAATGCGGAAAGCAATGCCGCGCGCGTTGTGCCGCTGGCCAAGTTCGCCGCCGAATATGCCCGCAGAGCCGGGATGCCGGGGTGACGCCAGATCCGGACGGGCCCTCCGGGGGCGGGCCTGAATATCAGCAGCTCAGTCAGCGGGATCTGTTCCTGCTGACGCTGGCCTGCGCGGCGGTGACGGCGAACGCCTATTACATTCACCCGATCATTGCTCTGGTGGCAGATGATTTTGGGGTCAGCGCCTCCAAAATCGGCATGGTGCCTGCCTTCAACCAGATCGCGCTGGCACTGGGCATCTTCCTGCTGCTGCCGCTGGGCGATCGGATTTCGAACAGGCGGCTGGCGACGATCTTTGCGGCGGGGCAGTTTCTGGGCTTGGGCGTGATGGCGTTTGCCAGTGAGTTCTGGCTGTTCCTGGCCGGATCAACCTTTTTGGGCTTTGCGACGATTACACCGTACCTGCTGCCGGCCTATGCCTCGAAACGCGCGCCTGCCGCGCGGCTGGGCCGGGTGACGGCGATGTTGGCGACGGGCGTGGTGAGCGGCATTCTGGTGGCGCGCGTCGGCGGCGGCTGGGTGGGCGAGCATCTGGGCTGGCGCGTGGTGTATTATATCGCCTTTGGCATCATGGGCGTTGTCGCCTTCCTGTTGCCGCGCATCATGGATGAGCGCCAGACATCTGAGGATGACACGCCGAAGCAGAGCTATATCTCTCTTGTCCTGTCCGTGTTTCCGGTGGTGCGCCGGTATCCGGAGGTGTTGCTGTCCGGCGTAATCCAGGGGCTGGGCTTCGGGATATTCCTGTGCGTCTGGCTGGGCCTGGGTCTGTACCTAACGAGCCCGCAAATGGGCTATGGCGCCGACACGGTTGGCTATCTGGCAGCGATTTCGATGCTGAACCTGATCACGACGCCGTTCTTTGGCGGCTGGGCAGACCGGCTGGGCCCGCGGCGCACGCGCTTTTACGGGGCGCTGGTACATTTCTCCGGCGTCGCGCTGCTCGGCGTGTTCGGGCATTCGCTGTATCTGCTGATCATTCCCATCGTGCTGATGAACATTGTCGGGCCGCTGGTGGATGTGACGGGGCGGATGACCTTCCTGAGCCAGCCCCAGGGCATCCGCACGCGCCTGATGACGGCGTATATCGTGCTGATGTTCATCGGCGGCGGTATCGCCAGCTGGGCGGGCACGAGCGTGTATGAGCATTGGGGCTGGCATGGCATCACGTGGATGTGCCTCTGCCTGTCAGGCCTGCTGGTCACCTTATCATTCGTCAGCATGCGGCTGACATCGGAGCGGCCTGCCAAGGCGTGAGCGCGGCCCCGGACGAGACTTAGAAACATTTAACACCATTCCTGAAGGAGCGAACATGACCGAGACACTGAAAGGCCCGTTGCGGGCGCCCGCACAGATGCTGCAGGAGCAATCCTATGATGGTCACAAGAGCCTGCATGATGATTCCGAAGCCGAGCGGCTGGGCATCAAGGCCGGCCCGATTGAAGGCCCGACACATTTCAGCCAGTTCGTGCCTTACCTGGTCGAGATCTGGGGCAATGACTGGTTTGAGCGAGGATGCTTTTCCAGCCACTTCCTGAACATGGTGTTCGAGGGGGAGAAAGTGCGCGTCGAGGTGGACCGTCCGGCCCCCGGCGAGACGCGTACGCTGTGCCGCGCCTTCAAGGAAGATGGCACGCCGGTTCTGGAAGCCAGTGCCTCCATCGGCCCGGACCATGGCGAACCGCTGCTGGAAGCGCGGATGGCGAAGCTGCGCCCGGCGGGCGATCTGGTGATCCTGTCTGACATGAAAGTCGGCATGACGGGTGCCGAGGACGAGATCGTCACCATGGGCCCGGATCAGCACATGGGCGACCTTTACCCATTCTCCCTGGCCGACAAGCTGAAAGTGATTACCGAGCCGATGGATTTGTACCATGACGCGTCTGCCAGCCCTTGGGGCAAGCCGGTCGTGCCGCTGGAAATGGTCAGTGTGCTGGGCAATTACACTGCCCGCAAGGCGAAGTTTCCGATCAAGCAACCGGCCATCGGCCTGTTCGCTGACCTGCAGGTGCGCATGATCGATGGCCCGCTGCTGGTGGGCGAGACCTATATTCTGCGCCGCGAGATCGTCGCGTTGGCACAAAGCCGTCGCGTGGAGAATTACTGGGTCAGCACGAAATTCTATGATGCCTCTGGCGAGAAGCTGGTGGCGGACATGCTGCTGAACCATGGTGTGCTGAAGGCGAGCTATCCGGACTATCCGAAAGAGCTGTTGCCGGCATAGGAGACGAAAGATGAAGGGCCTGCTGTATCAGGGCACACGGGACATCGCCTACGGCGATGCGCCGGAGCTGAAACCGGAAGACACACGGAGTGCCATCGTGAAGGTGACGGCCTGCGGGATATGCGGATCTGACCTGCATATCTATGAGGGCCACGGCTTCAGCGAGGAGACCGGCTATTGTGTCGGCCACGAGGCCGTTGGCGAAGTGGTGGAGACCGGTAGTGGCGTATCCCGCTTCAAGACAGGCGACAGGGTAATGATCTCTGCCGCGGTCGGATGCGGGGCGTGTCCGCCCTGCATGGCAGGCCACATCAATGAATGCGAAACAGGCGGCGGGCGCTGTTACGGGCTGGGGCCCAGTCTGCAAGGCGTGCAGGCGGAATACTGCATGGTGCCGGTCGCCGATTTCGGCATGGCAAAGATTCCGGACGGTGTGACCGAAGATCAGGCCGTTCTGTTGACAGACAATTTGCCGACCGCTTGGCATGGTCTGCATGGCGCAGACATAGAGCCTGGCGATACGGTGGCCGTGGTCGGCTGCGGCCCGATCGGCCTGATGGCCGTGGAGGGTGCTTTCCTGATGGGCGCGGCGCGTGTCTTCGCGGTCGATCTGGTGGCAGAGCGCCGGGCCCTGGCCGAGGGGCTGGGCGCGATTGCGCTGGATGCGGCCGAGGCCAAGTCGCTGGTGGCTGAACAGACCAAAGGCCGCATGTGTGATAGTGTGGTGGAGTGTGTCGGCGCGGATCCGGCGATCCAACTGGCGCTGAAGCTGGTGAAGTCTGCGGGCACGGTCTCCTGTATCGGCGTGAACCAGAGTATGGATTTCAAATTCCCCATGGCGCTGGCCTTCATCAAGAATCTGACCTTCCGAACAGGCACATGCGCGGTGCCGGAACACTGGCCGGAACTGGTGCCCTTGCTGCAGGCGGGCAAACTGCGGCCGGAGCGAACGATCTCGCACCACATGCCCTTGTCAGAGGGGGCGGAAGCCTATCGAATGTTTGATGCCCGTGAGAACGGTGCCATGAAGATGATCCTGAAACCTTGAGGGGAGAACCAAGTATGCAAGGCAAACTGATGAAAGCGGCTGCGGGCGCAGCCCTGGTGGCTGGCATGGCGCTGAACGCGGGGGGGACGGCACTGGCTCAGGACGCAGTGATTCATGCAGGCCACCTGCTGGCGACTCCGGGCGAAGGATACAAGACCAAGCAGACAATTACCGTGAAAGACGGCAAGATTGTCTCTGTTGAACCAGGCTATAAAAATGTGCCTCGAGGCGTGGAAGTCATCAATCTGCGCGATGCCTACGTGCTGCCGGGCATGATCGACAGCCATGTCCATATCACCAGCGAGACTAGCCCGACGGCCCGCATCGAGATGTTCGAGGACACGGATGTCGATAGCGCGTTCAAGGGCGCAGGCTTTGCCTACAAGACGCTGCTGGCCGGCTTCACGACCGTGCAGGATGTTGGCGGCTCCAATGAAGCAGTCTTCGGACTGCGCGATGCCATTGCATCCGGCAAGGTGCCAGGGCCGCGTATGCGTGCAGCAGGCCGCGCTGTCGCGGTGACGGGCGGTCATGGTGACATCAATGGCTATTCCCCGGTCGTGATGGCGATGTTTACCGGCAGCAATATCTGCAATGGCGCTGATGATTGCCGCCGGGCTGTACGCCAGCAGATCAAGGACGGCGCAGACGTGATCAAGATCACCGCGACGGGCGGCGTGCTGTCCAATACGCGCGCGGGGCTTGAGCAGCAATTCACGAATGATGAACTGACTGCGATCGTTGAGGCGGCGCACTCCATGGGCCGCCAGGTGACGGCGCACGCGCATGGCAAGGGCGGTATCGACTCGGCCCTGCGTGCAGGCGTCGACTCTATCGAGCATGGTTCCTATACGGATAAGGAAACGATTGCGCTGTTCAAGGAGCATAACGCAACGCTGGTGCCGACCGTTCTGGCGGGCGCGACGGTGACCGGGTGGGTGAACGAGCCCTGGCTGCCGGCGGCAAGCCGTGAGAAAGCTGCCATTGTCGGCCCTCACATGATCGAGATGCTGCGCATGGCGCATGAGGGTGGCGTGAACGTCGCCTTCGGCACGGATACGGGCGTGTCCCGTCATGGCGACAATGCGCAGGAGCTGGGCCTGATGGTGGATGCCGGATTCACCCCGGAAGAGGCTTTACGCTCTGCAACCGTGATCGCATCCGAGCATGTTGAAATGGAAAACCAGATTGGCACGATTGAGGCCGGGAAATATGCCGACATCATCGCTGTGGACGGTGACCCGCTGAAGGACATTGACGAGATGCTGGACGTGGATTTTGTGATGAAGGGCGGCACTGTCTATAAAGGTGGCAACTAGGGCGGGGACTTCCCCCTAGCCGCGAAGCTTTTTGACAATGCCTCATAAAGGCCGGAAAGTCTGAGCAGAGTTGCAGGCTGACAACGTGCAGAAGGCACGCAGGAAAGGGATAGCAGAATGAAGTTCAGCGGTCTTCTGACAGGCGCGGTTTCAGGCATGGCGATACTCAGCTTGGTGGCCTGTGGCGGGGAAGACGGTGAGGCCGCCAAGGCGGCCTCCGCGAATTCTGCGGGTGGCACGGAATGTGTTCAGCTAGCCCCTGGCGAATATTACTGGGATGGCAGCAGTTTTGTTGTCTCTGGCCCGGCCCTGCCAGGCAAGGCCGACACCAAGCCGCGCTCTACCGCAGCGTCCGTTCCTGCAGAATCCGGCTGGGCGGC
This sequence comes from Hyphomonas pacifica, assembly GCF_000682675.1. Classification (GTDB taxonomy): domain Bacteria; phylum Pseudomonadota; class Alphaproteobacteria; order Caulobacterales; family Hyphomonadaceae; genus Hyphomonas; species Hyphomonas pacifica. Next base: position 75,853 of record NZ_AWFA01000004.1, on the reverse strand, counting down.
GGAGCTGGAGCGGAACTTTCCGGATCTTGGTTTTCCCTGGATGGGCCTGCATGCGCGCGAGCCTGTTGCGGTGCTGACCGGAATTGCGCCAGATGCGGACGCCAGGCAGACGGGGTTTTCCGCTGGCGAAGCAGCAGTGCAGCAAAATGCGGCGGCGTCTGGCGTGACGCTGATTGTGGATGGCATCAGCCTGGAGACGGCGGAGCAGCCAGCCCAGAACGGCCCTGGCGCGGCGTTGGCCACGCTGATCCAGAAGGGCGCGTCACGGCAGACATGCCAGACTGCTTTCAACGAAACGATGGAAGGGCGCACGATTCTGTTCCAGAGCAATCTGGCAATCGTTTCTCCGACCAGCCAAAGTTTGCTGGACGCATTGACGGGCGTTGCCCTTCTCTGCGATGATCATGCCATTGAGATCGGGGGGCATACGGACTCGCGTGGCTCCAATGACTATAATGAGATCATTTCTCAGCAGCGTGCCGATGCCGTGCGGGAGTATATGATCGGGAAAGGCGTTGATGCTGACGCGCTGACGGCGAAGGGCTATGGCGAATCCCGCCCACTGGACCCGGCCGAGAATTATGAAGCCTGGGCGAAAAACCGCCGGATGGAATTCAAGGTTTCAGGGCGCCGCTAAGAGCGCTGTTCTGTGCAAACTGCCCCTGCTGCCTTCTGGCATCAGGGGCTTTTGTTGTCTGGAGATCAGAGTGAGAGGATCAGGCCTTCTGACGGGCTGACTTCTGCGTCGAGCGTTTTGGCCCAGGCCTCTGCAATGGCATCTTCGCCGCTGGTATGCACCGGCGTGATGAAATCCTTTGAAACCTTGTAGAAGGAGACAAGCGCGTCTGTGAGGCGCTTGTTCAGGGTCTCTGCGCCAAGTTCCTTCGCGCGGCCCGCGGCATAAGTCGGTACAAAGAAGAATTCCGGTTGCGGGTCTGGCAGCTGGATGGGGGCGCGATTGCCTTCCCAGTCCGTCACGCCGATGACCAGGCTGCGCACCAGCCGGTCTTTCAGCGCGTTGTGGATATCTGCGGTCAGGGATGGGCGACCCAGGAAATCCACAAAGGCGGTCAGGCCACGCGCGTGCAGGCGATCTGCGTCAGCATAAGTCCGCACCCGTCCGTACAGGCCGGTGGATTCAACAAAGGCCTTGTTGCGCTCTGATGTCAGGGCGACCGTATCGACGCCGCCACGGAGCTTAAGGCAATGGGCAAGAGCCAGCGCTGTCTTGGAAGAACCGGACGAGATGACAACGGTTTCCGGAATGTCTGCCGCCGTTTCCATCAGGCAGTCATCAATCATCCAGCCGGTCGTGAAGAGCGGGCGGAAGAGCATCTGCTGGTCTTCAAAGGCTGCGTCATAAGACGCATCCGCGGCGGTATCGATATAGGTGTTGTAGATCGGCGCAAGGGCCTTGCGGTGGACTGCCCCATCCATGAAGCCGGCGGGGCTGACCTTGACAGGCTGGATGTCGAACTCGGTCGAAATTGGCAGATAGCCATAGACGCGCTGGCCGGGCGTGACGCCTTCCACTTTTGACGCCGTAACCGTGGCAAAGCCCCAGACCGGGACGCGGCCCATGGCCGGATCGCTGGCCGGATAGAAGTTCCAGTATTGCATCGCATCGCCAAATGTCGCGTAGGTGACATTATTGGCGGTGAGCGCGAATGTGTCGACCTTCAGGCGTGCATGACCATCTGCCAGATCGGGCAGGTGGGAGGGGGTCCAGCTGGTGTCGCGCAGGTCGCTGCGCCGGATCAAAAAATCACTCATGTGTCTGCTTTCTTTGCCTTGCCGGTAAAGGCCGCGATTCTCTCCTGCATGTCAGGTCCCACGCCTTCGCAATTGAGAATCTCCCATTGCAGGCCGCCGTCAAGGTCTCGTCCGTCTGTAGCCTCCAGCAGGCGCTTGTTGGCCGCATGAGAGAAGGGCGAGTTGAAGAGGATTTGCCGGGCGAGTTTATGGACGGCTTCGTCAAACTCGCTGTCGGGGTGGACCTGTTCTACCAGGCCGATGCGGTGAGCTTCGGCGGCGCCGAACATCTCCGCTGTGAACATCAGCCGCTTGGCAGTGGCTTGGCCCACGCGGCGGGGCAGACGCTGGCTCATCCCCCAGACCGGGGTGAGCGCCCATTTGGCGTGCGTGTCCCCAAAGCGCGCGCTCTCGGCAGCGATGATGAAGTCAGCCGCCAGCGCCACTTCCAGCGCGCCGGTATAGCAATGGCCATGCACGGCGGCGATGACTGGCTTGGGCAGCCGCTCCATCAGGCGCAGCGTTTCCGAATGCCAGCCGGGCGAGGGAACTTTCTCTCCCTCGGCAATGTCAGCCAGATCATGCCCGGCGGAGAAGCATTTGCCCGCTCCGCGCAGGACGACGCAATGAACGCTGTCATCCTTCTGTATATCCAGCACATGTTGGCGCAGTTGCCGAAACACGCCGACAGTGAGGGCATTGAGCTTGTCCGGGCGGTTCAGGGTCAGGGTGGCAAGGCCGTCCTTGTCCTGACGAAGTACGAAGGTGTCACTCATGAGCCGAGATCCACCATCAGGCTGGAAATGGCATGGACAAAATTGTTCGGCGCAAGGCTCTGCTCGCCCGTCCATCTGATGTTCGGGAAGCGCGACAGGATCTGGCGATAGGCCGTTTCCAGCTGCATGTTGGCCACGCGCTGGCCAAGGCAGACATGCGGCCCGTGACCGAAGGCGAGGTGTTCCTTCGCATTCTCGCGGGTGATGTCATAGCGGTGGGGATCAGCGAATTTGGCCGGGTCGCGATTGGCGGCGGCGTAATACATGACCACCTTGTCGCCTTCCGCAATGGGCTGGTCTCCCAGTTGTGTATCGGTCGTGGCCGTGCGGCGCATATAGGTGACTGGGCTGACCATGCGGATCGACTCATGCACGAAGTTCGGGAAGAGATCCGGATTGGCGAGCAGCTTTTCCTTTTGGTCAGGGAATTCCGTCAGCAGACGCATCGTGCCGGAGAGGGAATTGCGCGTCGTGTCATTCCCGGCGAACACGATCAGCAGCCAGGAACCATCAAGAAATTCCGGGCTGAGCGGCTTGCCGTCAATCTCGACATTGGCGATGGCCGACAGCAGGTCTTCCTGTGGGTTCTCTCGGCGCTTGGCCAGCATGTGGCGGCCATATTCGAACATGGCCTGGATCTCTGTCATGAAGGTCATGATCTGTTCCTGGCTGACATTGCCGAGGCCTTCCTGCTGGGCCTGGTATTGTGAGGTTTCCAGGAAGTGCATCCAGTGGACCAGCTTTGGCCGGTCTTCCGCCGGGACGCCCAGGATTTCACACAGCGTGAACAGGGGCAGTTCGGCGGAGAACTTTTCCACCATGTCCACGACCGGGCCCTGCTTCTCCATCGCGTCAAGCAGTTCGGTGACATAGACCTCCACGCGCTTGCGCAATTCCGCGACGAAGCCGGGACGGAAGAAGTGCATATGCTCCATGCGCAGCGGTGTGTGATAGGGGCGGTCCAGATTGATCAGGCTGTTCAGGCTGGAAGAATGCAGCAGCGGGTGCTTGGGCTGCTCCGGCAGGCCGTATGTCATCAGGATGCCGCCGCGCTGTGACGAATAGGTGGCCGGGTCCAGCTCCACCTGCTTGACCAGATCATAGGATGTGACCGCCCAGAAACCGGCCGCCACTTCTTCCGGGTGCCACATGACCGGAGCCTGCTGGCGCATCTGCGCGAAGGCTTCATGCGTGTAGCCGCCATGGCGCGAGAAGACCTCCGGATCGGTCAGATTGACCGGCGGGGGGAGGTCATGAACCGGTTTTCGTTTCGGCGGGGCGGGTGGAACTTCCTGCTGGTAGGTGTCTGTGACGTTCTGCAGGCTCATTGGTATTTCCTCCCTAGAATTTATACCTCACAGGTATGGATTTTGGTCCGCCCACGAAGTTTGCCTTGATGTGCGTTGGCTCTCCGGCCAATTCGATGGATTTCAGACGCGAGAACAATTCCTCATAGATCGCCTGCATTTCAAGACGCGCCAGATGCATGCCGAGACACATATGGCCGCCATGGCCGAACGAGATCAGCTTGTTGGGGCTGCGGGTTATGTCAAAAGTGAAGGGATTGTCGAAAATCTCTTCGTCGCGATTGCCTGACGGGTAGCAGAGCAGCAGGCTCTCCCCTTTCAGGATCTTGTGCCCGCGCATTTCATAATCGTCCTGAGCTGTACGCATGAAATGCTTCACCGGCGTCGTCCAGCGGATCGCCTCATCCACGGCGGTACGGGAGACGCCTTGCGGATCGTCCATCATCTTTTTCAGCTGATCCGGATTCTGCAGCATGCCGAGAATGCCGCCGCCTGTGGAGGCGCTGGTCGTGTCATGGCCTGCCGCGGCGACGATGACATAATAGCTCATGGCTTCCAGCTGGCCGATCGGCTCGTCGTCCACTGTGCCATTGGCGATGACGGTAGAGACATCATCTCGCGGATTGGCGCGGCGGTCTGCCGTGATGTTGGTGAAGTACATGAAGAATTCGGCGAGCGTGGCATTGATCGAGGCGAGGCCCTTTTCTGCATCCTTCTCTTGGGCGAGCGTCTTGTCGCGCATCAGGTCTTCATCCTGCGCGCCGAAGATTTCCTGGGTCAGCTTCAGCATCATCGGCTCGTCGCTTTCCGGAACTCCGAGGATCTGCATGATGACGCGCAGCGGATAGTAGAGGGCGATGTCGCGTTGGAAGTCACACTCACCGCCAAGGTCTTCCATCCGGTCGACATATTGCTTGGCAATGCTGCGGATGGCGTCTTCGCGTTTCTTCACATTCTGCGGCATGAACCATTCCTGGGTCAGGTGGCGCAGCTTGTAGTGCATCGGGTCGTCCAGCTGCACGAGTGTCTTCAACAGGTGCGGTCCGCCGGTCTGGGCGTAGACACCTGCTTCGGCTTCGGCATAGGACAGCATTTCCCGTTCACCACTGGTGAACAGCTTGTTCTGGCGGCTGATTTCCATGATGTCAGCATGCTTGGTGACGGCCCAGAACGGTCGGAAGCTTTCAGGCTCGCACCAGGCCAGCGGGTCTTCCGCGCGCAGGCGCGTGAAGGCTGCATCCAGCTGTTCCGGGTGTGAGTACACTTCCGGAGAGACGATATCCTCGCAGGTCGCAGCCGCCGCTGCGCTCATCGTCCGGCCCGGATCCTTCTTGGTCTCGGGCGGGGTGGCAAGGGCAGTGTCGGCCATGATGCTCTCCATTCAGAGTAGTATTATTTTTTTGGTTTTCGTTTCCTCGGATCAAGTCTAGTCGATGGCTTGCGCCTGCCAAGGCGTGACTTAACGGCACCTTTCCCGTCGGAAGGGGCGTTTTGGGGTGATTTTTTTGTAATGGGAGTTTCCAGAAGGTGGCCGATGGCCGCTTCCAGCAGTTCTGTCGGCACTTCCTCCACAGAGCCGGGGCGCAGATCCTCAAGCACGAACGGCCCGTACTGAACGCGGATCAGGCGATTCACCTGGAGGTCCAGCGATTCCAGGGCGCGGCGCACTTCCCGTTTCTTGCCTTCTGACAGGGTGACAGTCAGCCAGTTATTGGCCCCGGTTTCCCGATCCAGAACAGCCTTGATCGGCTTGTAGTCCACACCGTCCACGGTGATGCCTTTGGCCAGTTCCTGGATTTTCTCCGGCGTGACTGTGCCATGCGCGCGGACGCGGTATGTGCGCTCCAGCTCGTTCTTAGGCAGTTCCAGCGCGCGGGCGAGGGTGCCGTCATTGGTCAGCAGCAAGAGGCCCTCGGTGGTCAGATCCAGTCGGCCGACGGTGACGACGCGGGGCAGGGATTTGGGTAGTTCCTCAAAGACGGTGCGGCGGCCTTCGGGGTCATTCGTTGTGGTGATCAGGCCGGAGGGCTTGTGATATCGCCACAGGCGGGTTGCATCCGGGGCCTGAATGGTTTTGCGGCCAACGCGGATCAGCTCCTTACCGGTCACTTTGAAAGCAGGTGAGGTGAGGCGCTGGCCATCCACGCTGACCTTGCCCTCCTCGATCATGCGTTCGACTTCTCGGCGTGAGGCGACTCCAGCCCGGGCGAGGTATTTCGCAATGCGTTCGCCTTCGCTCCAGTCCTTTTCGTCGGACAACGTATTCGGCTTGTGGGCGGGTTTTGATCTGGGGCTTTGCTTGCGCGGGCCGGCAGGTTTCCGGCGCGGGCGGCCCGTCTCTCGACGCTCCGTCATGGGATTTTCTTTCGTTTAGTTTGTCTGAAGGACGAATTGCAGGAAGGGGGCCCCAATAGCAAGGCCGAGGATGAGTTCTGTGGGAATCCAGATCGGGATCATGCCGGGCTCCCGATTCTTGCGGGTATCCAGGATGAGGGCCATTGTACGCCCGACGGCTGCGCCGATCCAGCCTGCCGCAAGCGGCAGTACGACGAGCGCAGTAGTCAGCCTATGCTCCCCATCCCAAAGATAGAGGACCAGAAGCGCCGTAATCAGGTGAGCGAACAGGAAGACGCCGCCATAAGTGGCGCGAAATTCCGAATATCCGCCGGGGCGCAGGGGGTCGGGGTCTTCGACAAGGCGGACGACCTTGCTGGCCCAGGCTGGGGAGAACAAAGCCCCGATCCCCATGACCGTGCCGCAGAACAACGCGATGACAGATATGATTTCGCCAAGATGCATCAGGGGGCCCTCTAGTTGCTGGTCTCTAATCTAGAGCATCCTGCCGGGATGAACAGGGCTGGACTAGCTGGCGCGGAGGATGTTGATTTCCTTGGTGATCGTCTGGGCAGGCCGCCCAAGCAGGTATCCTTGGCCACGGCGTACGCCGAGCATCTTCAGGGTTTGCAGCTCTGCCTGGGTCTCAATGCCCTCAGCAATGATCTGGGCGCTGGTTTCACGGGTGTAGAACAGCAGCGCGCCAATCAAGGCGCGGCGGGCGAGATCTGAATCAACATTGCGTGTGAGGCTCATGTCGACTTTCACATAGTCCGGACTGAGCTGAACGATATGGCGCAGGGAGGAATGGCCCGCCCCGGCATCGTCCACTGCCAGCCGCAGTCCGCGCCGACGCAAAGGAGACAGGATTTTCGTGAACTGCTCATAGTCATCAATCACCGCATGTTCTGTCAGTTCCAGAACGATCCTTGAGAGTGGCAGACGCGAAAACGTGTCGACGAAGTGAGCGCTAAGCATAGTCGCGGGCGAGACATTGACGGAGACATATTGCTCTGAGTCCAGCATGTCGATGGCGGAGACGGCCTCACGAATGGCGGCGAGTTCCAGCTCAACAGCTAGCCCGACGGAGGCGGCCTCGTTGAACCAGACATCTGGTGTGCGGTAGGGCTCAGCCGAGAAACGGCAAAGCGCTTCATAGCCACACGGGTACATGCCGCCGAGATCCACAATCGGCTGATAGGCGATGGCAAAAGCGCTGTTCTCCAGCGTTTCCATGATGCGCGTGCGCTTTTCGCGCATTTGCATGCTCTGCTTCATGTCTACCTGGATCTGCTGGGCTGCCAGATTGGCGAACAGGCGCATTGTCTCCAGGTCGCGATGGTTCAGGCTATGGTTTGGATGCGGTCCAAAGCAGCAGAACATGCCATAGGCCTCGCCATCATGCAGATAGATAGGGATGCTCATATGCGCACCGATGCGCAGCGTCTGCGTGATCGGCATGGAACTGGCCGCCTGAAACAGTGACGTGTTGGGAATCAGTTCCGGTAGTTTTCCATCGAGAATGTTTAGGCAGTAAAGTTCGTCTGCGTCATAAACATCACCATCCTTGATGAGGTGTTCCAGTCCCGGGGCATCTACATGGCGGAAGACCGTACGGCCATTCACAAATTCAGAGACATAGGCGGCAGACATGCCGAGATGCTTGCGAATGGCGGATAGCGAGGACATGATGGTCTGGCGCGAGGAAGCGCTCTGCTGGTGCAGCATGGTTGTCGCGAATTCCATACTGGACATTCCAGTCTCCCAGCCAGGCCAGCAAGCCCAAAACAGACTTTGCATTTCGCACTCTATGAGCACGCGCTTAAGGCTTGGTTCAGCAAGTGTGCAGGAGATTTTGGCATGCGTTTACGAGTTGCTAAGCATAAACTCTATGTGCCTGGGAAAAATAAGTCCGGCAGGCATTCCGGGATAGGAGAATATATCCGCAGAATGCCAACCGGGCTGTTTTGACCGGGGATGATGTCACCTATCTGGTGAGGTCCACACCCGATCGGGTCATGTCTGTCAGTTATAATATGTGCAATCGCTTGCCAGCCTATGCCGTGTCGACCGGGCCTGTTCTGCTGGCCTATGAGCCTGACGAGGTGCTAGAGCAGTATTTTGCCTGCGTTCAGCTGAAACAGCATCGGCCCAATACGGTGAGTACGACTGTCAAATTACGTGAGACCATTCTTGAGACGCGACAGCTCGGTAGTTCCCTGGTGGATGAAGAGCTTGAAGCCGGTGTGCAGTCTCTTTCCGTCCCGATCCGCGACGTGAATAATCGTGTGACTGCGGCGCTGAATGTCTGCTGTCCATCTGTCCGGTTTACGTGGATGAAATGCGCAGCCAGTTGGTACTTAAACTGCTGGATGCCGCACTCCTGATCAATCGTTCCTTTTTGACGGGGGCGGCGGGCTAGGCCTTTCGGCGCGCCATCGCGCGACATAAGGATGCGGTTCTGGATGGTTTCCATGTTTCGGTGAGAGGCATATGCTGCGCGCGAAAGGCGCAGGGGCCCATGAAACCAAAAATACTCACGACGCTGAAGACCTATAGCTGGCCGGCTTTCATGTCCGACACTTTTGCCGGCATGACCGTCGCGCTGGTGGCAATACCGCTGAGTCTGGCCATCGCGATTGCATCGGGGGCCGACCCTGGCAAGGGTCTTATCACGGCCATCGTGGCCGGCTTTCTGGTTTCGTTGCTCGGCGGCAGCCGTGTGCAAATTGGTGGACCAACCGGTGCGTTCATTGTCGTGGTGTTCGGAGCCGTGGCCGCGCATGGCTATGATGGATTGGTGCTGGCAACCTTCATGGCCGGGCTGATCCTGATTGCGGCAGGCCTGATGCGAGCGGGCAATCTGATCAGTTTTGTTCCGGAAGCGGTCGTGAACGGGTTCACGATAGGTATAGCCATCATCATTGCGACAAGTCAGTTGAGCGATCTGTTCGGGCTGACGGTACAGAATCTACCTGCTGAATTTTTTTCCAAGCTGAGCGCCTTGTGGGGCGCGCGTGAGACATTCACGCCTTATGCTTTTGCGATAGGGCTGGCGACCATGGTGCTGATCGTGCTGCTGCGCCGGATAGCGCCGAAATTTCCGGGACTGATCGTGGCGGTAGGGGTGACATCGGCAGCAGCTGCCCTGCTGAATCTGCCTGTCGACACGATTGGTAGCCGGTTCGGGGCATTGCCCAGCCAGTTGCCTATGCCGCATTTACCGAGTTTCAGCGTGGACCGCGTGGTCGAGCTGTTGCCTTCCGCGTTTGTGATCGCCTTTCTGGCAGGTGTGGAATCTCTTCTTTCCGCCATGGTGGCGGACCGGATGACGGGCGGGCATTATCGTCGCAATGCGGAGGTTCTGGCGCAGGGCTTTGCCAATATCGGCTCCTCCCTGTTTGGTGGCATGCCTGCCACGGGTGCCATCGCGCGCACGGCAACCAATGTGAATGCCGGGGGCAAAACCCCGGTGGCGGGTATTGTGCATGCCGTGACGATCCTGCTGGCGATGATGCTGGCGGCGCCGCTCGCGGGTTATCTGGCCATGCCGGCATTGGCCGGGCTATTGCTGCTGACCGCCTGGAATATGAGTGAGCCCCACAAATGGCGCAGCTATCTTTCCATGCGTAAGGCAGATCTGGCGCTGATGCTGATCACCCTGGTGCTGACCGTGGTGGCGGACCTGACGATTGCCATCGGCGTGGGTGTGTCGCTTGGCTTGGCGATACGTTTGCAGCGGCGTCATGTGCCGCCTGCCGATTGGGAAGAGCCGCAGCGTTAGCGCGGGCAAGTCCTAGCAGGATCAGATGATGCCGGCATTCTTCCAGGCATCTTTGGGCCAGCGGCGATGCTGCCAGAACCATTGGCCTGGAGCCTTGCGGACATGATCTTCAATGAACGCATTGATGCGCAGCACGCTGTTGCGAATATCCGCATCAGGATTTCCGGTGTCTTCCGGCACAAAGGGCTCATGGAATTCCACGCGGAAGCGGGCAGGGCCAACACGTTCCGTAGAGACGGGAACAATCGGCACGCCATATTTCAAGGCGAGGCGCGTCGGGCCGGGGGCAGTCATCGCCTCGTGACCGAATAGCGGCACCGAAATGCCCTCATTGAATTTCTGGTCATTCATCAGGGCAACGGGCGCGCCGCGCGACAGGGCGCGCATCAATTCCCGTGTACCAATGCCCTTGGGCGCATTGACCGTGGTGCCATAATCATGACGCAGCTCGGCAATGCGGCGGTCAATATGTGGATTGTTCAGGGCGCGGTAGGTCATCACGGCATCGGGAATGCGCTGGGTGATTGTGGCGGGCATGATCTCCCAGTTCGCGAAATGGCCGGAAATGAAGACTGCGCCCTTGTCGCTGTCGCGGATACGGTCAAGGATGTCCAGGCCGACAATTTCTACGCGGCCGGATGTGTACGGATCTATGGAGGGCAGGTGGGGCAACTCGCCCGCAGTGCGCCCGGCGCTTTCCCAGCAGGCCATCGCGGTGTCGTGAATTTGCTCTTTAGACCAGTCCGGAAAAGCCAGTTTCAGATTGCGAAGCGTCGTCTTGTGCTGGGACAGGCGCGGGCCGATCTTCTTCAGCAGCCAGCCGCCGAAATCGGAGGCTTTGTCCGGCCCTAGCATTTTCATTGGGCCCCAATAGATCAGGTCCCACGCAATGGTTTCCAGCCGCCATTGGACACGCTGCCAGAAACTGGCGCGGTTATCGATATCCTTCGGGCGGACATAGCTGGAAGACGAGTCAGGCATGATCAGAGAGAGTTGAGAACCGGTGATAGAAGTTCGTCAAGGCATTCAGGCTGGTCAAACTGAGCTTTGACGGGGAAGTCGAGGATGCCGTCGCGCTGTGCTGCGGGCAGGCGCGCATGGTCTTTCGTCGTGGTGATCAGCTGGGCCTGATGGTCCGCTGCCAGGCGGCGCAGATAGGTCAGGTCACTGGCGCTGTAGGTGTGGTGGTCGGGATAGCCAACGGCGTCGCGGACATCGCAGCCATGCTGCTTCAGACTATCGAAGAATTTTGCGGGGCGCCCAATGCCCGCAAACGCCACCAGCGGGCCGGAGGGGGGAGGGGCTGATGGCACAAGTTTCGCACGCAGTACCGGTAGACCGGCGGCGGTGACTTGTGGAGGCATGTCTCCATCTCCCATCAGGATCACTGCCTCAGCGCGGGCGAGGCCATCGGATACCGGCTCGCGCAGCGGACCCTTGGGCAGGACATGGCCATTGCCAAACGGGGCCGCGGCATCAATCACGACGAAGGACAGAGTCTTCTTTATGCTGGGGTTCTGGTGACCATCATCCATGACGACCGCTGCGACATGATCCATAGCCATGGCCTGAATGGCCGCTGGGCGATCCGTGCCGATCCAGCTTTCGCCAGACTGGGAGAGTTGGAGCGGTTCGTCGCCGCACATGGCGGCTGTATGACGGACAGGGTCAACCTTCAGTGGGCCGCGTTCCGATCCACCATAGCCGCGAGACAGGCTGGCGGCGCGGATTCCCTTCTGCAGCAAGCGGTGCCGGATGGCTTCCACCACAGGCGTCTTGCCTACGCCGCCTGTTGTCAGATTGCCGATACAAATGACCGGGATTACAGGCGTCTCGGGCGTGGCTCGCGCCAACTTGCGGCGGATGCCCCAAATATAGAGCATGGCAAGCGGTGTCAGCAGGGCTCGGGTCAGCGGTGCGGCTTCGCGGGATTTCGGGTCCAGCCCGGCTGACCAGAAGTGTGGGGCCTTCATTGCAGCAGCCCCGGCTCCGGCAGGAGTGGGATCAGCGCCTGAAGGGTGAGTGTCATCGGGGCATCGGCCTCACGCGTCAGGGCTGCAAGGGCCTCATCGGAGGGCGGCTCCATCGTGCGCAGTGCCTTGCCGATGGCCTTCGGCGTTTTGAGACGGCGGATCAGGCCGCGCTTCTCAAGATCATCTATCATGGCGGCAAAGTTGAACACATCCGGGCCGGTGACGACGGGGCGGCCGAGGCGAATAGGCTCCAGCGGATTATGACCGCCAACGTCTGGAGCATGGCCGCCGCCGAGAAAAACGGAGTCCGCCAAGCGGTACCAGATGCCCATTTCGCCCATCGTGTCTGCCAGCAGCACACGCGTGCGCGGTGTAGGGATTTCACCGCGAGAGCGGCGGGCATAGGTGAGGCCGCGATCTTTCAGCAGCGCTTCCACTTCGTCACCGCGATCCGGATGGCGTGGGGCGATGATCAGGGCAGCATCGCCAGCCTCCTTGATCGCATCCAGAAAGATCGCCTCTTCGCCTTCATGGGTCGAGGCGGCGAGAATGCACTGGCGTGCGGTAAGAAAGTTTTCGCGCAGGCGGCGAATCTCGATGTCGCTGGCGGTTGGTGGGGGCAATGCAGACTTCATGTTGCCGGTCGACTGAACCGGCTTGCCCAGCAGCACTTCCAGGCGACGGGCCGTGTCCGTGTCCGCTGTCAGCACAACATCGAACTTGCCGACCAGATCTTGGAAGGCACCGCGGAACTTCTGCCACCCCTCTGAAGATTCGTCCGTCATTCGGCCATTGACCAGCGCGCGCCTGGCACCTGCCTTTTCAGCCTCTAGAATAAGGTTAGGCCAAACTTCGCCTTCGCCGAAAATGCAGAGGTCTGGCTGCCAATGGCGGATGAAGCGTCGGGCAATAGCAGGCGTATCCAGCGGGGCCATCATGTGAATGCCGCGGTCCGGCAAGGCCGGGCCAATCAGGCGCGCTGAGGTGAGGGTCTGGCTGGTGAACAGCAGCATCAGATCAGGCCGTTTCGCCAACAGGCGATGACCCAGTTCCAGCAGCAACTGGCTTTCTCCTACACTGGCACCGTGCAGCCAGACCAGCGGCCCGCCAGCCATGCGGCGCGGCATGTTGCGCGCAAGGCGTTCATTCAGGCGGCCAATGTCTTCCTTTCCGGCCCGGGCACGCCGCTTCAGAATACCCGGCAGGAAAGGCGCCAAGGCACTTGTCGCGACACGATAGAGGTGTAGTCCAAGGGTCATCAGGCGGAGGTCACCGGCGTTTTGTCTGTTGAATAGCCCGCTAGCATGTCGGCCCTTTGAGTTGCAGCATCAAGACGTTTCTGCAAGTCGGCTTGCAGCTCTCTCGGATCAGCGTCGCGCGTAGTCGCTAGCGGTTCCCCATAGACTATGGCGCCACGCGCAAACGGGAAAGGAATAATGAATCTGTCCCAAGTGCCAAGACGCTTGGCCGGTTTGACAGACAGGGCGTACGGCAGGATGGGGGCTCCGGCGCGCTGGGCGATCATGATCGCACCCAAACTCACGATTTCAGCGGGACCGCGCGGGCCATCAGGCGTGATGCACACGCCCGCGCCGCTTCGCAAGAGACGCACGGCTTCAGCCACGGCCTTGATGCCGCCCTTGTCTTTTTGGGCTTTCTTCTTGTTTGCGGTTGACCCGCGAATGGCGTGGATGCCCAGATGCGCGATGGCGCGGGTGACGGCCTCTCCGTCCGGTGACAGGGAGATCAACATGGCACCCTGCCGGATAGGCCCCGGCCAATGCTTCATATGGCGGATCCAGCCGCTGGGCAGCATCATGATGCGGGAATGCCAGGACGCGACTACAACGCCCTGATTCTCGCTCCAGGTCTGACGCGCTTGCTCAATACCTTCGACCTTCCAGCGCACAGTACGTGCAACAAGCACCATCCACGCCCAGATAAGAGCGCCCAAGAGGGTGGTGACGGGCTTGGAACGAAACAGGCTTTTCATCGCATCGCCTTATACTGTGCTTCGGCCCGGGGGCTATGGGGCAGTGTCAGGGATGTGGTTAAGCGGCCAAAGTATGTTCTGGATGCAACGCGGGGTAAGTGTCCTTCAGGGCCGCGAGGCTACGGCGCGAAGGCGATAGAATGCCGTATCCTTCAGAGCTCGCTGAGCAGGAGCGGGCGGATGCGGCGGTCAGGCCCCGAATGTGAGCGGGGAATTGAAATTAATGGTGGGCGATAGTGGGTTCGAACCACTGACCCCTGCCGTGTGAAGGCAGTGCTCTACCACTGAGCTAATCGCCCCAATCAGTGAAGCAGGTGCCGTAATCTGCCCTAGCGTTTACGTCAAGCACCGATGTCTGAGGCCGCTGATTCCCACAGGATTGGTGCGTTGCACAAAATCAGAACGCATGACTTGTTGTCGCACCTATGCGAATTTGCCCGTATTGCTGGGAATGGCTTTTCACGGCCTCTGCAAGAAATTCAGCCCCTGTCCCATGATTTAGTTACAATGGATTGGCAGATTTTTGCCTATTTCATACGTATTTGGGTGCAGGCGTGTTTGCGCTACCAATAATATGAACAACCATTCATAATGAACGGTTGTTCATATTGAAACCTTACGCGAGTTTCATCCGAATTTGGTCTTGAGAAATCCACAAAAGGTCGTCATGTATCGGTCATACAGCGACGGCTCGGCAAAAAGGGTCGCGTTATTAAACATAAGAAGGACAGGCGGAGGCTTAAGGCCTCAATAACAGTAGAGCCTGGAGAGAGAGAAAAATGAAAGACTGGTGTGACGAAGAAGGCGCAAAGCGCCTGCGTGAGAAAATTAGTGCCTACTGGGCAGAGCGTGGCTATGAAGTAGATGTCGATCTGGTCGACGCGGGCTTCGTTCCGGCCATGCGCTCAGCACGCACCGATGTTCGTAGCAACATGGTAAACGGGATGCCCCGTCGCCGCATTGCAAATGAAACGGGCGCTGCACGTCCGAGCTACCGTCCCCGCGAAGCACGTGAAGTGACGGCTTAGCCAATAAGGTCAGACAAGGCGGACACCAAATCTGAATAGTGGTCCACCACCACATCAGGTCCGATCTGATCTGGCGTTTCCTCCTCGTAACCAAATGGTACGAAAACAAAGGGCAGTCCGGCATTCCGGGCTGCCCTTTCGTCTGTTCGGGAGTCTCCCACCATGATCGCGCGATCTGCAGTGCCCCCTGCAGCCTTCACGGTTCGCAGTATGTGATCGCCATCTGGTTTGCGGTTCGGTACGCTGTCCGCCCCGACAATTGCATCAAAGCGCTCCGCCATACCCAGTGCGGCCAGCAACTGATCTGAAAGATTCTGTTTTTTGTTCGTGCAGACCGCCAGAAGCGCGCCCTGCTCGGCTAGCATATCAAGGGCTGCCTCCGCCCCTTCGAACGGATGTGAATGTGCGGAGATGTGGGCGGCATAATATTCCAGAAACTCTGTAAAATACTGGTCCAAATCTTCCTCGGAGAGGGGGTGGTCCTGGCTTTTCATGCCCTTTGAGATCATCGCGCGTGCACCATGACCTATCATGGTGGCAATCGTGTCGAGGGAGACGGGCGAAAGACCCGCACGGGTCAGGACATGATTGAGGGCTTCAAGCAGATCTGGCGCTGTATTCACCAATGTTCCATCCAGATCAAAGACGATGGTGTATCCCTCAAATTGTGCGGTCATTCCTGTCATTAATCCCTTTTCGCCACTCGCCTTGAATCGACCTTTGGTCTAGGCGAAAGGGGACAGGAAAGCGAGAGGGCGACACACGTGAACGATATGGCCAGAAACCGCGCTGCGATCATCCTTGCTGCCGGCAAGGGAACCCGGATGAAATCCGATCTTCCAAAGGTGATGCACAAGGTAGCGGGCCGCCCGATGGTGGATTGGTCAATTGATCTGGCCCAGCGTGTGGGCTGCTCACGCATAGTGGTGATTGCGCATCCTTCGCAGGATATTCTGATCAATCATGTGACGACCACGCTAGGGATAGATTGTCTCGCCTATCAGGATCCGCCCATGGGCACCGGGCATGCCGTGCGCTGCGCCGAAGAGGCACTCACAGGCTTTGAGGGGGATCTGGTCGTTCTCTACGGTGATAGCCCGCTGGTTCCGGCGGAGGCGATTGAAGACCTTTTCGACAGCCTGAAAGGCGGCGCGGCGATTGGTGTGCTGGGCTTTGATGCCGAGGAGCCGGGCCTATACGGGCGGCTGATCACCTCTGGCGGTGGAGACCTGGAGGCGATTGTCGAGGCGCGGGAGGCCAATCCGGAGCAACTGGCCGTGCGCCTGTGCAATTCCGGTGTCATGGCGGGCGGCGCAGAGACAATGTTCCGTCTGCTGCAGAATGTAACCAATGAGAACGCCAAAGGAGAATATTACCTGACCGACCTGGTAGCGCTGGCGCGCGGCGAGGGGCTGACCTGCAAGGCTGTTCGCTGCGACGAGGAAGACCTGATCGGCTGTGACTCCAAGGCAGACCTGGCCGAAGCCGAGGCGATATTCCAGGTCCGATGCCGGAAGGCCATGATGGCGGAAGGCGTCACGCTGGTCGCTCCGGACACGGTATGGTTTTCCCATGACACGGTGCTGGAACCGGATGTACTTGTTGAGCCGAATGTCGTGTTCGGGCCCGGCGTACATGTTCAGTCTGGTGCGGTCATCCGCGCGTTCAGCCATCTTGAAGGGGCGAAAGTGGGGCCGGTCAGTTCTGTCGGACCGTATGCTCGCTTGCGGCCTGGTGCGGAACTGTCCAAAGGCGTTTTCATTGGCAACTTCGTGGAAGTGAAGAACACGCATCTGGGCGAAGGCGCGAAGGCGAGCCATCTGTCCTATCTGGGCGATGGGCAGGTCGGGGCGAATGTGAATATCGGCGCGGGCACGATTTTCTGTAATTATGATGGCTTCCTTAAATACCAGACAACAATCGGGGATGGGGCGTTTATCGGTTCCAATTCCTCGCTCGTGGCGCCGATCGAGATTGGCGATGGGGCGATTGTAGGCTCTGGCACGGTCGTCACGAAGAACGTGCCGTCAGACGCCTTGGCCGTGGCCCGGACAAGGCAGACGGAATATGAGGGTTGGGCCGCGAATTTCCGTGAACGGAAAGCGGCTGAGAAGGCTGCGAAAAAGAAGGGTTGATGGGCATGGCCAACGAGTTGGAAAAAGAGAACGCGGCGATTGCGGCGATGGAATATGTCGAGGATGGCATGACCATCGGGCTCGGCACAGGTTCGACGGCGAAATATTTCGTCGAACTGCTGGCTGATGAGGTTGCCGACGGGCTGGTCGTGCGCTGCATCGAGACCAGCGAGCAGACCCGCCGCCTGGCCGAGAGCCTGGGCGTGCCGCTTATCCCGTTCGAGCAGGTGGAGCGCATTCACCTGACGGTCGATGGCGCGGATGAGGTCGATGAGCAGGGCCAGTTGATCAAGGGCGGCGGCGCGGCGCTGCTGCGCGAGAAGATTATCGCGAATGCAAGTGACCATATGGTCGTGATTGCAGACCCCTCAAAACAGGTGGAGCGGCTCGGCGTATTCCCTCTGCCGGTTGAGGTGACGCCGTTTGGCTACACGATCACGGCGAAGATCGTTTACGATGTTCTGGTCGCCTCCGGCATTGACAAGCCGCGCGTTTCCCTGCGTCGCACGCAGGGTCAGGAATTGCTAGTCACTGATGGCGGAAACTACATCCTCGATTGCCATTGCGAGCGCATTCCGGATGCTGAAGCGCTGGCGGCCAGATTGTCCAATATCCCCGGCGTGGTGGAACATGGCCTGTTCATCGGCCTGGCCCGCACGGTGATCATTGGCAATGAGAATGGCGCAACAGTGTTTGAATTCTCCTGATCGCCCCACATATGGGGTGACGTACCCCAAGGCATTCAAGGACATCTCCATGACCGACACGACCCATGATTTCGATCTTTTCGTAATTGGCGGAGGGTCGGGCGGTGTCCGTGCGGCTCGTCTGGCGGCTCTCAGCGGCGCGAAGGTCGGCCTCGCGGAAGAATACCGCATGGGCGGCACCTGTGTGGTGCGCGGCTGTGTCCCGAAGAAATTTATGGTCTATGCCAGCAAGTACGGCAAGGATATCCGCAAGGCTGATGGCTATGGCTGGTCTGTCGGTGAGGTCAGCTATGATCATGGCAAATTCGCGGCGGCAATGCATGCCGAAGTGGACCGGCTGTCCGGCATCTATTCCCGCAATCTGAAGAATGCAGGTGTGGAACTGTTTGAAGAACGCGCGGAGTTTGTCGACAAGAACACGTTGCGCCTGAAGGATAGTGGCAAGACAGTGACCGCGAAGAAGATCCTCATCGCGGTGGGCGGAACGCCCTGGCGACCCTCACCGGAAGAGTTGCCGGGCGTTGAGAACACGATCACCTCCGATGGTATCTTCCAGCTGGAAGAGTTGCCCAAGCACCTTGTGATTGCCGGCGGCGGCTATATCGCCGTGGAGTTCGCGCATGTCTTTGCTGGGCTGGGCGTGAAGACATGCCTTGTCTATCGAGGTGATGAAGTGCTGCGGGGCTTTGACGAGGATGTCCGCACTGAAGTGCATGAAGGCCTGAAAGAGGCTGGTGTGCACGTCATAACCAAGGCGGTCTTCGAAAAGATTGAAAAGCGCGAAGGCGAGGATTTGCCACTGCATATCTCTCTCAGCAATGGCCAGCATGTTGACGCGGATGTCGTTATGATGGCTGTTGGGCGTCGTCCGAATACGGAAAGCCTCGGATGCGATGCGGCGGGTGTCAAGTTGGATGAAAATGGCGCGGTGATCGTGGACGAATGGTCCAAGACTAATGTTGATAGCGTCTGGGCCGTGGGGGATGTGACAGACCGCGTGGCGCTGACGCCGGTTGCCATCCGGGAGGGGCATGCCTTTGCCGAGACCGAATTCTACGACAAGCCTTGGCATTTCGATCATACCGATATTCCAACCGCTGTGTTCACGCAGCCGGAAGTCGGCACGGTCGGCATGACCGAAGCCGAGGCGCGCAAGGAATATGGCGAGATCGACATTTACAAGACGCGCTTCAAGCCGATGAAGAATGCGCTGAATGGCGATCCGACCCGGACCATGATGAAGCTGGTCGTGCGTCAGTCAGATGAACGCATTCTGGGCGTTCACATTGTTGGCGATGATGCCGCCGAGATGATCCAGATGGTCGGCATTGCCGTGAAGATGGGGGCCACCAAGCCGGACTTTGACCGCACCTGCGCCTTGCATCCCTCTTCTGGCGAGGAAATCGTCACCCTGCGCCAGAAGTATGTGCCCGATGTAGCAAGCTAGGCTTCTACCAAGGTTTTCAGTTCAAGGGCGATGGCTTTGAGGCTCTCCCGAATGGGCTTCAGGCCGCCGCCGCGACCGGAATGGATGACCAACTGCTTCCAGGCTGGCTGGTCTTCCTGAGGGGCTTTTACCTGCAAGTGGCCCGAGCGCGGTAGCGCGGCCTTAAGCAGGACCTTGGAAAGCGCGAAGCCTGCCTTGCCATCATAGGTGCCATTGCGTGCCTCTGCCTCAAAGCTCGACTGTTCGGACCGGCTGACCGCGTTGAACAGAATGGACAGGTCCGGTCGCTTTTCCGGCTCGATCTGCTCGTTGATCACCTGGTTCAGCAAGCGCACACCGCGCAGGGAATAGACATCAGCATGCATCGGGGCGAGCACGCGGTCTGCTGCCTCCAGGGCGCAGCGCGTCAGGAAGGTGGCGTTCGGGTTTGTGTCAAAGACGATCAGGTCATACTCGCTGCGATAGCGTTCGACCGTTTGCAGGAAGTGCTGCTTGATGCGTGCGAGTGCCCCGCCGTCCGTGGCAAAGGCGTATTTCGAAATTTCGAACTGGCCTGAGATCAGATCCAGCCGCCCGCCGGGGCTGCCTTCGCCCATCAGATCATGCATCAACGTATCGCGCGGGGCGGGGGCAAACGGCTCAATCGAAAGCGTTAGCCAGGATTCTGCCGGGCTGGAGGCATCGCGTGCATGAATGCGGGAGCGTTCGAACAGAGAGATGACGGATTTGTCGGCCGCTGCACTGGCATCGGCAATGTCCATCTCGAAGAAGGTCTGTGTGAGATTGTATTGCGGGTCGAGGTCGATCAGCAGGATGCGTCCGCCGAGCGAGCCTTGCCAGGCCCCGAATACCTGGCTGGAGACGGTCGTCTTGCCGACGCCGCCCTTCAAATTCATGACCGCCATGACCGGGCATTTGCGCTTGTAGGCAGCCTTCGTCTCCGCCACGAGCTTGTCCATTCCGTCCGGCATGGTGGAGGAATAGCGAAGGTGCGGCTGAACCTCATGCTTGAAGAAGCCGTTCAGGCGCGCCTTGTCGATCTGGTAAGGGATCAGCTTCAGGCCGCGGGCCTTGGCACGTTCGACATCCTTGCGAACGGACTTTGACCGCACCGAAGACGCCGACACCAGAATGATCATGGCAAAGGCATCATCAATCGACTGATCGGCCAGATCCCGCGAGCCGCCATCATTCGGGACGTACCAGTCCGGAATGGATTCCGCACGCAGGGCTTCGTGCAGCTCAAGCAGAGCGTCAAAGTCCTTGGCGGAGTGGCTGATGAAGACGTGCGACATGGCGGCGTGTGGCTTTCTTTCGTAACGTCAGCTCTACCCCGTTTCTAAAGGGGCTGGATATGATTCCGCCAGCTTTCTGCTGTGAAATTATGGTGAAACTTGAGTGTGTGCCTGCCATGTGATTAATGCGGCCCACAATTGGAGTAAAAGATATGACCTGGACCCCGTCAGACTGGCGAAATCTGCCGGCAAAGCACATTCCGGAGGATTACCCGGATAGTGCCGCGCTTGCTGCAGTTGAGGCGAAGCTCAAGAGCTTTCCGCCGCTCGTCTTTGCGGGCGAGGCACGTCGTTTGAAGACCCGTCTGGCCGATGTGGCCGCCGGCAAGGCATTCCTGCTTCAGGGCGGGGATTGCGCCGAGAGCTTCAAGGAATTCCATCCGGACAATATCCGCGACACATTCCGCGTGATCCTGCAGATGGCGGTCGTGCTGACCTTTGCAGCCTCAAAGCCGGTGGTCAAAGTCGGCCGTATCGCGGGCCAGTTCGGCAAGCCGCGTTCGTCCCCGACCGAGACGATTGATGGTGTGACATTGCCGTCCTATCGCGGTGACAACATCAATGGCATGGACTTCAACGAGCAGAGCCGGGTGCCGGACCCTGAGCGCCTTATTCAGGGCTATTCCCAGTCTGCGGCGACGCTGAACCTGCTGCGCGCTTTCAGCAATGGTGGTTATGCGAGCCTTGCCAATGTTCACAAATGGACGCTGGGCTTCGTGGACCGCAGCCCGCAGGGTGAGCGTTATGAGAAGCTGGCTGACCAGATTTCCAAGTCTCTGGACTTCATGCAGGCCGTTGGCCTGAACGCGGACACGATCCCGCAAATGTCGCAGGTTGAGTTCTACACCAGCCATGAAGCGCTGCTGCTGGGGTACGAAGAAGCTATGACGCGGATCGATTCCACGTCCGGTGAATGGTACGACACATCTGCGCACATGCTGTGGATTGGTCACCGCACGCGCCAGGTGGATCATGCGCACGTCAATTTCTGCAAAGGCGTCCGCAACCCGATCGGCATCAAGTGCGGCCCGGGCATGGGCACAGATGAGCTTCTACGCCTGATCGATACGCTGAACCCGAAGGATGAGGCGGGCCGTATCACGCTGATCTCCCGCTTTGGTAGTGAAGGAGTGGCTGAAGGTCTGCCACCGCTGGCGCGCGCCGTGAAGGAAAGCGGCCGCACAGTGGTCTGGTCCTGTGACCCGATGCACGGCAACACGCTGAAAACCGACAGCGGCTTCAAGACCCGTCCGGTCGATCGTATCCTGTCCGAGGTGCGTCAGTTCGTGGATGTTCTGTCCGCTGAGGGATGCTATCCGGGCGGCGTCCACTTCGAAATGACCGGCCAGAATGTCACCGAATGTATCGGCGGCGCCCAGGCGATCTCTGAAGAAGACCTGTCATCGCGATACCACACTCACTGTGATCCTCGTCTGAACGGTGAGCAGGCCCTTGAACTGGCGTTCATGATCGCAGAGAAGCTGCAGGCTGTGAATGTGGCGGGCGCTTCTGAAGCCCGCAAGGCAGGATAAGAAAGACAGTTCCATGCGTATGTTTCGCCTGGGCTGGCCTGCCTGGGCGAGGCCAGCTGACATTGGAGATTTGCTTCGGCTTTCGGTGCCGATTGCCTTCACGCGCATGTCTCAGATGCTGATGGGCGTGACGGATGCAATCGTGCTCGGACAGTTTGCGCCGGGCGAGTTGCCCTACATCCTGAACTCTTGGCTGCCCATGGGGGTCTCGCTGGGGCTTGGAATCGGCATTCTTCTGGGGGTGCAGGTCCTGACGTCTGAACTTCTTGGCATTGGCCGGGAAGGCGAAAGCGGGCGCATTTTTCGTAGGGGTTTTGTGACCAGCCTGGTGCTGGGCGTGCTCCTGATGGCGGTCGTCTATTTCTCGTCCGGGGCCTTGTTCCATTGGCTGTTTGTGGACATCGCGCCAAAAACCAGCGCAGTGGATCAGGCTGATCCTGAACTTGTCGCCTCATCTGTTGCACATGTGACGCGCATCCTGTCCTTTGGCCTTGTCGGCTTCATGATCTCGACCGTATGCAGCTATTATCTTGAAGCGCTGCGCCGGCCGCTGCTGGTGACGGCCGTGATGTATTTTGGAGTGTTCCTTAATCTGGGCATCGACCTGGCGCTTGTGGGGGGCTTCTGGGGCTTTGAGCCGATGGGCGCAGAAGGCGTGGCCTGGGCCACAACAGGTTCGCGCTGGGCCCTGACCCTGGTCATGCTGGTGCTGGTCCTGATCCTGACCCCGGCGCTGACCCGGTCTTCGCAAAAGGGCGTGCCGAATGAGGCTCGCAAGCAGCTATCGGTCGGCACGGGCACAGCCATCAGCAACATTGCGGAGTGGGGCGGATTCAACCTGACCTATATCATCGCGACCTGGATTAGCCTGGCGGCCAATACGGTGTATGGCTACGCCATCCAGATGATGGGCCTTTGCTTCATGTTCTATCTGGGCATTGCCTCTGCAACGAGTGTGCGTGTGGCAGAGGCCTATGGCCGGGGCAATCTGGCGGAGATCCGCGACGCAGGCCGCCTTGGAGTGGCGGCCACTGTGCTGATGGGCGTAATCCTCGGCGTATTGGTTGTTCTGTTCAATGACACGCTGGCGGGGCTTCTGGTGCGGGATACAGCGATGATGAATGGCGTACAGCTGGCCCCAGCCATTGCAGGCCTGCTGGCCTTTGCCGCCGTTGCCACGCTATTTGACGGCCTTCAGGCGACGGCATCCTTTGCGCTACGCGCACAGGAAGTGGTGTGGGTGCCCAGCATGATCCATATCGGCTCATTCTTCCTGGTCATGATCCCGGCCTGCTACTGGATCGGCATTGTGCAGGAAGGCGGCGCAACGGGCATGATGCTGGGCGTGATGCTGGGTGTGTTTACGGCCGGATCACTCCAGACGATGCTGCTGGAATGGAAAACGGCGCGCCAGCCAAGCTAGCGCGCCGTTTGAATTCCTCTGAACAAGGCTGGCTGCCCTGCAGGAAATCCTAGAGGTCTTTCAGAGCCGAGGCCGGCTTGAAAGCGGCCGAGGTCTTTTCCGGGATCTTGATTTCTTCACCCGTGGCCGGGTTGCGGCCGGTGCGGGCATTCCGGGTTTTGGCCGAGAATGTGCCGAAGCCAGCGATAGCCACTTGCTGGCGGCTTTTCACGGCGCCGGCAATGGCTTCAAATACGGCGTCAACAGCTTTGCCAGCGTCGCTTTGCGACAGGCCGGATTCCGCTGCAACAGCCTTGGTAAGTTCACCCTTGTTCATAGGGGTTCTCCTCTAAGTTAAACGGCGATCCCACGCCGTTGGTGCGACATACCCACGATTCGTAACACATGAATATGCCGGATTCCCAATAAAGACGGGCTATGCGCCGAGAATCCAGCCCTCTTCTGACTGAATTTTCGAGATTTTTCCCTCGTCAAGCGAATTATTTGTGGAAATAGGGGCTCCAAGTTGCCCTTTTTCGTCAAGTTCTGAGTAATGACGGGCAATCTCGCGGACTTGGGCTGCGTCCGGTGTCTCGCCTTTTTCAGGTTTTGCCTTGATCAGAGAGGGGTAAACCTCGGTCATCACGACCTTGATCCCGTCAAGCGTTTCATCACTCAGTTCGCCATCCGGAAATTCGAACGGCCAGACGCGGGAGTTCGGGAATGCCTCACGCAGGCCATGTACATGCGGAATGCCTGTCAGCGACTGGCTGCCGACACTCCCGGTATATGCGAGCTGCCAGACTGATTTCGGCTGGCCCAGCTTGTTAGCGCGCAGATAGGTCTCGATTTCCCGGAATTCCGGCAGGCTTTGACTCTCGAATTCCGGCTTCTTGTCGGAGAGGGTGGAAACGACATCGCGGGCCGGCGCACCCCAGAAGGGGAATGGCCCCTTTGAGATGGCATAATTCATTCCAGCAGCAATCGCATAGCGGGCATTGGAATTGTCCGCCTTGTCCTTCAGCTTGGAGGCCAAATGTGCATGCATTGCTTGCCACGGCACCCTGTCGGAAAGATCCAGCCCCAGAGCGTCGGCTGTTCCGGCTGGATAGCCCAGCGCGAAGTCAAAGCCGAGCAGGACGCGGTCACCTCGCCCTGTCAGCTTGGCGATGATGCCATCCAGAAAGGCCCGCGCCTTCAGGCGGGTTTCGATATTGGCAGACTGATACTGAAATCTCAGCCGGGCATCCCGTGCCAGAATTCCGATCCATATGGAATTCTTGCCGGTCACCGGTTTCGATGCAGCACTCCAGTCTACCATTATATAGGCATCAAACAGACGCGACATGACTACCCCAGTTTAACTAGCATTTTGCCCGTGTTGGCCCCGCTGAAGAGACCAAGGAACGCGTCGGGTGCCTTATCAATTCCTTCCATGACAGTCTCCTCGTATTTCACCTGACCTGATGAAATCCATTCGGCCATATCCTTGAAGAAAGCGGGCTGCATGTCGGCATGGGTGGAGACGATAAAGCCCTGAATTTTCAGCTGCTTGCCCACCACCTGAATGATGTTGTGCGGGCCCGTCGGCTGGCCGGTTTCATTATACTGGGCGATCATGCCGCATTCGGCAAAGCGGGCCATCGGGCGAGCGCACTCGATGGCGGCGGTGAGGTGGTCTCCACCGACATTGTCGAAATAGACATCAATGCCCTTGGGCGCGGCTGCTTTCAGCGCCTTCACGAGGCCCTGTAAGCCATCGGCGGCCTTATAGTCGATCACATCGTCTGCACCGAGGGATTTGACGAAGTCGCATTTTTCCGGGCCGCCGGCCGAGCCGATAACGGTGCAATTCTTGATCTTGGCGATCTGCACGACCGTCGAGCCGACAGCGCCTGCTGCGCCGGACACAAATACAGTGTCGCCTTCTTTCAGCTCTGCTACGCGCAGGATGCCTGCATAGGCGGTTAGCCCCGGCATGCCTGCAATGCCCAAGAAGGCGCTTTCCGGCAGACCGACATCCGGCAGCTTCTGCGCCATGACGGCTTCCGGTTTTGCCGTCCAGGCTGTGCGCCAGCCCGCCATGGAGGAGACGAGATCGCCTTCTTTGTAATCGGGGTGGTTAGAGACCGTAACACGGCCAACGGCGCCGCCTTGCATAGTTTCGCCAATCTGGAAGGGCGGCACATAGCTTTCACGGTCATACATGCGACCGCGCATGTAGGGATCAACCGAGATCCAGTCATTCTTCACCTGTATCTCGCCATCCCCGGGGGCGGCTACATCAACGGTCTTCTTCTGGAAGTCGGAGAGTTTGGGAGTGCCGACGGGACGTTCGGCGAGCGCCCATTCTGTTGAAGTCATATTGGCCATGAGAGTTTCCTTCCTGCTGATTTTCTTGCCCTCTAAGTGGACTTGACCCGCCCTGAAGTGAAGGGGCTTGTGTCAGGAAAAGGGGCAGTCTTTCTCAGTTCGCCATACCCGCAGGGCTTGCGGTACTGGGCGATGCAGTGTCTTAAGGTGGACATGAGGGCAAACCTGAAATGACGATTTTGAAGGTAGGCGTCGCGGGCGCTGGTGTGTTCGGCAACTATCATGCGCAGAAGGCTGCCGCCTCTGCCCAGACCGAGCTTGTCGGCATCTATGATCTGGACTTTGAGCGCGCGGACCGCGTGGCCGCTCAATTCGGCGCCAGGGGATTTGACAGCTATGAAGCGTTTCTAGCGGCATGCGATGCCATCGTTGTCGCTGTTCCGGCGACATGGCATGAAAAGCTCGCCCGTCAGGCCATTGAAGCCCATTGCCATGTGCTGGTGGAAAAGCCGCTGGCCCTGAATGGCAAGGCCGCGAGGGATCTGGCCGATGAGGCTGCCGCTCGTGGCCGTATCCTTCAGGTGGGCCATCAGGAGCGTTTTGTGGCGCGCGCCATGGGCGTGCTGGCGATCGAAGAAACGCCGCTACTGATTGAATCCGTTCGCGCAGGGCCCCCGGCACCTGATAATCGCGCGGGGGATGTCTCCGTGATCTGGGATCTCATGATCCATGATCTGGACCTTGCTGCCATGATGATGGGCAATGAATTCACCGGCGTGATGGCCAGCGGCAAACGCGTGCATTCCGCTCATATTGACGAGGCCAGCGCCCAGTTCACCTATGCCAGCGGCGGCGTTGCGCGCCTGAGGGCCAGCCGTGCTGCAGAGGCGCGCGAGCGTACCATGCATGTGGTCTATCCGTCGGGGGAAATCTCCATCGACTTCCTGACGCGTCAGTTGAAGAATACGACGCCCTATGATGTGCGCGTGGATATTGCCGCTGAGTTGCCGGACCCTCTGGGCGCGGCAGACCGAGGTTTCTATGCAGCATGTCTGGGCCTTGCGCGCAGCCCTGTCCCGGCGCACGGCACAGTGGGTGCCGTCGCCATGGCGGAAGCGGCCGAAAAGGCCATTCTCGCAAAACTGGATGCCTGAGGCCTAGTTGCCTGAGCGTGCGGTCTTTTTCGGATCGTGTTTCGGTGCAGGGGCGAGCCGCATGACCTCGGTCTGAAAGCGCTCGTCATTGCCCTCGACCAGAAAGGGCAGGGCAGAGGCAATGGCCTTCGCCATCGGCTCGAACCATTCAATGTCGGCTTTGGAAAAGTCTGCCAGCACATAGGGCATGACTTTTGACTTGTCGCCCGGATGCCCGACGCCGATGCGCACGCGGCGGAAATTCTCGCCCAGATGCGCGATCATGGAGCGGATGCCATTATTGCCAGAATGCCCGCCGCCCTGCTTCATGCGGAGACGGCCTGGCGCGAGATCGATCTCGTCATGCAGAACGACAATGTCTTCAGCGCTCAGTTTGTAGAATTGGGCGGCTTTGGACAGGGCGCGACCTGTTTCATTGTAATAGGTCTGGGGTTTGACGAGCAAAACCTTCTTGCGGCCATTGGCGGTATTGATCACGCCTTCGGCAATTTCGCTCTCGAATTTGGAACGCCAAGGCTGAAACCCGTATTCGCGATGGATGAAGTCCAAAACAAGAAAACCGGCATTATGCCGGTTCTTTGCATACTTCTCACCGGGGTTTCCCTGACCTGAAAGAATGAGCACGGCTTTGCCTCCCTCATCCGGTATAGCAGGGGCTGGCTGCGTGCCCAGCCCTAACAGGCTGGACACGCGGGACCAGAATGAGCGGATCAATCTTCCGCTTCGTCTTCGCCGTCATTTTCGTCAGCGGCTTTGGATGCGGTGACGGTTTCTTCTTCGCCATCCTCATCTGTCGTCTCGGTTTGAGCCGTACGGCCAGCGATGGTCGCGATGGTGAAGTCACGGTCTGTGATGGTTGGCTCGGCATCGTCCGGCAGCTTGATGTCGGAGATTTTCACATTGTCGCCGATTTCCAGCTTGGACACGTCTGCATCCAGGGATTCCGGAATGTTGCCGGCCGGGACGAGCAGTTCGACAGCGTGGCGCACCACGTTGAGCGTGCCGCCTTTTTTCAGGCCCGGAGACACTTCTTCACCGTGGAAGTGAACCGGAACTTCAACCTTGATCTGCTGGTTGGCGCTGACGCGGAACAGGTCGACGTGCATCGGCTGGTCAGAGACCGGGTGCATCTGGATGGCCTGCGGGATGACAAGCTGTTTCTTGCCTTCGTGGACCAGCGTGGCCGTGGAGGACAGGAAGTGGCCGGTTTCGATGGCTTTCAGCACTTCGTTGCGCTTCAGGCTGATGGCAACCGGCTTGTCGCCGCCACCATAAAGAACGCCGGGGACGAGCCCTTCGCGGCGTGCTGCACGGGAACCGCCGGTGCCTACGCGCTCGCGCAGCTCGACATTGAACGTAATGGTTGGTTTGGACATGTTTTTTCCTTTCGCCCTCGACTCCGCCTCTGCTATTATCTCTGAAGAGGTAAGAAGCTGACACGTACGGCCTTGCGCCGTCGTTTCTGAAGGCGCGCCTATAGGCCATGTTCAGGGAGCTGGCAAGGCATTAGGGCAGGCGAGAAACCTGAAATCGCACCGCAATTTCCTGAGGCAGGCGCAAGCGCCGGGCTTATGCTCAGTGGATGGGCCCGGGCGCCTCAATGTGCATGTTTTGCAGGTTTGACACCGTTATCAGCAAGTACCAGGTTCTGCTTATACCCAGCGGTTTTGTGTGCAGCTTGTACCTTCTTTCCCTCCCATTAGTCTCCATTTCCCTCTCAGACCAAGGTCGGGGGTGGTGGTAGGCGGAAACCGCGTAGACTGGTAAAATGAATGTGGGAGGAAGCGTGCTGAAACATCATATCATGATCGCACTTGGCATTCTCATGGGCCTGGTCTTTGCGTTCCGGGCCGCGGTCGCAATTCTGGAGCCCGGATTCGGCTTTCGGGAGATTTATCTGCTGGGCGGGCTGGTCCTGTCAGGCTGGCTGATCATTGGCGGCCTGGCCGAGTGGCGTCATGCGCGCAGTCTCGCCAAATCCGATGCGCCTGCCGCGAAAGACTGATCCGCGGGCCGCTTCAGACCCTTTCTTAGACCAAAGTACACCTTTCCCATCCTGGCCCCTTCCGGCAGCCTGCAAGCTGCGGAACACCCGCAAAAAGACAAAAATGTCATGGGAGGAAAACGTGTCGGAACCAAGCAAGGAAATTGATGGGAAAGGGTATTGGCGCGAAGTCGTCAGGCTGACCCTTGTCCTGCTCGTCATCTGGTTCGCGGTGTCTTATGGGGCAGGCATTCTGTTCCGGGACTGGCTGGATAATGTCTCGATTGGCGGCGCGCCGCTCGGCTTCTGGTTTGCCCAGAACGGATCGATCTACGTCTTTGTGGGTCTGATCTTCTACTATTGCCGCGCCATGAACCGCCTCGAAAAGAAATACGGCGTGGAGGCCTGAGACGATGGGACAGGATTTCTGGACCTATTTCTGGGTCGTTGGCACCTTCGGCACCTACATCGCGATTGCCTTGTGGGCGCGGGCCTCTTCTACCGATGATTTCTATGTGGCGGGGCATGATGTTCACCCGATGGTGAACGGCATGGCGACGGCGGCGGACTGGATGTCTGCGGCCTCATTCCTGTCCATGGCGGGCCTGATCGCCTTCCTGGGCTATGGCGGCTCTGTCTACCTGATGGGCTGGACGGGTGGCTATGTGCTGCTGGCCCTGCTGCTGGCGCCTTTCCTGCGCGAATTCGGCAAGTTCACCGTGCCGGACTTTGTTGGCGACAGGTATTACTCGACCGCCGCGCGTCTGATCGCCGTGGTCTGCGCATTGTTTGTCTCCTTCACCTATATTGCCGGGCAGATGAAGGGCGTCGGTGTCGCGTTCTCCGGCTTCCTGGGAGTGGAGTTCAACACCGGCATAATTGTCGGCATGGGCATCGTGTTCGTCTATGCGGTGCTCGGTGGCATGAAGGGCATCACCTATACCCAGGTGGCGCAGTATTGCGTGCTGATCTTTGCCTACACCGTTCCGGCGATCTTCATTTCACTGATCATTACCGGCAATCCGATTCCGCAGCTCGGCTTCATCTCCAATGTGAAGGGCGAGGACATCTCCATGCTGGAGAAGCTGAACACGGTGGTCAGCGATCTCGGCTTCCTGGAATACACCAAGACCGACAAGACCATGCTGGACGTATTCGCCATTACCGGCGCGTTGATGTTCGGCACGGCGGGCCTGCCGCACGTCATCATCCGCTTCTTCACGGTGTCGAGCGCCGGGGCTGCGCGGGTTTCCGCAGGCTGGGCGCTGGTTTTCATCGCCTTGCTGTACACGACGGCGCCAGCAGTTGCGTCCTTCGCCCGACTGAATTTCATCGATACGGTGAACGAGTCCACCTACATCGCCGATGATGCAGACTATGACACCGAGGCCGCCGCGATTATGGCCGCTGGTGGCAAGCCCACCCCGAAATGGTTCAAGGATTGGGAGAAGACCGGCCTTCTCGGCGTTGAGGACAAGAATGGCGACGGCGTCATCCAGTATCGCGCCGGGGCTGAAAATGAAGTCACCAAGCTGGACCGCGACATCTTCGTGATGGCGAACCCCTCCATTGCCAAACTGCCTGCCTGGGTCATCGGCCTTGTGGTGGCAGGCGGCCTTGCGGCGGCTCTGTCCACGGCGGCAGGCCTGCTGATGGTGATCTCGTCGTCCATCTCGCATGATCTGTGCCGGCGGACCTTCTTCAAGGATATGTCGGACAAGGATGAATTGCGAGTTGCCCGGGCCTCTGCCGCAGGCGCGGTGATCCTGGCAGGTATCATGGGGATGAATACGGCCAAGCTCGGCTTCGTGGCCCAAGTGGTTGCCTTTGCCTTTGGCCTCGCCGCAGCGTCCCTGTTCCCGGTCATCGTGCTCGGCATCTTCTGGAAACGGATGAACCGGGAAGGGGCGATTGCCTCCATGCTGACTGGTCTCGTCTCTACCTTCAGCTATATCTACTACTTCAAATTCGTGGATACCGACCCGGCAAACTGGTGGTTTGGCGTGTCGCCTGAAGGCATTGGCTTCCTGTTCATGTTCCTGTCTCTGGCTGTGGGTGTGATTGTGGCCCTCGTCACCGCTCCGCCACCGCAGGATGTGCAGGATCTGGTTGAGGACATCCGTGTCCCCGGAACGCGGACCTCGCATGGCATTGCGGACGAAGGGATGGCGCCCATGCCAGCAGAATAACCAGCCCTCCCAGGCTTTAACTTTCGGGCGGCCCTCCCTCTCCGGGCCGTCCGTTTTTGCGTTCTACCGGGCAGGCTATGGACAAAGGGCGGATTTGCCTGTGCGGTAGGGTGTGTATCTTCGGCGATGAGCCGTAATGTGAGGTGCAGATGCCCGTCTGGCTGATCCTTGGCGCAACGACGCTGTATATGCTTGGCCTGTTCCTGATCGCGTGGCGTGGGGACAGGCTGGCCATGCGGCCGGGCTTTACCCAGCATCCACTCGTCTATTCTCTGGCGCTGGCAGTGTATTGCACCTCCTGGACCTATTTCGGCGCGGTCGGCACGGCGGCGGCGAGCGGCTGGGACTATCTGGCGATCTATCTTGGCCCGACGCTGATGTTCCTGGCCTTTTCCGGCATCATCCAGCGGATCGGCGATGTCACACAGCGCGAGGGTATCTCCTCGCTGTCAGATTTTCTATCGGCCCGGTATGGCAAGAGCCGCGCGATCGCCGCCGCTGCGACCCTTGCCGCCGTCGCGGGCAGTCTGCCTTACATTGCGCTGCAGCTGAAATCCGTCGGTATGAGCTTTCAGGCGCTGGCCTATGGGGCAAGTGGCGACACCAACACCCCCGCCAGCGAGACTGTACTGCTTACCGCTGTCGCGCTCGCCATCTTTGCCATCCTCTTTGGCACGCGACAGTCAGACGCGACGCGGCACAATTCCGGTCTGATGCGTGTGCTGGCGCTGGAGGCCATATTGAAGCTTACAGCGCTGGTCGCGGTGGCGATCCTGTCTGTCATGCTGCTGATGAAAGGCGGCATTACGGAGGGCAGCGCCGCCATGCAGCCTTTCAAGACCTTCAGCTTTTCCGAGCGCTTCGTGACGATGACCCTGCTGTCCATGGCCGCGATCATCTGTCTGCCCCGTCAATTCCATGTTGCCATGATCGAGCGTCAGAGCATGAATGATCTGAAAATGGCCCGCTGGGTTTTCCCACTATATATTTTCCTTACCTGTCTTGTGGTCGTGCCGATCACGCTGGCAGGTCTCTCCGTGTTAGGGCCGGGTGCGCAGCCGGACCTGTTTGTGCTTGATCTGCCGCTGGAGCAGGGGCGCGGCCTGCTCGCGACGATCGTATTTCTGGGCGGCTTTTCGGCGGCCACCGGCATGGTGATCATTTCCACGGTCGCGCTGTCTACCATGGTTACAAATGATCTGGTTGTTCCGGCGATCATGCAGTCAGGCCGCTTCGCCAGTCTGAGTGGCGATGCTGGCTCCCGCATTGTCACGGCACGGCGTATTGTCATCGTTGTGCTGTTGTTGCTCGCCTATGCCTATTATCGGGAGGCTGGCACAGGTGAGGCGCTTGCGCAGATTGGGCTTTTGTCCTTTGCTGCGGCAGCGCAGTTCGCGCCCGGTCTGATCGGCGCAGTGACATGGCGCGGCGGACGGCGCTCCGGCGTGCTCGCCGGCTTGATCGTCGGCATGACGCTGTGGGCCTACACACTTTTCCTGCCAGCCATTCTGGAGCCGGATGCGATTGCGGCATATGTGCCGAGCTTCCTTCATCCCTACGCGATGTTCGGCATGCGCATCGAAGACAGCTTGACCCACGGCGTTGTGGTCAGTCTCGGCGTCAATCTTGCGCTTTTCATCATCATCTCCTTGCGCTCGCGCGAGAGATTGCGCGACCGTGTGCAGGCGGCAGCCTTTGTTGGCGGGGACGAGATTGCGGCGATTGCGGAAGGGGCGATGCAGGCACATGCCACGCAGGTTTCGCCTAATGGGTTGAAGACACTGGCTTCACGCTTTCTGACGCCGGAAGCGGTGGATCACGCCTTCCGAAAGCTGGAAGAGGAAACAGGTATCCCGTCCAGCGGCGATGTCCCGGCGGACTGGAGGCTTGTGCAGCGTACGGAAAAACTGCTTGCCAGCGCACTCGGCGCCTCCTCTGCGCGCGTGGTGCTGTCCTCCGCGATTGGCGGCAGCGACGTAGCCTTGCCGGATGTCCTGTCCATGCTGGACCAGAAGACGCAAGCCGCCCGGTTCGAACGGCACATGCTGCAATCCATGCTGGAGAATATCCAGCAGGGTATCAGCGTGGTGGATTCCGACCAACGCCTCGTTGCGTGGAATACCGCCTATGTGGAATTGTTCGATTATCCTCCGGAGAAGATTTCAGTAGGCGTTCCGGTGGCAGAGCTGATCGAGCATAATATCCGCACAGGCTGGATTGATGGAGACCCGGTCGAGGAGGCCCGCCGCCGGGTGGAGCATATGCGCTCTGGCAGCGCGCACAGCTATGAGCGCTGCAATCCGGATGGGCGCTATCTGCGAATCAGCGGCAATCCCATGCCAGGTGGCGGTTATGTCACCACATTCTCCGATATTACGGATGACAAGCAGCGCGAGCAGGCTTTGGTCGAAGCAAACGAAATGCTGGAAAGCCGCGTCAAGGAACGCACACGCGAACTGGAACAGCTGACCGAAGATTTGAACCTTGCCCGGCAGGAGGCGGAAGGGGCGAACGCCTCAAAGACGCGCTTTCTGGCGGCGGCGAGCCATGACCTCTTGCAACCCCTCAACGCGGCGCGTCTCTATCTGGGCTCCATGATGTCAAGCGGCGCACATGCCGATCTGGCAGCGCGGGCAGACAAGGCCATTCAGTCTGCAGATGAATTGCTGAAAGGGCTGTTGGACATCTCCCGCCTGGATCACAGTCAGGTCAAGGCCGTGCCGGTAAAATTGCCGCTCGGGCCACTACTGGAAGATCTGGCAGATGAAGCCTCACCCATGGCGGAGAAGGCGGGTCTCGAAATCCGCGTCGCGCCCACCCGGCTCGCCGTGTTCGCAGACCCTGACTATCTGAAGAGCATTCTGCGCAATTTTATCTCAAATGCCCGGCGCTATACGAGTTCTGGCGGCGTGCTGGTCGGTGCGCGGCGGCGCGGAAAGTATGTGCGGATTGAGGTCTACGACACCGGCCCCGGTATTCCGGCCGACCGGATGGAGCTGATTTTCGAAGAGTTCCGCCGTTATGAGGATGCTGACAATGCCGGCATTCGTGGGGCGGGCCTTGGCCTCTCCGTTGTGCGCCGTCTGGCCAGCCTCATGGATGCGCCGATTTATGTGCGCTCCGTGCCGGGCAGGGGTAGCGTGTTCTCCGTCACGGTTCCGTTGGCAGACATGCCGGGCATGCGGCGTGCAAAACCCGCCTTGCCGGTCAGGCAGGATGAGGAAGATCTGGATGGTATGAGTGTGCTGTTCGTGGATGACGAGCCTGCGATTGTGGACAGCATGCAGCGCCTGCTGGAAAGCTGGGGCTGTCAGGCCGTCTGTGTGCGAACGGAGGTCGAGGCCGCGCTGCATATGAAGGATACATGCTTTGACGCTTTGATCGCAGACCTTGATCTCAGTGATGAGAGCAATGGACTGGACCTTATCCAGCGCCACAGGGCGCGGCTGCGCAGCCCGGCAAATGTACTCTTGCTGACGGCATCTACCAATGCACCGGAACTGGCCGCGGCAAAGGGTGCAGGGATCGCCGTGCTGCACAAGCCAAGCGATCCGGCAGACATCCGCCAGTTCCTGAAGACCTGTCAGGTATCACACCTTCATCAGGCGGCTGACTAGTCACTGAGCGAAGTCGCTTCCTGATAAATCAGCAGGGCCTGTGTGCGATTGTTCGCGCCCAGCTTGCGGAAGATGGCCGTCATGTGCGCTTTCACGGTGGCGACCGAGATATCCATCTCATAGGCAATCTGCTTGTTGAGAAGCCCGGCTGACAGGCCTGCCAGCACACGTCTCTGGGCAGGTGTCAGACTGGCAATGCGCTCTGCCGCCTGGTTCGGGGGAAGGTTTTCTTCCATGTTTTCGGGAAACCAGTTGCCGCCATCCAGGGTGGTCGCCAGCGCGGCGGAGAGATCATCCAGAGACATGCTCTTCGGCAGATAGCCTGCCGCGCCCAGTGCCCTGGCGCGCTCAAAGGCCTGCGGTGTTTCCGTGGCCGAGACAACGACAATGGGGCAGTCCGGTGAGGCCGCCAGCAAACTGGTCAGGCCTTCAAAATCCACCGTATCGCCAAGATTCAGGTCCAGCAGGATAAGATCCACCAATCGGGTCTTCAGACTGTCGAGCGCCCCGGACAGACTACTTGCGTGCGCTGCTTCTGCGCCTGCAGGATAGGCGCATTCCAGCGCTGTCTCCAGCGCGTCGCGAAACAATGGGTGATCGTCCACGATCAGGACGCGCGGTGCCTCTGCCACGGTGTCTTCCCCCTGTTATTCTTGCTGCTTAAGCAGTCTCTACGATGAATGATCGCATTCCGGCAATCCAAGCACGAATTGCCGTTCTGCGCCCTTAGACTTTTGTCTTAGCACCAATGGCTAATGGCGCACAGGGGCCTTCGCCCGGATACTCCGCTCATAAAAATAAAGTAAGGGAGGAACTCATGTCACATACTTTCAAGGGTATTCTGCTATCTTCAATTGCTGCCGGATTGGCCTTCGGCGCGCAGGCGGAAGAGGCCTCTCTGGAGGACCGCATAGCTGCACTGGAGGCCATGGTCTCCGAGCTGAAAACCGAATTGGCAGAAGAGCGTGCCCGTAAGGATGATGTCGTCCGCATTGAACGTACAGCCAATGCTGAACAGGTTGAGGCTCCCAGCCCCAAGGTGGACGGTTTCCTCGTCGGCGACACAACGTTGAAATTCGGCGGCTTCATCGACGCGGATGTACACGTGACCTCCCTCAGCGATGGTGCAATCACGGGTAGCTCCATCGCGCGGGATTTCTACATTCCGGGCTCAACCCCTATTGGTGGAAGTGAAACAACGTTTACGGACTTTACCGCCGAGCCGTCCCGTTTCTTCCTGGCCGCCAGCCGCCCCGTGGGCGACAAGACGCTCAGCGCGCATATTGAGATGGATTTCCTCGGCTCAGGGCAGGGCAATGAACTGGTCTCCAATTCCTATTCCCCGCGCCTGCGCCGGGCCTTCATGACATATGGCAACTGGTTGGTCGGCCAGGAATGGTCCACCTTCCAGAACACTTCCGCCATTCCGGAAAGCGCGAGCTTCCTGATCCTGCCTGACGGCATGATCTTCGTGCGCCAGCCCCAGATCCGCTACACAAGCGGAAACTGGATGTTCGCGGTGGAGAACCCCAACACGACCACGCTGAATGCCGGGGCGCGCGATGAAAACCTGATCCCGGATGTCGTCGCCCGCTACAATCTGAGCGGCGATTTCGGTAATATTTCCTTCGCCGGTATTGCCCGTCAGCTGCGCGCCGATTTCGGCACCAGCGAGGAGGAAGTCTTTGGCTATAGCCTCAGCGTGTCCGGCAAGATGATGGTCGGCGAGAAGGATGACATCCGGTTTAATCTGGTCGGCGGGGAAGGCATTGGCCGCTATGTCGGCTTGGCCGCCAGCCGCTCGACTGCGCTGGACCCGAATGGCGATCTGGAAGCCATCCCCAGCTATGGCGGGCTGATCGCCTGGCGCCACCCGTTTGGCAAGACGGCGCGTTTCAGCGGCGGGTATTCCGGCCTGTTCATCGACAATCCGTCTTACTTGCCCGCGACCGTTACCTCCTCTGTGCAGTCTGTCTTTGGCGCAATCCTGTGGGATGTCGCCCCGAACGTCACCCTGGGCACAGAGCTGATGTACGGCCTGCGCGAAGAGGAAAGCGGTGCAGATGGATCGATCACACGGTTCACCTTCTCAACAAAGTATGCATTCTGATAAGAGGATGGAAACATGGCAGACGGAGAGGCAGTTATGACCGAGACAGCGAAAATCTACCCGGTACCGGAAGCATTCGCCGCGCAGGCGAACCTGACCCCGGAAAAGTATCGCGAGATGTATGCTGCATCCATTGAGAACCCGGAAGCGTTTTGGGGCGAGCATGGCAAGCGCATTGACTGGATCAAACCCTATACCACTGTGAAGGATGTTTCCTGGGAGACCGGAGACCTTCACGTGAAATGGTATTCCGACGGTGTGCTCAACGTGTCTGCCAATTGTCTGGACCGCCATTTGGAAACCCGTGGAGACAAGCCCGCCCTGATCTGGGAAGGCGATGAGCCTGGCGAAACCCACACGCTGACTTATCGACAGGTGCACGCGGCCGTCTGCAAGTTTGCCAATGTTCTGAAGAAGCTGGGCGTCAAGAAGGGCGACCGCGTCACCATCTACATGCCGATGATCCTGGAAGCGGCCTATGCGATGCTGGCTTGTGCCCGCATAGGCGCGGTGCACTCGGTCGTGTTCGGCGGCTTCAGCCCGGAAGCGCTGGCCGGCCGTATCACCGATTGTGAATCCAGCTTTCTGATTACCGCCGATGAAGGCGTGCGCGGCGGCCGCAAGGTGCCGCTCAAGGTGAATGCCGACAAGGCCGCTGACATTGCGGGTGGCATGGTCAAGAACATCCTGGTCGTGAAGCGCACGGGCGGTGATGTGGCCATGCAGGAGGGCCGGGACCATTGGCTCCACGAGGCCGCCGAAGGCATTTCAGCCGATTGCCCGCCAGAGCCGATGAACGCCGAAGACCCGCTTTTCATACTCTACACATCCGGCTCCACCGGCAAACCGAAAGGCGTGCTGCACACAACTGGCGGTTATCTGGTCTGGGCGTCGATGACGCATGATTATGTCTTCGACCTTAAGGAAGACGATGTGTACTGGTGCACGGCCGATGTGGGCTGGGTCACCGGGCATACCTATATTGTTTACGGCCCGCTCGCGAATGGCGCGACCAGCCTGATGTTTGAAGGCGTGCCGACCTATCCGGATGCCAGCCGGTTTTGGAAAGTCTGCGACGATCATAAGGTCAGCCTGTTCTATACGGCGCCGACCGCGATCCGAGCCCTGATGCGCGAAGGCGAGGAGCCTGTGCGCTCAACCTCCCGCAGCTCGCTGCGCTTGCTGGGCACGGTGGGCGAGCCGATCAACCCCGAAGCCTGGGAATGGTATTTCCATGTCGTGGGCGAGGAGCGCTGCCCCATCGTTGACACTTGGTGGCAGACCGAAACAGGCGGTGCGATGATTGTGCCGTTGCCGGGCGCGACAGACATGAAGCCCGGCGCGGGCAGTCATCCCTTCTTTGGCGTTCAGCCGGCGCTGGTGGATGCCGAGGGCAACACGCTGGAAGGCGCGACGGAAGGAAATTTGCTGATCACTGATAGCTGGCCGGGCCAGATGCGCACGGTCTATGGCGACCATCAGCGCTTCGTCGATACTTATTTCATGGCCTATCCGGGCAATTATTTCACTGGTGACGGCTGCCGCCGCGATGAGGATGGCTTCTATTGGATTACAGGCCGCGTGGATGACGTGATCAACGTCTCCGGCCACCGAATGGGCACGGCAGAAGTCGAAAGCGCACTGGTCAGCCATGACGCTGTCGCTGAGGCCGCCGTGGTCGGCTATCCGCACGATGTGAAGGGGCAGGGCATCTATGCCTATGTCACGCTCGTCGCAGGCGTTGAGCCGGATGATGCGCTCCTGAAAAACCTCGTCCAGCATGTGAGGGCAGAGATTGGCCCGATTGCATCACCCGACCTGATCCAGATCGCGCCGGGCTTGCCCAAGACCCGCTCGGGCAAGATCATGCGCCGCATCCTGCGCAAGATCGCCGAGGACGAATATTCCAACCTCGGCGACACCTCCACCCTGGCTGAGCCGGAAGTCGTCAACGATCTGATCAACAACCGCCAAAACAAGAAAAGCTAGCAGGGGGAATTTCCCCCTCTTGGTGTCACTCCGGAATTTGTATCGCAGATATCCGGGGCCCAGTACGGGCCTGAAGTTACGCATCTGGGGCCAAGCCAGTCTCGACTTCGCTCAGGATGAGTGGGCTCCAGGGGCCGTTGTGGAGCGCTCATCCTGAGCGAAGTCGAAGGATGAAGCGCGGGGTGTAAATATCAGATCGCAGGCAAATCCACGATAAATCGGGCACCGCCTTCGGCGCGGTTTTCGGCCCATACTTTGCCGCGGTGCGTGGCGATGATCTGCTTCACAATGGACAGGCCAAGGCCCGAATTGTTGCCGAACGCCGTACCCTTTGGGCGATCCGTATAGAAACGGCTGAAAATGGTTTCCAGCTTGTCTTCCGGAATGCCGGGGCCATTGTCTTCCACGCAAATGCGGGCAATGGTCTGCGGCCCGTCATTGGACTGGTCCAAGCGCACCATTACCACACCGCCATCGGGGGAGAAGGACCGCGCATTATCTATCAGATTGCGGACGACCTGTCCCAGCGGGCCTTCGCGTCCGCGCACCAGTAGGCGCGCGCCCATCGTGTCATCGCGGAATTGCACGGTGACTGCGTCTTCCTCATCCGCAAAGGCGTCATAGGTGCGCACGACATCCTGCACGAAACCAGCAATGTCCATCTGCTCATTCGGCACGCGGGTCATTTCCGCTTCCAGTCGTGAAGCGTTGGAAATATCCGTGATCAGGCGGTCGAGGCGTTTGACGTCCAGCGCAATCACGCCGCGCAGCTTCTCGGTCAGCTCTGGGTTCTCTTTCACGCTTTCCAGCGTCTCGATAGCGGAGCGGATGGAGGTCAGCGGGTTTTTCAACTCATGCGCCACATCGGCGGCAAATTGCTCATTGGCCTCGATACGCTCAAGCAGCGCCTCGGTCATGCTCTGCATGGAAGCAGCGAGGTTGCCGATCTCGTCCTTGCGCGTAGTGAGAGAGGGGATATCGATCCCATCAGATGAGCCTGCGCGGATGCGGTCTGCCGCC
This sequence comes from Hyphomonas pacifica, assembly GCF_000682675.1. Taxonomy (GTDB): domain Bacteria; phylum Pseudomonadota; class Alphaproteobacteria; order Caulobacterales; family Hyphomonadaceae; genus Hyphomonas; species Hyphomonas pacifica. The sequence goes on along the minus strand of NZ_AWFA01000004.1, from coordinate 36,012 downwards.
AGCGACAGCCGCCGCAAAGGCCGCGCAATGCCCAGTGTCAGGAGGAAGGACGTAATAAACGCCACCAGCACCGCGACACCGATGAATGGGACCAGCGCGGCGCGCTCGGCGCGGATGATCTCGTCAATGTCATTTGATTCAAGGGTCAGCACGCCAACAACGGCTGACACGCGCTGAATGGGCATGGAGACGGAAATCACCCGCTGGCCCCGGTCAGAGAAGCGCTGGCTGGCGGCCTCCTTGCCCTTGACCGCTATTTCGAATTCCTGCTCGAAGCTCTGTGCGCGCAGCGCTTCGGAGCTGCGGCGCGGCATGATCGGGCCAAAGGTCTTGCCCGCCCATTCAGACAGTTCCGCGCCCATCTTGGCGAAGCTGCTCGGCTCCTGCAGCGGGCGAAGCGCGTCGACATCCACGCGTTCGGACAGATAGAAACTGTCACCGATCAGTTCGCCATCCGGCGTATAGATCCGCGCGCGGACACGCTCCGGCAGGTTCAGACGGACGATGGTCTGCCGCGCGGCCTCAACGTCCAGAGACGGGGCAGGCGTCGTGGCATCATCGCCCAGCAGGCTGGTAAAGATCTGCGCTTGGGCGACCAGATCCTGTTTCTTGGAGACGACGAAGCCGGCCCGCATCTCGTTCAGCACCATGGCGCCGATGATGAGGATGGCCAGCCCCGCCAGATTGGACGCGAAGATCAGACGAGCGATACGTGATCCAAAATATTTGGACCCGTGCCGGGCCAATGCCCTGCGTTTGATTTTGCCGCGCGCCATCTCTTCGTGTCCGTGGGGCTGGGATCAGGCGTCCGCAGCCACTTTCATGCTGACAATGCGGTCAGGGTTGCGTGGCGGCTCGCCCTTGGCCAACTGGTCGATCACGTCCATGCCGTCCGTTACCTGGCCCCAGACTGTGTATTGCTTGTCCAGGAAGCGGGCATCATCAAAGCAGATGAAGAACTGGCTGTTGGCAGAATGCGGCGCAGAGGTGCGCGCCATGGAGCAGGTGCCGCGCACATGTGGCTCATTATTGAACTCGGCTTTCAGGTCCGGCTTGTCTGAGCCGCCCGTGCCAGTGCCTTTCGGGCAACCGACTTGCGCCATGAATCCGTCAATAACGCGGTGGAAGATGATGCCGTCATAAAAGCCTTCGCGGGCCAGTTCCTTGATGCGCTCGACATGGCCGGGGGCAAGGTCCGGGCGGAGCTCGATGGTGACGGAACCCTTGGAGGTTTCGAGGAGAAGTGTGTTTTCAGGGTCGGCCATGAGAAATCCTGTTGCTTGTGTTAATCTTGTGTCTGGCTATTGAATGATTGTGCGCACGGCAAGTGTGCTGCGCATTTTGTGCAATCTGCCGGGCCTGTGAGGAATAGCGAATGGTGCCACAGATCGTATCACCTGTATTGGTCCTGGTTTTGACCGGTCTTGCCCTGCTGCACCTGTTGTGGGCCATGGGCAGCCATTTTCCTTGCGCGAATGAGCAGGCGCTGGCGCGCGCTGTCGTCGGGCGGCGGGGCATTACGCGCATGCCGTCTGCGGCCTCATGCGTGTTCGTGGCCTTGTGGCTGTTTGCTGCGGCCTTCTGGGCAGCGGCACTGGGCGGGTATGTGAGCCTGCCTGTGCATGAGCGACTGGCAAAGTGGCTGCTCGCCTTGGGTGGGTTCGCAGCCGGTATGGTGTTCATGGGGCGCGGCATTATCGGTATTTTGCCAGCCTTTGAGCGGGCCCTGCCGGAATTGCCCTTCCTGAAGCTCAATCGGCGGATATATTCCCCGCTCAGCTTTCTGGTCGGTGTCGGCTTCATCCTCTTGGTCCTTGTGCTGCCGAACTGGGGCTGGCGGTTGGGCTTCGCTGGCTGATCTGGCCGACCTGATTGATGCGGTCCAATGCTGACAGCCCGTCTTCGGCACGCGTCAGCATCATCTGCGAAAACGCGAAATGGTTCAGGTCAGCCGTGATGGCGGTGTGCGCGCACTCCAGCCGCCGGTGCAGCGTGCCGCAGAACAGCTGGCCGAAATCCTTCACCTTGTCTGACTGGTTGGGGCGTGTAGGTCGCGCATCAATGAACAGGATGTGCTCCGCATTCAGCGGCCGGGGCGGCGGGTTCAGGCGGGACTTTGGCACAGGATCAACACAGACCAGCAGCGGGATCGTCTCGGGAGACAGGCCTTTCAGCACGCGCAGCGCCGTATCTCCGCCCCAGCTATGCCCGATCAGCACAATTTCACGTCCAGACTCAATATGCCGCTGCGCCAGATGACGCGCCCGGCGCGGAGCATAATGCGGGAAATAATGCGCCTCGCGGTGAGAGTGCGCCAGCTTTGCGGCTCGTGCCTCGGCAAAGGCAGCGACGAGGCGTGTCCGTGTGTCGGCCGCCCCGCCAATATAGATTTCCGTGACGGCGCTATTCTGTATAGCGGTAGCCCACGCCATAGAGCGTCTCGATCGCGTCGAACTCGTCGGTCACTTCGCGGAACTTCTTGCGAAGGCGCTTGATATGGCTGTCGATGGTGCGGTCGTCGACATAAATCTGGTCGTCATAGGCGGCGTCCATCAGCTGGTCGCGGCTTTTGACATAGCCAGGGCGCTGGGCCAGCGCTTGAAGGATCAGGAATTCCGTCACCGTCAGACGTACCGGGTGGCCGTCCCAGGTGCAGGCATGGCGGTTCGGGTCCAGCGTCAGCTTGCCGCGAACGATCGGCTTCTGGTCGCCTTCTTCCGGCGCAGCGCCCGCACCACGCGCCCGGCGCAGAACGGCTTTGACGCGTTCGGCCAGCAGACGGTTGGAGCAGGGTTTGCGAACAAAATCATCGGCGCCGATATTGAAGCCGATCACTTCGTCGATTTCCTCATCCTTGGAGGTCAGGAAGATGACCGGCAGTTCAGAAGTCTGGCGCAGACGGCGCAGCAATTCCATGCCGTCCATCTTGGGCATCTTCACGTCCAGGATCGCAATGTCCGGTGGCGTCTCTGTCAGCGCAGGCAGGGCAGCCTCACCATCATGATAGGTGCGGACATTATAGCCTTCCGCTTCAAAGAACATCTTCAAGGACGCAACGATGTTTTCGTCATCATCCACGAGTGCCAAAGTTGTCATCGCTCGATCCCTCTCAGCCAGACTATACCCATAGGCAGGGTGGGGCCGTTTGGCCATATGGTGTTCAAACACGGTTCGCGCCACGGCAAAAGCCCTCCTTAACTGCATTTCCAATGAAAACAGCCGACTAGGGCGAGCGCTTGCTCACATTACGGCAATTTAAGGAAGAATGGGGCGCATTTGCCTTGTTCTGCTGCGGTTGCCCGCACTCGCGCTTTGACTTCGCTCAGCATGAGCGCTTCTCTAGTACAGAGTCATCCTGCCCCCCTTCCGGACTCATCCTGAGCGAAGTCGAAGGATGAAGCCACAGAGGGACAAGCCCCCGGATCATCCCCTTATCCACCCCCTGAGCTGCCCCATCCTGCTGCAAACATTGGCGCGAAAATATAGTTTTCCGACACCTCCGTATCCGGATGTATACTGGGCCCATGTCGTTCTTTCATCCTCCCAAGGGCTTTCCGCCACATCTGGAGATCATGTGGCCGCTGATCTGGGCGCAGCTTGTTCTGCTGCGCGCAGCGATCCGCATGACCTATGGGAGGGGTGTTCAGTATCACTGGAGCGTCACGCCGAACGGCCGCGTCTACCTGTCATCAATTGACTATATTCCGGGGCAGAAGACAGCGCAGCACGATCTGCCACACGCGCGCCCGGCCAGTGACCGCCTCGCCGCCGCCTGCGACGGCCGCGCCTTTATCCCGGCGTATACGGACCTGAACTCCCTCTCCCTCGGGCTTGTGAGGAAAGGCGGACGCACTGCGTCCGCCCGAGCAAGGGCAGGGGTGAGGGGCAACGCATGTGCCATACTTGGTGCACTTTCGGCGGCTCTACGCCCCCTCATCCCCAACCCCTTCTCCCTTGGAAGAAGGGACTTGCCCCTGCCGGAAACCTGACCGCGAACCTCAGCCCGGAAAACAAACCACCCCCCAAGCGCCCTCACAGGCGTCGCAGGTGCTTCGCTTGCATCATTCTTCGACCGGGGTAGTCTCGGAATCAACGTTGGCGCTGCCTTCTTCTGGGGCCTTGTTGGTCTCCGCTTCAGCGGCTTTTAGAAGCATAAGCATTTTTACGACATCTTCGAATGTGGCCATCCGAACCGCCTTGGGCTCCTTGAAGACCTCGACCTTTACACCTGTAATTTTTCCATTTTTGCGGCGATCAGCGGTCAGTTTGAATTCGCCCTGAAAGCGCGAGATTGTGGCGGTGCCGTCCTCATCAAACTTCACTTTGCTTCTTCCAAGAGAAGACCAGTCATCACCTTCAGAGACTCGGGTAGCGACGGTTATCCAGTCAGACCGGAACATGTCGACAACAACCTGGATTTTCATCGGATGCTCGAAATCGACGGCCTGTTCCTCGATATGTGGCATCGGGCCAACCATACCCGATGGTGACAGAGGTTTTGCGTTTTGTGGCGTACCTCCGGATGTCTCGATGTAACGAGCCTGTTCGGAACCTTCCCAGAAGATGCATACAGCATCCTTTTTGTCGAACCTTGGCACACACCACTCAATCGGATTGTTGTGTTCGTTCAAGTTTTTTCTGAAGCTGTATGTCGATGATATCTGCAAGCTGAACTGGCGGGCGTAAGCGGGGGACCCTGCCGGAATGATGTTCGTTCCGCCATACGGGTCAGTCCATTCCAATGCATCGGTGATGATGGCGGTCCGTTCGTTCTCGACTAGGAACTCCATCATGGCGTCATTTTCTTTCAGGGTTCCCGGAAAGGATTTGGCCGATCCTTCGACAGGTCCAAAGCCCATCGGCTTTCCATCCTCGCGCCATTCTGGTGGCGCCTCTTCACTGGGTACTGTGTAGGTTGTGGCGCAGGCGGTCACATTCGCCAGCAAGGCGAAAATCATCGTTTTCTTGAGCAAGAAATACCCCTCCAAATAGCCAACCACTCCAGCTGGCCAGGGGCATGTTTGTCAACTTTCGATTGTGCGACTTTTTGGCTTTGCGCAGTGCTGTTCAGGCTGCTTACGGATCCAGCCGCACAGCGCCCTGCGAGGCATTGCCCACATGAGCCGCGTAGACCTTCAGGGCACGGCTCACTTTGCGGGGGCGCTCTTCGACCGGTTTCCAAGCCTTGTCGCCTTTGGCTTCCATCGCGGCACGGCGGCGCGCGATTTCAGCATCGTCGATCTTCGCATGGATGGTGCGGTTCGGGATGTCGATCTCGATGATGTCGCCTTCTTCGACAAGGCCGATCAGGCCGCCTTCCGCCGCTTCCGGGCTGACATGGCCAATCGAAAGACCGGACGTGCCGCCGGAGAAGCGGCCATCGGTGATCAGCGCGCAGGCTTTGCCCAGCTTCATCGATTTCAGGTATGAAGTCGGGTACAGCATTTCCTGCATGCCCGGTCCGCCGCGCGGGCCTTCATAGCGGATGATGACCACATCGCCGGCTTTGACTTCCTTGCTCAGGATGCGCTTGCAGGCCTCTTCCTGGCTTTCGCAGACAATCGCCGGGCCGGAGAATTTCAGGATGGAATCATCGACGCCCGCCGTTTTCACGACACAGCCTTGCTCGGCGATGTTGCCGAACAGAACGGCCAGGCCGCCATCCTGAGAGAAGGCATGATCGGCGGAGCGGATGACGCCGCCTGCGCGGTCCTGGTCCAGTTCCTTGTAGCGGCGCGACTGGCTGAAGGCCTGCGTCGTGCGCACGCCGCCCGGCGCGGCCAGGAACAGTTCCTGCACGTCCGGATCATTGGAGGTGGTGATGTCCCAGGTCTGGATCGCTTCTTCCAGCGTCGCGGAATGGATCGTCGCAACGGACGTGTCCAGCTTGCCCGCGCGGTTCAGCTCTCCCAAAATGCCGAAGATGCCGCCAGCGCGGTGCACGTCTTCCATGTGCACATTGGCAACCGCGGGCGCGACCTTGCACAGGCAAGGCGTCTGACGGCTCAGGCGGTCGATATCGTCCAGCGTGAAGTCCACCTCGCCTTCGCGGGCAATGGCCAGCAGGTGCAGGATCGTATTGGTCGAGCCGCCCATGGCGATGTCCAGCGTCATGGCGTTCTCGAATGCGGCCTTGGTGGCAATGCCGCGGGACGACACGGCCGTGTTCCCATTGTCGTAATAATCCTTGGTCAGCTCCACGATGCGGCGGCCCGCGCGGCGGAACAGTTTTTCCCGGTCAGCATGGGTCGCAAGCGTCGAGCCATTGCCGGGCAGGGCGAGGCCCAGCGCCTCAGCAAGGCAGTTCATGGAGTTCGCCGTGAACATGCCGGAGCAGGAGCCGCAGGTCGGGCAGGCACCCTGCTCGAAGGCTTCAACCTCGGCATCGGTCCGGTCCGGATTGGCCGCTTCGATCATCGCGTCGATCAGGTCGACCGAGCGCAGCTCGCCATCAATATCGACCTTGCCAGCCTCCATCGGCCCGCCGGAGACGAACACGACCGGAATATCCAGGCGCAGCGCCGCCATCATCATGCCGGGCGTGATCTTGTCGCAATTGGAGATGCACACCATCGCATCGGCGCAGTGGGCATTGACCATATACTCGACGCTGTCGGCGATCACTTCGCGGCTCGGCAGCGAGTACAGCATGCCGTCATGACCCATCGCGATGCCGTCATCGACGGCAATCGTGTTGAATTCCTTGGCCACACCGCCTGCCGCCTCGATCTCACGAGCGACCAGCTGGCCAAGGTCTTTCAGGTGAACATGGCCCGGCACGAACTGGGTGAAAGAGTTCACGACCGCAATAATCGGCTTCCCGAAATCACCATCCTTCATGCCAGTGGCGCGCCACAGGCCGCGTGCGCCTGCCATGTTGCGTCCATGGGTCGATGTGCGGGAACGATACAGAACTGCCACTTTGTGCCTCTTTACTCGACGTGTCGGCATTTGATCGGTCAAATGCCCTTGCGGTGCAAATAGACCCCAGTCCGGGGTTTATCAACGGTGATTGTCGCGCAGCGCGCTTGCCTGCGCGGTAGGGGCAGGCGCAGGCCTTGGGTTTGCGAAGGTCAGTATTTGCTAGGCGTTGGCCCGCATCACCTGCTTCATGGAGGCGATAATCGGACTCAATTCCGCATAGGCGGCATCATAGTCCGCGCGATCGACGGACGGCAGATAGCGGCCCTCGAACTCATCCACGTAACGCTCATCACCATCGGCGCAGATGCATACGGCGCTGCGCGGGCCATCCTGTTCGGACAACCATTGCATGGCACCCAGCATCACGCCCACACTGGACAGGCCGACCTCGGCCAGCTTGTGCTCATGCAACAGCGCGAACGCGGCCAGAACGGCGGGTTCCTGCACGCGCAGCATGGCTGGCGGCGGGGTAATCTCAGCGAAGGTGGACCGGCGCTGGCTGCCATAGCCGGGGATCTTCAGCTTTTCGCCATCGCTATCATCCGGCGCGACAAAGGCGCAGGAGCCTTGCGGCTCGACCAGGAAGAGCGGCGTCTTGTCCTGATGCGCCCGCAAATAATCTGTGAAGCCGCGCGCTGTGCCGCCAGAAGAAGACGTGGCGAAACAGGCATCAAACGGGCCTTGCGCGAACACTTCCGGCGCGGTCCAGTTCTGGTGGGAGGCCGGGTTCAGGAAGTTGGCGTACTGGTCCAGAAACACCATGCCCTCGGCCTTGGCGATCTCACCAGCCACGCGCATCCGGGCGGCATTGGAGGATTCGCCGGGCTGCGCCTCAGCGATCACCAGCCGGGCACCCGCCTTGCGGATGCCCTCGGCATTATAGGCGCTGATCGAGGGGGAGGAGACAATTGTCGCTTCAATGCCCTGGCGCTCGCAGATGCAGGCGAGGGCGTTGCCATAATTGCCGGATGAGGCGTCCACGACCGCCGTGACGGGGCCTTGCGCTTCTATCGTGCGCGACAGGATATACCAGGCCACACGGTCCTTGATTGATCCGAATTCATTGAGGCGCTCTTCCTTGATCAGCAATTCATGCTGATGATCGCCAATCTGGATGCTGAACCGGGTGAGGGGCGTGTGGCCAATTTTGAAGGGACACTCATTCGGAGCGGAATTAAATGGCATGAGTCTGCCTCGGTCTCTATTGCGACTCTGCATAGCTAGCAGCCTGAGCGCCTTACGAACATGTGACAACTGCGATTCAGAAAATTTCCTGAAAGATACGATCACTTGCTGCACAGGCAAGTGATCTTCGCGGCATAGGTGAGCTGGAATTGGGAAGATTTCCCAATTTGCAGTCATATGACGAGGCACGGAAGGTGTCAGGCGGGGGGCTAGGGCAGGAAGGCCCTCTCCTGTCCCGCCTAGTGCGCTTCGGCCCAGTTCTTGGCGGCGCGCGCCTCTACTTCCAGCGGCACGGACAGCTGCAAGGCCGGTCCAGCGGCGCCCTGCATGGTTGCCTGCGCCACCTCGATCAGCTTGTCGGCTTCTTTCTCGGGGCATTCGAAGACGAGTTCGTCATGCACCTGCAACAGCATCCTTGCCTTTAGCCCCGCATCGGCTAGCGCGTCCGGCATACGGATCATGGCGCGTTTGATGATGTCTGCGGCTGAGCCCTGGATTGGCGCGTTGATGGCCTGACGCTCCGCAAAAGCCTTTTGCGGGCCTTTGGACTGGATGCCGGACAGATTGATCTTCCGTCCAAACGCGGTCGTGACATAGCCATGCTCTTTGGCGAAGGCCTTGGTCTCGTCCATATAAGCGCGGATGCCAGGAAAGCGTTTGAAATAGGTCTTGATGTAGTCGCTGGCCTCAGACTGTGGAATGCCCAGCTGGCGGGCGAGGCCGAAGCCGGAAATGCCGTAGATGATGCCGAAATTGATGGCCTTGGCCTGACGGCGCACCATTGGGTCCATGCCCTCAATCGGCACACCGAACATCTCGCTGGCGGTCATGGCGTGAATGTCGAGGCCTTCCTTGAAGGCGCTTTTCAGCGCATCAATGTCGGCAATATGGGCCAATATGCGCAGCTCGATCTGGCTATAGTCGGCGCTGACGAGCACATTGCCCTTCTCGGCGATGAAGGCCTCTCGGATCTTGCGGCCTTCTTCCGTCCGCACCGGGATGTTCTGCAGGTTCGGATCGGTTGAGGAAAGCCGCCCTGTCTGCGCAACCGCCATGGAGAAGCTGGTGTGAACACGGCCCGTGTTCTTGTTGATCGCGGCTTGCAGGGCCTCAGTATAAGTGGAGCGCAGCTTGGACAGGGTGCGCCAGTCCACAATCGTGCGCGGCAGACCATGGCCCGCCGCGGCCAGACCTTCCAGCACATCGGCATCGGTTTGCCATGCGCCGGATTTCGTCCGCTTGCCGCCTTCCAGGCCCATCTCGTCGAACAGAATTTCGCCCAGCTGTTTAGGGCTGCCAATGTTGAACTCTCGGCCTGCCTGCTCATAGGCTTCGGCCTCCAGCGCGGCCATGCGCTGGGAAAAGTCAGACGACAGGCGAGAGAGGCGGTCGCGGTCCACCTTGATACCTTCCTGCTCCATCCTTGCTAGCACAGGCACCAGCGGACGTTCCAGCGTCTCGTAGACTGTCGTGACCTTTTCCGGGCGCAGTTGAGGCTTGAAAATGTGCCACAGGCGCAGCGTGACGTCGGCATCTTCGGCGGCGTATTCCGTCGCCTTGTCCAGCGCGATCTTATCGAATGTGACTTGAGATTTTCCGGTGCCCGCAATCTCCTTGAACGGAATGGTATTGTGCTGAAGGTAGCGTTCAGACAGCGTGTCCATGCCGTGATTGTGCTTGCCCGCATTCAGAACATAGGACAGCAGCATCGTGTCATCTATGGGTGCGACATCAATCTTGTGTGTCGAAAAGATGGAGAGATCATATTTGATGTTCTGGCCAATCTTCAGGACAGACGGATCTTCCAGCATCGGCTTCAAGGCGCGCAGGGCATCCTTCATGCGGATCTGGCGCGGAGGGTCTGCACCGAACATGTCGCCATCACCCGCCCCGTCCGGATCGACATGAGCGAGCGGTATGTAGCACGCTTCGTTTGGGGATAGCGCCAGGGAGACGCCGACAAGATTTGCCGCAATCGAGTCGAGGCTGTCCGTCTCAGTATCGACAGCCACATAGCCCTGCTTTGTGGCGCGGGCGACCCAGTCTTCCAGAACCTCAAACTCGCGCACGCAGACATATTTGCTGCGGTCGATCGGGTCTTCCGCAGGCTGAGCGCTTTCGATCGCACCTTCCAGTTCCATCATTTCGCGCACGCGGCGGGTGATAGTGCGGAATTCCATTTCCTCCAGGAAGCTGATCAGTGTGTCCGGGTCAGGATCCTGAACGGCCAGGTCTTCCAGCGGCAGTTCCAGCGGCACGTCATCCTTCAGGGTGACGAGCTGTTTGGAGATGCGGATCAGGTCCTCATTCTCGATCAGCGTCTGGCGACGCTTTGGCTGTTTGATCTCCCCGGCGCGTTCCAGCAGCGTTTCGAGATCGCCATACTCATCCAGCAATTGCGCGGCGGTCTTCACGCCAATGCCGGGGGCGCCGGGCACATTGTCCACGCTGTCGCCAGCCAGAGACTGGATGTCGACCACCTTTTCCGGGCCGACGCCAAACTTCTCGAACACTTCCTCACGGCCCAGCGTGCGGTTCTTCATCGTGTCCAGCATCACCACCTTGTCAGAGACGAGCTGCATCAGATCCTTGTCCGAAGACACGATGGTCACGCGCGCGCCCTTCGCCTCGGCCTGGCGGGCATAGGTCGCGATCAAATCGTCGGCTTCGAAGCCTTCCATCTCGATGGCATGGGCGGCAAAGGCCTCGGCAGCGCGGCGCACCAGCGGGAATTGCGGGCGCAGCTCCTCCGGCGGCTCGGGGCGGTTGGCCTTGTACTGGTCGTACAATTCATTGCGGAAGGTGATGGAGGATTTGTCGAAGATGCAAGCAAAATGCGTCGGGCGGTCATCGCCTTTCAAATCTTCCAGCAGCTTGAACAACATGTTGCAGAAGCCGCTGACCGCACCAATCGGCAGGCCGTCACTCTGCCGCGTCAGGGGTGGCAGGGCATGGAAGGCGCGGAAAATATACGCGCTGGCATCCACTAGATAGAGATGACTGTCCTTGTCGACGGGGGCAGTGGCCATGGGTCAAGAATCCTCTGTTGCTGGCAGGTGTAGCCGCTGTTGCGTGCGGCGTCACCCACCCTCGGCCCCGGACCTCAGCCAGTCCGAGAGAAGCCCTGCACAAGATTGTTCATAGCCCGGCCTTCACGGCCGCCATCATGCTGATTGCGATCCTGCTGTTCGTGTATTCACTCTGGCTGACGCGGCGAGGTGTCTTGCGCTGAAGCGGTTTCGGTCTAGCCTCTCTGCCAGACATAGGGAGGATCAATCATGACCGAGATGAACAAGACCTGGATTTTGCGCAAGCGGCCTGAGGGCGAGGTAAAGGAAGGCGATCTCGAACTGGTTGAAAGCCCGCTGGAGCCCCTGAAAGAAGGCGAAGTGCGCACGCGCCTTATCTATCTATCGCTGGACCCGACCAATCGTATTTGGATGAGCGATGTGGACGCCTATCTACCGCCGGTCGGGATTGGCGATCCGATGCGCGGGGGCGGTCTGGCGGTCGTGACCGAAAGCCAGTTTGACGGGCTGTCGCCGGGCGACATTGTGAATACGGGGCTCGGCTCCTGGTCTCTATATTCCACACATTCGGGGCAAACGCTGACCGCGCTGCCAAAACTGCCTGGCGTACCGCTGACCGCCTTTATGGGGCCGCTCGGGGCGACGGGCATGACGGCCTATTTCGGCCTGATGGATATCGGCAAGCCGAAGGCAGGCGAGACGGTCGTCGTCTCAGCGGCGGCGGGAGCTGTGGGCTCGATGGTCGGCCAGATTGCGAAGATTCAGGGTTGCCGGGTTGTCGGCATCGCAGGCAGTGATGAGAAGTGCAAATGGTTGACCGAGACGGCCGGCTTCGATGCGGCGATTAATTACAAGTCTGAAGATGTCGGCGCGGCGCTGGACAAGCACTGCCCGAATGGCATCGACGTGAATTTCGAGAATGTCGGCGGCAAGATCATGGACCAGGTGATCGCCCGGCTGAATGATTTCTCCCGAATGCCGCTCTGCGGCCTGATCAGCACCTACAACGCTACCGAGCCGGTGCCCGGACCTTACAATTTCTCAAACTTGCTGATGCGGCGAACCCTAGTAAAGGGCTTCATCGTGATCGACTATTTCCCGCGATTCCCGGAAGGCATGCAGCAAATGGCTGGCTGGCTGATGGAGGGCAAGCTCAAATTCGAAACAGATATTGTGAAAGGGCTGGAGAATGCTCCGGTCAGTCTTTCCCGTCTGTTCGAGGGTAAGAACCTCGGCAAGCTGATCGTCGAGGTCAGCGAGCCGCCTGCCAATTAAGACAGCACAGGTTCAGGCCGCGTTCAGCTTGTCCCCTTGATAAGAGACGCAGCAAAGTCTGGGTCGGGGACTGCGCTGAGTGTTTCTGGGGGAGTTTCGCGCTGATGCGCTGAGTTCCCCTAGAGCACGAGCGGCGCGATCCAGTAGCCGACAGCGGCGATGATCACAATTCCGAGCAGATTGACGTAGAGCCCTCGGCGGATCATCTGCTGCATGGGCACTTCGTTCGTTGCGTAGACAATGGCGTTCGGCGCGGTCGCAACGGGCAGCATAAACGCACATGACGCAGCTACGGCCGCCGGGGCCAGCAAGGTGGCCGGGGCCACACCCACCGCAATGCCGAGTGCGCCCAGGATCGGAGCCAACGTCGTCATGGTCGCGACATTGGAGGTCAGCTCAGTCAGAAAGATCACCAGCGCCACAACACTGACAATGAAAAAGAGCGGAGGCAGGCTGTTCAGAACTTCGAGATTTTCCCCGATCCAGGCCGAGAGGCCTGTGCGGGAGACCGCATTGCCGAGGGCTATACCACCACCAAACAGCACCAGCACACCCCAGGGCAGGCGCTCTGCCTCTTCCCAGTTCAGAATAGCGCGATCTTCGCCGCCGCCCGCCGGTATCAGGAACATCAGCACGGCGCCGAACATGGCGATCATCATGTCGATTTCCGCCCCGCCAAAGCCTTCGAGCAGGGAGATGTCCACCGCGCGCAGGGCAATCTCGATAGGCAGACGCAGCACCCATAGGGCGGCGGTCAGACCAAACACAATTGCTGCGCGGGATTCCTGCGGTGTGATCTTCCCCATTTCGCGGCGTTGCCGGCGAACATTTGCGATGATTTCATCCCCATCGTCCATATGAGGCACACCACGCGTCACGCTCCACCAGGCGCAAGGCAAAAGAAGCGCGACTGTCGGGATGCCAAAGGCCATCCATTGTGGAAAGCCGATATTGGCGTCGACCTCGTTTTGCAGCCAGTTGATCGCGATCAAATTTGTCGGCGTGCCAATCGGTGTTGCAACGCCTCCAATCGAGGCCGCGTAACAAATGCCCAGCAATAACGCGACGGTGAACTTCTTGGAACATGCGCCAAGAACTGTTGCGGCAGACAGCGCGATAGGCACCATCATCAGTGTTGAGGCCGTATTCGAAATCCACATGGACAGCAGCGCTGTCGCCAGCATGAAGCCGAAGATTAGCGCATAGGGGTGTGCACCAACGCGGCTGACCACGTTCAGGGCGATGCGCTTGTGCAGATTCCAGCGCTCAATGCCCATCGCGATGATGAAGCCGCCGAGCAGGAGCAACACAATATGGCTGGCATAGTCTGCGCCAACGACTTTGGGTCTGCCAGCCCCGATCAGCGGAAGCACAAACAGAGGCAACAGGGATGTGGCGGGAATGGGAATGGCCTCAGTTGCCCACCAGACCGCCATCAGCGCCATCAGGCAGGCCGTGCCCCATGCCGCGTCATTCAGGCCTGCGGGGGCTCCAACCAGCCACATCAGCCCTGCCAGGGCTGGGCCAAGGACCAGGCCAATTCTGCGCGCTGTCCACTGCACCTAGACGTCTGCCATGGCGACGAAACCGGCCTCAAGATCCGCAAGCAGATCCGAAGTCGCTTCAAGGCCAATGTGAATGCGCATCAACGGGCCTGCGCGGGTTTGCGTCCAGCTGTCTTGCATACGAGTCAGTTGCTGGTCGCACGGGATGATCAAGCTTTCAAAGCCGCCCCAGGAGAAGCCCATGCTGAACAGGCTGAGAGCACCAATGAACTTGTCCACGGCTTCTGGCGGGGTGTCTTTCAGAATGAAGGAGAACAGCCCGCATGCGCCCGTAAAGTCACGCTTCCATATAGCATGGTCAGGGTGTGTCGGCAGGGCCGGGTGGATAACCTGTGCCACTTCCGGACGGTGGGTCAGCCAGTTTGCCACTTCCAGACCAGCCGCCTCATGTGCCTTGAGACGTGTTGCCAGAGAGCGCAGGCCACGCAGCGATGTATAGGCATCATCCGGGGAGAGACTGATGCCCCAATCCTCGGACGTGTCGGCCACCTCCTGAGCGATGCGCGTGTCACGGGTCATCACAGCGCCGGCGAAGACATCAGAATGGCCAACGACATATTTTGTCAGTGCCTGAATGGAGATGTCGACACCCAAATCCAGCGGCTTGTGATACAGGCCCGCGCCCCAGGTATTGTCCAGCGCGGTGCGGATGCCGTGTTTCCTTGCGATCTCTACGATGGCGGGCGTATCGCTGATCTCGAATGTCAGTGACCCGGGGGCTTCGAGATAGATCAGTTTTGTGTTCGGGCGAACCAGGGCTTGAATGCCTTCACCAATGCGAGGATCAAACCGGCTCGACTCGACGCCCATGCGCTCAAGACGCCGTTCGCAGAACCGTGATGTCGGGCCATAGGTGGAGTCCGAATACAGGACATGATCGCCCGCTTTCACCTGACTGGCGATGGCCAGCGTGCAGGCTTGCAGGCCATTGGAGGTGAGGCGTACGTGCCGGGCATTTTCCAGTTCGCACAAGGCTGCTTCCAGTTCGCGGTGCACCGTCAGTCCCATCCGTCCATAGCCGGGCTTTGCGCCATATAGGCGGTCTGCTGTATCGAACAGAAGGGTCGATGCACGTTCCACCGGCGGATTGACTGTCTTGCTTGGCAGTCTGTCTTTGCGGGTGTGGATGATGCGTGTTTCTAATTGCTTGCTCATGCTTCGCCCGTCGCAATCGGGCGGCTTGAATCCGAGGCCCATTCTGTCCACGAACCATCATAGACGGCAACATCCCAATTGCCTAGGCGGGCCAGGGCAAGCGCGGTGACTGCGGCAGAGACGCCGGACCCGCAGGTGGTGATGAGAGGCCTGCTAGTGTCCGGGAACAGGGGTTTCAGTGCGTCAGCCGATTTCATCTTTCCGCTTTCATCGCTCAGCATGCTGGATGGGACAGATATGCTGCCGGGGATATGTCCGGACGGCAGGCCTTCGCGTGGCTCGGGTGCCTCGCCGGTAAAGCGATCCTTGGAGCGGGCATCAATGATCGTGTGTGTCTTGCCTTCGGAGGCCGCCACCATCTGGGTGACATCCTTGACCAAGTCCGAGCGAACACGGGCTGTGAAATGGCGCTCCATGGGAACAGGGGGCATGTCTTCGGTCTCACCGCCCACATCGATCCAGGCTTGCAGGCCGCCATCCAGAACTTTCACATCCTGATGGCCCATGACGCGCAGCATCCACCACACCCTGGCAGCGCCGAACATATTGAACTGGTCATAGACAACAATGCGGTTGCCATCGCCAATGCCAAGCTTACGCACGCGGGAGGAGAACATGACAGGGTCCGGCAGCATATGGGGCAGGTCTGTGCCGCCAGCTTTGATGGCATCAATGTCGAAATGCACCGCGCCTGGAATATGGCAGTTTGACCAGAGTTGCCGTCCGGTTTCATCCCGGTTCAGGAAAGGTGGAATCCATGTGGCATCCACCACCCGGACATCCGGGGCCGAGATGTTTTCCTTCAGCCATTGGGCGGTTACGAGCGGGTCACCGGATTCCATGTCTTATGTCTCCATCCAGGCTGGTACGGGCAGGTCTTTTGATTTCAGGAAGTCCGGATTGTAAAGCTTGGTCTGGTAGCGGTTCCCATAGTCACACAGCACGGTCACGATGGTGTGGCCGGGGCCGAGGTCCCTCGCCATCTGCACAGCGCCGGCAATGTTGACGCCCGCTGAGCCGCCAAGGCACAGGCCTTCATGCTCCACCAAGTCAAACAGGATATTGAGTGCTTCGGCATCGGTACAGCGATAGGCGCGGTCCACTTCGATGCCTTCCAAATTTGCCGTGATGCGGCCCTGACCGATGCCTTCCGTGATGGAGGTGCCTTCGGACTTTAGTTCCCCATTTTTGTAATATTCATAGAGGGCTGCGCCGCCGGGATCTGCGATGCCGATCTGAACGGCCTTGCTCTTTTCCTTCAGGGCCATGGAGACACCGCCCAGCGTGCCACCCGATCCAACGGCGCAGATGAAGGCATCCAGCTTGCCGTCTGTCTGTGTCCAGATTTCCTGACCGGTGGTTTCGTAATGAGATTTGCGGTTGGCGGTATTGTCGAACTGGTTGGCCCAGATCGCGCCATTCGGTTCTGACTTCGCCATATCTTCCGCCAGGCGGCGGGAGAAGTGCTGGTAATTGTTCGGATTGGCATAGGGGACCGCGTCCACCTCAATCAGCTCTGCGCCGAGCAGGCGGATGGCGTCTTTCTTCTCCTGGCTCTGCGTCCGCGGCATGACGATCACGACGCGATAGCCAAGCGCTGCGCCCACAAGCGCGAGGCCAATGCCGGTATTCCCGGCGGTGCCCTCAACGATCGTGCCGCCGGGCTTCAGCGCGCCGGAGGCCTCGGCATCCCGAACGATGCCGAGAGCCGGACGGTCTTTCACAGACTGGCCGGGATTCAGGAACTCGCACTTGCCGAGGATCTCGCAGCCAGTCTCCTCAGAAACCTTGTTGAGCCTGAGCAGGGGCGTATTGCCGATGAGGTCAATGACTGAGCGATGAAGCTTCATCTGTTTTCCGGTCCGATTCTGATCATTCTGTTCCCGCAAAAGCTAGAGCGCCTGACGGCAGAGTACAACCGCCACAGGAGCGCATGCACTTGATGTGATCCAGCTGAGCCTGCGCTGCGTAATAAAAGATAGCTGATTACGAATGCAAAGAGGTCTTAGTCTTGACCAGTCCGGATACTTATACAGCCTTCATGATGGATCATGTCGCGGGAAATCATTCTGCCGCCTTTGAACTGGCTGGGGATCTGCACGTGATGTTGAGTTCCGAAGGCACCGAAGCGGCCGCTTGGTGGGCGGCGATTGGCGGGGCCTTGCTGGAAGAAGGCCCCCTTGCGGCACCGGTGCACAAGGTCTCCACGCTTAGCGCGGCTGAGGTGCGGCACAAGCCGCAGGCGAGCGTTGATGGGCTGATCCGCCAAATAGACAAGGGACCGCGTTGGCGCCGTGGACTTACCGGCGTGCGCTATGCGGCGACCGGAACGACAGGGGCGCGGCTGATGAAGCTGGAGCCCGGCCAGAGTGTGCCCAAGCACGGCCATGCCGATCTGGAAGCAACCGTTGTCATCCAGGGGCGTTTCTCTGACGGGCACGGCACTTACAAACGTGGTGATCTGGTTCTGGGAGAGCCGGGCATGCGTCACAAGCCACAGGCGGTAGGTGATGAGGCCTGTGTCTGCCTTGTCGCTCAAAAACCGGGCGGTTTCTGGAGGAATTTTATATGATTACTCGCATCGGAGCAGGTTTGCTGAGTGTGGCCATGCTGGCCAGCACGGCGAAGGCCAAGACAGAAACCCCGAGATGGAGTCCGCAGGCTGGAGATGTGATCCAGTTTGATGTTCTGAGGAAGGGCAAGCCCTTTGGCACTCACACGGTGAGCTTTGACCGCGATGCTGAGGGGCGGCTGATTGCGCGCTCTCAGGTCGAACTGAAAGCAGGGCTCGGGCCGATTACGGTGTTTCGCTACAATCTGGATGCGACGGAAGTCTGGCAGGATGGTGAGCTTGTCTCCCTGGACGGACGCGTGGATGATGATGGTGAAAAGGGTCAGGTCGAAGCCGAGCGCGAAGGGGCTCTGCTGGAGGTCAACGGCACTGAGTTTCAGGGCGAGGTCGACGGCAAAATCCTGCCCTCCAGCCACTGGAATTTTGCCCAGACTCAGGCGAGCGAATTGCTCTCGACCGAGGATGGCGAAATCCTGAAAGTCTCCGTTTCCGATCAGGGCACCGAGACCATTGAAGCAGCAGGACAGCCTGTTCAGACAACCAGGTATCTGATGGATTCAGATATTGATGTCACGCTCTGGTACGATGATGCAGGGCGCTGGATGAAACTGGCCTTTACTGCACGCGGGCAGAATATCGAGTATGTTCTGACGAATTCTTATTAAGCATCTCGGATTGATATAGTATATTGTAAATATGAAACTTTTTTGGGATTTTTGTTTCTCTCGGGAGGGATGTGATTAATTCGGTCTGATCAATTCCAAGGCTTTGGCTACTCTCATGTTCATGACCTGCTGATAGCTGCTGTCCATTCGCAATCGTGACTTAATGTGACGGAGCAGGGTGGATCATGAAATTTGTGGGCTGGGGAAGCGCCCATCGCAGGTCTATGAGAGACTTGGTGGGTGATATGAAAATGTCAGACAAGCATGCGCACGAGCTGAAACTCAAGCAGCTCTCTTTCGTGCGCCAACTGACCACGATCATGGTGCTGACAAGCATCCTGAACGTTGTGGTTGTCCTCTTCTGTTTTCGCGATACGCTTGTTTTTAATAGTTTGCTGATCTGGACCGCTGCAGTGGTGGTTCTCAACATTGTCAGCGTAGCCCGGAAGTATCATCTCGACCGTTCTAAAGTGTCGGTTGAGAGGGCGCTGAATTTCTATGTCAGATTGGCGTTGTCCCATGGCCTGATCTGGGGGGCCGTGCCTTTCCTCGTCATGCACACGGCAGACAATCAGGGCCATATGATTTTGGGCATACAGCTGGCAGGGATCATGTTTGCAGGGTCATTCCTGCAATCACGTATCCCTCTTGCCGCTTACGCCTTCATGTTTCCGATCAGCCTGGGCGTAGCGGGATCGATGATTTTTACCGGAAATCCGCAAGATCAGTTTGTTGCGGTTCTGTCCCTTGTTTATCTGGCTGTGCTGCTTCTGGCTGTGCGCTGGTCGCATGAGCAATTCATCGAGCAGCAATTGAACGCCGCCGCCGTGAAGGAGCAGTCACAAGTCATTTCCCTGCTGCTTCGGGATTTTGAGGAAAGTACGTCCGACTGGCTCTGGCAAACCGATACGGACGGAGTCCTTATGGAAATTCCGCTGGCCGTGGAAGGTGTCGAGCACGAGAATGACAATGTCATGATCGGCAACACGCTGGTCTCGCTATTTCAGCGTGATGAGTCTTCCTGGGTTCTGGAGACCAGCCTGATGCGCAAAGAGAGTTTCAGGGATCTGGTTATGAAGGTGCAGAATGTGGGAGATGACCGCTGGTGGTCTCTCACTGGAAAGCCCATCTATGAGGATGGTGTTTTCAAAGGCTTCCGCGGCGTGGCCAAGGATGTCACGCAGTCCAAGGAGATCGAGGACCGTATTGCCTATATGGCCCACTATGATGGCCTGACGGGGCTGCCCAACAGGGTGAGCATGCAAGAGCAGCTTGAAAAGGCCATGCGCAAGCCCTTGATCCCGCAGATGAGTCGCGCGCTTGTCTGGCTGGACCTCGACAATTTCAAATGGGTGAATGACACGCTTGGTCACCCGGCAGGCGACGAGTTGCTGCAACATGTTGGGGCCCGCCTTCAGGAAGTCTGCGATGAGCGTGACGTTGTGGCCCGCATTAGCGGCGACGAGTTTGCTCTGATTGTGGAACGCCCGTCAGATGGTCAGTTGGAAACCTTTCTAGACAGACTGACAGACTATTTGAGCGAGCCCTATGACTTGTGGGGCTCAACGGCGAATTGTTCGGCCTCTGTCGGCGTGCGTTTGTTCGATAGTGAGATGACGGATTCCAGGGTCATTCTGAAGCATGCTGACTTAGCGCTTTATCAGGCCAAGAAAGTAGGTAAGGCCAATTGGTGCATGTTCACGCAGGAGCTGGACGACCGTGCCCGGGCGCGGCTTCAGGTCGAGTCCGACTTGCATCACGCCGTAAACGAAAATGAGTTCAAGGTTTACTTCCAGCCGCAAGTTAATGCGCATACGCATCAAATTGTCGGATGCGAGACACTGGTGCGCTGGCAGCACCCGACGCGCGGCCTAGTCTATCCGGGTGAGTTCATCGAGCATGCCGAAGACAATGGCCTTATCACGCGGATCGGAGATTGGGTTCTGCGGGCTGCCCTGTCGGAAGCTCGCAAACTACCAGAACATATTCGCATCTCTGTGAATATCTCTCCGGTCCAGATCCATTCGGCGAATTTGATCCCGACCATCGTACACGCCATCGCGGCCAACAATATTGACCCGAGCCGTCTCGAACTTGAGGTCACCGAGAATGTGCTTATGTCGGATACCGAGTTCACGCTACAGCGCCTTCACCAGTTGAAGGAAATTGGAATTCGCATCGCTCTCGACGATTTCGGGACAGGCTATTCATCGCTGTCATATCTGCGCCGCTTTCCGTTTGATCGCATCAAGATTGATAAGAGCTTTGTGCGGGATATCGAAACGCGCTCTGACAGCCGGTCCATTGCGGTTGCGACGCTGTCACTGGCCAAGTCCCTTGGTATGCGCTGTACGGCTGAGGGTGTGGAAACGCGATACCAGGCAGACTTCCTGCGCGATTGCGGTTGCGATGAACTCCAAGGCTTTTTCATCAGCCGGGCACAGCCTCTTGAGAAGCTGCAGCACATGATCGAATTGAAGAAAGTTCAGGAGAAAGTCACCCTGATCCAGGACCAGAGGGACTTCATGTCACGTCGGGCCTCTGAAATGCACAGGACCGAAAAAGCTAGCTGATCCGTATCGGCTTTGAAGGTGGGAGAGGGGGCCATTCTGCCCCCCCTGTTTTTTTGTGTCTGGCTAAAGCTAGTCTTCCTTGGACTTCCGCCCGAACAGACTGCCTATGGCCTCAATGGCCTTATCTTCGTCGCTCTTCTGGTCAGCCTCTTCCGTGTCGGTCTTGTCTTTGTTCTGGATGCCGAGCAGGCCGCTGAGGACATCTTCCGTGGTGTTGGAAGATGGATCTGAAGACTCATCTCCTCCTCCGAGGCGCTTTGTCAGTTCGTCACGCAGGCGATTGCCAAGCTCTGCTTCCAGCGCGGATTGTACACCACTCAAATCAGGAGAGATCTTCACATTGGTCCAGCTGCCGGACACGCGGATCGGGACAGGAATGCCGTTCAGCTGCACCACGCTGCCGTCCCCCTTGCCGCTCTTGTCGATGCTGGTCGCCAGACGCAGGTCGAGGGCCTGCCCTCCAAGATTGATGGTGCCCGTCCCGTCTACGCCCAGAACCGGGTTCAGAAGTTTCATGACATCCACATTGGCCACACCCTTGTTGATGGTCAGAATGGTATCGAAATTGGTGAAGTCCGTTTCGGCACTGGAGGAGACAGCGGAGCTGAGATCCAGTCCGGCGAGGCCGCCGCTGGATAGCGCACTTTTCAGAGACGATGTGCTGCGCACCAACTGGGCCACATTGATTCCCTTTAGGGCGCCGTCTTCAAGGTTTGCCGAGACCCTGCCGTCGAGGGCTTTCATGATCTCGTCGATTGAGGCGCCGGACGCGCTGGCATCGAGAGAGAGTTCCCCTTTGCCGGTCAGCCGGTCAAAGCTGGCCAGTGTGCCCAGCATTTCCGATACCAGCACGCTGTTGCCGGTCATGTTGAAGGCGACACTTGGCTTGGCCTTGCGGGCATCAAGCGTCATTTTACCGGCCCAGTTGCCACCGAAGGCGCCGAATTTGGACAGGTCTGCGGTGAGCTGTCCATCCAGCAGCTTTGCGACGAGGACAGCATCGGTCAGTTTTACATCGCCAATGGTCAGCGTGTCTGCGTGGATGTTCAGATCCGCGTTGACGCTTTGCAGGCCGACCAGGTCCAGCGGCTCCTTGCTCCATCCCGTGGTGGCTGGCTTGTCCTTTGTGGCAGTATCTTCACTGCCAAGGAATGGCGTCAGGTCCAGCGTACCCATGTCGAGATTGCCTGTCAGGCGAGGTTTCTCACCGGACAGGTCTACGCCCGCTGTGCCAGTTGCTGTGATGTCGTCCAGCGTGAAGTTCAGCTTGTTGACGGTCAGCGCCTGAAACGTGCCGGAGATATCGCCCTTGGTGCTGAAACGCTGCAGCGTCTCGCCGGGCGGCAGCTCCATCTCAGCTGCTTTGAATAGGTCGCGCAGCTTGTTGCTCTTGGCATCAATGCTGCCATCAATACGGCCATTTCCGGCCAGCGAGACGTCACCATAATAAGTGGCGTTCAGCAGCTCCCCGCTATGGTCGGCGCTGATGTTTGACAGGACCAGCGCATCCATGGGGCCTTTGACCTTGCTGGTGACTTTAACTTTTTCCAGTGCTGCGCTGGCGGGAATGTCGAGGCCCAGCTGGCGCGTCAGTTCACCGGCTTGCGGACTGTCCACGGAAAGCTGGCCGTCCAGGCTCATTGGGTCACCGAGTGTCACTTTCCCAGTGTAGTTGGCCATTAGTACATCACTTTTGACGCCCATCTGCTCAAAGTCGATGACCAGCGCGGAGAGCGGGCCGGAGACTTTCGCCACGATATTCGCCGTGCCCAGCGCTTCGACATTCACAGGCGGCGTGATTCCCGTGAAGGCGATGAGCCCTGGCAAGTTGTCGGAAGAGAATCGCAGACCCCCATCGATATTGCCCTCGTCGCCCAGCTGCAGCGCGCCCTGGAAGGAGATATTTCCCATATCTGCCATCTCGAACATTAGCAGGGCTTCCGTTGGAGCGTTCGTCAGCAGCGAGTCAGGCGAATCAAGTTCGAGGCTGAGGTCAAAGGCGTGGTTCTGGAACTTGCCGTCAGCTTCTGCGGAGAGGGGCTGGTCCATGTCGCGCAGGCTGGCCTCAAGATTGAAGTCCTTTAGCTCATAGGTCATGCCGGTCGAATCGTCCTGATAGGTCAGGGAGGCGTTCTGCAGACGAGCCTTGCCGATACTGGCCTTCACACTGCCGCTGCCTTCAGAATCGGGGGTGTCTTCCTGGGACTTGCCAGCTCCAAACTGCCAGTTGGTTTCGCCATCTGCACGCTTCTGAAGGAAGACATCCGCGTCAACAAAGGTGATCTCCTGCACATCCACTTTGCCTGACAGCAGGGGCAGCCATTTGACAGATCCGCGCAATTCACCTGCCATGATCATGCTGTCGCGGGCAAATCCCTCTGGATTCGCAACAGTCACACCATCAATGCTGGCCGAAATACGCGGGAAAACCGAAATCGAGACATCACCTGTCAGTTCCACATCCCGGTTCAGGGCACTGGTCGCGGCGCTTTCAATTCGCGCCTTGTAGGCCGATTTCGGGATAAAGAACGGCACTGTCAGCGCAGCAATCACCAGCACAGCGCCACAGATAAGAAGAATGCGTTTCATGAATCGGGTCTTTCAGGCTTTTCAACGGTATAATGGCCGACAATGTGTCGAGGGAATGACTGAAAATGCAGTATAATACATTTTGCGTGAACTTCCGTGCTTGACCGGGCATCCCGCCTTGATTAGAGAGACCGCTCGCCGCCAAGCGGTGCCAGAAATGCGCGGGTGTAGCTCAGTCGGTTAGAGTGCCGGCCTGTCACGCCGGAGGTCGCGGGTTCGAGCCCCGTCACTCGCGCCATTTCTCTCGAAATGGCAATCGCGCAACTTCTTGAAATCAAACGGAATTTTCGGTTCTGTTTGGATTTCTTTGTCTGAATTGGCCGGAATTTGTGGACCAAATTGGGACCAAATTGTGGACCAATGGGCGGCGTCATGAAGCGCGTCGTAGACAATTCTTACCTCGAACAAAGAGGCCGGGTCTGGTGGTACAATCGCCGGGTTCCGAGAAAGTTCGCACACCTCGATACCCGCAAACGGATCAAGGAATCGCTCGGCACGACTTCGCTTGAGCAGGCGCGTTACAAACGCGACTTGCTGGCCGAAGCTGACGATCATTACTGGGCATCGCTCAGGATCGCGGACGAAACAGGACCATCGACAAACCGCGAAGTGTCCGAAGCTGTCTGTCGCAGATACAAGATGGCCACCGTGAAAGCTCTGGCGAGCGGTTTCGTCTATCAACCCATCGATCATCTCGCGACCGAAGCGCCGCTGGAAGAAGCGCTTGCCCGATTGCTGGCCGTGCAAAACCAGGCTGGACCCGCCGAAATTCCGAAAGAACGCGATGCCGAAGCTTTGCTCGGCGGCGCGACGAAGCCGACGGTCACCGTCTCCGAATCATTCGAGATTTACCTCTCAGAGATCGCTTACAATGCGCAGCTCTACAAATCGCCCAACCAGCGTGCGTCCTGGGAGAAGACCAAGCGGACGTCTATCCAGTATTTTATCGACTTTGCAGGCGATATTGCCTTGGAGGAGATCACGCGGGAACTGGCCCTCAAATACCAGAAGCACTGGGCGAAGCAGGTTAAGCCGAAGGACGCCAAGACAAAGCCAATGGCGCCGAACACAGCGAACCGCCATATCGGCAACATCCGTTCACTTTACACAGATTACTTCAAGCATATCGGTGAAGAAGAGCGGCCAAACCCGTTCCGCAACATGCACTTCAAGGCGAAGTCCAGAAAGGAAGTCCCGCCATTCTCTACAGATTGGGTGCGCACAAAGATCCTTGCGCCCGGTGCAACGCGCAGATGGAACCCGGAATTGCAGCTGATCCTGCTGATGTTGATCGAGACCGGTTGCCGACCGAGCGAGATCATCAACCTGAGAGTCGAGGACTTTCATATGGATGAGCCCGTTCCATACATAGCTATACGTGCGCGTACGGACCGCGAAGTCAAAACCGATACATCCGAACGCGACATCCCGCTCGTCGGTATCTCGCTCGAAGCAGCAAAACGCGCGGCGCCAAGGGCGTTCGCTCATTATTACGACCGGAACGAGCTTGTCTCTGCGAACATGATGAAGAATCTCCGCAATCGGGGCCTGTTGGAGACACCGGAGCACAAGGTCTACTCACTTCGCCACGCCTTCGAGAAACGAATGCAGGAAGCCAACATCGACTACGGCCTGCGCTGCCTGTTGATGGGGCATAAGACGACGAGGCCGGTGTATGGGGATGGTGGATCGCTGGAGTATCGGCGCGACGAGCTGTTGAAGATTGCCCATCCGTTTGATCGGCGGGTGATGAAGTTATTCGAGCAGGAGAATCAGGGTTGGTGCGCTTAGGCTGAGAAGGGCGCAAGAGCAGACATTGGCTCGTCCGCATAACCTCCTCCACAACAGTTCACCTTCGTAATCGACTGCGTGTCAGAGATTATAGTGAATACCGTTAATCTTCACGAAAACTTCGTCTAGGCGCCATTGCCATTGAGTATACTAGCGCATGAGTGAAGTGCACTTTGATCGGATTTTGTCGATGAAAGTCGGACCAAACCGGCGGTGCAGGATGGTTTGCGCTGACAATCCCAGCTTGAGTGTTTCCGGTTACGTTTATGACGCGTTGGCGCTATACGAGAGGAGCAATTTCTCCCGTACATGGAAGGGTTTTCATCATGACGACCGTCTATTTCGATACCAGCATCATCATGAATGAAAGTTTCTTACGGTCCGCTTATGCGCAAGCGATCCTGAAAGCTTGTTCTCTTTTGAACATCGCTGTGGCGATTCCAGACATTGTTATTGACGAGACTTTGGGGAACTACCCCAAAAAGCTCAACGTTAAAGCAAGAGCATATGAAGCCGCGCGAAAAGACCTTGCGAAGATCGCTGATCTGGAGGCGCCAGCTTTTTCAAAGGAGGGTGTGTTTGACGCGTATGAGGCTGGGTTAAACGCGCTTCTGGAGAAGCATGAAGTCACGGTCATTGCCTATCCGGATGTCGGGGCAAAGGAGCTGGTAGAAAAAGCTTATGAGTGCAAAAAGCCATTCGATGAGAAAGGGATTGGGCACAAAGACTATATTGTCTGGCGTTCGATCAAAGATCACATTGAGGACGGCGATGCGCAGGCGCCTCATATTTTCCTAACGAACAATACCCGCGATTTTTGCGATACTGACGACAATGATAATGTGATCTTGCATGACGATCTCTCCAGTCAGATCGCGGACGACGCGCTAAAACCAAAAGTCTACACATCGCTCAAGGCGTTCTATGACGCGGAACTTCTGCCAAATCTCGAAGGCGTAGCGCTGGCGGATATTCCTGATCTCAATGCGGAGACACTGGATGAACTGACTTCAGCCTATTTGGGCGAAGAGTTGCCGCAGCGTACAGCTTACGGGATTGAGGGCGTGCCCTTTAGCAATGAGGTTTCGATTGTTCACTATGGCGGTCATCAGATTGAAGACACTCAGCTCTCTGAATTTGAGGATGATGTGATCATAGAAGTTTCAGGTACGGTCGAGATCGAGGTGACTGGGTTCGTAGAGAAGCACGCTTTTTATCTCGATGATGAAGAGGGGCTCAGTGTCAATGTGATCGATGGCGACTGGAATGACCATGTCATGCTGGTCGGGACGACAGTCGAAACGGCTTTTGTGCTCTCCATTGTCTATTCGAAGGAAGATAGCGCTGTGGCGGGCTATAATCTGAGTTTGCCGCAGGAAATCGATGCTTACGCAGACTATTAGCAGCGGAATATCGGCGCTTTGTAAGCGGGAATGGTGCGAACGAAGAAGACCTGGTTTCTGTCGCAAGATCAGGTGTTTGCCATCGATCGAAATGGTTTAAAATCGAGCGAACCCGCACCCAAAGCGCCAAAATCGGCCGAAAATCATTGAAATCGACCGAAAAATGCGCTATATGTCATCCATAAATCGAACACTGCCATGGAGGCTTCGGTGTCAGAATTTGCAAAAACCTTACAAGGGTTCATCGATCACATGCCTGACGGCCGTCGGAAACGGGAGTTTGAGACGGCGTTGAAATTATGCCCGGAGATTGAAGTCGAAGTTGTAACCGAAGAGCGTGCCAATAAGTCTATGAAATCGGTGCGTGAAGGGGCGTTAAAGACCGGCCATGCGTTTGTCATCGCGCGGGCGGGCAAGGTGGATCGTCTAGAACAGGCGGCGTTCGTCTTGTCGTCTGACACGATCCTGGCCTTGATCGGGTCCATTCGAGAAAACACTGAACGCACGGCTGCGCGGCGACGACCGGCCAGCGCCTTGCTCGCGCAGCTAAAGCCCATGGATCCAAGCCTAGTAAATATGAGGCTGTCGCCGCGTTCTGAGGAAGAGACTGTGGGCGGTCGGGGCCGGGTGTTCTAAAGCTGCCATGTCTCGCTACTTGCTCAGCTCTCAATGCGTGTTCGATATCATCAAGCGGCGCAACCTGGATGCGGAGCTATGGCTTGAGGCTGCCGATGCGCGCGGCCTTTATGCCGATGATATTTGCATTAGCGCTGTCACGCCGATGACCATTCAATGGCAATTGGAGCAGGCGCTGGCCTATGCGCGGGCGCATCCAGAGACGACAGAATATCCCGTTCCGGTGATCAAGGAATTCATCGACCAGGCCAATCGGTTTTTCGAAGAGTTCGCTCGGCATGACCGCATCATTCCGATGGATCACAAGATCGCCAGTAAATGGGGCGATTTGCTCGATATGAAGATCACGTTTCAAGACCAGGACGGGCGCGACTATGACGTTCCAAGCGCCACCAAAGTTGAGATCGCAACCGCGCTGATCGGGCGCGGCGATTTCCCGCTGGTTTATGTCGACTATCATCAGGATGGCCATGCCAGCATTCCAAATCTCGCGGTTGAAAACCCAGAAGACATCGTGACGAAATAGGGATGGCGAGCAACCGGTTTCAGATTCTCGCCCTGAGCGGCGGCGGCTATCGCGGCCTCTTCGGCGCCGAGTTCCTGGCCTCCTGTGAAGCCGAGTTCGAAGCGGCGTGCGCGGAACGATTTAATTTGATTGCCGGCACGTCGATTGGTGCGCTCCTGGCGGCGGGGCTCGCGGCATCGGTTCCGGCAAAAGACCTTGCCGATGCTATGCGTGCGCATGGCCCAGACATCTTCAAACGCAATGTGCTGACCGGCGCGAAACAATTCTTCCTGGCAGCGCCGTATGCGGCTGAGCCGATACAGGTTGCGGTTCGCGATGTGCTTGGCGAGACGCTCGCGCGAACGCCGCTCAGCGCCTTTGAACCCGCACTCGCGATCACGACGGTCAACTACTCGACCGGAGAAACCGCCGTCTTGCGCTCGAAGGGCCTCGCTGGAAAAGCCGCCAGCAATATCGCGCTTGAAGACGCGATATTGGCGAGCGCTGCGGCGCCAACCTTCTTTCCGACACGCAAAATCGGAGTGGCGGAGTTTATCGATGGGGGCCTCGTCGCGAACGCGCCAGATATGATCGCACTCTTGGATGCGCGTCGGTTCTGCAATGCCCGTTTTGACGATGTCTATCAGCTGTCAATCGGCACAGCGGGGCGTCGGCAGGGCGCTGCGGTGCATGACAAAGCCCGCGCGCCGGGCGCGGTGTCCTGGGTGGCGCGGCGCGGATTGGTGCAGACGATTATGGCGGCTCAAGAACACCTCGCGCTCGAACAGGTCGGGGATCTGTTACAGGCACGGTTTTTGAGGATTGATGCTGAACCTGCACAAAATCAGGTGAAGGCGATCAAAGCGCTGGACCGCGTGTCTGACAAAGCGACCGCGACTTTGCAATTGCTGGCGGGCCAAGCCTGGCAGGCGCACAAATCCTCACGGGCGCTGCGGGATTTCTTTAAGCGTTAAGACAGATTTGATTGAAGCTCTGCGCGTGCCTTGGTTTCCCAGACATCGTATTCATGTGGGCGGTTCCAGAACATTGACCAGGCGTCTTGTATCGCTGCGCCGACTAAGGGCTGATCCTGTTCGGGCAGGCCAGAAATCCCGCACGCGCCAAAGGCGTCTATGGCCGCCTCGGCGATCGCATCTAGTCTGTCTGGAGGATAGCAAAGCTCGAAGGCCGCGCGTTGTTGGGCGGTGGGCGCTGACCCGAACGTGGTCCAGGCCCGGGCAATAGCGTCGGCTTCCGGATCAAATCCACGCCGTTTCAAGACATACAATATCACAGACATACGCGCCTCATCATCTGGATGGGATGGCAGCGTGGCGATTGGTACGGTGAAGCGCGGTTTGCTTTTTCGGTAACAGAGATGGAGGTGCGTCCAACCATAGGCGGGGCCTGCGCAAAAGGCCCCGAAAGCGTCACAGATGAATTCTTCCATCCAGGTTTCGATCCAGCAGCGGCGCCAGAGTGCATATCGGTGTGTGTGGTCAGGACCGGCGCGTCTTCGATCGCCGCGAAGGCGAGCTTGATCGAGTTCACGACCGCGCGCGGTTTTCAAACTCAAGAAGGCTTGCGCCAACGGATCGAGCTTAGGGTTAGTGATCCCGATGGGCGATAAGAGCGGATGGCAGAGCTCATGATAAAGATCAGCGAGCTGTAGCAGAAACCTGCCTTCGATCAGTGGTACGCGCAGCAAATTGAATGCGGGCGAGATCTCAAAATAGGATTGTGATGTGTGACTGACGGTGGGCGGGATTAGCGGAAAACTGATCTCTTGGCAGATGCTGTTCAGGAGCCGGTTGAGGTCAATGTCTTCGTCTGATTGGTTTTTGAGGGCGAAGACGCCGAGGGTTTCAGTTCGATCTATACTTTCGGTAACCGTTTGATAGATCCGACCTACCGATGCTGCCGCTTCGGGCTTTTCGTCCAGCAGTCTTGCCGCTTCTGCGAGGTTGAAAACCGCTTCATTCAATTGCGTTGTGCAGGTCCTTTGCAAGTCCCGTAATTCCAGTGCCGGGCTTTGCTGCGCGATTTCAACCAGCGCGCGGGCGCGGGCAATGGTGTGGGCGATCGCCCCGCGCAGATAGGTCGCCGAAATCACCGAGGGCTGAGCCTGCTTGAGAGCGCAGCGCGCTCCGAGCCTATTTGCGCGGCGATGTCGCTGAGCGCCGCGCGGACACCAGTCGAAAGTTCAGACTCGTCGAGCGCTTCGGCAAGATCAACCAGATCGGTGCGCGAACTGCCATTTACGCTACGCAATAGGCTATCGAGCAATAATCCTTCATGACTGGCGTCAGTGTCAGCGCCGGCGGCCGCGGCGCGCAAGAGGCGTGCGAGTTCCGTGTATTTGTCTGCATTTCGATCGAAGAGCAGGACTTCGTCGATCAGTAATTGGAACTTGATTGCTATCGATTCCGCATTGCTAATCAGCGATAACTGGCTCATGCCGAGACCGCCGGGGTATCATCATTGGCGTGGAGGATTTCATCCTCGTCATGCGCGGTGCCTTCATCCATGAGCAGCATGTCGCAAAGCTTTAGCGAGATTGGCAGGCGCGAGCAGCTTTCGGGCCGTGTCCAGGTCAGGCAGGAGAGGCGAAAGACATCGCTGAGGGCGTCTTGCAAGGACATGTCGCCAGCCACTTGTTTGACATGCAGGGGGCGGGCGGCGCCGCCGCGCAAGAGCGGCGCGCCTGTCGTGCAGACATACCCGTCAGTCTCCGTCAGCATCATCCAATCTCCGAGTTCAGGGTTTTCAATTCGGGGCTTGCGACCAGCGGATCGGTCAACGGAAAACAGACGCAAACGGGCCGGGGCCGATTTGGAGACTTCGAAGACGTTCAGGTCAAAAGCCGGATCGATGTGACCATCATCCGCCAGCTTCCGGCAGGCCGCGCGAAGGCCTTTGAGTTCGCTCGGCCAAATGCGACCGTCGCGATGAATGGCGATGGTTTTGGTCAGGCGGCTCAGATGTGGCGCTTCATTGCTAATCAGTTCAACCAGCTTGGTCTCGACGATCCCTGCGGGGAGTTTTTCATTCTTGGTCGAGAGCCTCAGCGTGTGGCGGATAATCCGTCCGCCTTCTGCGATCAGCACAAGCGCAGCAGTGTGATGTTTGACATCAATGCCGACAACAATATCGGCGACAAGCTCGTCTTTGAGGACAAATGGCCATTTGGCGTTTGGCAGGAGGATCTTGTTCAGCGCCGCACCTGTGAGATAACCGGAAAAGCGTCCCTTTTCGTCGCGCTTGCGCACATAGCGGGCGCCGTCTGAAGCGCTTTCTCGGCGATAGGCATTGCCGGGGACCGTGGCGTGAAAAATGGCGGCGTTCACGCCGTAGGACTTGCGCAATTTATTGATCAGCAAAGCGGGGAGTTCTTCTTGGGCACGGGCTTTGCCTTTTGTGCGATGGATCATGATCGCACAGTCTCCCGGTGGAAGATCGCCATCTTCTGCGAGTTTAAAAATGGCTTCGGCTTGAGAGCGCGCGTCCACGGTTGCGCTGACATCATCAAAGGCGATGACGGTTGGCTTATAGTTTCCGGTTGGATGGAGGCGTTTCACTTCCGCGGTGAGATCGCGCACGAACTCATTGCCCCAGGCATTCATGACGCTTTTCGGCAGCACGAGGCATTGGGGTTCTAAGGGCGAGGTTTCAAAAAAGCCGACATCGGCGCGTTCCAGAAGCGTGCGGCGATTTTTGGCGTATTGGCGAAGATCGATCCGGTCACCGCCGCGGTCGGTCCCGTAGAGGATGCGGTTTGAACCGAACTGTAGCTCCGGCAGATCGATCGGCCGCGTTTTCAACGCTGCGGGCTGATCAGCGACGCTCAGCACAGCATTTCCGATTTTGATGTCCCGTAAGAAACGCTGTTTGAAGCGATAGGCTTTGCTGCGTCTGATATGCGGCGCTTGGATGGAGCGGCGTTGATGGCGCGCGCCGCGCTTTGAGTGTGTATCGACAATTGGGAAACAAAGCTCTGCGGGCGCGGCCTTAACCTCAGCGGAGTCCGAACCGCGATAGGTTAGCACGACGCCGTCGCCTTTTAAGTCTATCAGGCTTTTTGGTATGGGCTGGCGCGCTTGTTCATGCAGGTAGGCTTTCAGAGAGACAGGCTGATTGTCCTTAAACAGGATGGGGTGGCTGACGGTCTGATTGGCGCCGCTAATCTTAATTTCGTACCAGATGTCGCCCATGCGATAGAGACAAGACGTGTTTTTCAGGCGCCTGATAAAGTTTGGGTCGGCATAAGCCCCCACCGCGCGCTGCGAAATCAGTTTTGTTCGCGCATCCAGCATGACGCCAAAGCCGCCGCCAGGATAGGGCACGGCCCTCACGGCAATGCCTTCAAACAGTTCAATGCCGTCAAATGTATCGGCGGGCTTGCGATAGTAAAACGCATCGCCTGCGCGCGGCTGCCAAAGCTCGCCATGATTAAACAGGGGCGACTGGATCATGAAATTCAAGAAGCGCAGGCGAATGGGGTCCAGTTCGTCGCCGCTGACCGAGCAGTCGATCTCAATGGAATCGCCGAGGGATTTTAAGGTGGCTACCCAGCGCGCCAAATTGTGATGTTCTGCGAGATCACCGGAGAGCGCTTCAGGGGCCGCGAGGAGCATGGTCTCGCCGCGTTGGATTGAGGTAAAGGGCGCCTGGTGACGACGGCTCAGTGTGCGAACGAGGCGAGAGACACCAGCGTAGTATTCCGGACTAAATTCTGGAGCACCCTGAAGTTCGAACAAGCGGTATGAGGTGCTGACGGTCTCAAGGCCGGACAATTCATAGATGTTTGTTTCACGCATGGCCTGCAGTCTCCCAGCATATGGATTGAAAAGCGCAGCTCGCGCAAAGCTCTGGATCGCTGGTGGCTTCGAACTCTTCGATATCGCAATTAGCGAATTTCTTGCCGTCTTGAAGCTGCTCCATGCTAAATGCCGTGTGCATCATAAAAGCTTCTGCGTCCTCAATATCGTCATCTGTCAATTCATGGGTGCGCACGTCGCCCAAGAGCAGTTGGACTTCCTTCAGAACGATGTCTTTTGCAGGGGCTTGCCAGCCTTCTAATGGAAAATTGCGATTGGGTTTTATCATGCGGCTGAGTGCGATCGCATAGCTCGCCAATTGTCCGCGGGCGTCATTTGTGCCGTCTGTGTGTACTTTCCAGTCGATGATCTGAATGGGCGCATCGTCGGTATAGACGATTAGATCGGGTACGGCTTTACCTTTCAGGTCCGCGACAATATCGAAATGCAATGGCGGTTGGGCATAGTAACTCATACCCGCAACCAATTGCGCACGAAAATCATCAAGCGCGTAAAGCGTTGAGAATGCTGTAACGATGTCATGCCATGCCGCGTCGAAGTCATCTTCCGTCGGCTCTGGTCCATAGACGTGTTCATGAAAGAGCGCGAACTCGCTCGGGTGGTGCGATTTTACGAGCGTTAGATCTTCTTTGCGGTTTTTCTCCGCGAAAGCGCGCTGTTGGTCGAATAGTTTCCTGGCATACGTTCTCACTTCCCCAGATTTGATCCGATCCCCCATTTGCAGAGCTGGGATGATGCGCTCAGAAATGACCGTGTCGACGATATCACCGCGCCACGCAGAAAGGGTTGAGAGATGGCTGAGCCGGCGAGCTCTCAAGCGGGCGTCATCTGTGAGCTTACCGGGGCCGGCCATGATTTTCGCGAAATACCATTTGCGTTGGCATTGACGAAAGAGGCGCGCAGAAGAATACGACCATCTCATTGGCGCCCTCTGTCGCGTTTGCGGATGAGCTCAAGAAAGTCAACAAGGGCGTCTTCTTCGTCTGGGGTGACTACACCAAGCCGGGCCGCAAATTGACTTGATGGCGTGTTCAGACGCGGCTGACCAGTTTCAGGAATCGGGTATCCAGCGAGTTCCATCAGGTGGGCGTATGAGATCTGATATCGTTCAGCCAGTGTGTGCAAAACACTCGGGGACGGGGTTTTGATTTTCCCGGTTTCCAGTTGACTGAGATAGGCGTTGGAAACGCCAGTCTCCGCTTCAACAGCCCGCAAGCTGAGCTTTGCGTCCGTTCGCGTTCGCGCCAGATATTTTCCTAGCTTGTTCGAAGAATCAGTCATTGTTGCTAATTGTATCAAGCGCGCTAAGTATGTCAAGCAATTGATGTTTGGCGCGCCATATCTTCGGCGAAAGGCCTCCGAGATAATCCGGCCCGAGCTGGCGACTCCCAGCCCCGGCGAGCACGCGTTTCTAATGTCCGCTTCTGGGAGTGGCTGTGTGAAAACGGGTTTGGGATGTCTGCCTTTTAGGGATTTCGAGCCGAGTTCGTTTCGGCTGCTTTTGGGATCTTGCAGTCTAAATCCAAGTAAGAGGATGAAGCCTTTCGTCATTGCTCCATTCCTCCGGTGCAACACTGAATCTCTCTCCCCTAAATTCGCAGATTGCATGAACGCCAGCCTTGTTGAACCAAAGTCGCCAGGTCTGGTGTTCGGTTGGGGCTTGAGCGTCAAAGGCGGTGCAGGTCAGGATGGCGGCGTTCGGCTTGTGGTCAGGGTCGCGGACCGATGCGTAGCGGATGAGTTCGATCTCTTCGGCGCGGGCGGCTTCTTCAAGTTGCTGGCACGGGTCATAGTTGGATGGATGCATCCAGATTTCGCTGGTGTCGCTGAATGGTTTTCTCGTCAGGTCGATAGCGCTTTGAGTTTTGATGGGGACATCGAACGCCGTGTGCTCACTGGGCTGGGAGGGAAACGGGGTGCCGGGAGAGTCGGCGTAGAACAGCAGAAGGTGGAAAGCGGTCTCGATGATTGCGGTCGATGGCGCTTCGGAGACATAATAGACGCCGGGCGTTGGCCCCGCTTTGCGGAAACGTGAACCGTTCGGATAAAGCCCGTAGCGGAACGGCGTCATATAGAGATAATGCAGACCCTCGCATTCCGGCGGGACCGGGGGCTTGGTCTCTTCGAGTATGTCTTCCAGAAGGCGTTGTTCGTCCAGCGTGTCGACAAGCTGCAGCGTGGAGACGCCATGCTGCGCCTCCACGCATCGCCAGAAGGTTTGTTCGACGGGTTTCTGCTCAGAGCGGAGCGCGTCTGGAATCCAGATAGGCAAGGCCATGGGTCAGTCCTGTAATCGTCTTGATCTGATCGAGAGGACGACCGCCAAGCGCCCGGTTTTCATTGCGCAGCCAGGCATGAGCGACCTTGCTGTCGCCGCCCGTGATCGCATCAAGCGAGCGGAAAAGACGGACGAACAAGGCACCGAGCTCAAAAGCCTTGGAGCCTTCTTCCAGACGGAACTCGTTTTTGCGCATCCGCGAGACCGTGGGTTCCGAAACGCCGAGAATCGTGGCGAGGTCCTTGCCGGAAAGCCCCAGCTTTTCAGCTGCGCGCATGACGGCCATGGTCATGACCCGCGCCCGTTCCGGATCGCCTGCTGTGAGTGTCTGAGACATGGTCATATCCTTTCCTGTGAAAGAATAAGTATCATTTCTTTCTTCAGAAATCAAGAGGAGGCCTTTCGCTGGGAGTTTCGGGGGTTGGACGGCTCAGCGCCGCTTCAATCCGGTCTTTTGCGGAGCGGCGTTTCTGCACCTCCCGGTCAAAGCGGTCGAACAGCGGGAAATACTTCTCGCCGCAATAGCGCACGACCAGCGCCGCGATCCGGCGGCCTTCTTCAAGGTCCTGAATGGAGAGACTCATCGGATCGCTGCCTGGCTGTTCAGTTCGCTTTGGCGCGGTTCCAGACCATGACGCCGGTGCCGTCGGCTTCATTCTCGAAGAACGCTGCGCGCATCGGGCTGGCGAAGCTTGGGTCATCCAGCTTGACGGCGAGGTATGGCGTCTCGCCATCCTTGCTTTCCTGCCGCCAGGCCGCGCCGAGTTCTGCGCCGCCTGCATAGAGCCGGAAGTCGGGTGCGCCGTCGCTTGCCTTGTCGGTGTTCGGAACAAGCTGGGCTTTGACATTGATCGTCATGGTGCGGATCGTGCCAGTGTATTTGCCGTCTTTCGCAGTGAAGGTGCCGATTTGTGCCATGAGAATTACCTTTCCTTGTTGGCGTGAAGGGCTTTTCTGGCCCGTTTGAATCCGGCGTCAGAGCCTAGGAAGTTTTCCAGCATGGCCGGGATCAGCGCTTCGGGCTTTTCC
>NZ_AWFA01000003.1 GCF_000682675.1 Hyphomonas pacifica | reverse complement strand
ACCGAAAAATCTCTACACATATGAAGCGCCCGCCATCCCTGCCTGGGAGCGCCCGGCGCTCGGCAGTGACATGCCCGTCGAGTTTGCAGAGGATGCACGGCCGCTCTTGCTGAGCGCGCTTGTGGACGCCCTGTATGCGGCCGTCGCAGACCTGCGCGCAGCATACCGCGAGCCTGCGCCCGACACCTCCTGATACGGAAATTCCTGCCCGAATTCAGCTCACCTCACCGGATGGCCCCGCCATGCCGGGCAAAAGTGCTGGCGGATAGGTCAGCCCGCCCCACCAATCACCTCAAACTCTTCCCCGAACCAGAGGGGAGAGTTCGCCAGGTCGATGAATTTCTTCTCATCCTCCAGCAATTCGGCGCCGGCTTTCGCTGCCGCCTCGCTGCTGTAAGCCGCCATCGCTGCCTCGCTCTCGAACCATAATTCGGCCACGCCATCATAGGCCTCCGGCCCGCCGCGGCTGGCTTGCATGGCGGCGTTCAGCGGATCATGCGCCGTATGGGTCTGCACATAGCGCAGAATGCCCAGTATCTTCGCATGCTTTGCCACCAGCGGGGCATGCTGCTCCCGCCAGTAGCGCTGGAATTCTTCACGGCTCAGATGCGGCAGGCGTCGCAGACAAAAAGTCAGCTTGATCACAGCAGATCCCCGCCCGCCGCAGCGGCCGTCGTCCCATCCTTCTTGTAGGCGCGGATTACATTCTTGCCGGTGATCCATTTGTGCACTTCATCCGGCCCATCGACCAGGCGCTGCGAGCGGATATGCGTGTACCAGGCCGCCAGCGGCGTATCGAGAGAATAGCCGAGCGCGCCGTGCAGCTGGATCGCCGTATCCACCACCTTGTGCACCATGTTCGCCAGGAACACTTTGGCAATGCCATTCTCCTGGCGCAAATCCATGCCATTCTCTGCCTTGTAGGCAATGTGCATCAGCATCAGCCGCGCGATGTAGAGCTGGCTTGCACATTCGGCCAGCATGAACTGAACGCCCTGCCGGTCTTCCAGCGGCTGACCGAACGTCTCCCGGCTGGTGACATGTTCCGTTGCCAGATCAAGAGCGCGCTGGGCCATCGCCACATTGTGCATGCCATGGCGCAGGCGGCCATAGGCCAGCCGGTGCTGCCCCATGGAAAAGCCGCCCCCTTCCCCGCCGAGCAGATTCTCTTCCGGCACGACGAGATTCTCGATCTTCACTTCGGCATGGCCGCCGCCCATCTCTTCATAGTGCGGTCCGTGTACGGCCATCGTTGGAATATCACGGATGATGTTATAGCCGGGATTGGGCAGCTCCACGATGAAGGTGGAGAATTGCTGGTGGCGCGGCGCATCCGGATTGGTCTTCGCCATCACCACGGCAATGTCTGCCGCCGTCGCCGCGCTGGAGAACCACTTCTCCCCGTTCAGAACATAATTGCCCTTGCCGTCTTTCTGCGCGCGCGTCTGCATCCCTGTCGCATCGGCGCCTGCGGCTTTCTCTGTCATGGAATAGCAGATGCGCTTCTCGCCATTCAGCAGCGGCTTCAGGTATTTTTCCTTCTGATAGTCCGTCCCATGCGCCAGCAGGGTCAGCATCGTGGCATCATCCGGCCCTTGCGAATTCATCGACAGCGCGCCGAGATGGCTCTGCCCCAGTTCCATCTGCACCAGCGCATTGGCCAGCGGGCCAAGGCCCATGCCGCCATGCTCTTCTGGAATGAACGGGCACCAAAGGCCCTGCGCCCGCGCCTTCTTGCGCAGCTCCGCCAGCACCTCCTTATAGGGCCTGCCGGCATCCATTTCCTTTTCGGCGGGGAGGCATTCTTCCTGCACCCATTTGCGCACACGCGCGCGGACTTCCTTGGCCTCTTCCGGTATCGTGAAATCAATCGCCATGTTTCGCTCCCTGTTGTTTTGACAGGAAGGCTAGTCCGGAAGCCCGGCGCTGCACAGGCTGACTTCGCGTCAGCTATCCGTGTCGTAATCGACCTTTTCCAGATAAAGCCCGTCAGCCGGCGCGACCGGTCCGCAGGCGGAGCGGTCTGCCTGGGCCAGAATATCGGCGATCCAGCCAACCGGCTGCTTGCCCCGGCCCACCTCCACCAGACTGCCGACCATGGACCGCACCTGACGGTGGATGAAGCTCTGCGCCCGGCAGGTGAATTCCACCCGCTGGCCATAGCGCGAGACGGTGAATTCCTTCAGCGTCTTCACCGGCGTCAGCGCCTGGCAATCGGTATCGCGGAAGGTGGAAAAATCATGCGTGCCGACAAAGGCCTGCGCCGCCGCATGCATCGCGTCGGCATCCAGTTTCGACGGCACCCGCCAGGCCAGCCCCCGGTCCAGGCTGAGATCGGCCCGGCGATTGATGACGATATAGCGGTAATGCCTCTGCGTGGCGTTGAAGCGCGCATGGAACTCATCCGCCACGCACTCTGCCTTCAGCACAGCGACCGGATGCGGGCGCAGATGGAAGTTCAGGGCGTCGGCCACCTTGCCGCCGCGATCGATGCGCAGATCCATATGCGCCACCTGCCCGGTCGCGTGAACGCCGCTATCGGTGCGGCCTGCGCCATAGATATCGACCGGTCCACCATCCAGCTTCGCCGCCGCCTCTTCCAGCACGCCCTGTACCGTCGGTGTGTCCGGCAGCTTCTGCCAGCCCTGGAACGGGCCACCATGATATTCAATGAGGAGTCTGTAACGAGGCATCGCGCGTGCCCTAGCCAAAGGCAGCCGGATAGGTCAACCGTCCGGATGCGGGTGCCTCATCGCTCAGCTGCAGGGCCATGAAGGCTTCGCCAGACCAGTCGGCCTCATAGGGCGCGGCCGCCTCGGCTGAAAACCCGAAGCGGGGGTAATAATCCGGATGGCCCAGCACGAAGACCAGGCTTTCGCCTGAGCCTTCCAGCGCCATCAGGCCCATCTGGATCAGACCGCTGCCAATGCCGGTATTCTGAAAGTCCGGATGCACGGACATCGGCCCGAGGCCCACCGCAGGCGCGCCATCAACATGCACACGGAAAAACTGGAGATGGCCGACAATGCCGGCCTCATCACTCGCCACCAGAGACAGCACGCTCTCGCCGCTTTTCGCCAGTTCGCGCACGATGCGGCCTTCCGCCTTGCCGCCAAAGGCCAGATCATTCAGGGCTACAATCTCGTCCAGATCTTCTTCATGGGCGGGGCGAATCCAGAAGCTCATCAGTCAAGCACCGTATCCGGAGCAATTGCCTGGCCTCTCAGAAACTGGTCTGCATCCATAGGTTTGCCCCCGGGCTTTTGCAGGCGCAGGATACGCACAGCGCCGCCATCACCGCAAGCAATCAGCAGATTATCATCCAGCACCATGCCGGCAGGCGCCGAGGTTTCGCGGCCCGACCGGCGGCTCATCAGCAGTTTCAGGCGTATGGACGCCTCTTCACCGGGCGGCGTCCACTGGCACCATGCCCCCGGGAAGGGAGACAGGCCGCGGATCTGGCAATCGACCTGCCGCGCCGGTTTCGTCCAGTCGACACGCTGGTCATCGGGGCCGAGCTTTGCGGCATAGGTCATCCCCTCTTCCGTCTGCGCCGAAGGGGTCAGGCTGCCATCGGCCAGCCCGGCCAGCGCGCGCGGCGCTAGCTCTGCCGCCAGTTCGGCCAGCCGGTCATGCAGGCTGCCGGCCGTGTCGTCTTCGGTGATCGGCGTGCGCGCAGACGCGATGACCGGCCCGGTATCAAGCCCAGCTTCCATCATCATCGCATCGACGCCGGTTTCGCTATCGCCCGCCATTATTGCCCGCTGGATCGGCGCAGCGCCCCGCCAGCGCGGCAGGATGGAGGCATGCATATTGAGACAGCCAAGACGCGGCGCATCCAGAATGGCCTGCGGCAGGATCAGCCCATACGCGACGACCACAGCGGCATCGAGCTTCAGGGCTGAAAAGGCCTCCTGCTCCGGCACCTTCTTCAGGCTTTTCGGGGTGCGTACCTCAAGGCCTTTTTCCTCAGCAAAGGCATGCACCGGTGTCGGGCGCAGCTTCTTGCCCCTGCCAGAAGGGCGCGGCGGCTGCGAATAGACGCAGGCGATCTCATGCCCTGCTGCGATCAGTGCATCGAGCACGCCAACCGCGATGTCAGGGCTGCCCATGAAGGCGATGCGAAGAGGGGGTGTTACTTGGTCAGACATTTGCGGGCGTCATGATCCCATGCGCCGCCACGGTCAAGACACACACCCGCCTTCTGGTGGAGGCGCACCTGGCCTACACCCCAGACACTGCCGGTAATCAGGCACAGGATCAGTGCCGCACGGACAGAGGACCAACGACGAACCATCAGGCTCAGGCGGCGTTTTCACGCAGCGCGCGCAGCTTGGCCTTTTTCACCTTGTCCACGGCGCGCTGGCGCTTAAGGCGGGACAGGTAATCAATGAACAGCGTGCCTTCCAGATGGTCCATTTCGTGCTGGATGCAGACGGCATAGAGGCCTTCTGCCCATTCCTCGACCTTGAAGCCATCATAGTCGAGATAGCGGATCAGGCACTTCTCGGGCCGCTCAACCTCGTCGAAAATGTCCGGAACGGAGAGACAACCCTCTTCATAGGGCTGGGTTTCTTCAACCGTCTCAACGATTTCCGGGTTCACGAAATAGCGCGGCTGGGGCTCTTCGCCCTCTTTCGCCAGATCCATCACGATCACGCGCAGCGGCACACCAATCTGGATCGCGGCCAAGCCAATGCCCGGCGCGTCATACATGGTTTCCAGCATGTCATCCATGAGCGCGCGGATCTCGTCGGTGACGCCGCCCTCGACGGGCTTTGACACTTCCTTGAGACGCGGGTCCGGAACGGTGAGGATTTCTCTGATAGCCATAAGGGTCAGATATGCATCGCAGGGGCTTTGGTCAACTCCCTGCCTCACTCAACCGGAAGGGCTTTGCCGGACGCGCCAAAGTCTAGTTCCCCAGTGTTTTCAGGAGTATTTTCGGGCACATTTGCGCGCGCCTCAATCTGTTTCGGCTCTGCCGGGGCCTTGTTCGGTGGGGCAATCTTCATGTCCTCAAACTTGCGCAGCGTCGGCAGGACGCGCTTGTCGAAAGACCCCATCATGGAGTTGTAATGGTCCACCGAGCCATTCAGTGATTTGCCCAGCTTTTCGATGTGGCTGAGCATGACTCCCATGCGGCTGTAGAGGTCTGCGCCCAGTTCTGCGGCAGCCATGGCGTTTTCGTTCATCTCATGCTGGCGCCAGAGATGCGCCACCGTGCGCGCCAGGGCGATCAGTGTTGTCGGCGTTGTCACGATCACCTGGCGGCTCATCGCCTTCTCGATTAGGTCCGGGGAATGCTCCAGCGCAGCGGCGAAAAAATTCTCGCCCGGAATGAACATGGCAATATAGTCAAACCGCCCGCCCAGATTGGACTGATAGTCCTTTGAGGCGAGCGTGTTCACATGGCGCTGAACGCTGGCGGCATGGGCCTTCAGATGGGTCGCCCGCTCTGCCGGGTCTTCCGCATTCACGGCAGACATATAGGAGGCAAGTGAGACCTTGGAATCGACCACGATCTGCCGTCCGCCCGGCAGGTGGATCACAGCGTCCGGGCGCTGGCGCCCCTGCTCCGTCTGGTCGTGCACCTGTTCGGAAAAGTCGCAATGCGCCGACAGGCCGGCCTGCTCCATCACATTGCGCAGGGTCATCTCGCCCCAGCGACCGCCGCCCTTAGGCGCGGTCAGCGCGCTGACCAGCTTGCCCGTCTCGGATGTGTTCAGCTTCAGGCTCTCATGGATCGCCTTCACCTGCTCCTGAATGGCGGATTTGTCTTCGGTGCGGACCTTCTCGATCTCGTCGACGCGCTTCTTGAAGGCCTCGAAATTCTCGCCAATCGGTTTGATCAGCTCCTTCAGATGCCCCTGCGCGCCTTCATTATGGCGTTTGAAGGTCTCATCTGCCAGTTGCAGGAATTGCGCATTGGCCCGCTGCAGCACGCCCTGCGCCATCTCTCCGAACTTGCGCTCATCCTCGGCGCTGCGGGCCTTGGCTTCGGCCAGTTGCAGCTCCGCCGTACGGGCCACTTCTTCCAGCGTGCGGATCCGCTGCTTCGCTTCTTCCAGATCGTCGCTGGTGCGTTCATAGTCCAGCCGGTAGCGCTCTGCCTTGGCGCCGCTCTGACTGGAGAGCCACCAGGCCGCGCCAGCAAGGGCGAGCACGAGCAGAAACAAGACAAGGTGCACAGCATCAAAGCCCGCACCGCCAATAATGATGATCGGATCCATAGATGCATCCTTGCACGATTCTTGTCAGAACATATAAGGAACAATCAGCGCTGTCCATGCGGGATCGGCGCAGCGCTTGACTTCGCGGCGGCAATCGCGCGTTGTCGCAACGGGCTTGCGAGGGGAAATGATCCATGTCGCGCTTAAGCG
Source organism: Hyphomonas pacifica (assembly GCF_000682675.1). Classification (GTDB taxonomy): domain Bacteria; phylum Pseudomonadota; class Alphaproteobacteria; order Caulobacterales; family Hyphomonadaceae; genus Hyphomonas; species Hyphomonas pacifica. The sequence goes on along the minus strand of NZ_AWFA01000003.1, from coordinate 92,911 downwards.
GACTTGTTCTGAGGGCACTCACCCTGTGCCTGCTGCTGGCAGGCTGCGCCTCCTCCCCTGACGGGACGGACAAGGCCGAACTGACCCCGCCACCGGGCGGCACCGTGCTCTACCTGCCTCCTGTGGCGGAGATCACCCTGGTTACCGCCGCTGGCCTGCGCGAGCCCCATGAAGACTGGTCGGAGGCCGCTGCCATTAACCTAGCCGATGCCTTGCTGGACACGGTCGGAGAGGCTTGGACGGAGTATTCTGGCGCAGGCAAGACAGAGGCACAAAGACTCACCACCTCTCCCGAAACGCCACAGCCAATTTCGCCCGATATGGCAGGCAAGCTCGGCAGCCCGAGCGATCTTGTCGCTCTGATTGTGGTGAAAGCCGATGTGGAAAGTTCTGCCAGCCGGCTGGTTCAAGGTGGTCTCGGCGTACTCTTCGGCGGCGTCCCCGGCCCGGATGGCCTGGAGCACACTGCCTGCCTCACCCTGTATGACCGCGCCACCGGAAGGCCCGTTTGGACACATGACGTAGCCGCGCTGGACCCGCGCGACACGAAGGCTGCCAAACGCCTAATTCTCAGGCTTCTCGCCCCGCTGCAACAGGATACAGAAACCTGACACTGTTTTTGCGGTGCGGAATCACGCATGCATGGCATGGGATTTGCTGACCCGTTCCGCATGATGCAAGGTGTAGACATTCCCCTGAGTGAGGTTGCCGAAGTGACGATCGATATCTGCGTATGCACCTATCGCCGCCCCTTTATCGAGGCGACCCTGCGCTCGCTGGATGCGCAGATCCTGCCCGCCGATGTTACGGCCCGCATCATTGTCATCGACAATGACGAGACGCCCTCCGCCAAGGCGCTGGTCGACCAGGTGGCAGGCACCTTGTCCATACCCGTCACCTATATTCACGCGCCAGCCAATAATATCTCCATCGCCCGCAATGCCGGTCTGGAAGAGGCCAAGGCAGAATGGATCGCCTTCATTGATGATGATGAAGAGGCAGAACCGGATTGGCTCGCCTGTCTGCTGCAAACCGCCCGGCTGAAAGATCTGGACGCGGTATTCGGCCCGGCCATGGCGGAATATCCTGATGACGCACCGCACTGGATGCGCAAACAGGATTATCACTCCAATATACCCCAGCGGCGCGGCGGGGTGGTCCAGACCGGCCACACCTGCAATGCGCTGCTCCGCGCGAGTTCATCCCTTGTCCGGGGCCAGCGCTTCCTGCTGGAAAAGGGCAAGACCGGTGGGGAAGATACCGAATTCTTCTTCCGCCTCTGGTTCAATGGCGCCAAGCTGGACATTACAGAGGCAGCAATCGTCCATGAAAAGGTAGACCCCAAGCGCATGAATCTGGACTGGATCCGCAACCGGAAATTCCGTTCCGGGATGAGCTATGGCTATCATTCACTAACCACGCGCAATGCGGTCACGCTGACTCTGGCGGCCCTTGGGGCCATGGCCAAGATCAGCATCTGCTACATCATGGCCGGTCTGTTCGTCTGGTCAGAGGAAAAGCGCAATTACTGGCTGCTGCGCGCCATGTTCCATCGCGGCGTGCTGGCATCCACATCCAGCAAGGCAGAACCGGAACTATACTGACGTCGCCTGCCTAGAATGGCATCTTGAAGCCGGGCAGCATGCCGCCGCCCAGCCCCTGGGTTGCTTCCTTCATGGCCTTTTCCATGGCCTCATCCAGACGCTTGCGGGCATCGGAATGGGCGGCCTTGATCAGGTCTTCCAGAATCTCGGCCTCATCATTCATCAAGCTGGGATCAATCCGGACAGACACAAGATCCCCCTTGCCTTTCAGCGTGACACTGACCAAGCCTGCCCCGGCCACACCTTCGGCCTCCGTGGCTTCGATCTTTTCCTGCGCTTCCTGCATCTTGGCCTGCATTTGCTGGGCCTGCTGCATGATCTTGCCGAGGTCTTTCATGGGAAGCGGGCCTCCTTCAGGCCGTACGTCTGGAGTTCAGATCTATGACATTATCGCCTGCCGTACCATCCTGTTCCGGTGCGGCGGCGGGCTCTACCACATCGACAATGGTAATGCCGGGAATGCTCTTCAAGGCATCCGCCACAGCGGGATGCTCTGCCGCAGCGGCAAATTTCTCTTCGCGGGTGCGGATTTCTGTCTGGCGGATCGTCTCGGCGCCGGTATGGATCTGTTCAACCACCCAGTCCTCGCCAGATTCCCGTTCCAGAAACGTCTTCAGGCGCGCCAGCACATCATCCGGCGCGGCGTCTTCCAGCTGGCACGAGAAATACCCATAGCGCACCGGGCCCGGCCGCACATAGCGCTCCAACTCCACCTGAAGATTCACTTCGCGCAGCTCGCCCAGATAGGCGACAATTTCGGCAAAGCTTTCCAGCCCGCCGGCGGGAGACGGGGCCAGTCCGTGTTGTTCAGGCTTTCCCGGCGAGGAACCCTTCTCGGCAATCATCCGCGCGGCTTCTTCCGGTGACGGAAGGTTTGCCGCAGCAGCCAGACGCAGGATGATCATGTTCAGGGCCGTCGCCGTGTCTGGCGCGGTCTGAAGATCATTGAAGCCCGACAGCAGGATCTGCCAGTAGCGCGCGGCCTGCGCCGCGGTCAACTTCTGCGCCATGGCCAGCGTGCGCTCGGTCCACTCGGCAGGGCCGGCAGACTGGAAGTCTCCGCCAGAGGCCTGCGCAACAGACACATCCGCGCAGACATCCATCAGATCCTTCAGAATGACCGCCGGGTCAGCGCCCGCATGCACCTGGTCCTTCACTTCGGCCAGCGCGTCTGCGGCCTTGCCGGAAATCGCCTGCTCGAACGCATCCAGCAGACGCGCCCGGTCACCCAGGCCCAGCATGTCCCGCACGGCGCCGCCGGTGACTTCCTCACCATCCATGGTCTGCACGATGGCTTGGTCCAGAATTGAAAGGCCATCGCGGACAGAGCCCTCGGCAGCGCGGGCGATCAAAGCGAGCCCCTCTTCCGAGACCTGCGCGCCTTCATTCTTCGCCACCCGGCCAAGATGCTTCGCCAGTTCCACCGCATCCAGACGCTTCAGATCAAAGCGCTGACAGCGCGACAGCACGGTGATCGGCACTTTGCGGATTTCGGTTGTCGCGAAAATGAACTTCACATGGGGGGGCGGCTCTTCCAGCGTCTTCAGCAGCGCGTTGAACGCCGCTGTGGACAGCATGTGTACCTCATCAATGATGTAGACCTTGTGGCGGGCCGAGACCGGCGCATAACGCGCGCCGTCCAGCAGGTCGCGCATGTCGGCGACGCCCGTACGACTGGCAGCGTCCAGCTCCAGCACATCCGGATGACGGCTCGCCATGATGGCATCGCAGTGCTCGCCTTTCGGGTCCAGGCGGATCGAGGGGCCGTCATGATCGTCCGACTGATAGTTCAAAGCGCGGGCCAGCAGGCGCGCCGTGGTCGTCTTGCCCACCCCGCGCACACCGGTCAGCATGAAGGCATGGGCCACACGGCCCGTCTCGAACGCATTGGAAAGCGTGCGGACCATGGCCTCCTGGCCAATCAGATCCTCGAAGCGGCGCGGGCGATATTTGCGCGCAAGCACCTGATAGGCAGCCGATTTTGGCGCCTCATCCTCCCCGAACATCGAGAAGGTCTGGTCGTCGCGTTCTTCGGGGAGTTCGGAATCGCTCATCGGGCCGGACTTTAACGACTCTAAGGCCTCCGCGGCAATGGGGCGGGTGTCGAATCTGGGGGATCTCCCCCGCCCTGCCAGTCGGTTAGTCGATCAGGCGGGCGCGCAGTTTTTCCTGCAGCGCCTCATCCACGCCCAGCACGTCTGCCAGATAGGCATCAATGCTGCCATGACGGTCCTGGATCACATTGAACGCGGTATCGAGATATCGCAGACGTACGCCCAGAAAGGGGCGGAAGACTTCCGGCTCATAGAGCTTGCCGGCCTGCTCATTGAAATACGCAGCCGCCAGCGGCAGGAACTCGTCAAGGTTCACGGCCGTATTGGTCAGTTCATAATCAGCGCGCAGGTCTGATTCCTCAACCCCCAGCACATGATGGGTCAGCGCACAGAGGATACCCGTGCGGTCCTTGCCGGCGGCGCAATTGACGAGACCGGCAGCCGCTCCGTCCAGCGAGGCCAGGTGCTGGAACCAGCCGGTGAACAGTTCCGCATGGTGGGCCTTGAAAGGCGCGGTGGCGTAATAATCATTCATCCAGTCATCGGCCAGTTGGGCATCTGCCTCAACGCGTTTCAGGAATTGCGCATGGGGCGCTTCATGTTCACGCCCGCCATCATGGGTCAGCGTGTTCGGGGCCGACCAGCGGGCAACATTGCGCTCACGCTCGTCCGGGCGACGCAGGTCGGCCTGTAAATGGATGCCCAGCGCCTTCACCGCCTCAAGATCCCCCTCCGTCGCCTCTGCATAATGGCCAGAGCGGAAAAGACGCCCGCGCTTCACCTGGCCGCCATGTCTGGAGGCATAGCCTCCGAAATCCCGGAAATTCCGGACACCCTCAAGCACATAAATACGATCTGTCATGATCCGCGACCTAGCGCGCACCGCGCCCGGCGTCCAGATGCCCGTGAGGGAAGGTTTTATGACGCACATCTGTTGATTGAGCGGAACTTTCTATTGCGCAAGGAGTTGTCACCACACTTCCCCACCAACGGGGAAACCCGCGCGCCATTCGGCCATGACGGGTACTAAAATGGAGATTCAACAGATGATGAAATTTCGTTCTGCCCTTCTCGCTGCTGTTCTGGCTGTTGGGGCACCTGCCCTGACCACGGCCTGCACTAGCCTTCCGGATGAAGTTGACCGCGCCGAGATCGACGCAAGCAGCCGCGCCGCGCTGAACAAGCTGATCAACGATAATGCGACCGCGAAGGCCATCTACGACCAGTCCGAAGCCGTTCTGGTGTTCCCGTCGATGGTCAAAGCCGGTCTCGGCATTGGCGGTGCGTATGGCGAAGGTGAGCTGATCCAGAATGGTGCGACGGTTGACTATTACAACTCCATGACCGGTTCGTGGGGTCTGCAGGCTGGCGCGCAGGAATATGGCTATGCTGTCTTCCTGATGAATGACGACGCTGTGCAGTACCTGTCCGAGTCTGATGGCTGGGAAATCGGTGTCGGCCCTACGGTCGTTCTGGTGAATGCCGGCGTTGCGGAGAACCTCTCCACGTCAACACTGAAAGAAGACGCTTATGCCTTCGTCTTCAATCAGAAAGGCCTGATGGCTGGTCTCAGCATTGAAGGTACGAAAATTACCAAGCTTCAGTAACCCAAAGGCTCAGGTGAGCCAAGGTGAAGGCGTAGGGCTCTCGGTCATCGAGCCCTGCGCCTTTTTCCTTGGACGCGGCTAAAGGATGCCCCGCTCGCGATAGCTGACGCCGGGGCCGTAGCTTTCAAGGCTTGTACACGGGCGGGCCTCAAAGCCCTGGCGGGACCAGTAAGCTTCCGTTCCCGGAAGGGCGACGAGGGAGATCACCGGCAAGCCGGCCTGACGCGCCACCTGTTTAACCGCCTGAAGGGCGAGCGAACTGGCGCCCTTGCCGCGCGCAGCCGGAAGCAGGGCAATGTCATGCAGATAGAGACAGTCCGCCCCCTGCGGGAGGGCTGTCAGTTCCGTATCTAGAGGAACAGGCTGCCCGCACCGCCAGGGATGGCTGATCAGATAGCCGACAATCTGCTTCCCCATCCGACAGACGAAGCAGCCCGGCTCAAACAGGGAGAGTCGGTTGGAAAACACGGCATCGGATTCCGGATAACCGGCATGCACCTCTGCCGCGATACGGGAAATGTCAGGCAGGTCTTCTAGGCCTGCCTGCATCCAGACTGTCATTATCATACGTGCCTACCGGAAAGGCGGCTCGTCGAAGGCGCGCAGTTTGCGGCTGTGCAGCTTGGCGCCCTTGTCGGCAGCGAGGCGCTCCAGCGTTTCGATCCCGATACGGATATGTTCGCTGATCGCGCGTTCATAAAAGCGGTTCGCCGCGCCGGGCAGTTTGATCTCGCCATGCAGGGGCTTGTCTGACACACACAGCAGCACGCCATAAGGCACCCGCAGACGGAAGCCATTGGCTGCAATCGTGGCGCTTTCCATATCAATGGCAATGGCGCGGGACTTGTTGAACCGGCGGGACGTGGCCGAGAATCGCAACTCCCAGTTCCGGTCATCCGTGGTGACAACCGTTCCTGTCCGCAGACGGCGCTTCAGCTGTTTCTCCGTCTCGCCTGTCACGGCAGCGGCCGCTTCCTGCAGGGCGACTTGAACTTCGGCAATCGGCGGCACCGGAATCTCCGGTGGCAGTACGGAGTCCAGCACATGGTCTTCGCGCAGATAGGCGTGGGCCAGTACATAATCGCCGATCGACTGGCTGTGACGCAGGCCACCACAATGGCCAACCATCAACCAGACCTGGGGCCGCAGAACGGCAAGATGGTCCGTAATCGTCTTCGCATTGGACGGTCCAACACCGATATTCACCAACGTGATGCCCGCCCCGTTCGGCGCGCGCAAATGATAGGCCGGCATCTGGAAGCGGCGCCAGGGAGACGCATCAATCTCAGCACGCGTCGTCTCCGTCGGCTCGGATACTTCCAGCCCGCCAGGCACGGACAGAGACGTGTAGTGATTATCCTGCACCAACTGGTCCAGTGCCCAGTCACAGAACGCATCAACATAGCGGTGATAGTTCGTAAAAAGAACATAGTGCTGGAAATGTTCCACAGGTGTGCCGCAATAATGCTGCAGACGCTTCAGGGAAAGATCCACGCGCTGAGCATCGAACAGGGCCAGCGGATGCGTCTCATAAGGCTCATACAATTCGCCATCAGCCACTTCATCGCCGATGTCAGCCAGATTCGGACTCGGGAAGTGACGGGCCAGTTCAGCCGGAGAGATTTCTTCTAGACCATTGGCCAGCCCCTGCTCCCACACATAGGCGTAGGGAATTTCGGAGTCGGATTTCTCGACATGAATCTCGACCTCATAATCCCGCATCAGCAAGGTCAGTTGCTCGCTGAGATAGTTCCGGAAGAAGTCCGGACGGGTCATCGTGGAGATATAAGTGCCGGCCTCTGACATTTTGCCGAAGGCGCGCGAAATTGGCGGCGGCGGACCATCCGGATTGTAGATGAGACGGATCTGAGGATAGCAGAAGGCACCGGACTTGCGCAGCGCAGGATCGGGCGGCGTGCCTTCGCGCAGAAATCTGTTCAGGGCGGCAGACAGGGCCGTTACGGCCTCGATATAGAGCGCTTCCAGCGCGTCTATGACTTGTTCGGGTGTAGTGAGTTTTGACATGTCACCCAATGGCTGGATTGCGACGTTCTGTCAATCTGTCAGGATCATAGCACGGCCGTATGACAAACAAATGTGCACACCCCGCACAGCTTGCGTGCAGAATGATAACGCAAGGCAGCCATGACTTTCTGAACAGCAGATTGCGGTTGAGCCATGCACAAACCTCGTGAATTGTTGCAGCGCAACATGAGATGACCAACCCGGGCGGACGGCCATGACACTCAGGTGTTACCGTCGGGAATAATAAACGGCAATTTCGTGTGGCGGGAGGAGTTTTTTGACGGCCCAAAAGGCCGCCGCTAACTCTGAAGGTATTGAGCCATGAAAAAGTTTATCATCCCGGCCCTGCTGGCCGCAGCAACCCTCGCCCCGGCCGCAGCAACTGCTGAAGGCAAGCCTATTACGGTTGAGGTTTCCTATGACAAGGTCCTGCTGGCCTCTGACATGGGCGCCAGCATTGTGATGGAGTCCGTTGAGAAGCAGGCTAAATCCGCCTGCACCACACGCTCTGCTGTCACCAACCAGGCCTATGTCGACCGTGAATGCGCCAAGCATGTCACGAAGAGCGCCATGAAGAAAATCCTTGAAAATCAGGAAATTTCTGGCCTCGACACGTCTCCGGTCTTTACACGCCAAGCTATAACCCTCGTCGCTGACGCGGGACAACGCTAGACCATTTCCTCCCGGAATAGCGTTGAGAGGGGCTGCCCACGGCCACGGGCAGCCCCTCACTTTTATGCAGCATAGGCATGGAGTTCCGGCAAATTTCATCAATCGATTTGGGAAGTCTTATACTACCTTTATGAGACATATGGTTTCGATGAAGAAACCATATGTCCCTCCAAAGGCCGCCCCTGCTTCGGGCACCGCTCAGGAAGACCTCCTCGCAGATATGCTGCGGTCTGCCCTGACCGCTGTGCGTGAGCATCTCGAACTCGACATCGCTTACATGTCTGAATTCGTGGACGGCGATACGGTATTCCGTGAAGTGATCGCCCCGAAAATGACGGACATGATTGCCGCAGGTGAACTGGGCGACGGTCTGCAGGTGGGCAAAAGTCTGCCCAAAATGGAGACTTATTGCCACCATATCATGGATGGCTTTCTGCCCCCGCTGATCACAGATACGCGCGAGTTGGATATTTCCCGCAACCTCCAGGTCACCAAGGATCTGAAGATTGCAGCCCATGTCGGCATCCCGCTCGTCCTGAAGGATGGCACCAAATTCGGCATGTTCTGCGGGATTAGCCACACACCGAAACCCGACATGAACGCCCGCGATCTGCGCGTCATGGAGATGTTCGCGAACATGGTGACGGAGCATCTGGACGCGCAAATGATGGCCCATCAGAAATCCGGCCGGATGCGGGAGCGGATTGATGCCCTGGTCGACCAGAATGATTTCGAAATTGCCTATCAGCCTATCCTTAACATCGAGGAGATGCGCCCGGTCGGCTATGAAGCGCTTTGCCGCTTCACGGGCACAGGCCGCGCCCCCGATGTGTGGTTTGCCGAGGCCGATGATGTCGGCCGCCTGCAGGATCTGGAAATGGCCGTCATCCGCAAGGCCCTCAACCCGCTGACGGGCCTCTACCCACTGAAATTCATCTCGATCAATGCCTCTCCCGAAACCGCGATTTCGGAAGAGTTCCGTGCCCACATGATTAAGCAACCGCTGGAGCGCATTGTTCTGGAAATTACCGAGCACGCTCAGGTAGACAGCTATGAGCAACTGATGCAGGCCCTGAAGCCGCTACGGCGACGCGGCATGCGCTTGGCCGTGGACGATGCCGGGGCGGGCTATTCCTCCATGCGGCACATTCTGAAGCTGCGCCCGGACATCATCAAACTGGACATGAGCATCACGCGGGATCTGGACAAGCAGCCCTCTCACTGCGCCCTGGTGCGCGCCATGGTGCATTTCTCCAAGGAAACGCAGGGCCATGTCGTGGCAGAGGGTATCGAAACGCAGATCGAGCTGGACATGCTGCGCTCATTGGGCGTTCAGAAAGGCCAGGGCTATTTTCTCGGGCGGCCCAAGATCGGCCTTGGCGGGCCCCAGACCCTCAAGTCCTCCCTGATAGCCTAAACTAATTTCTCTCAAGAATGGATCATATCCCGGCACGCTGCGTTACTTGGCAGGTTGGCGGGAACACGTGTTCAAAGAGAAGAGAGATGTCAGACACCCGAATTACAAATCCCCTGATCAGTTGCCACAGGGTTGAAGGCACGGAAGTTTACAATGCGGATGGGGACAGACTCGGCCACATTGACAGCATCATGCTGGACAAGCGCAAGGGCAATGTCGCCTATGCCGTCATGTCTTTTGGCGGGTTCCTCGGCATTGGCGAAGAGTATCACCCCCTGCCCTGGAATGCGCTTACCTATAATGACAACCTGGATGCATACGTCATCCGTCTGAGCAAGGAACAACTCAACGCAGCCCCCAGGCTCAAGCGCAATGAGTATGAGCGTCTGCAAGACCATATCTATGGCAAGAGTGTGTACGCATATTATGGCGCAGCGCCATATTGGTACTAGACAGCTCCCGGGACACAAAAAAGCTCCCGGCACGAAACAGCCGAGAGCTTTTTGGACATCAGCCTGACATAGCCTTATTCGGCCGGAACCTCTGACGTTTTGCGGCTGTCGAATTTGGACCAGACGCCTTCCTCGCCGTGCCAGTCGCCGCGGGTGGCGCCCTTGGAGTATTCGGTGGCGCGCTGTTCGAAGAAGTTAGCGTGCTCCACACCGTTCAGGATCTCGGTCAGCCACGGGATCGGGTGCTTGGTGATGCCGTAGATCGGCTCCAGCTTCAGCTGGCCAAGACGCCAGTCCGCGATGTAGCGGATATAGTTCTTGATGTCGTCCGGCGTCATGCCTTCGACCGGGCCCATTTCGAAGGCAAGTTCGATGAACTTGTCTTCAAGGCCCACAACTGTGCGGCAGCATTCACGAATGCGTTCGCGCAGCGCATCATTCATGACATTGGTTTCTGCACAGAAGGCATGGAACAGCTTGATCATGCCTTCGCAGTGCAGAGACTCGTCGCGCACAGACCAGGACACGATCTGCCCCATGCCCTTCATCTTGTTGAAGCGCGGGAAGTTCATCAGCATGGCAAAGGAGGCAAACAGCTGAAGCCCTTCGGTGAAGGCACCGAACACGGCCATGGAGACCGCAAGGTCTTCATTCGTCTCACAGCCGAACTGGCCGAGATAGTCGTGCTTGGCCGCCATCTCCTGATATTCCATGAAGGCGGAGAATTCGGTGTCCGGCATGCCAATGGTTTCCAGCAGCAGGGCATAGGCCGCGATGTGGATCGTCTCCATGTTGGAGAAGGCCGACAGCATCATCGACACTTCCACCGGCTTGAAGCGCGGCATGTAGTTGGTCATGTAGTTGGCGCCGACTTCGACGTCCGACTGGGTGAAGAAGCGGAAGATCTGCGTCAGCAGGTTACGCTCCTCGTCCGACAGCTTGACCGCCCAGTCCTTGCAATCCTCGCCCAGCGGCACCTCTTCCGGCATCCAGTGGACCTGCTGCTGCTTCTTCCAGAAGTCATACGCCCACGGGTAACGGAACGGCTTGTAGGCGAGACTCGGCGTCAGCAGCCCAGGCACATTGGAATTTCCGTCAGCCATCACGGCCTCCTACATCATCATCTTTTGTTGTTAAGGATAATCTACACCACATATAGTGTCTTATTCGACCATGTGCCGCAAGATGTTCTTGTGCGACAAACATGACTTGTCCACAGGGCTGCTCACAGTTTTGGCATATTTGGGCCGTAAGGCTAGCCCCGCCTTGAAATGTGCCGCATGACAGGCACGTCAAAAGGCTCAGCTGCCTGTCTGCCCTGCCATAACGAGATTCGAGTTGCCATGCGTTTTTTGAGCCTTGTCTTCCTTGCCTTCGTCACCGTATTTGCCCTGCCCGGCGCGGCAGATGCGAAGGTCATACGGGATGTCATCTATCATGAGGCACCGGGCCTGGACCCCGGCGATGTACGCGCCGATGTCTACATGCCGGAAGATGCGAAAGATGCGCCCATGGTGATCATGATGCATGGCGGCGCATGGACCTTCGGCAACAAGCAGAATGCCCTCGGCCTCAACCAGGCAAGGTATTTCACCGAGCAGGGCTTTGTCTTCATCGCCATCAATTACCGGCTGGCACCTAGCCACCGCTTCCCGGCGCAAGAAGAAGACGCCGCAGCGGCCATCGCCTATTTCCATGAACACTCGAAGGAATATGGCGCAGACCCGGATAAGCTGTTCCTAATGGGCCATTCCGCCGGCGCGCATATGGCTGCCCTCGTCGCCATAGATCCAGACTATCTGGACGCCTATGGCCTGAAGACGGATGTCATCAAGGGCGTCGCCGCGCTGGACAGCGCAGCCTACAATCTTTCCCGCACAGGCCGTGACGGCGAAATTCCGGATTTCTATCACCCGGCCTTTACCGGCGATGACCCGGATGTATGGGCTGCGGCCAGCCCGACCCTGCTGGTGGAAGAGGAAACGCCGATCCCGCCCTTCCTGCTGCTCTATGTCGACCGGGCCGTTGCCCCGGCGCGCGCCAAGGAACTGGCCGAAACTCTGAAAGGCAAAGGCCACAAGGCCGAAGCCAAGTTGATCAAGAAGCGCAGCCACAAAAGCCTGAATGACCGCCTGGGCGCAAAGGGCGACAAGGCGGCTCCGATGATCGTTGACTTCTTCCGGGAACAACTGGCCGATTAAGGACAGCCTGTCCCCTGCCCTGTTTCTTGCCTGGGCCTAGGGCTCAACAACACTGAACCAGAAGTCCGGCGTCTCCAGTGCGGTAAACCAGGCCATCAGCGCAGCCGGGTCTCCCTCCACACTAGCCTCTCCTGTTTGGGCGATTTCCTGAAAGCTGCGACTCTGCAGGATCAGATCATTGAAGGCAGAGCGCGTCAGAATCAGCGTCGCGGCGGCGTCATCTGACTGCGCGCCCTCCCGCGGGAAGGCCGTGGCACTGCCGACATCCACAAGGATCGCCTCATCCGTGTCGGTGAAGCGGAAGTTCAGCAAGAACGGATCACGCGCCAGTTTTTCCGGCGCGTAACGCACGGCCAGCGCGTTGAACAAATCCACGGTCGGCACACCCATGATGAACTCACGGCTTCCAGCCCGCACCTGGCCGCCATCCGGTAAGCCGTTGCGCAGCTCGCTTGCCCCGGTCAGATAATAATCGCGCCATGCGCCGCTTTCAGCCTGGAAGCCAAGCTGCTCATAGCTGGCGGCCAGCCAGTCTCGCGCGGCCTGATTTTCCGGATTGGCGAAAACGATGTAGTTGAAGACTTCAGCCGACCAGCGATAGTCGCCCTCATCAAACGCCTTCCAGCCGACAGCCAAGGCGGCATCTTCCCCGCCGACCGCCTCAACAAAGCGCGGGGCCTTCTCTTCCAGCGGATGGGCATTGAATGTGGCCGGCACGCCATCCCACCAGCCAAAGTAATACTGGTAGACTGCCTTCGCGTTGTGATTCAGCGTTCCATAGTAGCCGCGTGTATCGAAATGCGTCTCCTGGACTGGCGGCTCTTCAAGGTCCTCGGCGATCTGAAACTGGGTTTGTCCGCGATTGGCGCGGCGCACCGTCTGGTCGTGCGTGTAGCGATAAATATCGCGCTGGCCTGCCAGATAGGATTCCACATTCTCATTGCCGAAAGTCGGCCAGTGGTGAGAGGCAAAGATGACGTCTGACTTGTCGCCATAATTGGTCAGCGCATAGTCGATCACCCGACTCCATTCCAGCAGGTCTCGCACCTTGGCCCCGCGCAGGGTCAGCGCGTTGTGGAAGGTCGCCGTAGCAACTTCGGCCGTACACAGCGCGCGGAATTCAGGCAGATAGAACATGAATTCGGCAGGCGCTTCGGTGCCAGCGGCGTCAATGAACTCAAAAGTTACACCATCAATGACGCGCACCGTGCCGCGTCCGGAGACTTCTTCCGTGGGCTCAATCAAGCCCGTGCGCCCCTGAGACAAGGCCGGCCCAAGGCCAACGCCCACTTGACCGGTCGGACCGCTTGGCAGGGCATTGCCAAACATCAGCATGGCGCGGCGGTTCATATAATTCCCAGCCAGAAGATTCTCGGCTACTGCGGACTCGGTAAAGCCGATGGGGGCGAGGATCGGCACGCCGCGCGCCTTGGCATCCGCCTCATCTATCACGCCGCGCACGCCGCCAAAATGGTCCGCATGGGAATGGGTGTAGAGCACGCCCGTCACGGGCCGCTCGCCCAGCGTCTCGTTCACGAGGCCCAGCGCCGCCGCCGCTGTCTCCTGGCTGAGCAGAGGGTCTACGATGATCCAGCCTGTTTCGCCCCGGATAATGGACATGACCGCCAAATCATAGCCGCGCACCTGATAGATGCCGTCCTGCACTTCGAACAGACCATGCTCGGAATTCAGCCGCTCCTGCCGCCAGAGGGACGGGTTCACCGTGTCCGGACTGTCGCCCTCAATGAAATCGCGCTGGCTGATCTGCCAGACCACTTTGCCATCGGCATCTTTAATCGTGTCTTCTTTCAGCTGCGCCAGCAGGCCGCGCGTCGCATCGAGAAAGTCATCATTGTTATCGAGGGGCAGCCGCAGGGAGACGGCCTTGTTAGCAGCCCGTGTTGCATCCGTCGCAACTCCCACCGGGGGAGTATCCGCATTACTTTCCTGCGCATAGGCAATGGCTGTGCCTGCCATCAGGTTGATCGCAAAACCAAGGGTCGCCGCAAGGCGATAGGCGTTTGTCATGATTTCCTCCCATATGGCACGTTATCTGCCACTTTGGGCCGCACTGTGCGCGCGCGCACAAAACGATGCAAGAGTTGCAACTTTATACAGAGGCAAATGTCGAATTCGGGAGAGGTCACACGTCTTCAGACTATGACACCGGATGCACCCGTGCCAAAGTTCACTCTTATGGAGACTGCAGTAATGCAATATGCCCTTTTCCTGTTCGAAGATGAATCAACTTTCTTTTCCCTGTCCGAAGACGAGCAGATGGCGATCGTGCAGGAGCACATGGCCTTTTCCGAGGAGTTGCAGGCAGCCGGCGCCTATGTCACCGGCGTGGCGCTGGAGCCCGCTGAAACAGCGCGTTGCCTGAAAGCCAAAGGCGACATTGAGGATGGCCCCTTCGCCGACACCAAGGAACAGATGGGCGGCGTATATGTCATCAATGCCGGGTCCATGGCCGAGGCAGAGGCTTGGGCACGGAAATGCCCGGTACATAAGAGCGGTGGCACGATCGAGATCCGGCCCGTGCCTGATTATGGCAACGCCTGAGCCGTCCGAAACCGACGCACGCGCAGCTGCGGAATGGGCTGCGCGAACCTGCTATGGCAAACTCATGGCGCAGCTGACGGCGCAATACTCTGACGTCACGCTTGCAGAAGACGTGCTAGCGGACGCTTTTGCCAGCGCGCTCACCACCTGGCCGGAGCGCGGCGTGCCGGAGAATCCCGAGGCCTGGCTGATGAAGGCTGCGGCGCGCAAAGCGGTCGACGCCGCCCGCAGGGCCGACACCGCCGCGCGCCATGCCCGCGCCGCACGGCCCTTGATGATGACTGCCGACATCGCGCCCTCCGAAAGAGACGGCCCCTTGAACCGGGACCGAAGGCTGGAGCTGATGTTCCTCTGCGCCCACCCGGCCATCCCGGCCCCCGCGCACACCGCCCTGATGCTGCAGACCGTGCTCGGCTTCACGGCGGAAGATATCGCAGCCGCCACGCTGGAAAGCCCGGCAGCAGTTGGCCAGCGGCTCACCCGGGCGAAACGCCTTCTGGCAAAGGGACGTATCCCTTTCGCGATACCACCAGACCATATCCGCCAGGAGCGTATCGCGGCGGTCCTGCGTGCGATCTATGCTGCCTATACGAGTGGCTGGGAAAACATTGCTGGCGGGGCAGATCCTGAGACCGGCCTTGCAACAGAGGCCGAATGGCTGATGCGCTGTCTGATTCGTCAGGTGCCGGACAATGCCGAGGCGAAGGGCCTGCTGGCGCTGATCCTGTATTGCGAAAGCCGTCGCAAGGCTCGGCAGGACAGTGCGGAACGCTACATCCCGCTAACCGATCAGGACACGGCCCTGTGGGACGAGCCCCGCATTGCCGAAGCGACAGCCCTGCTAACCGAGGCGGGGAAGATGCAGGTGCCCGGCCGCTTCCAGTTGGAGGCCGCGATACAGGCCGTGCATGCTGCCCGCAGACAGACCGGACGGACAGACTGGAGCATGATCTGCAAGCTATATGAGACACTGCAAGCCTTCACAGACTCTATGGGTGCACGGATAGGATATGCTGCCACCCTGCTGCAGCTTGGCAAGGTCGATGAGGCGACTGATCTGCTGAACGAAATGCCCCATAAACGGATCTCCCAGCACGCCCCGTTCTGGGCTGTGCGCGGACATGCCATGAAAACGGCAGGGGATAGGGATGAGGCATGCGAGAATTTTCGACACGCCGCAAACCTCACCCGCAACACGGCCACACGGGACTGGTTGCTGGCTCAAGCTTCTAAAAGATAAAATCAGTGCGCGATGCTGAGGGAGAGGGCGCCAAATTGCTGGGGGCCGTCCTGATAGGCAAATTGTTCTGTCCGGCTCACCCAAGTGAAGGCGACTTGTACATCACGATAATGAACGGCAAGCCCAGCCTGGAGGTCTCCCACAAGTGACCGGCGATCTTCAACGCGGGCAGAGTCCCGCCAGAGATTGCCATCCAGAAACATGTCGCGCGCAATGGCCCGGCCATCAACACCGATAAAGAAATAGCTGCCCCAGGGGGCTTCCCTGGTTCCTGGAATGAACTCCCCCGCCCCGGCCAGTGCGGGGCGAATGCGCGGCGGACCGAAACCGGAATCCAAATCCCAGCCAATCCGCGCCGTCATGCCTGTGTTCGCATAAGTGCGCACATTGCCGAGCGCAAAACCGGCATGACCGGCAAAATCCGCTTCCAAGCCGAAAGGAAGGTAAACTTTTTCCAATCGCTGTAGACGCTGGGCAATGATTTCGACACCCGGCTCGTCCTTCAGCTGATGGTCCCACCCCTGCGCGCCGGGAATACCGAGCATGCCGTGCCAGTTATTCTGCACGAACTCCCCGCCCGCAGACGGCCCGACAATCCCAAGATTTACCTGCAGCGTATCCTGCAGGGCTTTATCGACATCCGTTGCCGCGATGGTGGATGAGAAGGACAGCCAGCCCGCATAGGGCCGGTCCTGGGGGTTCGGCATGCTGAGGGTAATGTCTTCCGGCGTAAAGATCGCGTGGGACAGGCCAAACCCCTGGCGCAACTTGGTGCGCTCCACGTCCACCCATGGCAAGCGCGCAGCCATCCATTTCAGGCCAGGATGCACCCTGTCAGCTGCAGAGACATGCTCAATACGGACACCATTGGAGTAGTTGCGATCCGTTCCGGAGCCAAACATGTCGTTCTCGGAGGTCAATGACCATATGCTTGGCTCCCTGCGAACCACAGGCTGTTCATTTGCGTCCTGGGCCAAAGCCTCCGGCGCATTAAAAAAGGCCGCGATCATCGCGGCCAGAAGAAAGAATCGAGCCTGCATCAGCAGGTAAATACCACTCACCGGCGCATGGTGAAACTAACACCTGCGAAATCTTCAGTTTCACTGATGCTGATATTGCGATCAGAATATTTCATTTCGCGACGAATATAGCTGAGTGAAAGCTCTCCGCCTGCGCGCTGGACAGCAAAACCGGCCTGAAGGTCACCAACGGTGACCTGATCCGTCAGAGCCATATCACCAAGGCTTGGACGAAAGCCACTTTCGTCGGCGTCCCATACCAGCGCTTCACCATCGGCACCCGCGAAGATGTACCAGCCCTTGGGCTGCCCACCGCCCTTGGAAATGAGATCAAAGTTCTGACCGATACGGACTTCACCGCCGACGCGGCGAGTGAGGATTTCTCCTTCTTCCCGAACCGCGATGCGCGGGGCGACTCCGACGTCGAAGGTCAGGCCAGTGACTTCCTTGGGCGCAGAAATGGCGATCTCTGCGGCAATGTTCTTTTCAACCGCACGCGGCCGTAAAAGGCCTGCGCGCCCACGCTCGGCAGCGATCGCGACAAGGGCCGAGCTGCCAGTCCAGTCGAGGCGCGTATTGTCCGGAATGGAGAGTTGCGGAGCAGGAACGTTGTAATCAGCGGGCTGGTCCACCAGCAGGCTGGCCACAGTGGCGCTGCTTGTATCAAGTGGCACGCCGCTGAAGCGCGTAGAAGTACTGTTAAAGACATGGACAGACGGTTCGGCGCTCGGCGCCTGAAGCACACCCGTACCGAACGCGGAGGGAGCAGCCATCTGAACGCCGAGGGATGGCGGAACGGTAGGTTCTGAGCGCACTTGCTCATGGGGAGAAACGGAAGCGCAGCCCTGACAGCCCATCGTAATGACAGCAGTTGTGATTGCGAACACCATTGCTCTAACACCTCTCATGCCATGTACCAGAATGCGATCATTCTGGAATTAGGCCTTACGTTCTTTAACTTAGCATAAAGAGGGCATGCCCCCAAAACGCCAATTCGCCTGAAAAAGATTAATTCCGCCATTCTAACTCGCCTGTGTAGATTTTGTTCCAGAACCCGGAATTTCGACGCTTTTTCGCCGCAATTTCTTAAACAACCCGATCATCGAGAATTTAACCTATTGAAAAATATAGGAGAACTCACATAACCGCAGACGCGGGACTCCTTAATCTCTCTTCTCCAGCACATCCAGTTTAGAAAAAACTTTCCCTACTTCCAAGATAGAGCACGGCAATGAAAAATGGAATCTCTTTCTCACGCCTGGACCGAACTGGATTTTTTATCTCACTGGAGCGGAACGGACCGGCTGCTGAAGTGGTATGCGGGGCACACTGATTTTTCCCGCAAATGCAACGTATTATGCTCCTTGTCCTGAACATTACGCGAATTTCACGAATTATTGTTAAATTACAAGGCGTTAATTCCGTTCCCCCGGCGGTTGCCCTATGCGTCGGCACATGTTTGCCTCTGCTAAGGCAACCTAAAAAGGAGACCTGAATGGCCCTCAAGACCACCCTCACCCGCACAGGCGCTGCCGTGGCAGCCATCGCCCTGATGACCAGTGGAGCCGCCTTCGCGCAAGCCCCACAGGCCCCGGCTGCACAAACTCAGGCTGAGCCCGTCACAGAGGCAGAGATCACGAAGTTCGCTGCCGCCAACAAACAGGTGAACACGATCATCACCAAGATGAGTTCCGAACTCGAATCCGCTCCAGATGCCTCCAAGGCCAGCGAGATCCAGACCAGTTATCAGCAGAAGATTGAAAGCGCGATCACGCAGGAAGGCCTGACGACAAATCGCTACACAGAAATTGTCCAGATGGCGCAGGCTGATCCGGCCCTTACCAACAAGATCATTGCGGAAATGGAAGGCTAGCCCCCTCTCCCCTCCTTTCCTCCCAGAAGAAAGCCCCCATCGCCTGAGTGATGGGGGCTTTTTTGTCTGTGTCAGAGAACCGGCCGCCTATTGGCAGGCAAGGCACTCATCATAATCGGTGTTTGGGGTTTCCATATGGTTGATCTCAGCCTTCTCGGAGCCCGCAAAAGCCGCGCGCTGAACCGATTTGGAGCGGCAGTAATAGAGCGACTTCAGGCCCTTTTCCCATGCCGTCCAGTGTAGCATGTGCAGGTCCCACTTGGCGATGTCGCCCGGCAGGAACAGGTTCAGGGACTGCGACTGGCAGATATAGGGGGTGCGGTCTGCTGCCAGTTCGATGATCCAGCGCTGGTCAATCTCGAAGGCCGTTTTGAAGACAGACTTTTCATGCTCGTCCAGGCAATCCAGATGCTGGACAGACCCTTCATGCTCCAGGATCGAGACCCAGACCTCGTCCGTATTCTTGCCCTTGCTCTCCAGAAGCTTTTCCAGCTGCTGGTTCTTCACGGTGAAGGAGCCGGACAGGGTTTTGTGAGTATAGACGTTGGCCGGGATCGGCTCGATGCCGGCAGAGGTGCCGCCGCAGATGATGGAGATGGAGGCTGTCGGGGCCACAGCCATTTTGTGGCTGAAGCGGGCCATCATGCCGACATCACGTGCGTCTTCACAGGGCCCACGCTCCTTGGCGAGCTTGACCGACGCTGCATCGGCGCCCTGACGAATGTGCTTGAACATCTTCTCGTTCCACACCTTCGACATCGCGCTTTCCATCGGCACGTTCATGGTCTGCAGGAAGGAGTGGAAGCCCATCAGGCCGAGACCAACCGAGCGTTCGCGCTTAGCGGAATAGACGGCGCGAGCCATTTCCGGCGGCGCGCGCTCGATAAAGTCTTCCAGAACATTGTCGAGGAAGCGGAAGATGTCCTCCAGGAAGGTCTCGTCCTTGGACCATTCCAGATACTTCTCGGCATTGACCGAAGACAGGCAGCACACAGCCGTACGGTCCTGGCCGACATGATCGATGCCGGTCGGCAGCGTGATTTCAGAGCAGAGATTGGATTGCGTGACCTTCAGGCCCAGCTTGCGCTGGTGCGCAGGCATGGCGTTGTTCACCGTATCGGTGAACAACAGATAGGGCTCGCCTGTCTGCATGCGCAGCTCCAGAATCTTTTGCCACAGCTTGCGGGCATTGATCGTGCGGATGACTTCGCCGCTCTTCGGGCTGATGAGGCCGTAATCCTCATCATTTTTCACCGCTTCCATGAAGTCGTCGGTGATGTTGATGCCGTGGTGCAGGTTCAGAGATTTCCGGTTGAAGTCACCGGACGCCTTACGGATTTCGAGAAACTCTTCGATTTCCGGGTGGTGCACATCAATGTAGCACGCAGCCGAGCCGCGGCGCAGAGACCCCTGCGAGATGGCCAGCGTCAGGGAGTCCATCACGCGGATGAACGGAATGATGCCGGACGTCTGGCCGTTCTGGCCGACCTTCTCACCAATGGATCGGACATTGCCCCAATAGGTGCCGATGCCGCCGCCATTGGAAGCGAGCCAGACATTCTCGGTCCAGGTCTCGACGATATCGTCCAGCGAGTCCCCAACCTGATTGAGGAAGCAGGAAATCGGCAGGCCGCGCGCCGCGCCGCCATTCGACAGAACAGGCGTCGCCGGCATGAACCACAGCTTCGACATATAGTCGTACAGGCGTTGAGCGTGTTCATTGTCGTCGGCAAAGGCCAGCGAAACGCGCGCAAACATGTCCTGATAGGACTCGCCGGGCAGCAGATAACGGTCCTGAAGCGTTTTCTTGCCGAACTCCGTCAAAAGGGAATCGCGAGAGGGATCCAGCTGAATCGGGGCGCCTTCCACAACGCGAAGCAGAGTCTCACTACCCGCCTTGGGTTTGCCTTTGCGCGGCGCGGCTTTAGACACAGATTTAGCCTCGGTTGCAGACATGAGAGCAGCCCTCCAAATTCCTTGAAAATATAGGCCCGGGAGCCCCAGAAAGCCAGATATGGCCTTCAACCCCGTTCCTGACACTAGATATAGTGTCTGAAGGTTAATAACCGGTCAACGGGCCAAGTCTCAAAAACGTCAAAAATGGCGTGGAATTCCCGTTAACAAATACCTAACACACACCCCGATTGCCCGCCAGTATTGGCCTTTGAGAAGCTGTGCAAAACTGCATCAAAACGCAGTCGGCAGCACACCCGCCTGAGGGGAGTAGGAAGGGATTCCGTTAACGCAAGATAACTGCGTCCTGGAAGATTCGAAAAGCCATCTCAGATGATCCCTAACCAGGACGGTGCATCCTGCAGGTCAACCCCTTTGGCTGAACGGGAGGGCCCCATGCTGAACTGGCTAAAGAATCAGGCTCATACGAAATGGGCCGACGTGCCCGCCTCGCAGGATGGCGAGACCCTCATTCACGCTTCGGCGCAGGAGATCTACGAAAAACTGGACTTCGCCTCCCCTGCCAATGCCTTGCGCGAGCGGGGGTTCAAGTTCGGCCCGGGCAATCCAGCCTATCGCATCTACGAGCTGACCGATCCCGATATTCCGGAAAGCCGCCTTGTCTTTGAAGTAACCGAAGCCGACCCTCAAAAGCACTATGCCTATCGTGTGCTGCGTTATGTGGAAGGCAACGACTCCCCCGTCAGCGAAGCCGAGCGCGAATACACAATCGAGCCAGCCCCGGACGGCGGCCACTTCCTGCACCTTAAGGAAACCAGCATGCTGGAAGAGAATGTGCACCGCGACGAATATGTGCTCGCGCGCGCGCAGCTGAATTTCCGCGTGTTCCGCAATCTGGCACGCCTGAAGCTGCACGTGGAGCTTGGCGCCAACGCAGCGTCGTTCAAATAGCGATTTTGGAATAAGGCGGAGACAGGCGAGCGACCCGGGCGGAAAACTCGTTAGGGCTGCTCCGTTCCCGGCCTGACCCGGTTGGCGAGCGGCCCGTCCGCCACCTGCCTCCTGCGCGCTATATGCGCGTCATAGCCCTCGGGTGCAAGGGCCTGTAGCGGCCCGTAAACAGCTATTGCGTCTTTCCCTCACATGCTAGCCTTCGAAAAAGGCTATGGAGGGACACTCATGACCAAACACTTTCTTGTACTTGCAGGCCTGACGGCCGCGTTTGCCATGGGCGCTGCCCTGGCCAAGGAGGACGACGCGCCCTCCAAACGCTTCACGGCTGAGCGCATTTTCGACATGGAATACGCCACAGGACCGCAAGTCTCTCCGGACGGGCGTACCATTGTGTATGTTCGCCATTCCATGGACAAGATGACCGACCGCGACACGGGTCATCTCTGGACCATAGATTTGGAAACAGACGCGCACCGACCCTTGCTGGGCGCAGGTTCCGGTGCAGGCGCTCCGCGCTGGTCTCCGGACGGATCACGCCTGCTCTACACAACGGCCACTGACGGCAAGCCCGAGCTACGCGTCATGTACATGGATACCGGGCTGACCTATTCCCTGTCGCAATTCCCGAAGCCACCAGGCGCTGCGACCTGGTCTCCGGATGGCAAGTCCATCGCTTTCACCATGTTCGTGCCCGGCGAAAAGCCCGGCTTTGCGAAGCCGCTAACACCGCCTGAAGGCGCAAAATGGGCAGACCCAGTCAAGGTGATCGACGATCTGACGTTCCGCTTTGATGGCGCGGGCTATCTGGAAGATGGCGCGACGCAGGTGTTCGTCGTGCCGGCAGATGGCGGCACGCCAAGGCAGGTGACTTATGGCGACGCTGATATTGGCCAGCCTGCCTGGCTGGACAATAACACGCTGCTGGTCAGCGGGAACACGGCCGAAGACCGGGACGATGATCCGAACGAATCCGAAATCTATGCAGTGAAGCTATCTGACCTCTCGATTCGTCCCCTGACGGATCGCAACGGCCCGGACTATTCGCCCACCCCTTCCCCGGACGGCAAGACGATTGCCTATCTTGGCTATGATGACGAATTGAAAGCCTATCAGCAGAATCATCTTTATGTGATGGATGGTGATGGCAGAAATTCGCGGGAGCTGGCCGCGGACTTTGCAGGCTCGCCCAGCAATATGTCCTGGTCTGACGATGGCAAGACGCTCTACTTCCTGTTCGAGGAGCATGGCGTTCTCAGCGTGAGTTCCGTGGATTTGAGAGGTCGCATTTCTGAAGTGGTGACCGGCCTTGGCGGCGCCTCCATCGGGCGGCCCTATGCCGATGGCAGCTATTCTGTTGGGGGCTCTGGACGCCACGCAAAAATCGCCTACACGGCCGGCTTCACAGACCGGCCTGCGGAGGTGGCCGTTGTGGGCACAAACGGCAAGAACGCAAAAGTTCTGACCGATCTGAATGCTGACGTTCTGCCCTATCTGGACATGGCGCGCATTGAAGAATTGAAAATCACCTCCAGCCATGACGGCCAGGAAATCGAAGCCTGGGTGGCCTTGCCGCCGGACTTCAAGGCCGATGGAAGCTTCCCGCTGATCCTGGAAATCCATGGCGGACCGTTTGCAATGTACGGGCCTTTCTTTGCTAGTGAAATCCAGCGCTACGCGGCCGAAGGCTATGTCACGGTCTATGTGAATCCGCGCGGGTCTACCGGCTACGGAGAAGCCTTCGCGCAGGAAATCGACCTTGCCTATCCGGGCCATGACTATGACGACCTGATGAGTGTCGTGGATGATCTGGTGGCGCGCAATTATGCGGACCCACAGCGTCTGTTCGTAACAGGCGGCTCTGGCGGCGGTATCCTGACGGCTTGGATCGTGACAAAGACGGATCGCTTTGCGGCGGCCGCTGCAGTGAAGCCGGTCATCAACTGGATGACGATGGCCCTATCTGCCGATATCGGCCAGTTTGTGCGCAAATACTGGGTACGCGAAGACCCGTGGTCGAACCCTGAAGCATTCCTTGAGCGCTCCCCGATCAGCTATGTCGACAAGGTTGTGACACCGACGCTCGTCATGGTGGGCGAGGAAGACTGGCGCACCCCCGCTTGGGAGGCAGAGCAATTCTATACCGGCCTCAAAATGAATGGCGTGGACACGGCCTATATTCGCGTACCGGACTCGCCTCACCACATCGCGGGACGGCCCAGCCTGCTGATCGCGAAGACAGACAACATCATGGGCTGGTTTGCCAAATATGATCCTGCCAAACAGGGGAAGAATGATGACACAGAGTAAAGCGGCTGCCAGCGTCAATCCAATTGAATTGGCGCTGGCACAGCTTGCCGAGACGCAGGGAGACCCGACAGACCAGATCTATGCGCTTCTGTTTCAGAAGTATCCCGAAATGGAAGCGGTATTTGATATGGACAGAGATGGCGGTGTGCGGGGGTCCATGCTCTCACAGGCGTTTGAGTGTCTGATGGATCTGGCCGGGACAGGCCAATTGGCGGAAACGGTTATCCGTGCAGAGCGGATGAATCATGATGCTTATGATGTGCCAGCCGGCATGTTTGAAGTCTTCTTCAGCATCATCCGGGATGTGACGCGAGACGCGCTTGGTCCGTCATGGACAGAAGACATGAATATGGCTTGGACACAGGTATTGGAGAAAGCCGACCAACTGTCGGCTCCCTCCCTGGTAACCTGATACCTCAGACATTATTCGCTGGTCTGGGTTTCATCCTTCTGGCGCGTCTTGCCGACACCCGTGATGATGCCAATACCGACCAGCACAATTGCGCCAACGCCAATCCAGACAGGCGGCGCGCCGACCAGGAATGCGGCATAGGCGAGACCTGCAATGAGAACAATGAAACCAATAATATACAAGCCAAACGAGGACATGAGGGATCTCCAAATCTGATACGGAACTGACATTCAAACGTTCAGGGCCCTAAGCGGTTCCCACCAGGGCATTCCTCCAGATACGAAGAAGGGCTCCCCGCCATCGGCAGGAAGCCCGCTATTTTGTCTTCTGACAGAAACATGTGCTTACCTCTTAGCGAGGCAAGGGCAGCCTATGCGTCAGATTTCTTTGCTGCGCGCTTACGCTCATGCGGGTCGAGGTAGATCTTGCGCAGACGGATGTTTTCCGGCGTCACTTCAACCAGTTCATCATCGGCAATATAGGCCAGCGATTTTTCCAGCGTCATCTGAAGCGGCGGCGTGAGGCGCACAGCCTCATCGGAGCCTGACGCGCGCATGTTGGTCAGCTTCTTGCCCTTCAGCACGTTCACTTCAAGGTCATTGTCGCGGGTATGCTCGCCAATGATCATGCCCCCATACACCTTATCGCCCGGATGGATCATCATCGGACCCCGATCTTCCAGATTCCAAAGCGCGAAGGCAACCGCCTCGCCCTGCTCCATGGCGATCAGCACGCCCGTGTGACGGCCCTGGATACGGCCCTTGTGCGGAGCATATTCGTGGAAAACCCGGTTCATGATGGCTGTGCCACGCGTATCAGAGAGCAGCTCGCCCTGATAGCCGATCAGGCCGCGTGTCGGCGCATGGAAAATCATCCGTGTACGTCCAGAACCGGAGGGGCGCATATCCAGCATATCGGCTTTACGCTCTGAGAGTTTCTGCACAACGATACCGGAATGTTCGTCATCCACGTCGATGACGACTTCCTCGATCGGTTCGAGCTTCTCGCCATTCTCGCCTTCTTGCATCACAACCTGCGGACGCGAGACGCCGAGCTCAAAGCCTTCCCGGCGCATGGTCTCGATCAGAACAGCCAGCTGAAGCTCGCCGCGGCCGGAGACGGTGAAGGCCTCGGCATCAGATGCACGCTCCACTTTCAGCGCAACATTGCCTTCAGCCTCTTTCAGCAGGCGATCCCATATCATCCGGCTGGTGACTTTCGTGCCTTCCGTACCGGCGAGCGGGGAGTCGTTCACGCGGAAGGTCATGGAGATGGTCGGGGGGTCGATCGGCTGGGCTTCGATCGGTTCGCTAACGGACGGGTCACAGAAGGTGTCGGCCACGTTGGCCTTGGTCGTACCCGCCAGCGAAACAATGTCGCCTGCCTGAGCCTCTTCGACCGGAACGCGCTCAAGACCGCGGAAGGCCAGAACCTTGGAAACGCGGGTCTGCTCGACCAGTTCGCCCTCACGGTTCAGCACCTTGATGGTTTGGTTCGGCTTGATCGTGCCGGATGCAACGCGGCCCGTCAGGATACGGCCGAGGAACGGGTCAGACGAAATGGTTGTTGCGAGGAAGCGGAACGGGCCCTCTTCCACTTTCGGAACCGGCACATGGTCCACGACCAGTTGGAACAGGGAATCCATATTCTCGGTCGGGCTTTCATAATTAGAGCCCATCCAGCCCTGCTTGGCAGAGCCATAGAGGATCGGGAAGTCGAGTTGCTCATCGGTCGCGTCGAGGTTCGCAAAGAGGTCAAACACCTCATTGATCACTTCGTCAGGACGGCGCTCCGGCTTGTCGATCTTGTTGACGGCCACAATCGGCTTCAGGCCGACCTTGAGGGCCTTTGAAACCACGAATTTGGTCTGTGGCATCGGGCCTTCAGCCGCGTCCACCAGAACGATGGCGCCGTCCACCATGTGCAGAATACGCTCAACCTCGCCGCCGAAATCGGCGTGTCCGGGCGTATCAACGATATTGATGCGGTGGCCATTCCACTCAACTGACGTGGTTTTGGCCAGAATGGTGATGCCACGCTCTTTTTCGAGATCGTTGGAATCCATCATCCGCTCAGCAGTCTTCTCGTTTTCGCGGAAAGTGCCGGACTGTTTCAGCAATTCGTCAACAAGCGTGGTCTTGCCGTGGTCAACGTGGGCAATGATCGCAATGTTGCGCATTTTCTCGATAGGCGTGGACATATGGGTAGTGCTTTCGGGAGGGAGGGCTGTTTTGTCGCGCACATACACGCGCCCGCAAGGCTTGGCTATGCCTTGTTGACAGACTTTTCCTGTGCCCCTCCCCCGCGCCTAGAGTGGCGGCAATGTCCCAGCAGACCGTACATCGTACAGTTCGGGCAGGGCTGCCAGGCCTTCAGGACAGTCCAACGGCTCCAGCGCGGGGCCATCTGGGCGCGTAAGCACCAGCGGCTCACCTGCCTGACACGCTTCCCGGGCGGCAAAGTAAGCGGCCACAGGGGTTTTCAGCAGATCATGCCCGTTCAGTCTGGATACAAGCGGGTCTCCGGCCAGGGCATCGCCGCAGCGCTGCGCCGTTTCGAGGGCAAAGCCTTCCTGCGTCTGGGTGAAGCCATATCCGCCTTCGCAATAGCCGATGAGCAAATCGCGCAACACTCTTACGGACAGCGTCGTTTCATAAGGTGTCTCACTTTCCGGCGTCAGCGGCACGATATCGGCGCCCAGCGCAACCAGATCCGCGACAAGGGCCGCACGATTTTCCGGCGTCAGGCCTTTATTGAACAAATTCATGATGTCCGAAAACGGCGTGCCACCATCTGCCTCAGCGGCCGTCACGAATGTCGCGCTGTCATAGACACGCTCGTCTCCGGCGGCATCGTAAACATCTTTCCAGACACCAAGCACATTCTTGCCGGTATGTTTCAATGCAGATAGCTCTGCCGCCAGATGCACGACATGACCGCAGCGATAGGGTGTCTGCCCCCGGCTTGCGATTTCAGTACCGCGAATGGAATGATCACCAAGCTGCAGGATGCAACCATTCAGCGCCTTCTGAACAGCGGCATTGAAGGTGGCGTCATCCATCCAGAGGCGGTTGGCGATATACTCCGCCGCGCCTTCATGCACCCAGGATTGTTCGGAATTTTCAGAAGACTCGAACAGTGTGCCATTCCAGACATGGATGGCTTCATGCAGAGATGTGTTGCGCAGATGATCTGTAAATTCAGATGTATCGCCGCTCAGATCCATGCCGCGCAAATGGAAGGTGATGACTTCTTCGAGCACGCCGCCTTTCCAGGACTGGCCATGCCAGTTCTGGTCATAGGTAATGATCACGGCCGGCGGAATTTCAGGCGCGTATCCCCAGGCATCCGTCAGCTTGGTAACGGCATTCTCGAGATTGCCGGAAATGTCATTTCTGATCGCATCCGGAATTTCAGGCCCCGCAATCAGAATGCCGCCTTCCATAGATAGGTTTTCAGCCGGGCCAATATAAAAAATACCAAGCGTATTGCCGTCGCGAGGCTCATTTGGTGACGTAATCTCGCCTTCCCCATAAATCACATTGCTTTCCGGCAGGCCATCGAAACGGACCTCAAAGTCTCCCTCTGCCGGGGCCAGAGTGTTGGCGAAGATTACCCAGCCACCCTTCCCCACTTTGGAGACCGGCACATAATAGCGATCATAGAACATGGAAGCCGCCGGAAGCGTGAAGGAGAATTCCTGGAAAGCCGATCCGTCTTCACGGGACAGCGTCTGGCCATCGAATACCCAGCCCTCGCCTGCCGGCGTCCAGTCAGACTCCCTCTGGCTGACCGGCATGTCGTCTTCATTGAAGGAAAACTCCGTGGCAGCTTTCGGCAACTGCCAGGTTGCGAGGATGCGCTCCTCCTCCGGAGACAGCGTTACTGTCAGCTGCTCAACGCCCTCTGGTACAACGGGCTGGGGCTTTGAGCAGGCTGCCGCAAAAGCGAGTATCAGGAACAGGGCAAGGCGGATCATGAAGCATTCCTTCTTTACGCACGGCACGTTTACAAACTGCTTCAGTCGCGGCAAGTCACCATGACATCAAAGAGGATCGCCACATGACCAATTCGAACGACATGCCACTGGCCGCAAGACCGATCGACCGCGCGGCCCACAGGCGCTGCGACGGTGGCTGGCTGGACGCTGCGTTCCAGCGCGATGACGTTCTGATCGTGATGATGCGCAACGGAGACCCATTTGTCAGCGCCGAAGGCGGGCTTGTCTGGATGGGGCCGGAAGTCGAAAAGATTTCTCCTGGTTCTCCACGTCTTTTTCTCGGTGAAGACACAAGCGGTGCCCCCGTCTTCGCCATCAATCTGCCCTCCAAATTTGATGTCGATAATTCGCCTGTTGCGGGAGTTGGGGGTTTCGTTGAATTTCGCGCGGCCGCTGCCCGCATGAGTGATCTGGATGCCAATTGTGCGTCTACCGCGCGCAGTCTTTTCATGTGGCACACGTCTCACGCCTTCTGTGCCAAATGTGGCGCGCAGACCGCTCTTGTTGAGGCCGGCTGGAAACGTGAATGCCCCGCTTGCGGAACGGAACATTTTCCGCGAACTGATCCCGTCGCGATCATGCTGGCCGTGAAGGGCGATAAATGCCTGGTCGGGCGTCAGGCAAATTGGCCCGCTGGCTTTGTTTCCTGTCTGGCCGGTTTCTGTGAACCTGGCGAAACCATCGAACAGGCGGCGGCACGGGAGATTCTTGAAGAAGCCGGCATTCACTGTGATCCGGCCCGTGCAGAATACATTGCCTGCCAGCCCTGGCCCTTCCCTTCTTCGCTGATGGTCGGACTGATCCTGGAAGCGGAAACCGAAGAGGTGACCGTGGATGAAAAGGAACTGGAGTCTGCAGAATGGATATCACGCGAGGATTTGAAAAAAATGCTGGCCGGGGCGCATGAGCGTTTCTATTGCCCGCCCAAAACCGCTATCGCGCACCATCTATTGAAGGAATGGGCTGAGCGCACGGATTAACCGTACACGGATCCGGGTCTTCCGCCTCCCCTCATACGCGAAAAATAAGAGTTGATTTTTCCAGAATCATTCTATTCTGGCACTTGCCATTTACAGGAGACCCGACATGGCAACTGCAACAAAGAAAAAGCCGGCAGCAAAACCGGCCGCAAAAAAGACCGCAGCCAAGAAACCGGCAACAAAGCCGGCTGCCAAGGCCGCCCCTAAAGCTGCGGCGAAACCCGCAGCCAAGAAACCAGCCGCGAAAAAGCCTGTAGCCAAAAAACCTGCAGCGAAGCCGGCCGCCAAGAAAGCCGCAGCGCCGAAAGCCGCCGCTGCCGCAGTAAAAAAACCTGCAGCCAAGACGGCCAAGCCAGCCGCAAAAAAGCCAGCAGCGAAAAAGCCTGCCGCCAAGAAAAAGTAAGCTTGCGGACAGAGTGTATGGGAACGGGCGGGATATCCCGCCCGTTTTTTATTGTCAGAACTTTTTCTTGATGCCGACTTTCAGCGTATCGAACTCCGTGTCGGTGTCGATACCATCATAATAAGTGTAACCCGCATCAACCGTTAGATCTTTGGTCAGGGCGTATTCCGCACCAACCTCACCGGCGATCGCATACCCGTTATCCATGTTCCGGAAACCTCGGGCAGAGACGTCGCTGGCAGGCTGCACCCACCCCTTGGTCTGGAATTCATAATTCGAGACGCCCAGTTTGCCGGTCAGGTTCAGACGCTCGGCAATAGGAACACGGGCGACGCCCATGAGGTCAATACGGTGATTAAGGCTCGTCTTGGCGGCATAGTTGCCGTAGTTGACACTGTCATCGCCAATACCCGTGGCTGCTGTGACTTCCGCCCCAAAGCTCTTGTTGAGATTCATACCACCCGTAATGGACAGGGTATCAAGCTCGCGGTCGTTGATGGCATCATTATCCACAACAAGGTATTCATACCCCACGCCGCCATACCAGCCCCTACCGTCCGTAGACTGAGCCAGAGCCATTGGCGCAGCGAGCGCCCCGGCTGCAACGAGATAAACATACTTCATAAAATCACCTTTTCGGCAGTTGAAGAAGCCTTCACTCCTAGGACAGCGCATCAGCCGGACGGTAGTTAAATGCACGTCATGACATCCTTTTAAGGCAGCACCCTCCAATAGCGATTGCTCATCCTTAGGCTGATAATAATCACTACAACAAAGAAGCCCCCCCCCCAGAGAGAGCAAGCAGTATGGGCGCCCATTTATCCAGGAGGTTTCACTTCCTGAAGTATCCAGCATACAGAATACATCAGGAATGTGGCGAAGTTCCCTGCGGTCTGTTTACCCGCCCCAAACAAAGCGTCGCGCTTAGTGGTAACTTCGTCAGCTTTCAAAGTATTGAATTTCCTGGCATAATGCATGCCAGAGACTGAAGCCACGCGGACATCATCCTCCGCCTGGAAATTAATAAATATGGCGCAGCGACTTATTGGTTAATATCGCGCCACGCCTGGTCTGCGCGCTCAATGAAGGCCACCTCACCCGCTCCCCACTTCTTCTGGATGGCAGAATTATAGTTCAGATAGAGTTTGCCATCGACAATCTTCCAGAACCGCGCGTCTCCCTTGGCATGTTTGCCATCAGCCATCGCCCATGCGCAGTACCCGCCATATTGCGGCACATAGCGTTCCGGATCAGCCAGGAAGGTCTCACGATGCGACGCGCTGCTGAATTTGAACTCGGCCCCCATATATTCAGTCGTGTACTCATCTGATCCCTTTACGGGCTTTCCATCGGTAAAATAGGCGACAGGATCATACCCCTGCAGCGCCGTATCGGAGAAGAGTCCCGTATAGACCGGGGGCTCTGCCCTTGCAGCAGGTGCCACCATTAGAACTGGCGCTGATGCCAACAGGGCTGTAACCAACATGCTATGAAGCTTCATGGAGTGTTCCTTTCAGGAGGGCAGCCCTTATGGCCAGACGGGGTACAGCCTCCCACACGCCCGCTCTTATGACAAAGCAAGCCCGTGTAAGCGTGGCCCACATTTGCGTGAAGACACGCCCGCCCATAGAGAGCATCAAGCCCCTCGCGGAATCGCGCTTATCCGTCTAGGCTGCACCCCACTGGAAGCGGGAGTGATGATGGACCGGATAGATGCAATGCGCCTCTTCGTTCGTGTGGCGGAATCCGGCAGCTTTTCAAAAGCAGCGGTTGCTCTGGACGTGGGCCAACCCACCGTCTCGCGCAGAATACAGGATCTGGAAGCTCAATTGGACGCCGTCCTGTTCCAGCGAACTACGCGCGCCCTCAGCCTGACCGAGGCAGGTGAGCGCTTTTACAAGCGCGCCGTGGATTTGATTGCCGACTATGAGCAGGCTGAGGCAGAGGTGCGCGGTCTGGAGCATGAACCTGTTGGCCTGCTCCGCATCTCATGCTCGAATTCCTTTGCGCGCCGTATCATCATTCCTGCTATTCCTGAATTCGCAGACAAGTATCCCCGCATTCGCTTCGATGTAATCTCGGATGATTCCTTTACAGACCTGGTCGAGGAAGGCGTCGATCTGGCATTCAGGTTCGGGCATCTGGACGATTCCCGACTGATGATGCGCAAACTGGCCGACTCGCCCCAGGCGCTTTGGGCCTCGCCAGATTATCTGGCCCGCATGGGAACGCCCAAGACGCCCGCAGACCTGGAACACCATAGCGCTGTACATTTCCGCAAGGCGCGCCATCCAGACTGGTATCTCACAAAAGAAGGCGAAACAGTCACAGCCAGGTTGGAAGGCCGCTTCATCGCGTCAGGCGGAGACAATCTCGTGCAGGCGGCCGAAGCAGGCCTTGGCATCTTGCTGGGGCCCAAATGGCTGGTTGCCAATTGCGTCACGGAAGGCCGCCTGCAGGCAGTTTTGCCAGACTGGACGACTGAAAACCTTCCCGTGAATTGCGTATGGACCTCCGGACGCCTGCGCGGAAAGACGAAACTTTTCGCCGATCACATCGCGGACGCCCTGAAGGCCTCCATGAATCGCTGCTAGACCAGCACGTATTCCGAAGTCGGGAACACGCCGAGGATTTTCAGGGACTGCGAGAAGAAGCCCAGTTCCTCCAAGGCGAGCTGAACGTGGCGTTCGTCCGGATGCCCGGAAATTTCGGCATAGAATTGTGTCGAGACGAAAGACCCGCCGATCAGATAGCTCTCCAGCTTGGTCATGTTGATGCCATTCGTCGCAAAGCCGCCGAGCACTTTATAAAGTGCTGCCGGAATGTTGCGCACTTCAAACAGGAATGCCGTCTTGGCCGGGCCGTCCCCTGCCTCGATCTCGGCCTGCTCGCGCGACATGATAATGAAGCGCGTTGTATTGTGGGTTGCGTCCTCAATGTCCTCGGCCAGGATTTCCAGGCCATAGACATCCGCTGCCAGTCGCGGCGCAATCGCCGCAAGTGTGGAATCCCCCAGCTCTGCCACTTCACGCGCGGCGCCTGCTGTATCAGCCGACGTTACGCCTTCAATGCCATGCTCGCGCAGGAAATTGCGGCACTGGCCAAGCCCCATAATGTGCGAGCGGGCCTTTTTGACAGCCGCCAGCTTCGTGCCCGGAAGTGCCATCAACTGGAATCGAATCGGCAGGTAGTATTCCGCAACGATCTGCAATTGTGTGCTTGGTAACAGATAGTGGATGTCCCCTACCCGACCAGCAATCGTGTTTTCCACCGGAATCATCGCCAGATCAGCGTCACCACGCTCAACCGCCGCAAAACAATCCTCAAACGTCCGGCAAGGAAGAGGCTCCAGATGCGGATAGGCCTCATTGCACGCAATGTGCGAATTTGCACCAGGTTCGCCCTGATATGCGATCTTGCCCGTCATTTGACGCGCTCCTTTCGGTGGTTTTGTGTGCGTCGGATCGCCGCGACGATAGGGGGAAGCGCCTCAATCTCGCAGCGTTTATATTGTGCGTAACCCGTTAGCGTGCCAAAAGGCGCGCGCCAAGACGTTATGACCAGACAGATTCGAAGGAAGAACCCCCATGGGAGAACTCGGTCTCAATAAGATTTTCGGTGCGCTGCTGGCCACCGCCCTCGGCCTGTTCGCACTGCACGAACTGTCGAATGTCGTATTCAGCCATGGAAGCGAAGGCGGCCATGGTGAAGAACACGCTGAAGCTACCTCCATGTCGGAGCAGATGTGCGCCAAGTTCGCCTACTGCGTCGATATTGCCGATTCGGGCAGCGCCGGTGGTGAGGCAGAAGAGGTCTTCGACCTCGGTCTCCTGCTTGCCAATGCAGACGTTTCCCGCGGCGAGCGTACCTTCAAAGGCCAATGTACCACCTGCCACACGATTGAAGCTGGCGGTTCCAACGGGACAGGCCCGAACCTTCACAATGTTGTCGGTGCCGACAAAGCCCACCATGCAGGCTTCAACTATTCCGCTGCGCTTTCCGGCATGGAAGGCACATGGAGCTATGAAAACCTCAATGAGTGGCTGACCAATCCGGGCTCTTATGCCCGCGGCACCTCAATGTCGTTTGCTGGTCTGCGCCGTGATGCTGACCGCATCAATGTGATCGCATACCTTGCCTCCAACACGGAAAACCCGCCGCCCTTCCCTGAGCCGCTGCCGGCTGCTGAAGAAGGCAGTGACGAAGCCGTAGAGGGCGAAGAAGCCACCACGGAAGAAGGCGCTGCACCTGCAGAAGCAACAGAGGGTGATGCCGCAACGACCGAAGAAGCTACAGCCCCCGCTGACGAAACGGTAAGCGAAGCGGTCGAGGAAGATGCCGACGCGGCAGACGCCACAGCTGAAGAGGCTTTTGAAGAAGAAGCCCCGACACCGACGGAAGAAGAGGGCGAGTAAGCCTGGCGGCGCGGGATCAGGCCTTCCAGGCCGGCTCCGTCCTTCTTTCAGACGAAACATCTATGCGCCGGGCCCCTATGGGCTCGGCGTAATAGTTTGCGATCCGGGTGATCGCGCCCTTTAGTGGCTCCACTGCGACCGCCATATGCCAGGCATTGGCATGCAGGATGTGCTCGGCATCGGTCATGATGCCGACATGGCCCTTCCAGAAGACGAGATCGCCCCGCCGCAGGGCACCAGGCTCTCGCCACTCAGGAATATCCCTTCCAGTCCATGCGTATTGCATGTCGCTGTCACGCGGCAACAGCACGCCCACTGCCTCATAGGCCTGCTGCGTCAGCCCCGTGCAATCCATGCCCACACTCTGACGCCCGCCCCAGAGATATGGCGTACCAAGGAACCGCTCTGCAATCGCGGCCGGATCGCTCTCCATATCTGTCAGCGCTGCTACATGGCGCTTGTGCACCCATCCGGCACGATCTGCATGAAGCCAATCCCCTTCCCGTCCGCTGATGGTCAAGCGCGCACCGAGGCTAAGCAGGGCTTTCGGCGGGGACTTCAAATCCGGGTTTGAATACGCATGGGCCAAGCGCGAGCAAATCTTGTGGGATGGCTCAAACACGGTTTCGGAAAGTCCGTCCAGAAGCGCCCAGCCGACATAACGATCCCGCTGGCACTGAACACGCGCAAAGCCATCCCGACGTTGATCAACATACACAAACTCACCATGCAGAGCCTGCGTGTACAGACGGGCCGCCGGATCGGGGCCTTCATATATGTTCGCAACGGCGGCCGTCACCTGACACGTCTCAAGCTCGCCCTCAGGAAGCTTCAGTCTCTTATCATCAAATTCCGGCATACCGAGCCTCGCCTTGCGGCACCTCTAGGCAGCGGCAGTGGACTTTCCGCTCGCCTTCTTCGGCGCCAGTTCAGAGTCATCCTTGCCGGAAGCTGCGGCAAGAACAAGGCCGGAAAAGGCCCGCAGATAGCTCATTCCGGCAGGTGTGCGCTCAATGAAGATATTGCGCAGATCACTGTCATCCTTGATGCGGCGAATGAAGTCCAGTCGCGACAAGGCATCCAGGGCGCGCGTCACGGCCGGTTTTGCAATATTGAGATGCTCTGCAAGCCCCCGCACCGTGTGCGGGCCAGGCGTGAGGGCAATCGTCATGAGAATGGCCTGCTGCCGGGCCGTCAGGTCTGGCGCATCAGAGCGAACAGACGCCGTTACAGCGCGGCGCCACAATTCCAAACCCTCACGCTCAGACATTCCCATGGCTCTACCCTTGTTTTCTTCGCTTTGTTGGAGAATCTCAGCTGATTTGCGGGGGCCGTCTAGGGGTCCCAGCTGTAAAGCTGGGGACAGGTCTTCACATCCGGCACGAAACGCACGACATTGGGGAGATGACGCACGCGCACGAAGATATTCATGCCAATACGCCCTGCAGCCCGCAGGATGTCGACGCATTCCTGCTGGAGGCCGAAGCCCTTGTGGCTCGTCAGGGCCAGCGCATGACCCGCATTCGACGCAAGGTGTTGCGTCTGCTGCTGGAAAGTGAAGAGCCAGCCAAGGCGTATGACCTGCTGGCCAATCTGGACGGGGAAGGCTCGGCGAAGCCACCGACCATATATCGCGCCCTAGATTTCCTGCAGGATACCGGCCTTGCCCACAAGATCGAGAGCCTCAACGCCTATGTTGCCTGCGGCCATGCCAGCCACAGCCACTCGGCAGTATTCCTGATCTGCGACAAGTGCAATGCCGCTGAAGAGCTGCATGCCACCGCAACAAGCGAAGCCCTGCGAGCTGAAACGGATGCGGCAGGCTTTCACATGAACCGCGCCGTCGTCGAAGTACGCGGCATTTGCCGGGACTGCGCCGCGTGATCACTTTATGGATGGGTAGCTGCAATCAATGGGATTGCGACGAGATGGGGCACATGAATGTGCGGGTCTATCTGGAAAAACAGATGGAAGGCCTCGCCGCATTTTCAGTCAACCTGAATATGGCCCACGCCTTTCGGAAGGACTCCCCTTCCACAATTGTACCAGTTGACCAGCATATTCGCTTTATTCGTGAAGTGCTACCAGGTCGTCCGCTCAGCATGAAGGGTTGCCTTTTGGAAACCGGGGAAACGGACGCCTTAGTGTATCAGGAGTTGCGCCATTCCGACGGCGGACTGGCAGCCGCCATGCGTACGCGCGTTGCGCATATAGATACGACGGCGCGCGAACCTTTTGCGTGGAGCAGCCGCACCCGTGAAGCGTTCGCAGAGCATATGGGCACAGCACCGGAAGAATCTGCCCCGCGCTCTGTCGATCTTTCGCAACCGGGCCTGCCCGTTGAAAAGATTACATTGGACAAGGTAAAATCGTGCGGAGCGCCCATGATCGGCAGAGGCGCGGTGCCGCACCAGCATCTGGACGTCCATGGGTGGATGTATCCCTACTGGATGATCGGGCGCACATCAGACTCCGTGCCGAACTTGTTGTTCGACTGGCGCAAGCGCGTGGCGGAATCGGCGGGAGACCGCCGCATGGGCGCAGCTGTTCTGGAATACCGCATCCGCTATCACGCGATGCCGATGGCGGGAGACCTCTATGAGATCTATTCCTCCTTTGGCGGAGCATCTGGAAAGACACACGCTCTGATCCACTGGATGATGGACCCGACCACAGGAAAACCATGGGCGACGATGCAGGTAACGGCCATTACGCTGGACCTCGACGCCCGCAAGGCGATCCCTGCCCCGCTGGAAATGGTGGAGGAGCTGACAGAGATCGCTCCTCCAGGATTGGCGGTTTAGGCGTCCTTCGCAATAATCTCTGCGATAGCGGGAATGTCTTTCATGCTTAGGCCCGCAATATTGATGCGCCCGGAATTAGGCATGTAGAGACCGCTCTTTTCACGCATGGCCGTGATCGCATCCTTTGACAGCGGCAGCTGGCTGAACATGCCGTTCTGATGCGCCACAGCGCCCAGACG
Organism: Hyphomonas pacifica; assembly: GCF_000682675.1. GTDB lineage: Bacteria > Pseudomonadota > Alphaproteobacteria > Caulobacterales > Hyphomonadaceae > Hyphomonas > Hyphomonas pacifica. The sequence goes on along the minus strand of NZ_AWFA01000003.1, from coordinate 55,817 downwards.
ATTGGAGCCCGTCTTGCTGACCAGTTGCTCTGCCAGGGATTTTCGTAGCGAAATCATCCGTTCACGCATCTGAGTGAGTTCTGCTTCCCATTCGGCGCGAAGTTCTGCATCACCCAGAATGGTCGCAACGATGGCGGCACCATGGGCTGGCGGCATGGAGTAGCTGGCCCGCGCCAGAGAGGCGACATGTGTTGCGGCGGCGGCGATGCCTTCGGCAGAGTTCCCAATGGCCATAAAGCAACCCGCGCGTTCTCGGTACAGGCCAAAATTCTTAGAGCAGGAATAAGCGATCAGCGCCTCACCTGCCGTCTCGATGAAGGCGCGCACACCGGCAACATCCTCATCCAGACCATTGGCAAAGCCGTGATAGGCAACATCCAGCATGGCAATCAGGCCACGTTCCTTCACCAGCGCGCCCACGTTGCACCAGTCTTCAACGGTCAGGTCAATACCGGTGGGATTGTGGCAGGGTCCCTGAATGATCAGGCCATCACCGCGCTCTGCCTTGGCGATGTCTGCGAGCATGGCATCAAGGTCCAGCTCTCCGGTTTCCGGATCGGCATAAGCATACTCGCGCACATCCAGGCCCGTGAACTTCACGACGTTCGGATGGTTTGGCCAGGTCGGGTTCGAGACCCAGACGTTCTTCACACCCATCCGCTTCATCAGCCCCGTCCCAAGGAATAATGCGCCACAGCCGCCCGGCGCGGTAAATGACAGGGTACGGCCTTCCTTGATGGCGGCGGAGCCTTTGCCGAACACAAAATTCTCGATGGCGGCGCAATAGTCCGTATTCCCGCGCGGGCCTTCATACACTTTCGTGGTCTGAGACTTAAGAATTTTCTCCTCTGCCTTGGCCACGGCGGACATGACAGGCGTTTGACCAGCCTCGTTCCTGTAGACCCCCACACCCAGATCAAACTTCTCATCGCGCGGATCTACACGATAGGCGGCCATCAGGCCCAGCAAAGCGTCTGGCGGCAAAGCCGAAAGAGTGGAGAATTGAGACATGTGTGCGATCCGTTTCTGGAGTGGAGGAACGCGGCGGACATTAAGCACTTGCCCCGCTCATCGCAACCGCCAGCGGCATGTTTCGGAACCTATACCCAAGCTGCGAATTGATTTGCCACACCCTTGAAAGGCAGCACATGAAGCACACGGCCAATACCGCCCTCGAATGGCTCATGCGTGCAGGGTATGGCGCGCGCGGGGTTGTCTATTTGATTGTCGGCGGCATTGCCTTGTTTGCGGCCATCAATGGCGGTGAGGCGGAGGGGACCTCCGGAGCACTTGAATTTATGATCCGCCAGCCTTTCGGGGTCATACTGCTAGCCATTACGGCAGCAGGGCTGTTCTCCTACACGCTCTGGCGCCTGGTAGATGGCGTGATGGACCTTGAAGATGAAGGCGATGATGCGGAGGGGTACGCGAACCGTCTAGGGCAGATCATGTCTGGCCTGACGCACGCTGCGCTCGGCATTTCAGCCATCCTTATCCTGATCAAGGGCTCAGAAGACACAGGCGGCGGAGGAAGCGGCGCAGAGAATTGGAGCGCGACGCTGATGCAACACCCCATAGGCCGCCTTGTGGTCATCGCCGCAGGCATCACGACCCTGTCTGTCGCGATCTATCTTTTCTATAAATCCTGGGCCGCCGCACACCGAAAGGACATTATCCGTACCGATATGGCCGAAATGCTGGAACCAGCGGTCCGCTTTGGCCTCGCCGCGCATGGCTTTGTGCTACTGATCGTTGGCGGCCTGATCCTGTGGGCAGGCATATCTGCCGATGCTGACAAAGCCGCCGGACTGGGGGAAGCCTTGCAGATACTGGAAACCCAGCCCTTTGGACGCACATTGCTGGCCCTGACGGGCGCAGGCCTGTGCGGATTTGCCGTGTACTGTTTTGTAATGGCCCGCTACCGCATTGTGCCGAAGCTGGCAGGCGACACGCTCAAAACGCTCGCATCGCCTATAGACTGATCCCTACTCGACCAGCGTAGCTTCAGTCCTGGATTTCACTTCTTCCATCGTCACGCCGGGTGCCAGCTCAATCACTTTAAGACCGCCTTCGACGACGTCCATCACGCAGAGGTCGGTGATGATGCGGTCAATCACGCCTGTGCCGGTCAGCGGCAGGGTGCATTCCTTCAGAACCTTGGACTCGCCCTTCTTGTTGGCGTGATCGGTCACGACGACAACGCGGCCAACACCGGCCACCAGATCCATCGCGCCGCCCATACCCTTCACCAACTTTCCCGGAATCATCCAGTTGGCGAGGTCTCCATTCTCGGCCACTTCCATCGCGCCGAGAATGGCCATGGCGATCTTGCCGCCACGGATCATGCCGAAACTGGTCGCACTGTCAAAGTAGACAGACTGCGGAAGTTCGGTGATCGTCTGCTTGCCCGCATTGATCAGGTCCGGGTCTTCTTCGCCTTCATAGGGGAATGGCCCCATGCCCAGCATGCCATTTTCCGATTGCAGCGTAACGTTCACGCCTTCCGGAATATGGTTTGCCACCAGCGTCGGAATCCCGATGCCGAGGTTCACATACATGCCATCTTCAAGTTCCTGCGCCGCGCGGGCGGCCATTTGGTCACGATCCCAGGGCATCAGGCGCTCTCCTTCTTGCGGACGGTCCGCTGTTCGATGCGTTTTTCGAATTCGCCCTGTACCAAGCGGTGCACATAGATGCCCGGCAGGTGGATGGCGTCGGGCTCCAATTCGCCCGGCTCAACAATTTCTTCCACTTCCATGACGCAGACCTTGCCGCAAGTCGCGGCGGGCAGGTTGAAGTTGCGCGCCGTCTTGCGGAAGATCGCATTGCCGGTCGTGTCCGCCTTCCAGGCCTTCACGATAGCGAGGTCTGCGAAGATCCCCTCTTCCAGAATGTAGGTCTCGCCGTTGAAATCCTTGTGCTCCTTGCCCTCGGCGACCAGCGTACCGACACCGGTCTTGGTGTAGAAGCCCGGAATGCCTGCACCGCCCGCGCGCATACGCTCTGCCAGCGTGCCCTGCGGGTTGAATTCCAGTTCAAGCTCACCGGAGAGATATTGCCGCATGAACTCGGCATTCTCGCCCACATAGGACGAGCACATTTTCTTCACTTGCCGTGTCTGCAACAGGACGCCCAGACCGAAATCGTCGACGCCGGCATTGTTGGAATAGACCGTCAGGTCTTTCGTGCCTGCATCGCGGATGGCCGCAATGGCCAGTTCCGGTATGCCGCACAGGCCAAAGCCGCCTGCGGCAATTGTCATGCCGTCAAACAACAGGCCATCCAGAGCCTCTGCGGCTGTTTTATAGATTTTGCTCGCCATTAAGTGCAGGCCTCCCCTTGGGTAATGCTGCGGTGCAGCGAGGTTTCTAGACCTGCTCGACGGTTTGTTCAATGGCACCGAAGATCGAATGTCCAGCCTTGTCGAACATTTCAATGCGCACCGTATCGCCGGGAGACATGAAAGGCGTCTTGAACTCGCCCGTGGCAATCTTTTCGATCATGCGGATTTCGGCGATGCAGGAATAGCCCCGGCCACCTTCCGACACGGGCTTGCCTGCCCCGCCATCGGCATCCTTGTTGGAAACCGTGCCGGAGCCAATCACCGTGCCCGCGCTGAGCGGGCGTGTCTTTGCGGCGTGCGCCACCAGACGTGCCAGACTGAAGGTTGCGTCCTGCGCGGCTTCTGCGCGCCCAAAGGCCTCGCCATTATAGTCCACATGCAGCGGCAGGTGCACCAGACTGTCCTTCCAGGCATCGCCCAGCTCATCCGGCGTGACGGCGACTGGCGTGAAGGCGCTTGGCGGCTTGGACTGGAAGAAACCGAATCCCTTGGCGAGTTCCGCCGGGATCAGGCCACGCAGCGACACGTCATTGCACAGCATGACCAGCTTGATGTGCCCTGCGGCATCTGCCTCGCTGACGCCCATCGGCACATCATCGGTGATGACCGCGATCTCCCCTTCCATGTCACAGCCCCAGGCCGTGTCGCCCAGCGGAATCGCATCGCGGGGACCAAGGAAAGCATCGGAGCCGCCCTGATACATCAGCGGATCATCATAGAAGCTTTCAGGCACTTCGGCGCCGCGCGCCTTGCGCACTAATTCGACATGATTGATATAAGCCGATCCATCCGCCCACTGATAGGCACGCGGCAGCGGGCTTTCGCAATCATGCTCGTGAAAGCGTGCGGTCGGCACGGAGCCCAGCTCGACCTGCTCTGCCAGCTGTTGCAGCTTCGGAGCGTAGACGTCCCATTTGTCCAACGCCGCCTGCAGGGTCGGCGCAATTCCCGCCGCATCTGTGTATCGGGTCAGGTCTTTGGAGACGACGACAAGGCGGCCATCACGGGCGCCATTCTTCAGGGTAGAGAGTTTCATCTTATTCCTCAAAAATTCATGCGGAGTGACTGGTCCACGACCTTAATACATCGCATCCGGAAACATTTGTTGCTGAATATCATCCGAACGGTCGAAATCCCGATCGACATTTCCGTCTTCGTCAATCCAGATAGCATTCTCTTCAAGCCATTTTCGCGCGAGTGTGAAATAGTCGAACAGGCTCGGTGCAAGCGCTGATACGCCGCCCCCATGAAACAACTCGAACACGGCGCCGAATGTCTCTGATTGCGGACTACAGTCGACCAGCATCCGCGATCCATCACCCGGCGTCGCTATTGGAAAGAAGCCTTGTGGCCAGTAGTCTTTGAAAGCTTCGTCTTTTTCCCAGAGGCGTTGCGTGATCATGAAATCATCAAGAGCTTCAGCCTCGGAGAAGAAGTAAAAGCAGCCCTCCAGCCACAACTGATCCAGTGTGGTGTCTTCTGAATTCATACCATCAAACGTACGCCATAACCATTTCACTTCGTCGGGCAACATCAAACCTTTGACCTTCGTTTCAAAGGCCTTACCCGGCGCCGAGCTGCCTTCTCGCAGATGGGCGACGACACCAGCGCCAGCCTTGCTCAACGATTCGATGTAGGTGGAGATAGGCGTATTCGTCTTTGACTCATCCATGCGTCAGCTTTCTTCAGCGATTTTTTCGTGCAGCCACGCAGCATGGCGCGGGGCTTTCTTGGTCTGGCTCCACTCTTTGATCATCGGGTCAGCAACATCTTTCAGCTGAGCCATCTGTTCCGGCGTGCCGATGTCGGCGGCCAGTTCGATGCGGTGGCCATTGGGATCAAAGAAATAGATCGACTTGAAGATGCCGTGATGCGTGGGGCCCAGAACGTCCAGCCCCATACCTTCCAGATGGGCCTTGGTGGCCAGCAGCTCATCCAGCGAGCCGACACGAAACGCAATATGCTGCACCCATTGCGGTGTGTTCCTGTCACGGTCCATATCCGGCTGGGTAGGCAGTTCGAAGAAGGCCAGCACATTGCCATTCCCGGCATCCAGGAAAACATGCATGTACGGATCATGCTCTCCGGTAGAGGGCACATTGTCCTCAGCAATGGCGAGCTGGAAATCCATGCCCAGCGCATCGCGATAGAACTGAACCGTCTCTTTCGCATCCTTGCAGCGATATGCGACGTGGTGAATGCCTTTCAGCGGGGCTGGGGCAGTCATTACGCGTCCTCCGATACCTTGAGTGCTCCGCGCTTGATTTGGTCACGTTCCATGCTTTCGAACAAGGCCTTGAAATTGCCCTCGCCGAAGCCTTGGCGATAGTCACCCACGCGCTGGATGAATTCGAAGAAGACCGGGCCAATCTGCGTTTCGGCGAAGATCTGCAACAGAAGGCGGGCATCGCCCTCTTCCGTGGTGCCGTCCAGCAGGATACCGCGCTCTTTCAGGGCGGCCACATCGCGGCCGTGGCCCGGCAAGCGCTCTTCCAGCATCTCGTAATAGGTGTCCGGCGGCGGCGTCATGAACGGCACGCCCATCTCTTTCAGCTTGTCCCAGGCCGCGACCAGGTCATCACAGATCAGCGCGATGTGCTGGATGCCTTCGCCGTTGAATTCGCGGAGGAATTCCTCGATCTGGCCCTTGCCGCCCTCGCCTTCCTCATTCAGCGGAATGCGAATCTTGCCGTCCGGCGCCGTCAGCGCCTTGGAGGTGAGGCCGGTATATTCGCCCTTAATGTCGAAATAGCGGATTTCGCGGAAATTGAAGAGCTTCTCGTAGAAGTCCGCCCAATACTTCATGCGCCCGCCATAGACATTGTGCGTCAGATGGTCGACCAGTTGGAACCCGGCCCCTTCCGGATTGCGGTCGACTCCCGGCAGGTATTCAAAGTCAATGTCGTAAATATCCAGATCGTCGCCATAGCGGTCGATCAGATAGATGATGGAATTGCCGATGCCGCGAATGCCCGGAATGTGAAGCTCGCTGGGGCCTGTATTCACATGCACAGGCTCGCCGCCTTGCTCCAGCAAATGGTCATAGGCCTGACGGGCATCACGCACGCGGAAGCCCATACCGCAGGCTGCCGGGCCATGCTCGCGCGCGAAATACCATGCGGCGGATTTCGGCTCATAATTGGTGATGAAATTGATCCCGCCCTGGCGCCACAGCTCGACATCCTTGGTGCGGTGGCGCGCGATCCGGGTAAAGCCGATGGTATCAAACACTTTTTCCAGATGCCCTTTTTCAGGGGCGGAAAATTCAATGAATTCGAAGCCGTCGAGGCCGGCTGGGTTCTCGAATAGGTCTGCCATGGCGCACTCCTGACAAGATTTGGATTAGGCTATTTTATTAGTTTCATATGTAACTAATTGACAAGCAGACTTCAACCCTGAAACAAGCGGTGCATGTCTGATGAAGAGAAAAAAGCCCGTCTGCGTCTTCGTGAATTTCTGCCTTACAGGCTGTCCGTTCTCTCCAACACGGTCTCGCGCGGCATCGCCAATCTGTATGACCGGGAGTTCGGCCTGACGATCTGGCAATGGCGCGTCATGGCCGTCACCGGTGACACACCGGGCATCAGCGCCACGGACATCGGCCAGCGCACCGCCATGGACAAGGTTGCCGTCAGCCGTGCCGTCGCCGGCCTGATCGAGCTTGGCTATATGGAGCGCAAGACATCGGAGTCTGACGGTCGCCGGTCGCAGCTTTTCCTCACGCCTGCAGGCCAGGATATTTACGAGATGATCGTGCCCATCGCGCTGGAAGCCGAACGCAAGCTGATGGCCCCCCTGACGAGCGAGGAACAGGCCGAGCTTTCCCGCCTGATGCAAAAGCTGGCAGGCAGCGCCTCTCCGGAGCGGCCGCTCTGGTAGACCTCAACCAAGCGGCCAAAACATCGGAATGATGATCATGGACGCCACGAACATGACAAGGTTGAGCGGCACACCGATCTTCAGGAAGTCAGAGAATTTATAGCCGCCCGCGCTGTAGACCAGCGTATTGGTCTGATAGCCGATAGGTGTGGCGAAACTGGCGCTCGCCGCAAACATCACGGCCACCACGAAAGGGCGCGGGTCGATCCCCAGCTGTGTCGCAAGGCCCACAGCGATTGGCGTCAGCAGTATGGCCGCCGCATTGTTGCTCATGATCTCTGTCAGGAAGGATGTGACGAGATAGAGCACCGCCAGAACGGCCAGCGGGCCAAAGCCTTCGGTCAGCCCGGCCAGATGGCCCACAACCAGCTCCGCCGCGCCGGATGTGTTCATCGCCTGCCCCAGGGCCAGCATGCCGAAGATCAGCATCAGAATGTCCCAGCGGATGGAGCGATAGGCCTCCTGATGGTCCAGGCACCCCAGCGCCACAACAGCGGTCCCAGCAATAATCGCCAGGGCAGCAATCGGCAGGACGCCCAGCGCGGCAAGGCTCATCGCGGCCAGCACCGCAATGATGGCAATCGGTGCCTTGCCCCGGCGAATGGCCCGTTCGGTCGTTTCGGTCAGATTGTTCAAAACGCCATCATCGAACAGCTGGCGCATCCCGCGCGCGGGCCCTTCCAGCAAAACCGTGTCGCCGACATCGAAATGGATCTTGTCCGTATCGGTAATATTCTCTCCGCGGCGATGGATGGCCAGCACATACACGCCATACAGCCGGGCAAGCCCCAGTCCGCCGAGCGGGCGTCCGATCATCCGGGAATGCGGGCCAATCACACCTTCCATGATAACCGTCTCACTGGTCTGGATCGGCTCGAACGCCGGGCGCACATCATTCGCGGCAGAGCCAATGGCGACATGGCCCGTCTCCTTCAGCGTCAGCATTTCCGCGACCGGAGACCTCAGCACGATCCGGTCCCCTGCCCTCAGCACGACCTGCTCCAGCTCCGCCCTAAGCGACAGGCCGTCCCGAAACACGTCGATCACCTTGAACCCCTTTTCAGGCTTGAACCCTGTCTCGGCAATCGTGCGCCCGATCAGCACAGACTCGATGGGGATCAGGATCTGCGCAATGAAGCGCCGCTGTTTTGTATTCGGAAGCAGATCCACGAGCGTCTCCCGGCTGGGCAGCAGGAACGGGCTGGTGATTGCCAAATAGATGGTGCCGACCATGGCCAGCAGAATGCCTGCACCCGTGATTTCGAAAACGCCGAAGGCTTTAAGTCCCAGCTCCTGCGCGACACCATCAACCAGAATATTTGTGGACGTACCAATCAGCGTTGTCGTGCCGCCAAAGATGGAGGCAAAGGACAAGGGGATCAAAAGTCGTGATGCTGCCATACCGAGGGTCCGCGACAGCTGGATCACGACGGGGATGAGAACCACAACAATCGGCGTGTTGTTCATGAAGGCGGACATGACCATCACGCCCAGCATCATCGCCACCAGCGCCAGCAAGGGAGATTTCCCGGCCACGCCGCGCGACACCATCCGACCGGCCACATCAATGACACCGGTCCGCTCCAAAGCCGCCGACAGGACAAACATGGCCGCAATCGTGATCGGCGCCGAATTGGAAAAGACAGACAGGGTTTCCGGAACCGAGAGAATGCCGGTCAACAGCAAGACGCCCATGGCCAGCAGGGCGACTACGTCCGCCGGCAAGGTTTCCCGAATGAATCCGAAGAACACAATCGCCACCAGCGAAAGAACAATCGTGATCTCTACACCTGGCAGGGCCAGAAAATCGGCAGGCATATAGCCGGGCTCCACTTCATCAGACCGGGGATCATATCCAGTCTGACCGAATGGCACCAATCAGCTTTTCTAAAGGCAGAAAGCGTGTCAGCCCGTCCTGCGTCGGCGGACCTTGAGAGAGCGCTCCACAAAGGCGTCTTCTTCCAGCGTAAACCGTTCAACCAGCCGTGCCAGGAAGGCCGACAGCTGGTCGCGTACTTCATAGGGCGCTTCCATGGGCAGGAAGTGTGTCGTACCCCTCACGGCCTTCATCATCATCGCCGGATAGGCCATGATCAGACGCGCCCGGACCTTGTCGCTGATGACCGAATTGCGTGTAGGCCGCAGTATGGTCATCGGAATTTTATGCTTCTTCACGCGGCGCAGCGCGCTCCACGGGCGATTGCGTTGAGCGGCAAAGGTGGCCGCTTCCCATTTCGGATCACACAGCAAACGCCAGGTCTGCTCGTCACTATCGGCCGGTCTGTCGTCTGTCCGCTCCAACCCGTCCAACAGGTAATCCGCCAGGAAGGGCTCCCGCCAGGTCTCGAATGCGCCGCGGCCGGTATAAGAATCCAGCGCCTCACGGAAGGAGCCAAACTCTGCCCGTCGCTTCTTCGCCCGCCGCGACATGTGATTGCCGCGTATTGAGAGCAGGAAGGAAACCGGCGCCAGCACATGCTGCCAGAAATAGACATCCTTCGCCATGATGACCGGGTCTGCCAGAACAAGCCCCTTCACGAGATCCGGGCGTTTGCCCGCCACCATCAGGGCAACACAGCCACCCATGGAATGCCCGCCAAGGATCACGCCGTGCGGCGCTTCCTTCTCCAGCCATTCGATCACATCATCGCGGTGGCGTTTCCAGGATTTCATCCGGCTCGGTTTGGCCGGCAGGGTCGAGCGGCCATGACCACGCATGTCCAGCGCTGCAACGCGCTGACGCAGTCCCAGCGGCGCCAGTAAGGACTGATAGGTCATGCCGTTAAAGCCGGTTGCATGCAGCCAGACCGCGCTGAAAGGCTTGATAGGATCGCCAAATTCAATACCGGCCATTTCGCCGCCGGTGGTGGCTTCGTGCCGGAAACGCCGCATCAGCTATAAGCTCCGAAAACACGGCGCAGCAGGTCAGTCGTTCTGGCAAGCGGATTCTCGCGAATCTTCTTCTCCTCCTGCGCCACATAGTAAAACATGCCGTCCAGCCCCAAAGTCACAGCATAATTGGTCAGCTCCCCTTGAAGGGATGACGTGACACCTCCCACACCATAATTCGAGGCCACTTGCTCAAGAGACGTGAAAGCGCCGGCTTCTGCAAGTGACGTTCTCACATAAGGTGTAAACGCCGCACGTAATTGCGTCTCTGTTCTGGCGCGCAGATAGTCTGTTGCAGCAGTGTCTCCACCCCTCAATATCTGCACGGCGTCCTGAATGGTCATCTGGCGAATAGCTCCCAGGATCAGTGCCTTACCTTCCGGCACAGCCGCCTCGGCAGCCCTGTTCATGCGCAACTCCAGATCATCCAGCGGTCCGCTCGCACCAACCTTCGACAGGGAAGACTGAATTTCACGATAGGTCTTGGGCAGCGGGATACGAATTTTAGGGTCACCAAAATAGCCATTCGGCCGTCCCAATTGCCTGGCCACCTGATTGGTCCCGACCGTCAGCGCCTCACGCAGTCCGGCATCGATTTCCGCCTGGCTGAGCGGCACCTGACTTGAAGGCTGGCCCAGCACATCACCCAGAACGCGTCCAAAATCTCCCGTACTGCCTGTGGTCGCGCACCCTGCTGGCATCAGAGCCAAACAAGCCGCAGCGAGAATAACGCGTTTCATGACGAACCTCCCATGATCGCCCTGGAAACGACGATTCATATGACCGTACTCGACGGCGCCCCCCTTTTGAAGCCATCTCGGCAAGCAATATGCATTGTGTAGAACCTTACGGTCTTGTCACAAGAATCCCATTGACCACACCTGTAGTCATGTGTATCGACTACACCTGTAGTCCAGAGAGGGGATCTACACGATGAAAATATCTGCTGCTGAACTCGATGTGATGAGTGTGCTGTGGGAGAAGCCTGGTCTGGCGGCCACGGATGTCCACGACGCTCTCGGAGACGAGAAGGACTGGACCAGTCGGACGGTGAAAACCCTGCTGGCCCGTCTTGTTGAGAAAGGCGCCTTGCGCACCAAAGAGGATGGCCGACGCTACCTTTATTACCCACTCATTGAAGAGGGATCTTACAAGGCCAGCGCCGCACGCCAGTTTGTTGACCGGGTCTTCTCCGGCCGGGCTGCGCCGCTTGTCGCGCATCTTGCAGATACAAATGGCCTGACCGCCGATGACATTGCCGAACTTGAAAAGCTTCTGGGGGAGTTGAAGAAATGATCACCACACTGAACACCTTCGACACGGCCTATGCCATCCAGACAGTCATCGCCGTATCTGTGCTCTTCGCGCTGGTTCTTGCCAGCCGGCAGTTCATCGCGCGTCAGTTCGGAGCGAGTGTTGCCTACGCCTTGTGGGCCATTCCCGTCATCCGGCTGATCCTGCCCCCCATCTCATCCCCAGTGTCTTTGCCGGGTCTTCAGGGGATCTCTCCTGCGTCCAGCCCGGCAATGACGGGAACACCTGGTGACGCCCCCGCCATTGTTCATTCACCTGAGCCCAATGGCATTACCTTCCAGGTGGTCCCGGCCCCACCAGTCCCAGAGACCATGTCAACAAGCGTGGTGGTCCATTCAACAGACAGCGGATCAACCGGCCTTGCCGATTTGATGGGCTTCCTGTCGGATGGTGCCTTCTGGACCTTTGTCCTAGCTCTATGGGCTGGTGGGGCTATCTATATGATGACCCGCAGCTGGCTTGCTCATCACAGCTTCATGCAGACGCTGCGCCGCGAAGAACAACCAGCTTCTCCTGCCCTGCAGGCCCTGGCAGAGGATGTCGCCCGTCAGGTGGGCCTGAAGCGGATGCCGCAAATTGCGACCAGCTTCGTTTCCTCCGGACCGCTGGTCTCCGGCCTGCTGCGCCCCACCGTTCTACTGCCCGCCTGGTTCGAGCATGACTATAACCCCGTCCAGCAACGCGCTGCCCTGGCGCATGAGCTGACCCACGTCAAACGTGGCGACCTGTGGGCCCTTCAGGTGTCGGAGATTGTTGTGGCCTGCCTGTGGTTCAATCCACTTGCCTACTATGCCCGGCGTGCCTTCCGCACAGACCAGGAAGCCGCTTGCGACAGCGACGTGCTGAATTCGGGCGCAGCGACACCCCACGCCTACGGACAAACCTTGCTCAAGGCGGTGCAGATCACATTGCCTGAACGCCTGACTGCAGCAGCCAGCCTGCCCCTGACCCACGCTTTGAAAGAAAGAATGATCAGAATGACCAATCCAACTCCTTCCCGCTCCCGCCGCCTGATGGGCGCTGGCCTGGCTGGCATCCTTGGAAGCGCCGCGCTTGTAGTTACGGCCTGCACGACAGCAACCGCCGAAGAAAAAACTGCAGAACTGGCAGGAGAGAGCACATCCGAAAGCCTGATGCTGGAATCCGGAACGGTCTATATCAACGGCAAGAAGATCGAAGACCGCCAGGTCGTTCTCCTACGGGATCCAATGGACGGCCACGGCCTGCCCCCGGGCCTTGATGAAGAGATCAAGACCCTGACGCTGAAGATTGACGCAGAGACTGCTCAATTGGACGAACTGCTCGCCGACATGCCCGAAATGGAGTTTGACTTTGAAGGCTTTGATGAAGAGCTGAACCAGAAGATGGAGTTTGCCTTCAACTTCACTGAAGAAAACATGCCGAAGACGGATGAAGAGTGGGAAGCATGGGCCAAGCGCATCGAGGAACAGGCCCGGGAATGGGAAGTGCGCGCTGAAGCCATGTCCGCCCAGGCCGAAGCGGTCGCTGCCCGCGCCGAAGAAAAAACTCAGGTCTGGGTGGCGCGCATGGAACCCCGGATTAAAGAAATCGAAGCCCGCATCCAGGCCCATGCCGCTGAACTGGAGACGCGCATCGACACCGAATATAGCGATAAGCTGAGCGCCAGTGTCGAAGGTACACACCTTGCCCTGACGGACCTTATCGAGGAATGCAAGGATGCCAAACTTTCAGACGGTGAAACCCGCATCATGGAAAAAGTGGGCGGCAAGGCGCATGACGGCAAACCGGTCAAGGTGAAGATCGCCTGCGTCAAAGGTGGCCCCGAGGCACTCAAAGCCAGCAGCACGCTGAACGCAGTGATGTCCAACCCGAAGCTGGATGAAAAAGAGAAAGAAACCTTCCGCAAAAAGGCCGAAGGCAAAAGCAAGTCCAAATGGGAAATAACAACCAGCCACTCTTCTACCAGCAAAACGGAAGACTGATCCCCCATCGGGTGTTGCACGGAACGCCCGTTGGATGTCGGCCCCGGCGCAGAAAATGCGCCGGGGCCTTTTTCATGCGATTGCACAGGAATGCTTTGCGCCTGCACCGCGCCCCGCTAGGGTGGAGCGGTCTGGTTCAGCCTGGAGATACCGCATGAAACGCCTGTTTGTTATTCTGGCCATATCCGTCGTGCCGCTTGCAGGCTGCGCCACCACGCCCAAGCCGTGCACGCAGGAATGGGTGGACTACAAGACAGACCGCATCCTGCGGAAGTTTGCCTCTGAAAACCGCACCATCATCAACGATCTGCGCCGCCTGACCAATGCCGAGGGAGACCTCAACACATTTGCAACGCTGCAGCTGATGTCGCGCGCCGATGATCTTCAGCGCTTTGCCGACAGCTTTCAGACCATCGTCCTGCCGGAACTGGAACAGGCAGTCCAGGAATGTGGCAGCAGGGAGGAATTCGTGCCGGCCCTGACAGGCTTCCTGCGCGAGGAAGGCGTCAGCGAGGAAGCGCTCGAATGGGTCGCGCCTATCATTGGCCTGATGCAGGACATGCGGGATGACGTAGGCAACCGCTCGCAAAACATGTAACACGGCGCCCATGAAGACCCTGATTGTCGTTCCCGCCCGCTATGGCTCGACCCGCTTTCCGGGCAAGCCGCTTGTTGAAATCGCCGGCCGCACCATGGTCAGCCGCGTGGCCGCCATGGCCGCCCGGGCTGCCAAAGCGCTGGAAAACGCAACAAGTGTTGTCGCAACCGATGATGAGCGTATCGCCAGCCATTGCCGGGAGCTGGGCATTCAGGCTGTCATGACCCATCCTGATGTTCCCTCGGGCACAGACCGCGCGCTGGCCGCAGTCGATGCGCTCGGCATGACACCGGAAGTCATCGTGAATTTGCAGGGCGATTCCCCGTTCACACCCCCAGACCATGTCGTGGCTGTCGCGAAAGCGGCGGCAGACTCCGGCGCCGATGCCGCGACGCCCTATGTACGCCTTACCTGGAAAGCACTCGACGAGTTCCGGGAACACAAGAAAACGACACCCTTCTCCGGCACCACCCTGGCCCATGACAGCAAGGGTCGCGCGCTATGGTTCTCAAAGAATTTGATCCCGGCCATCCGCAAGGAAGCGGCACTGCGGGAGAAAGGCCCTCTCTCCCCAGTCTGCCGGCATATTGGTTTGTATGCTTACCGCCTGCCTGCCTTGCGCAAATATGTCAGCCTGCCGGAAGGGCATTATGAACAGCTCGAAGGCCTGGAGCAGCTGCGCTTCCTGGAGAACGGGATGAGCATCCAGTGTGTCGAGGTGGAGCCGGACCGCATCGCCATACCGGGCATTGACGCCCCGGAAGATGTCGCCCTGGCCGAACGCCTGATCGCCGAGCATGGCGACCCGCTGGAGGCATAGGCATGACCCGCATCTATGTCGTCCGCCACGGCAACACATTTGACAAGGGGGATACCGTCACGCGCGTCGGTGGGCGGACAGACCTGCCCCTGTCCTCTTCCGGGCAAGCCCAGGCAGACGCGCTGGCAAAGCACTTCTCGGACATTTCTTTTCAGGCGGCCTTCTGCTCTCCCCTGCAACGTACGCGCGCGACAACCCGCGCGATGATCGGTATGCGGACCGGATCACCTACCCTGCTGATCCTGCCTTTCCTGACAGAGATCGATTACGGGCCAGACGAAAACCAGCCGGAAGACAAGGTCCTCGCGCGCCTTGGCGAAGCAGCCCTGACCGCGTGGGACGAAGATGCAATTCCCCCGCAAGGCTGGCTTGTGGACCCGGAAGCGCTGAAGGCTGCCTGGACGGCTTTCCTGCACCGCGCCGCGACGCTGGATGAAGACGCCAACATTCTTGTTGTGACATCAAACGGCATCGCCCGTTTCCTGCCGGATGTCATCACCAACAAGCCAGAGAGTCTTGATCGCAAACTGAAAACCGGTGCGTGGGGAGAGGTGGAGATCACCGCAGGCGAAGCCCGCATCACGGCCTGGAATGTTCGCCCTTAGGCAACGTCGCGGGCGTCTTCTTCCACATCATCTGGCAGGCCGCTTATCGGCAGCGTGAAGGCGACAGTCGTGCCCTCGCCTTCAATGGAGGACAGGATCATCCGTCCACCATGCATTTCCGCAAAAGATTTGGTCAGCGCCAGGCCCAGCCCGGTGCCCTCATAATTGCGGTCCTTGCTGCCGGTCACCTGTTCAAACGGCGTGGCAAGGCGCGGCAGGTCTTCCGCCGGAATCCCGATCCCCGTATCGGTGACGCCGACATAGATGTCCGGACCGCGCTGTTCGACACAGACGGTGATCTTGCCGCCCGCATCGGTAAACTTGATGGCATTTGAGACAAGATTCAGCACCATCTGGCGGATCGCGCGGTGGTCTGCGTCGATCTCCGGCAGGTGCGGCTGGGTATCCAGAACCAGTTCTATTTCCTTGTCTTCTGCCTTACGGCGGATCATCCGCACAGCTGCATCCACGGGATCGACCGGATCGATCGTCTGCGGATCAATCGTCATCTTGCCCGCCTCGATCTTCGCCATGTCGAGGATGTCATTGATCATGTCGAGCAAATGCTGCCCCGATGTCAGAATGTCCTGGGCATAGCCCTTGTAACGCTCGTCCCCAAGCGGACCATACAGCTCATTCGAGATGATCTCCGAGAAGCCATTGATGGCGTTCAGGGGCGTGCGCAGCTCATGGCTCATATTCGCAAGGAAGGCAGACTTGGTATGCGCAGCATGCTCAGCCTTGGCCTTCTCTTCGGAATATTTGCGCGACAATTCACTCGCGCGCCCTTCAGAGCGCTCAAGCTCCAGAGCGGTCTTGCGCATCTGCGCCGTCTGGCGCTTCAACTCTTCTTCATTACGGACATTTTCCGTCACATCGACACCGACCGAGATCAAGCCTGCATCGGCTGTCGGGCGTTCAACCATCTTCAGCCAGCGCCCATCATTCAACGCAACAAGTGTCGTCTGCGGATCTGTGTCAGACGGCTGCTCGGATCTCAGAGCGCCTGCCCTCGCAATCATCACCGTCTCGTGTCCCATTCCTGCCCGCAGCGTACCTTCCAGGCCGAAATCCAGCGCGAAGGCCCGGTTCCAGTAGAGCAGCCTGCGACGATGGTCCCACAAGGCGAATGGCCCGTTGAAGCCTTCAATGGCGCCGCGCAGACGACGCTCGGCCGCTTTCACGCGATCTTCCGACTGCCGTCTTTCCGTAATGTCCAGAATAATCCCGCCAAAGACACGCGTATGATCATCGCTGATCTCTGTGACGCTGCCGCGCAGCTCCATCCAGCGCGCAGGTTGGAAGCTGGTCATGAAATGCGCCTGCACCCAGCCGATCTCCTGTCCCTTCCGGAAGGCTTCACGGATACGGTCACGATGCTCGGGATGCACCTGATGCAGCAGGTCTTCAATGCTAAGCTCGCCATGGCCACGCATCCCCATCAGTTCCGACGCGCCATCGCTGAGGTAGACCGCATTGCTTTCATGCGACCATTCCCAATAGCCTGCTCGCGCGCCATGCATGACAATATTCATGATGCGGTTCACTTCATCATCGCGAACCTCATCCATGATCACTTCCTCTTCCCGATGGGTGAGGCGCGCCATCAGGCCGGTAATGGCGAGAACCGGCGCAGCCAGCAGAAGCCCAAAGATTAGAATACGGATCAAATCATCTAGGGTAAAGAGAGGGGCCTGCTGACTGGCACACAACACCAGCCCCGCGCCGTCCACGGGCGCGCACCCTGTCGCAAGACGATCAAGGCGGCCAACTGACGTAAACCCGGTCTCAACACCAGGTGCCATCGCTTCCTCGCCATTGCCAGCCCGCTGCGCCCCGTCGATCAGGGTCAGGCGCCTGGCGGAAGAAACGGGCGGCAGCCATGTTCCTGCAGGCGCCAGCGCAAGAACAGAAAGGCCCTTGCCGGTCTCGCTGATGACAACAATATCCCCCTGCTCGCTCAGGCCAATGCGGCGACCTTCTTTCAGCAGGGCCTCGCCCGTCCGGGCGGCCTCTTTGAGGCGGCTGCCATCCGGCGCAGCGTCCGCATCCGTCAGAGTGACAACCGCATCCACCCCCGGCGTCGCGCGAGCTACGGCAGAGCGTGACGCGCCCGTATCCGCAATCAGGCGGATCGCCATTTCCGCCGTATCGGCATGTCCGGTCAGGCTGGCGGCAATTGCGCGGGCTTCGGCCTGCAGGTGGCTGAGAGACGCCTGATCAGCTGTCTGGCGCTCATCCCAGGCTTTCAGGCCAAGTGCCCCCGCCATCAGCAGGATGATGGCGGCAATGGTCCATTTCAGACGCGCAGAATCACGCTCGGAAGACGGCTCCGAACCCGGTTCACTCTGGGCTGTGGCGTCTGTCTGCGACAAGGCACTTCTCACTTGCCCATTTCGTACAAAAACAAGGGCTCAGCTTCCGTTGTCTGACGTAATCCTTGCGCAAAAGTTAAGGAATCTGACGATTTCGTTAACCTTATGAAAATCACCCCAGGGCACGGGCCACGATGTCGGCAGAATTTTTAGATAAATCAGAACCTTGCAGGCGGCGCAGGCAGGCCTCGGCCTCGCTCCGCGCCTGTGGTTCCAGAACCCGCCATTGTTCGAAAGCCGTCAGCAGGCGCGCGCCCAGCGACGGGTTGGCCTTGTCCGCCTTCAGCACAATCTCTTCAACCACTTTATAGCCGGCCCCGTCCGGGGCATGGAAAGCCGACAAATTCTGCATCGCGAACGCGGCAACGACAGAGCGAACCCGGTTCGGGTTGCGCAGGTCGAAATCCGGGTGAGACGCCAATTTGGCAACGGTTCCCGCATCGCCCGTAACCGCTTGCACGCTGAACCATTTGTCCATCACAAGGGGATTGGTTTTCCAGGCTTCTTCAAAATCGGTCAGCGCCTTGTCGCGTGCCTGCCCTTCCAGGCCAGCCAAACCGCGCAAGGCTGCCAGCTTCTCTGTCATGTTCGGCGCGGCTTCGTACAGCTTCAGAAGATGCGTATCGGCATCTTCGCGGCCAGAACCTGCCAGCAGGGTGATGAAGGCGGTGCGCAGCGCGCGTGTTCCGGCCTGCTCGGCCCCCGGATCAAAGGGCTGCGGAGATGGCTGCCCCAGCACACGGATAATCAGATCTTCAAGCTTGTCAGCCACAGCCTTTTGCAGCTTCTTGCGCGCAGTGTTCAGTGCCACCGGATCGGCTGGCTGGCGTTCCAGAAACATCTCGCCGACATCCGGCAGGCGCGTCAGTAACGCGGCATAGGCAGGATCGCCCAGCGCGCCCTCGATGGCAGTGGCAATAGCGTCCACCAGATCAGCGTCCGGCTCGGCCTGGCTACCTTCGGCTAGCGCCAGGATTTCTTCCTTGGCCAGAGTCTGCACTCCATCCCACTGATTGAACGGGTCTGTTTCCAGACGGACGAGCTGCAGGCGCTCTTCGCGGTTAAGCGAACGCGCCACACGCACAGGCGCGGTAAAGTCCCGGTTCACGGAGACCAGCGGCCGCTTTGTGCCCTCCGGCAGGTCAAAGGTCAGCGTCACCTCTTCATCTTCCAGAACGGTCATCCATTCCGCAAGATTGCCCTCTTCATCCAACAGCGCCATGTTCAACGGAATGGGAACAGGCTGTTTGATCGGCTGGCCCGGCGTGGCAGGCGTTTTCTGGCTCAGCGTGATTTCGATCTCGTTGCTGTCCGGCTTCCAGGTTTCCTCAACCTTCACCTCAGGAGTTCCCGCCTGGGCGTACCAGCGGCGGAACTGGGTGAAATCCTGTCCACTCACCTCTTCAAAGCAGGCATAGAAGTCTTCAATCGTCACAGCCTGACCATCATGCCGCTCAAAATAGAGGTCCATGCCTTTGCGATAGGTCTCCTCGCCAATCATCCGGCGCAGCATACCGATCAGTTCGGCGCCCTTCTCATAGACGGTGGCCGTATAGAGATTGTCGATCGCGCCATACGTATCCGGGCGAACCGAATGCGCCAGCGGGCCGGCATCTTCAGCAAACTGGCGGGCACGCAGACGGATCACATCCTTGATGCGCTGCACCGGGCGAGACCGCATGTCTGCAGAGAAGTTCTGATCACGGAAGACTGTCAGGCCCTCCTTCAGGCACAGCTGGAACCAGTCCCGGCAGGTAATCCGGTTACCGGTCCAGTTATGGAAATATTCGTGCGCCACAATGCTCTCAATGGCTTCAAAGTCGGCATCCGTGGCAGAGGTCTCATCCGCCAGGACATAGGCGGAGTTGAAGATGTTCAGCCCCTTATTCTCCATGGCACCGAAATTGAAGTCCCGTACAGCGACAATATTGAAGACGCCGAGATCATATTCCCGGCCATAGGTTTCCTCGTCCCACTTCATGGAGCGCTTCAGGCTGTCCATGGCCCAGGCGGCGCGTTCAGCATCGCCCTTGTCGACATGGATCGCGAGGTCGATGACCTTTCCGCTCATTGTCGTGAACTGGTCGCGGTAGATATCATAATCGCCCGCGCAGAGCGCAAACAGGTAGGATGGTTTCTTGTGCGGATCATCCCAGACAGCAAAATGGCGGCCCTCGCCCGTATCGCCTGCATCCCCCGGTGTCCCATTGGAGAGCAGTACCGGGCAGGTTTCCTTGTCAGCCGTCATGCGGACCTTGAAGCTGCTCATCACATCCGGGCGGTCCGGGTAGAAGGTGATGCGACGGAAGCCGACAGACTCGCACTGCGTACAGAAACGGCCGCCGGACATGTAGAGCCCGGATAGCGCCGTATTGCTCGCCGGAGCAATCTTCACTTCCGTCGTCAGCGTGAACTCATCCGGCACAGAGGCAATCGTCAACCCGGTTTCTGTCAACTCATAGGCAGACGTGTCCAGCGCATTCCCGTCAATCGCAACAGATTTCAGCTCCAGCGCCTCACCATCCAGTTCCAGCGCAGCGCCCTTGTCCCCGGTCCGCCTGATCTTAAGATCCGCTCGAACACGTGTGTCTTCCGGATCGAGATCGAAACGCAGGTCCACCTGCTCAATTTCGAACGGATAGGGTGTATAGTCTGATAGCTTGACCGCGACGGGGGCTTCGGTGCGCATGATATCTCCAGATGGAATGATTTCCCTTCTGAGTTAGGGGCTCCAACTGGCTGCGTCGAGGTCTACAGGCTATGTCCATGCAGTGAAGATGAAAGAAATCTGATGCGCGCCCTGCTATCCCACAAATTGACCAGAGCGCTGGCCGTGATTGCCACGATCATTCTCATCATCGTGATTGCCCACTTGTCCCTCTCCCCAGCAGCGGACGTGCCTGCCCCGCAAGTCTCGGACAAGGTGAAGCATTTTGCGGCGTATTTCGTGCTGGTGGGTACACTCGCCACGGCATTTGGACCGAAGCGAGGGATCTATGCCCTGATCGTGGCCATCCTGTACGGCCTCGCCATGGAAGTCGCCCAGGACATGGGAGATGCCGGCCGTGAAGGCTCCATCGCAGACGCGCTTGCGAATACGGCAGGGGCAGCCTGCGGCGTGCTCGCCGCGAAACTGCTACGCAGGAATTGAAAGCTTAAGCCCTACTCTGCCGCTACGAATGAAGGCGTCGCGGTGTCCTCATCGGTCACCTGATAGACAAAGCGCAGAATCGAAGCACACCGTTGCATTACCAGCTTCAACTCTGCCGGGCATTCATCCGGGTGTTCTGCTGCATATTCCGAAAACTTGCGCACGACGCGCAACAGGTCGGGCGTACAAGCGATCATCCGCGCCTGGTGTTCAATACGCGTAGGATCTCGGTCATATTCGCTGCCGGAGACGCGCCAGCCGCCAATATCATCCTCATCCGTCACAATAACGGGATAGGAGCCCACCTCAGACAGGGATACCTCGCCAAGTCGTGCGCGCCATTTCGCCTTGCGGCGGACAATCTGCCATTGCTCCACCAGCAAATCGTCCTCATCCTGGGACAAGCGGGAAGGTTTATCCGTGAGATTTTGCTCGGCGACCAGTTCATGCGCCTGAAATTGCCTACCGAGGCCGCACTCATAGGAAATGCGCAGCGGCTCGTCCACATCCTTCACCCAATGCGGAATGACTTGCTCAACCAGCGCCCATGTTCCGACAGGCTTCACGAAAACGCGCTGGGATTTATGAAATTGCGCCTTGGCCATCAGCAGCTCCCGGATCTCAACTCCTCAAAATGCCTGCCCCAGCTTTCACTCACGTGAAGCCAAACGGTCAAATTTGAAAGACCTTCCGCAACGTTGTTCGCGCAACGCCCTGTCCTTTCCGTTGGGTGACGGCTTTCCGCGCACGTAAACCGCGCTATTTTCGATTTATAGCAACAAGACGAGTGGCCCTTCCCGGCCACCAAGGGGAGCGCAAGACAAGATGAACTTCGACTTTTCCGAAGACCAGAAATTCCTTGCCAATGAGGCACGGAAGTTTCTCGAAGCCCAATGTCCCATGACGGCGGTCAGGCTGGTGCTGAATGATGACGATATCAGCCACAATCAGGATGTATGGAAACAGATTGTAGAAATGGGCTGGCTGGGCACGGCCATTCCGGAAGAACATGGCGGCCTGGGGCTCGGCATGCTGGAAGTTTGCGTTCTGGCAGAAGAAATGGGGCGCGTCCTGGCGCCAGTGCCGTGGGCCTCGACAGTATACTTTTTCACCGAAGCCCTGAAGCTTGCCGGCTCTGATCAGCAACAGGCAGACATCCTGCCGAAGATTGTCAGCGGCGACGTAATCGGTTGCTACGCGGCGAGCGAAGGCCCCGGCAACGCGGACGCTTCGAATGTGAAAACCAGCTTTGACGGTTCCACACTGTCCGGCACGAAAATTCCGGTTACGGATGGTGATGTCGCAACGCATGCTGTCGTCCTCGCCAAGGAAGGCTCCGGCGCGAGCCTTGTTCTGGTCGACCTCACCGGCGATGGCGTGACCCGCAAGACCGTCCAGACGCTGGACCCGACGCGCAGCCATGCCGAGATCACCTTTGACAAGGCCCCGGCCACCCGCCTCGGCAAGGCTGGTGAGGGAGACGCTCTCAACACCCAATTGATGGACCGCGCGGCTGTGCTGCTCGCCTTTGAACAGCTTGGCGGGGCATCCCGCGCGCTGGAAATGGCGAAGGATTATGCGCTAGAGCGTTACGCCTTCGGCCGTCCGATTGGCGGCAATCAGGCCATCAAGCACAAGCTGGCCGAAATGTATGTGAAGAATGAAGTGGCGCGGTCCAACTGCTTCTATGGCGCCTGGGCGGTTTCCACGAATGCTGCGGAACTGCCGGAAGCGGCCGCCGCGGCTCGCATTGCTGCCTGCGAAGCCTTCTGGTTTGCCTCCAAGGAAAACATCCAGACCCATGGCGGCATGGGCTTTACCTGGGAGGTGGATTGTCACCTCTTCTACCGCCGCGCGAAGCTACTGGCCGTTCAGGCCGGTGCCCCCAAAGTGTGGAAGGAAAAACTCGTCCGCGCTCTAGAACAAAAGAATGCAGCATAGGGAGGAAATAACGTTATGGATTTCAACGATACCCCTGAAGAAGCAAAGTTCCGCGAAGAAGCGCGCACTTTCCTGAAAAAGCATCTCGACGCGAAAGGTGACAAACCCTTGCGCCAGCGCGTGGACGGCACCGAATTCATGCGCCGCGCGAAAGAGTGGCAAAAGACCAAGGCCGAAAACGGCTATGCTCAAATCACCTGGCCGAAGGAAATCGGCGGCCGCGGCGGCACGCCGATGCAGCAGGTCATCTGGAACCAGGAAGAAGGCAAGTTCGATGCGCCGACCGGCCCGTTCACCATCGGCCTCGGCATGTGCATTCCCACCGTTATCGCTTTCGGCTCTGACGAGCACAAGAAACGCTATGTCGGCAAGGCCCTGAAGGGCGAGGAAATCTGGTGTCAACTCTTCTCCGAGCCGTCTGCCGGGTCCGATGTGGCCGGCCTCAAGACTCGCGCCGTCAAGGATGGCGACGAATGGGTCATCAATGGCCAGAAAGTGTGGACGTCCGGCGCACACTATTCCGATTACGGTATTCTCCTGACCCGGACAGACCCTGGCGTGCCAAAGCACAAGGGCCTCACCATGTTCATCGTGGATATGAAGCAGGCCGGTGTTGAAGTGCGCCCGATCCACCAGGCCTCTGGCGGCCGGGAGTTCAATGAGGTTTACTTCACGGATGTCCGCATTCCGGATTCAGACCGTCTCGGGGAAGTCGGCGCGGGCTGGAAAGTCGCCATCGTCACGCTGATGAATGAACGCCTCGCCGTTGGCGGTTCCCCCGGCCCGGACTGGGGAGAGATCATGGCTTACGCCCAACAGGCGGGCACCATGTCAGACCAGGCCTTCCGCGAGAAACTGGCAGACTGGTATGTCGCCGCGCAAGGCTACAAGCTAACCAAGTTCCGCACCCAGACGGCGCTTTCCCGCGGCCAGACACCCGGCCCGGAAAACTCTATCGGCAAGATCATCACTGCCAATCATTTGCAGGATATCTGCAACTCGGCCATCGAGATGCAGGATCATTACGGCATCATGACCGATTCAGACCGGATGCCGGCAGATGCCATCTTCCAGCAAAGCTTCATGTGGGCCCCCGGCCTGCGCATTGCAGGCGGTACGGATGAAATCCTCAAAAACATCATAGCCGAGCGCGTTCTGGGGCTGCCCCAGGATGTACGGGTCGACAAGGATATCCCGTTCGACCAGATGAAAAGCGGTTGATTTCGTCTCATTCCCCTGAGACAGAAAAGCCCCGGCTGCACCATGCGGCCGGGGCTTTTTACATGGGTTTGTTTCACACGCTCGGACTTACAGTTCCAATTCAGGCGTTTCCTCATCCTTTGGAACGGCTTTTTCCGAAACGAAGGCGGCAACATCTCTCACACACTTACGGCCTGCCTCACTCAGCGCCTGAGCGCGGGCGGGATTGCCCTTCCCTGTCGCCTCAGCGGAGGTTGAGACAACAGTCTGCTCCAGAACAGCGCGGCTGCTGCCGTCCAGCAGACTGGCACGAATGCGGCAATGACCTGTGCTGCCGGAGAGACTGAAATCCGTCACGGTCCAGAATAGTTCGTAGTCAGCCAATCCACCGGAATCGGGCGAAACGGCTGTTGCACCTCGCGGACCTTTCAGCAGGTCCAGCATGGCCATCTGCATCAGATGCGTTGAAGAATCTGTCCACTCAACCCCAGGCACAAGTCGCACAGCGCCGGTTTCATCCACGGCTGCAATCGCGCGTCCTGCCACCAGACGGGAGGCATCAGGCTCACGCACAATTACGGATGCCTGCAGATCATATTCGGCCTCCATTGGGCCAAAACGGTAGAGACCATCTGGCACTTTCGGTTCAGGCAGAACAGAGACACAGGCCGTCAGGCCAAGGGCACAAAGCCCGGCAGTAAGTGGACGCAACATTAGCGTTTCTCCTCATATGGGACCGGATCGCCGACAACGAAACCCTGCGGGTTCTGCTCAAGTTCACGTGCAACCTTGTCAAGCCGGCTGATCAGGATACGCAGGTCCCGGGTGGCGATACGGGCATCATTCAGCGCCAGCACTGCCGGTCCCTCTATGGCATCTGCCGCTGCCGTGACGGCACGTCCGCTCTCCTCGACCGTCTTGTTCGTATTGGTGGCAACTTCGCTGACTTCGTCGATCAGGTCCTCCAGCTGTGTGCCGATCTCGGCCACCTGCTGGTTCGTATCATCGCCCAGTTTCTGGACAGACGCGGCCGCAGCCTCAACCCGGTCCGCCGCTGCGGAAATATCCTTCATTGTCGTGGAAGCCTGCCCGACCAGGCCATCATTGCTGGCCAGATTCTGTGTAATCATCTCCACGTTCCTGATCGAATTCTCCACCGATGTGATGTTTTCATCCGACAGCACACTATTGATCCGCTCGATCGCGAGGGATGCCTTGCCCAGCACTTCTGCTCCGCTCGCCACAATCTCGTCCAGCTGCGTCCGCTCCGCCTTGATGACTGGAACAGGCTGTCCCGGCCGCGCCCTCAGCGTGGGCGCATTGGCTGACCCGGCCGTAATCTGAATAAAGGTAACGCCTGTAATACCGGCTAGCTGGATGGATGCTGTCGAGTCTGTCTTTACCGGCGTTTCGGAATCCACGCGGATGCGGGCACGCACCTTGGAGGCGTCTTCCCGGTCGATCCGCACCCAGGAGACTTCACCCACCTTGATGCCGATGTATCGGACAGAGGCCCCCTCTTCCAGATTGACCGGGCCTTCGAACACAATGTCGTAATTCTCGAAATCCTGCCGGAATTGAGATTGTCCCAACCATAGCACAAAGGCCGCCACTGCCAGTACAGCAGCGATCACAAAGGCTCCGATCAGCGCATAATTCGCACGCGTTTCCATCGTCTCCGGGCTCCCTTTCTAGTGTCCCGTCGCGGCCCGCCCACGCGGACCTCCGAAATATTCCTGAACCCACGGATGATCGAAGGCTCTCAGCTCGTCTATGGTTCCAACCGCCAGCACATGTTTATCGCCAAGCACAGCAATCCGGTCACAGGTTGCGTTCAGCGTGTCGACATCATGCGTAACCAGAAAAACCGTCAGACCTAGCGCCTTTTGCAGGCGCCGGATCAATTCATCGAAAGCGGCTGCCGTGATCGGGTCGAGGCCTGCCGTTGGCTCATCCAGGAACAGAAGTTCCGGGTCCAGCGCCAGCGCGCGGGCCAGGGCTGCACGTTTGCGCATCCCGCCGGACAGGTCAGACGGAAACTTGGCGCTCGCACTCGGCTCCAGTCCCGCCATTAGAATTTTCATGTCGGCCAGTTCGCGGCTAAGCTGCTCTGACAGATTTGTGTGTTCCTTCATCGGCACCATGACGTTTTCACGAACGGTCAGGTTCGAAAACAGGGCACCATCCTGAAACATAACACCCCAACGGCGCTCAATCTCGCCACGTTCGCGTTCCGACAAGGTCTCAAGTTGTTTGCCAAAAACCTCAATACTTCCGGCGGCCGGCTTTTTCAGGCCGGTAATCGCCCGCAGCAGAACGGACTTGCCGCACCCGGACGGCCCGATGATCCCGATGATCTCACCCTTGCGGACATCAAGGTCCAGATGTTCATGAACCACATGATCGCCATAGGCGGTTTTGAGGTCACGAATGCGGATAATGATATGTTCGCTCATACGCCCATCTCCATGTAGAAGATGGCAAACAGCGCATCAATGACAATGATGGAAAAGATGGCCTGCACCACGGATGTGGTCGTCTTGCTGCCCAGCGACTGCACGCTGCCACCAACATTCAGGCCCTGACGGCAAGCAATCAGTGCCACGACAAAGCCGAAGACCGGCGCTTTCGACATGCCGATCCAGAACTGGTCAACCGGTACATTGTTCTGCAGGCGGTCCAGAAACAGGGCCGGATTGATATCCAGCGCCAGCCAGCCGACAATGATACCACCAATCACACCCGACAATGTCCCGACAAAGGCCAGCACAGGCGTGACAACAACCATCGCGATGATGCGCGGCGCGACCAGAACATCCATGGGCTTCAGGCCCAATGTCTGCATGGCGTCGATTTCCTGACGCATCTTCATGGTGCCAATCTGTGCCGTGAAGGAGGAATTCGTCCGGCCCGCCAGAACAATGCCTGTCAGCAGAACACCCAATTCCCGCAACATGGCAAAACCGACCAGTTCAACCGTGAAAACTTCAGACCCCAAATCACGTAGCGTTGTCGCACCGATAAAAGCCACAACCAGGCCGACAAAGAATGACAGGAAGGCGACGATCGGCATCGCATCGAGGCCTGCCTCTTCCATCACGGCGACAATGGATGTCCAGCGCAGCTTCCATGGCGTTAGCAGCAGACGGGAGGTCGTCACCAACGTCTCGCCCAGAAAGGCCAGTGTTGCCATGGCTTCCTGCAGCATGTGGTGAAACCCGCGCCCGGTCCGCTCCAGCATATCGATCAGGCCACCATCGCGCTTGCGTTTGGGCTCTTCAACATCGGTAACGGCATGAACCTGACTGATCAGGTTATCTGCAATTGGATGCTCTCCGCGAATTTCGGGCTCGTCATCTGACAATTGTCGAGCTGTCCGGTCGAGCACAAACGCGCCAGCCGTATCCAGTTGGCCCAGATCCGAGACGTCAATCACAACCCGGCCAGTGTGCGTCAGCGCGCGCAAATCGGAATCGACCGCCTGCACAGTGCGCACGGTCCAATCTCCCGAGACACGGAGGATTGTTTGTTCGCCGCTGGTTTCCAACGCGAATTCGGGGGTGCTAGTCTCAATCATTCAGTGTTAATCACCTGATCACTGTATCCAAACATGCTTAACGTCGGCGCAGCGCAATCCATAAAATTTCATAGATCAGAACCTTACATGGCCCAGCGAACACTTGAAATTACTCATGTTTCTTCAAACCTGAACCGCGCGTTTACTATCTCGCGAGGCGCGAAGACATCTGCCGAGACCCTGCGCGTGGAATTGCGCGAAGGCAGCGCCATCGGCCGGGGGGAATGCGTGCCCTATCCGCGATATGGCGAAACCCTGCCCGGCGTGCAAGCGGCGCTTGAAGAGATGAAGCCCCGCATTGAGGCTGGCATGACGCGCGAAGAACTGAACGCCGCAATGCCTGCAGGCGCCGCCCGATGCGCGCTCGATTGCGCGCTCTGGGATCTTGAAGCCAAACTGACCGGCACACCGGTCTGGCAGCTGGCGGGCCTGCCGGAGCCCAAACCCGTTGAGACGGCTGTCACGGTCAGCATGGATACGCCAGACGCGATGGGTGATGCGGCAAAGTCCACGCCCGGCGCGCTGCTGAAACTGAAACTTGGCGACCCGGAAGACCTCGCCCGTATTGAAGCCGTCCACAAGGCGCGGCCGGAAGCACGGCTTATCGTCGATGCCAATGAAGGTCTTCTGCCGGATCAATTCCCCCAGATCGTCAAACGCGCCGCAAGCCTTGGCGTTGTCCTGATCGAACAGCCCTTCCCTGCCGGCAAGGATGATAGCTTGCTGCGACGCCCCGGCCCTATTGCCGTGTGCGCAGATGAAAGCGCGCATACGAGCGCAGAGATCCAGCATCTTTCCCGCCGCTATGATGCCGTGAATGTGAAGCTCGACAAGACCGGGGGGCTGACAGAAGCCATCCGTATGGTGAAAGCTGCACGCGCAAGCGGCATGGGCGTCATGATCGGCTGCATGGTGGCAAGTTCTCTCTCAATGGCACCAGCCATGCTTCTGGCCAGCCTGGCAGATGCGGTAGACCTGGACGGCCCGATCTGGCTGGTAGAAGACATAGAGAACGGCCTTGTGTATTCAGAAGGCACGGTCAACCCGCCGACCCCTGAGCTTTGGGGATAAGAATCTAATGGGCTGGCTGTGCGGAAGGCGCCGTCTTCGGTTTATCCAGCATCAGGACGATCAGGACCACCATGGCGAATGACATGGACATCGTCATGAACAGATTGTTGTAGGTCATCACCGTCGCCTCCAGCTTGGCCCGCATGACCAGTTGCGCCATAGCTGCAGTTTCGGGGTCTGCCACTCCTGCTGCCTCCAGCCGTGACTTTGCCGCAGCCAGGAAACCTTGCACTTCAGGGCGCGCAGGCGAAAGCCCGGCAAAAATCTCTTGCTGATGCAGACGATTATAATGCTGCAGCATGGTCGTCAGCACCGAGATGCCAATTGCGCCGCCCAAATTTCGGCAGACCGTGAACAGGCCGGACGCATTCGCCACCCGTTCCGGCGGCAATGTGCCGAGCGCCAGATTGGTCACGGGCACCATGGTCAGGATAAGGCCGCTGCCGCGCAGCGCCTGCGCCCAAAGTAATTCATTAAACCCGCTCTGACTGGTCAGATGGCCATTCAGCCATGTGCCACTTGCCGCCAGGCAAAGCCCCAATGCCACAACGATGCGGGCATCCAGCCGCCGTGTCAGTGCACCTGCCACAGGCCCAGACAGGAACATGGCAATGCCTGCCACACTCATGATCTGACCGATCTGGAATGAGGAATACCCTCTCACCTGCGCCAGAAAGAGCGGTAGGATAAAGGTCGCGCCATAGAGGCCAAAGCCCATGATGGAGCCAATGAAGGCACCAGATGCAAAGTTCCGGTCCTTGAAGACGGTAAGATCAACCAGCGGTGTGTCATTCTTCGACACGCGCCAGAAAAACACTGCCGCCGCGATCAGGCAGACAATCCCCGCCTCCCAGATTTCGCGGCTTTCCAGCCAGTTTTCCCCCGGGCCTTCATCGACCACCCATTCCAGCAACCCCAGAAACAGCGCCATGGCGATCAGCGCCATCACATCCAGACGCTTCAGCAGATTCATGTTCATCTTCTGGCGCGGGATCAGCCACCAGACGGCCCCGATGGCAATAATGCCCGGCAGAACATTGACCAAAAACAGCCAGTGCCAGCTCATATGCTGCGTGATCCATCCACCCAGCGTCGGCCCGATGGAAGGGGCCAGTGTTGCTACCATGCCAATCATCACCTGCTGGGTCATGGACCGTCCGCCTGGGAACAGTGTAAAGGCAGCGGCCATCGTGGTCGGCACCATGGCAGCGCCGGCAAAGCCCTGAATGGCACGGAAAGCGATGAGGGATTGCAGGTCCCACGCCATCGCACACATCACGCTCGACAGCACAAATCCGCCTGCGGACATAACGAACAGCTTGCGCATCCCGAACACCCGGTTCAGGAATCCAGACAGCGGGATACCGACAACTTCCGCAATCAGATACCCAGTCTGAACCCAGGCGATCTCTTCGGAACTGGCCGACATGGCCGCCTGAATTTCATTGATTGAACTGGCGACGATCTGGATATCAAGAATGGCCATGAACATGCCAATGACCATGGCCAGAAAGCCAAGGTTCAGCCGGATCAGTTCACCCCGGGAAAGCGTCTGCTCTTGCATGACACTCAGCCATCATTCCGTGTGACAACCGTTACCTCAACCGAGAGGCCAGGCCGCATCAGCCCCGTGGCAAGCGCGTGATCTGACAGGTCGATCCGCACAGGCACACGTTGCACGATCTTGGTAAAATTGCCCGTCGCCGTATCCTGCGGGATAAGGCTGAACTGGGAGCCCGTCGCCGGGGCGATGGAGGCAAGATAGCCTTCAACTTTCAGGCCCGGATAGGCATCCACACGTACATGCACGGGCTGGCCTTCCCGCATGTTCTCAACCTGCGTTTCCTTGAAATTCGCGATGATATAAGATGACTGGATCGGCACGACGGACATGGCTTGCTGGCCGGGATTCATCAACTGGCCTTCTGTCACCGCACGATTTGCCACAACACCGTCAATTGGCGCACGCAATTCGGTACGGGCAGCATTCAGTTTCGCCGCATCCACACGGGCCCGTGCGGCTTCCACGTTGGCATCGGCACCGGTCACAGCTGCCTTTGCGGCGCTCAACTCTTCCTGGGCGCGGTGGTAAGAGGCCTGAGAAACGCTTAGTTCACTCCGGCGGGTTGTAATGGCGGCGCGACTTTGCTGCAGACTGGCCTGAGAGGCCTTGTCCTTGGAGGCAACCGCTTCCAGCGCCGCCTTCGGATAATGTCCCCTCGCTGCCAGCTCTTCGTAGCGGGTGTAGTCTGAGGCCGAGAGGTTAGCATTCGCCGCAGCGGCATCGGCCTGCGCAGAGGCCTCTGCCAGACGGTCACGCTGGGCGGAAATCTCTGATTGGGCCGTTTCAAGAGCGGCTTCTGCTGAGGCAACCCTTGCCCGCAACTGCACAGCATTTGCTTCAGCCTGCGACAGGGTCGCTTCTGCTTCGGCGAGTTGCGCTGCATAATCGGCGCTCTCCAGCGTCACGAGCAGGTCGCCTGCCTTCACTTGCTGGTTGTCCAGAACATGCACATTGGTGACATAACCCTGCACTTTCGGGGCAATCGTCGCGATGTCCGCACGGATATAGGCGTTATTGGTTGAGACTTCGAACCGGCCTGCAACAAACCAGTCCACGGCCTTGTACCCAATGGCAAGAACAGCCACCGCAGCGACCAGCATCATGATGATGCGGCGCGGGCTAAGGCGACCGTCTTCTTCCTTGTCTGTTTGCGCTATCGGCATATCATCATTCAATGGCAAGGGAGCTCCCTCCCCTTTCGCCACTTCGGCATCAGATTGCGGAGATTTTTTCAGGAAGCGCACGTTCATGGCATCATCTTCTCAGCTACAGGATGTATAAACCCCGAAAATATGTAATAATGATTACACCGATCCGAAAGTAATGATCATTACACAAGAATCAAGTCACGCTTACATAAATGCCCTCTCCTGACTCTCCCCCCATCGCGAATAATCGCGCCGAGCTGCGTCGCAAGGCGTTTCTTCAGGCAGCCCGCCAAGTCTTCCTTGAGCAAGGATACGAAGCCGCAAACATGTCGGAAATCGTCCGCCGGGCCGGTGGTTCGCTGACGACCCTCTACAACCAGTTTGGCGACAAGAAAGGTATCTTCCTGGCGATGCTGGATGAAAGCCTGTCAGAAATCACGCATGCCATGAAAGTTGAATCCCAGACCCACGCGCCTGTGCGCGAAGGACTTAACAGGATAGGCATTCAGTTCGTTTCACAATTGACGCGCCCGGACTCGCTGGAAACCTATCGCCTGATCGTGGGCCTGGCACGCCAGTTTCCGGACGTCGCAAAATCCTTCTCGGAAAAAGGCCCTGACAAGGTGCGTGTAGCCCTGGCGGCTTATCTCAGAGACCGGGAAGAGGCTGGAGAGATCAATGCGGAGAACCCGACCCAGCTGGCCAGCCTGTTTTTGGACATGGTGCGCATGGGCCTGCAATCGCGGGCCCTGCTGGATTCAGGCTTCCGCCCGACACAGGAAGAAGTTGAGTCTACCGTAAGACGAGCGGTGGATATATTCTTGAACGGTGTCGCGCCCCATCCGGTCTAGGCCGCGCCGTCCAGAATATCCTTGAAGCCGCTGGGCACATGAGGCCCCAGGAATAGCTGCTCATACGCGCCAATGCCTTCGGAGGACAGTCCGTCCGGTCCTTGATGCCGCGCCATGGCAATTTCCTGAATATGCAGATTTTCAGGATCCTGCCATGGCATCTTGCCCGGCTCATAATCCTCTCTGAGAACGGACAATTCCTCTCCATGATAGGATCCATGTCGGCGGTCCGGATGCCCGTAACCTATTCCCTTCATCAAGAAACTTCCCATTGGCTCAAAGCTGACCGTGTGCGGATTTCCCTGCCCGTCTTCCAGGTGGAGCATGGCAGACTGCATGCGCCGTGTGCCGCGGGCATATTTGATATCCATGTGCGGCTTTTCGAGGTGAATCAGCTCCCCCTGCCCTGCACCATCCATGGCCAATACAGCGCGCGTATTCCAGGCTTCGCCTGCTTCATCATGGTTCACATGATAGAACATTGAGAGGTTCGGAAAATTCGTCGGGGTCCAGATCCAGTAAAATTGCGGCGGCAGGGCTGGGATAAGCGGCTGGGTATCCTGCGCCCCGATCGGCCGCACACCCCAGCTGCGGTCGCGCGTGCCCATCCAGCTATCGGGCGTCACATTGAACTCATGCCCGTCGAGACGCAGTATACCGGACCAACGGCCATTCTGCGTCATGCGCGTCACATCCATCAGCATACGTGGTCCTTGACGGCGAGTGAAGCGCGGCTCCTCAATCGGGAAGGCCCGCCCCTCAAACTCCACGTCCAGCGCGATGCCTTCTGTCTCTTCCACTTTCAGCCTGACCCGCTTCAGCGGCTCAATCACTTCCACGGAAAAGCCGCCCACAAATGTATTCATCCGCTCCATGTTCAGAGAGCGGGAAAAGAAAACCGAATGCTGTTTGCCGTCGCGTAAAACAGAAACGGCAGCGTCTATGATGTTCAGATGCGGATAGATGCCCATCGCCGCAGCGAAGAAGGTTTTGCCATCTGCTGAATACCCATTGAAAAAATAGCGGTCATAGAAATTCCGATCAGACCCGGCATAGGCCACCGGCTCAGGGGTCTGGTGGATAGGATATTCATCTCCGGCGGTCAGCATGGGCGTTCCCTTCCTCTGGGTCACCACTTGGCGGGCGACATCTCCCGGCTAGGGTGGACGAGGCAAACGCGCGGTTCAAGACGTGACGCAGAGGGAGGGCAAGACCCATGACAAAAATGACGGCCGATGAGGCAAACGCATATCTGCAAAGATCCTTTGACAGGGATACGGCCCACCCCCCCAGTGAAATCATCCTGATGGAAGAAGGCCGCGCCATGGTGCGCCTGAAAGCTGACCACACCCATTTGCGACCGGGTGGCTATATCTCCGGGCCAACACAGATGTCTCTGGTCGATACAGCCGCCTATTTTGCGGTGATGACCTATACAGGCCTGGAACCGATGACGGTGACCAGCAATCTCAATATCAATTTCCTACGACCCTGCATCGGGGATGTCGTGATCGTGGACGCGCGCGTGATGAAGATTGGCCAGGCACTGGCTGTGATGGATGTGGATGTGCGGATCGAGGGCGCAGAGAAAGCCTCCAGCCATGCGGTTGTCACCTATGCCATTCCCCGCACCCCCAGTGGTATGACATAATATACACCAACCAGTCGGAGAGACACTGACCCATGCTTGCACGTGCAGCCGCCCTTGTCGGATTTCTTGCTGTCGCCCTTGGCGCGTTCGGGGCCCATGCACTTGATGGCACACTGACCGTTCAGGGCCATGAGTGGTGGAACACCGCGACCATGTATGCCCTGCCCCACGCTGCGGCGGCGCTTGCCATTGCACTCAGCGGACGAGCCGGACTGGTCCGCGCAGGGGGCTGGGCGATGCTGGTGGGCGCGGTCATCTTTGCCGGAACGCTGTATGCGCTGGCGCTAGGAGCACCTGGCTGGGCAGGCGCAATCACGCCGATTGGCGGCTTGTCATTTCTGGCGGGATGGGCGCTGTGCGGCTGGGGCGCCACACGAAGCGAGGGCTAGCTGGAAGAGCTGCTCAGCGAGGCGTATTTGTCAGCCAGACCATCGGCCGTGTCACGTGCACTGTCGATCGTGTCCGCAAAGGCTTTCAGTTCGCGATCCACAGGGGCAACATCCATGTCCATGTCTTCGCGAGCCGTAACTTCGCCCAGCGCACCCTGAAAATTGCGATAGGCCATCTGCGCGCGAACAAGGGCGCGCTCATAGCTCATCACATCCGTGCGGCTTGCCGCATCATTTGCTTCAGACCGGAGCAGATCGCGGGCTTCGCGGCTGACATTGGACAGTCCATTGCGGGCAGCCTGGGTATCGGAAACGATACGGGCCAAGACCAGAGAGGGGGCAGAGCTTGCCGCGCCGATGCGGGAAGCATAGTCCTCCGCCTCTTCCGAGCGGCCATTGATCAGGGTGTTAGCAAAGCCCATCAGTCCACCGGACGCCTCGACCCAGCCATTCTCGACCGTTGCATCACAATAATCAGCTGAAATTTTACGAAGAGCAGACTGGTGCTGTGTAAGGCTTGTCTCGAAGGATGCCTCGCCTGGAATCATAGAGACGGTTGCGCATCCCGTCAGAAGGCATAGGGATACACCCAGAACTAAACTACGCATCTAACAGCCACCTGCACACCTGAATTGGACCACACCTGCAGTAAAGTTTACGAACGGTAAGGAACTAAGTCCAGTAACAAGGCTAATATTGGCTGAGAATAAGTGAAGACTGCATGAACAGACGTCCCGCCCGCCGCATTTTGTACCCCAGACTGGAGTCCCGGCGCTCCGGCAGACTCCGCGTGAGCGAAATTCACGAGATATATTGGGAAGAATCAGGCAATCCGGAGGGAATTCCGGTTATTGCCGTACATGGAGGCCCCGGAGGCGGCTCAAGCCCGGAAATGAGGCGTTTCTTCGATCCGGGGAAATATCGCATCATCCTTTTCGACCAGAGAGGATGCGGACGCTCCACGCCGCATTCCGAATTGCGTGAGAATACGACTTGGGATCTGATCGACGACATGGAGGCGCTGCGCGAGATGCTCGGCGTGCAGAAATGGCTCGTCTTTGGCGGCTCCTGGGGCTCCACACTGTCACTCGCCTATGGGGTCAGCCATCCGGAAAACACGCTGGGCCTCGTCCTGCGCGGCATTTTCCTGGTCTCAAAGGCTGAGATCCAGTGGTTCTACCAGTCCGGCGCAAGCCGTCTGTTCCCGGATGCCTTTGACCGCTATCTTGCCCCTATCCCCGAAGACGAGCGCGATGACCTGCTGATGGCATTTCATCGTCGCCTGACCGGGGATGACCGCCAGACGCGTGTAGAAGCCGCCCGCGCCTGGGCCCGCTGGGAAGGCGAAACCCTGTCAATCAAGGGCCCGACCACGACGCCTGCGCGCTTCAATGAGGATGATTTCGTAGATGCCTTCGCACGCATCGAGTGCCACTATTTCGTCAATCGCGGCTTCTTCGCGCAAGACAACTGGCTGCTCGAAGAGGCAAAAACCAAGCTGAAGGATGTGCCCGGCGTCATCGTCCATGGGCGCTATGATGTGGTGACACCGCTGTCGACAGCATGGGCCCTGTCAAAGGCTTGGCCGAGGGCTGAGCTGAACATTATTCCGGATGCTGGCCACTCGTCCATGGAGCCTGGTATTGTTGATCGCCTGATTCAGGCAACGGATGATTTCGCTGTGAAGTATGCCAGCCTGATTGGCAGGTAGCGCCAAGGGCCGGACAGGCCCCTCGCCTTCCGGATTTGTCAGGAAATGTAGCGGGCAGAAAACTCAGACGCCGCAGGTAGGGATATCAAACAGAGGGATCAGGTTGCGACCCTGAGCCTTCTGCCCACTGGACCTGCAGATCTGGTGCTCTGCCGGACCCATCCGCTCCCATGAGGACCGGATGACGGCGTGCACTTTGCCATGGCCTGATGCCCGCCGGATTCGCGCGCGCCCGCCTGCAGTCCGGACATGAAAAAGGGGGCGGATAACCGCCCCCGATTTCATGAAATTAGATGGCTGCCCCTCAGCCGGCTGGCGGTACCCAGTTCGGCCCTAGTAGCATGGTCAGAAAGCCTGGCAGCGGCACATGGTACTGGTCCTGGATCTTGTCCATGAAACCAAACACCAGGATCAGGAAGATAAAGGGCGGCACGAACCAGCGGATCAGGAAGCGCCACGCATTCATGATCGTGCCCTCGCCTAGTTCCGAGGTCAGCATCTCGCGGCTCAGCACCCAACCGGCAAAATAGGACGCCAGCAGACCGCCAAGCGGCAGTAGCAGCCCCTCGGTCATGAAGTCCATGAAGTCCAGATATTCCAGCGAGAACACGTAAGCTGCGCCGATCATGAACAACACATAGCCAACGCCGATGGACGCGCCGAGACGGGTCACACCCTGACGCTCTTCCAGCCAGGATACCGCCACTTCCATCAGGGAGATGGAGGAGGTGAACGCAGCGAACAGGGCGAGACCGAAGAAGACCGGCGCAATGATCGCCCCACCCGGAATGCTGCCGAACGCCACCGGCATGGAGATGAAGAACAGGCTTGGGCCGCTGCTCGGATCAAGGCCTGCCGAGAAGACGATCGGGAAGATCGCAAAGCCAGCGATCAGCGCGACCAGCGTATCGGACGCAACAATCAGGCCGGAAGAGCGCGGAATATTGGTATCCGGCTCCAGATAGGCGCCATAGGTGATCATCAGGCCAACACCGATGCTGAGCGAGAAGAAGGCCTGGCCCAGCGCCGCAAGGAAGGTTTTGAAGCCGACATCTTCCCATTTCGGTTCGAAGATGAAGGACACAGCCTTGCCCGTATCGCCATTGGCAATCGAGAAGCCGACCACAACCAGCAGCATGATGAAGAAGGCCGGCATCAGCAAGGTCGCCGCCTTTTCGATCCCGCCCTTAACACCACGCCCGACAATGATGATGTTCGCGACCAGGAAGACCGCCAGCAGGCCCAACATGTACCATTTGGACCGCATCGGATGCTCGCCCTGGCCAATCGTATCCACGAAGTTCTGACCGGAGCTGGCAGCGTCCATGCCTTCAAACCCGCCAAAGGACTGGATCAGGAAGGCCATCAGCCAGGTGGAAATCACCATGTAAAAGGACAGGATAAAGAAAGAGGTCAAAGATCCGACCCAGCCCGCAACGCCCCAATTCTGGGACCGGCTTTCGGCACGCGCCAGAGACTGTATGCCCTCAATGGCCGACATGCCGGACTTTCGGCCCATGGCATATTCCGCCATCAGCAGAGGCAGGCCGATCAGCAGAACGCAAATAATGTAGAAAAGGATGAAGGCACCGCCGCCATTCTCCCCTGCCGTGTATGGAAATCTCCAGAAATTACCGAGTCCGACGGCTGAACCGACTGACGCCATGATGAAACCAAAGCGTGAGCCCCAGTGCTCCGTCTTGCGGCCAATTTCTCCTGCCATATCCCTCTCCCCGGGTATAATGTTTCGCGGGAAACTATATAGCGCGAAACAAAAATCAACATCTCTTGTTATATTGTGGTCAGAACAGCCCCCGGGCTGTCAGTTTTTCATCCCGGTGCATGTGCGCCGCCAAAATCAAGCCGAAACAGGCCATCGTCGTCAGCATCGCCGTACCGCCATAAGAAATCAGCGGCAATGGCATGCCTACCACAGGCAACAGGCCCAGCACCATGCCGACATTAAACACGATGTAGAACGCAATCGTCGCCGTCGCCCCTGCTGAAGCGAGCCGCCCGAACCAACTGGCCGAACGTCCGGCGCTGTAGAGTGACCAGCCAAGCAGCACGGCAAACCCGATCAGCAGGGCTGTCGTTCCGATAAAGCCGAACTCTTCCGCAATCACGGTCAGGATGAAGTCTGTATGCTGCTCGGGCACATAGTCCTGCTGGGACTGGATGCCCTGCAGATAGCCGCGCCCGTTCAGGCCGCCTGCGCCAATCGCGATTTTGCCCTGCTCGATCTGATAGCTTTCGCCGAGGGCATTCGTAGCCCCGCCAAACAGCTGCGCCAGGAAAGTATCGACTCGCTCTCGCTGATAGGGTGCCAGCACGAATTGATAGATTGGCCAGACAGAGGCCACGCCGCCGACAATGCCGGTCAGGATTACCCGCGCCGACAGGCCAGCCAGGAAGATCACCACGGCACCGGATGCCAGCAAGGCCAGCGTGGTGCCGAAATCCGGTTGTATGAAGATCAGTGCAGCTGGAATGACCATGATGGCCACCGCCCCCAGATGCACCAGAATGCGCCCCGTCTGCGGTTGCAGCACCATCTGGTAATAACGCGCCAGGGCCAGCGTCACGGCAAGTTTCGCAAACTCCGAAGGCTGAACACCGATGGGCCCGATGCGCAGCCAGCGCTGCGCGCCGCCGCCTGAAAAGCCCATAACCTCCACCAGCACCAGCAACACAATTGTACCGACATAGGCGGGAAAGGCCAGCCGCATCCACCAGGACAGCGGCAACAGGCCAAGCACAATCATCATGACAAAGCAGACGCCAAAGCGGATCAGCTGAAGGCGCCACAGATGCGACTCTGCTGGGTTGGTGTGGGCGGAGGAATACAGCATCGCAATGCCGGTCAGCGCCATGGCGGCGATAAGAAGGATAAAGCCCCAGGGCAGCCGCATGAACTTGTCCAGCGGCCCTTGTGTCTCAAAGCTGAGCGAAGTCGCCGTCCGGGTGCGCGCTTCTCCGCGGGAAAAGCCGGTATAGCCATCACGGCTCATGTCGGCTCCCCTTCATCGGAAAGATTGGGAGAGAGAGAGGCGCTTTGCGAATAGGCTGGCTTGCGCCGGCTGTCAGTTTTCAGCGCATAGTGCAGAATATCGCGCGCAACAGGCCCGGCCGTACTGGAGCCCCCTTCCCCGTGTTCCACGATGACGGAGATGGCATATTTCGGGTCGTCCGCCGGAGCGTAGGCAACGAACAGGGCGTGATCGCGCAGCTCGCGGGCAATGTTTTCGCCCTTCCGGATGCCGCTCGCCCGTTCCTCACGCGTGATGCGGCGCACCTGCGCGGTGCCGGTCTTGCCTGCGAGCCGAGGACCGCCAAGCCCCAGATCGCCTGAGCGATAGGCTGTGCCGCCGCCTTCGGACGTCACGCCATACATGCCGGCCTTCATCCGCGCCATAATCTCCTGATCCAGCGGCGCATCCAGCACCTGATCTTCATCCGATTGCGGACCGATACCGATCATGCGGGGCTTGAACGGTTTGCCTTCTGTCGCGATCCGCGCGGTCATCAGCGCCAGCTGGAGTGGCGTTACGCCCAGCTGTCCCTGCCCAATGCCGAAATTCAGCGTTTCGCCCTCATACCAATTTTCCTTGCGAACGCGCTGTTTCCATTCGCGGTCCGGCACCAAGCCACTGCGCCCCCCGGTCATGCCGAGCACCCAGCTTTCGCCAAAGCCGAATTTGTGCGCGGTCTCGGCAATCTTGTCGACGCCGGTCCGGCGCGCAATTTCATAGAAATAGACGTCGCAGGAGCCCTTGATGGCCTGGTGCATGTTGACCGAACCATGACCGCCCGGTTTCCAGCAGTGCCAGGTACGGTTTCCGAAATGATAGTAGCGGTTGCAGTGCACACGCTCTTCCGGCTTGATCACCCCGGCCTCAAGCGCGGCGGTCGCCACCACCATCTTGAAGGTGGAGCCCGGCGGGTACACACCGCCATGCGCGCGCGGATAGAGCGGAGACCGGCTGTCATCGCGCAGCTCTGCATAGCTTGCCGAGGATATTCCGTTCACGAAGTCGTTCGGATCAAAGGCCGGGGTAGACACCATGGCCAGCACATCCCCGGTCTCGACATCCATCACGACCGCCGCGCCGCTTTCGCCGGCAAAGCGCTCAATCGCAACGCGCTGCAAATCGGAGTCGATGGTCACAAACAGGTCGCGGCCCGGCATCGGCGCCAGGCGCTCATCCGGAATTTCCTCAATGATTCGTCCATGCGCATTGGTCACCAGCTTGCGATAGCCCGGCTTGCCACGCAGCCATTCCTCGGCAAAGCGCTCCATGCCCTGACGACCGGTGCGCATGTCCGGATGTCGGAACATGGTTTTCAGAGTCTCGGCTTCCTTGCCGGTCATACCATCTGTAAGACGGGTCAGATCATCCTGACTGGCCCGTGCGACATAACCCAGAACGTGCGCGAAATCCCGCCCGCGGGGATAGGATCGCGTCAGCGCCATTTCGACATTCAGGCCGGGAATTTCGGCCTCATGCACATTCATCCGTGCAAAGTCTTCATAGGTCAGCTCGTTCGCGATCGTGACCGGCACAAAGGCGGCATTGCGGCGGCGGTTATAGCGGATGTCATTGGCCAGGCGCTCCAGCTTGTCATCCGGAATTTCGATCAGCTCGGCAATCTGCGCCAGTGTGCGCTCGGGATTGTCGGTCTGCTCCGGTATGACAGAGACCCGACCGGCCCGGCGGTGAGAGGCCAGTGGCCGTCCAAACCGATCAAGGATACGCCCGCGCTGGGGCGGGGCCAATTGCAGCTTGATGTGATTGGCTTCCGCCTGCTGACGATATTGTTCTTGCTCAAGGATCTGCAGCTGGAACAGGCGTGCCACAAGGCCGGCCCAGACCAGACCGCCTGCTGCGCCGGCAATCGCCGTGCGGCGGGAAAAGGCAAAATCGAGATCGGCTGTCTTCTTGTTGCTCATGTCGCCTGACCTACGCCTTCGCCGGGCGCGCGCCCGAGATCGAAAATCTTCTGACTCACAGCATAGATGATGCCCGTCGTCAGAAGAGAGGCCATCAAAGGTACGGCCCGCACAGGATGGTCCTCAAGAGTAGATGCTATCAACCACAAAACCAGGAAAGCCCCGGAGAACAGCAGAACTGGGGACAGGATCGCGATCAGCGGCTCGTTCATCACATCGAACATGTCAGCAATCATCGCACTCGCACCGTAACAGACAAGGTTCACGATGACAAAACAGCCGAGCGGCGCATGGAATGTCACATCCTGTATCAGGCCGAACACGATCAGCAACAGCATGGGGCGGACAGACAGGCCGACACGCCCCCAACCGACCGCGCCCCACAGCGCCGCATAGGGCCAGGCGATCGACAGGCCGAAAAATTCCTTTGGAGTCAGTCCCAGCAAGCCGATGGTCGCAATGACAAACGCCCCGAACAAAAGGCGGGGCGTAGGTCCGGTCTGAGACCAGAGGCTCTTTTTCTTGCGGGGGGATGAGGCTGGCATTACTGACGCACCCCCTGCGCCGGGCTGGCAGAGATGGGCTGCGCCTCCACCGTTTCCGGCTCGGCAATTACAGGCGGCGGCACCATCTGCACATAGCCGCCCTCGCGGTCAGCCATAGAGAATTTGACGCGCCAGTCTCCGCCGACATTGCGCACTTCCCCCACGATCAGACCGCGCGGAAACGCGCCGCCTTCGGCAGAAGTCAGGATACGTTCGCCTTCAATGAACGCATCGTGCTCCGGCATGTCAGTCAGGCTGCCGAGGCCATCGCGGCCACCATAGAGAATGGCGCGCACACCGCTCACCTCCCCCATCACCGGCACGCGGCTGTTGAAGTCCGTGATCAGCAGGATGCGGCTTGAATGCTCGCCCAGCTGGATGACGCGGCCAACAAGCCCGCCTTCATTCAGGGCCACAGCGCCCGGCTCAACGCCTTGGGCCCGGCCGGCATTGGCCAGAATGGTCTGCGCAAACGGACCGTTATTTTCGGCAGAAACCCGAGCGGTCACACCGCGCGCGGGCGGCTCTCCCATCAGATTCAG
Source organism: Hyphomonas pacifica (assembly GCF_000682675.1). Lineage (GTDB taxonomy): Bacteria > Pseudomonadota > Alphaproteobacteria > Caulobacterales > Hyphomonadaceae > Hyphomonas > Hyphomonas pacifica. Next base: position 13,738 of record NZ_AWFA01000003.1, on the reverse strand, counting down.
GATTTCCTCATAGGCTTCCATCCGCTCGGCCATGGAGATGGCCGCCGCCTTGTAGCGCGAGAGATCGCGCACTTCGGCTTCCAGTTCGCGAATACGACGCTCGCGAGCGGTCTGGCCGGTTGCCCAAGCCCACACATCAAAGCCGTCACTGCCGCCCAGCTGGTCACCGACGGTTGTGCGGACAGGATCAAAAAAGCTGCGGATTTGCGGGGCAGACTGGGCAAGGACAAGGGCCGCTGCGGCGAAAATGAACACGCCGAGGATCAGGCGCTTTGGAGAGCGCTTTCGGGTCTTCTGTCCTGATCGGCCGAGGCGTGCCATTGGCCTGTTTCCTTGCCGTTACCCCAAGTGTTCAGTCTGCGTCAGACTTCGGGCGAAAGAACAGTGCGCATCTTGGAGAAATTCTCCAGCACGTGTCCACATCCATTCACGACGCATTTCAAAGGATCGTCCGCAATCATCACAGGCAATTGTGCCTGTTCCCGGATCACCGTGTCGAGATTGCGAAGCAGTGCACCACCACCTGTCAGCACAATGCCGCGATCCACGATGTCTGCCGCCAGTTCCGGCGGCATGGCTTCGAGGGCAATTTTAACAGCATCAATGATATCCGTCACCGGTTCGCGCAGGGCTTCTGCGATCATGGCTTCGGTAATTTCGGTTTCCTTCGGCACGCCGTCCAGCGTTCCGCGGCCCCGCACGGTCAGCGCCATGCCGGTGCCGTTTTCCGGCGGCATGGCTGTGCCGATCTCCTTTTTGATGCGCTCGGCAGACATTTCCCCGATGAGAATCTTTTGCTCGCGGCGCAGATAATTGACGATGGCCTGGTCCATCTTGTCGCCGCCCACGCGGACGGAGCGCGAATAGACGATACCGCCCAGCGACAGCACGGCCACCTCCGACGTGCCGCCACCGATATCAACCACCATGGAGCCGGCCGGATCATCAATCGGCAGGCCCGCGCCGATGGCGGCGGCCATGGGTTCTTCGATCAGCTGCACTTCACGCGCCCCGGCGGCCAGGGCCGACTGGTGAATGGCGCGGCGCTCGACGCTGGTCGCAGAGCTGGGCACGCAGATGATGATGAGGGGAGACACGAACGCCCGGCGGTTGTGAACCTTCCGGATGAAGTGCTTGATCATTTCCTCGGCGACTTCGAAGTCGGCGATCACGCCATCGCGCATCGGGCGGATAGCTTCCATGTTCACCGGAGTCTTGCCGAGCATGTTCTTGGCCTGCTCGCCGACCGCATAAACGATCTTTCGACCGCCCTGGGTCATGTAGGCGACAACAGAGGGCTCATCGAGCTTAACGCCCTGTCCCTTCACATAGACGAGCGTGTTCGCTGTCCCAAGGTCAATGGCCATGTCCGTGGACAGCATGCCGAGGAGGCTACCAATCATGTCTTACCCAAGCTCTTTCTTGAGCGGCCAGGAGACAAAACCCGGCGCGCGTGTGCAATTCTATACACAGCCCCATACACCATGTGCCGTTAACGCCGCTTTAATGCAAGGGATAGGCAACAGATAAACGGTACGCTCCGTTCATACATAATTCTAGCCTTGTTTTTTATATCTTTTTTATGATTATTTTTATTACCCAGGACTTCTCATCGGAACGCATCGTACGGCAATGGTTAACGATGAGGTAATCGCCGTTAAGAAATGTCGTCATCCACAGAATTATCGGTCCAATTTGGATGGACAATATAAAGCGTCGCCGCGCCCGAACGGGTCTCCGGCAGCGGCACAGCCCGCAAAAAGGACGGCACTTCACCGCGGTTGAGACGGGCCATCAGACCTTCAGAATCCTGCTGTGTCATGAAGCGCGTTTCGGGGTCTGACGGACAGGCAATAACATAAGCAATTCCGGCATCGTTCAGCAGGGCCTGGCTCTCGCCCGGACGTGACAGGATCAGCTGGATTGCCTGCTCGATGCCCATCGCATTGCGGTGATAATTGCCATAAAGCACGCTATCGCGCGTCCTCAGCAACAGGATGGGGCCAAAATCCGCCGAGCCCAGGATACGTCCCTGCGGCAGGGAATTGAGCTGGGTGTACAGTTCGTCTCCGAGGCAGGCCGCATTGTCAGCCCGCGCGGCCAGGCTGATTTCAGCATTACGTTGGGTCAACAACAAGCCCGGCATGCCCCAAACGATTGGCAGGGACAGGGCCAGCGCACCGAGATAGACCACACTTCCTTCCCCCTTGGCCTTGCCCTGCCGGTAGAGATCAGCCACCCACAGCCCCAGAGGCAGGATGGCAAAGACATGCCCGAAAGCGTAGAAGCGGGCCTGGTAGAAGGTCAGTGCCAATGCCGCGCCGATCAGCGCCAAAAACAACAGATGCGCGCGCACATTCACGCGCCGCCAGATCCGCCAGCCGCATATGATCAGCGCCACAACCATAACGCCCAGCCGGAACGGTACGTCCTGTAAGAAGGCCGGGGACGGCGCGAGCACAGGCCGAGCTTCGTTCACCTGATCCAACCAGAGATGCCTGACCTGTGGCGAAAGCTCGCTAAGCGGATTGGACAGGCATTGCGGCCCCGTTAGCAGCAAAACTGCCCCCGCTGCACAGCCGACCAGACCCAGCGCAACACAGCGCAACACAAGGCTCCGGCCGGAGGTCAGCAAAGCCGCCACCGCAAGGCCCAGCCCGCCCACCATGCCCGCAAGAAGGCTGACCGAGGACAGCGCATCGCACGCAACCCGCGTGTAATCGGCAGGGGCAATCGTGGCGAAGAAACATGCTTCCAGACCCGCAACCAACCCGGCGCCAAAACCGATAGCGCCATTGCGCGCCGCCTGCCCCGTCAGCGCCCAATCCAGCGCCACAAATGCGCAGATGGTCCCGGCAAACACATACACCTCTCCACCAATGGCCACCGACAACGCCGTCGCCAATCCGGCCCAGGCCATTTGGACAGCCCCGCGCCGCGGATCAGCCAGCAGTCCGATGGCCAGCACCATCAGCGCCAATTGCATATTATGATGATCAATGGCTCCCGGGAGGAAGCGGTAATGCCCAAGCAGCAAAATGCCTGCCAGCGCCAGGCAGAACAGTGCCGCCTGATGACCCGCCAGCTTTACAGAACCAAAATACACGCCCGCCAGCACGCCCAGCACACATAGCGGCGGCCAGACAGAATACGCCCAGACAAGCGCGGTATCCGAAGCCAGGAAGAGGTCAAAAAACCATGTCAGCAGCATAATCGGCAGGTCTACGAGGCGTGACCAGTGCATCAACGTGCCGCCATCCGGACCAAGGCGCGTCTGCGTCAGGTCAAACCAGCCTTGCCCGGCCATCAGATCCTTGATCTGAACCAGGCGCATGACGTCATCATTGTCAGAGCCAATCTGGCCAAAGCGGCCCTGCGCAAAGCTGGTGGCGAACAGGCTGAACATAACCAGCAAGCAGATCAGCGTCGCCTTGAGGGGGACCCCCGTGCTGCTCTCTCCGCTCAGGCGCATGTCCGTTCCCTGCTCGTGGCTGCCTTCAGCTGCGCACACTAGCGAGGGCTTATGTAGGAAATCCTAAAAGCGAAACCTGTCCGCATCACGCTGTGCGAGGTTCTGTTCCCGGCAGGTCCAGCATGTCATCGACGGGCTCATTCGTATTGGTGCGGCGGACAAGGCCTTCCGGAATGGTCAGGAAAGCCGTTGTGCCCTTGCCTGGCTCAGAGCGCAGTCGAATGCGCAGCCCTTGAGCTTCCGCGAGACACTTGGCTACACTCAGGCCAAGGCCGACGCCCGCATTCTGATCATATTTCTGGTGGGCCGGGCGGGAATGGAAAAATGGCTCGAACGCGCTTTCCAGAACATCGTGCGTCATGCCCCTACCCCGATCACGAATCATCACGACCAGACCAACCCCCGACACCATGCCTGCCTTCAGGATGACCGGCACGCTAGAGCCCGCCTCAAGAGCGTTCTTCAGAAGGTTGCGAATGATCACTTCGAAACTCGCTTGGTCCATCGTGGCGCAGAGATTCTTCGGAACACTGACTTTCACATTGCCGGAGATACGCTTGTTCGGCCCATCCATGACCTTGCGAACAACGGAGTCAATCGTATCCGCCACAGCAACTTCAGACGCATGGGACAGGTAATCCTCATTATCCATACGGGTAAAGCTGATGATGCCATCCAGCGTGGAAGCCAGAATCAGTGCCTGCTCGGCAATCTTGTCAGCATAGTCACGCACCTCTTCCTCAGTACAGGGAATATTTGAGGACGACCCGATCACACCAGCACAGGCAGAGATCACATCCAGCGGGGCTTTAAGCTCAGTACTCATAGAACCCAGGAAGCGCGTCTTCGCCTCATTGGCAGCTTCGGCTTCATTCCGCGCATGCTCGATCTCGGAGCGCGCCTCTTCGATACGCGAAACATCAGTATAGACAACAACGTCACCCACACCATCAATATTCTGGACCGATTTCTGCCAGTACAGACCACTCCGCTTGATCGGCGTATCGATAGGCTTGAGGATATCCTGTTCCTTAGCGAATATCTGCTTGTACAGCTGATTTTCGACAATGATATCGCCATCCGCATCAAAGATGACAAAGGCCTGGTGGCTGGCTTCCAGCGCGCCGATCAGCAGGTCCCTGGATTCTTCAGCCTGCAATGTAGCGTGCACATCGGAGGTGTAGGCATCGTAACTGTTGCGCGCGCCAAGATACAGCGCCACAAGGAAGAAACTCATCATTATGCAGACTGTCATGCCCGCAAGAGATTGCGTATAGGCGCAGTAGACAAAGGCCGAAATAGACGCAGAGAATGCATAGCGCAGCACAATACGCGGCACACGCGTCAGAAGGCTGGACATGCCAGACGCCATGGGTGGAATCATCAGCCCCGTCAAAATCATCGCCAGGTCTTCATCATGCCCAACAAAGAAAGGCAGCGCCCCCCAGGTACCGCCGAACAGTATGGATAGGAATTCAGACCGGCGCAAATATCTGCCGCTCACCTTTTTCGGCAAGGGCCGCCCGCGCTTCAACAGCGTGTCCAGGATCAGCAACAGGGCCAGTGCCAGATTGATCGCGCCCCAAATCTGGATATGGCTGTCCTTCACCCAGCGCGTCACCAGGAAACTGGCGCCGAACACGTTGACCGTCATGATGATGGCCATTGTGAATGCATGTTTTGAAAAATCGATATGCTGTTGCAGCATAATCAAGGCATCAGCCGGCGTCTCACGCGGCAGAGTGCTGCGCGTCAGATATGAAAAGAAAGATTTTTCCGGTTTAGCCATATTGCCGCTATAAGCCGGTAAAGTGAAAATTCCGCTTTACCGGCACTGGCGGTTTTCATGAGTGGTGAAACTTGTCGTTAACGCGTCAATTAACCAAACATGGGTGGAAACAGGGTGTTGCCTCCCCCAAGGCAGCTTCTGTAGCATGCATTCCGATTTGGAAGGATTCCCAGACACGTGCCCCGCCAGGACAATCCAAGGAAGATCGCCGTCATCGGCGCCGGGCCTGCGGGCCTGTCGGCTGCGCGATTCATCAAAAATGCTGGCCACGAGGTAACCGTTTATGAAGCGGAAGACCGGATTGGCGGCAAGTCCTATTCCGTTTTGCATGGCGATGCGCTCAATGAATTGGGTACCTGCTACACCACGCGGGCCCACCGTATCGTCAAACAATGGATGAAGGAATATGGCATCCACCTGACACGCCTCGGCGAAGCCCGCTTTGATGGCCGCAAGGTGGTGGACTATGTTAAATCCGGCAGCGGCGCCCCTCTGGCCGTGCAGGCAATCAAGTTCGTCCACGCCTCCCGCCGCCTGCGCCGGGCCATTGCCGAACGTCCCTCCGATCCGGATGTCTGTCGCGAAGCGGCGATGACAACGCAGGAATGGGTGCGCAAACTGAACCTGCCCAAAATGGAACTGGCCATGCACCGCATCCAGACCACACAGGGCTATGGCTATATTGATGAGGCCACCATCGGCCAGACCGTGCAATGGTGCGATCTGGACTTCATTCTCTCTGGCGTTCTGAACCAGTTGCACATGCCCGATGAGGGCTGGAGCGAGTTCTGGCGGCGCTTCTCTGAAGACCTGAACGTGCGCACCTCCAGCCCCGTCCTGTCTCTCGACCGATCCGGCCCGCGCCCGGTCATCTTCGCAGGGGGCACCAGCGAGGAATTTGACGCCGTGCTCTCCACCGTGCCGATGCAGGCCTTTTCCGCGTTCAGCCAGCTCAGCGAAGATGAATCCTTCCTGAAGGATGCAATCGAATGGCAGACTTACACCACCACCCTCTTCTCTTCACCGGACTGGTTTGAGGGGTATCAGGTGATCGGCTTTTCCCGTGCCAGCCGCGACAGTTCTCTGCGCGGCGCCATTCTGGGAGGACGGCGCGAAGGCGAAAGCGCAGAACTTGGCGGCAAGCTCTATGTCACCGGGCAATTCTCCAAGGATCTGGAACCGTCAGAATTGCGCGAAATCCTGCAGGCTGAAGCAGACTTTCATGGCTTCCATATTGAAAGCGTGATCCAGCAGAAATGCTGGCAATACTTCCCGCAATACAAGGCTGAGGCCGTTCGCGGCGGCCTGTTCGCTGTCTTGCGCCGCGTTCAGGGCCAGCAACAAACATGGTTTGGTGGTGCCAGCTTTTCCCACGAACTGGTCTCGAACGTAGTTGTACATTCCCAGAACATTGTCGATCAGATGCTGGCAGGCCTGAACGTGCAGCCGAAAGCCTGATCAGACCGCTTCGGCCTCAATCGCGCAGTAGCGTTCAATGAAGTCCTGATGGGTCGGCATCTTAGCCACCGTGTTGGCAATGCCACTGCTGAGCCCGCCAAGGGCCCGACGCATCTGATCTTCCGTAATCATGTGCCCCATATGATGATAGCCCTTTGGCCTCATGCGCTGTCCCATCATCACCTGCAACCAGGAATCAACGCGGAACAGATCATCCGTGGCCTGATAGGCCAGGCCATTCTCACGGAACACATCCAGGCGCTGGGCTAGCGAGTCCGGGACGTCCATATCGCGGCGATCTCGCCAGAACGCGCTATCATCGCGCTCGGTCACCTTGTAGTGCAGGATGATGAAATCGCGGATACGCTCCAGCTCGCGCAAGGATTGCTCATTATAGTGATTGGCAATCGCTTCAGAAACCCCATCAAACGGGAATTGCTGAACCAGCCGCGACGCGCCGATCTGGATCAGATGGATGCTGGTGGATTCCAGTGGCTCCAGGAAGCCGCTCGAAAGTCCAAGCGCCACGCAGTTTTTGTTCCACACCTTGCGCCGACGGCCTGTCTTGTACCGGATCAGGCGCGGCTCTCCCAAAAGCTCGCCTTCAATATTATTGCGTAAAATCTCCTCTGCCGCATCCGGCTGCATATACTGGCTACAGAAGACGAGGCCATTGCCAACCCTATGCTGTAACGGTATGCGCCACTGCCAGCCGGATTGATGCGCAATGGAGCGCGTATAGGGCAGCGCCGGACCCACAGACCGCGTCTGAACCGCCAGGGCACTGTCTGTTGGCAACCAATGGGCCCAATCCTCGAAGCCGCTTTTCAGTGTCTGCTCAATCAAAAGACCCCGAAAGCCCGTGCAATCAACGAAGAAATCGCCTTCAATCCGATCACCGGACTTCAGCTTCAGCGCCGTAATGAAGCCGGTTTCGCCATCCTGCTCCACCCCGCCAATCAGGCCTTCAACCCGCTTCACACCCTTCTCTTCCGAGAAGGCGCGAAGGAATTTGGCATAGAGGCTAGCATCCAGATGGTAGGCGTAATTGATGTTGAACTTTTCGTCCGTGTAAAACTTGTTGTGCTTGGCAGCCTGCAATTCGAAGCAATAAGCGTCCAGATCCTCGCCAATACCCTTCTCGCGCGCAGCCAGCCAGATATTGTAAAACTCACCCATCCAGCTCGATTTGCCAACCTGCCCGAAAGAGTGGATGTAAGTGTCGCCAATCCCGCCCCAATTCTCGAAGGCGATGCCCAGCTTGAAGGTTGCCTTGGTGGCGCGCATGAACTCACGCTCATCAATACCCAGCAGATGATGAAAGGTGCGATGTGTTGGGATCGTGGCCTCTCCTACACCGACTGTTCCGATGTCATCGGATTCCACCAGCGTGATATCCAATAGCGGACCCAGCATGCGCGACAGGGCCGCTGCCGTGATCCAGCCTGCTGTGCCACCGCCCGCGATGACGACTTTCCTGACTTTCTGCATCTCCTGATGACCCTCCCGGTCTTTGTCTCTTAACGATTCAGCTTTTGCAGCAACATGGCCCGCAAACGGCGAGCCTTCATTTCATCCATCGGCCCCAGATTACCCTGCGCCGCTTCGGGCAAATGCTCTGCCGGCAATTCGGCCGGACCGAAAATATAATAATCAAACAGCGCCTTCCAGGCCTGTTTCTCCGGCCCCGGACGGTCCCGCAAACTGAGCAGGCCATGCAACAGCGTATTCTGGGGGGTATCCATGAAGGCCGGGCTTGTATTCCACCAATAATTGATCATGGCGTTGAACTCGCCAACCCCCTCAACATGGTGCCACCATAGAGCCGGATAGAACAGCACATCGCCGGGCTCCAGCTCCGCTACCTGCGCGGTCTTCAATGCGTCGCGGAAGCGCGGGTAACGCTCATGATCGGGGTCACGGAAATCCACCATACTGACGACCTGTCCGCCTGGCGTTGGCTCCAGCGGGCCGGGGTAGAGATTGGCAATCTGATCCGGCGGGAACAGCGTGAAGCGTCGCTTGCCCACCATGCAGCAAGCCAGATTGTTGGACATGTCATAATGCGCAGACGCAATCGTGTGATTGCCCATCCAGATACTGACAATCGGTGTGTTCGCCTCGAACATCGGATTGTTCAGCACAAGATCATTCTCGCTGCGCAGGCCCGGCAGGTAAATGTCCAGATCGGTTGATCCGATATAATAGGACGGTGCATTCGCCTGTCCCAGATGTGCACGGATGGTATCAAGATATTCATCCATCGCCACGCGGCTGCGCTGGAAGTTCAGGCCGCGCATGTCGTCTGTATAGAAATAGCGCCCGCCAATCTCCGGCGCGGCCGTATAGCCGACAACCGGACGTCCCTGATAGAAACGCAGCAGATATTGCATCGCCGCCTCCGGGCCCTCCTGCCCAGCCTGTACCAGCGGCCAGTCACTGGCCAGGCCTTTAAGAATGACCGGCTCCTGATCCCGCATCAGCGCATCATAGGGAATGGCATCCGGCGCGACGCCCTGCATGATACGTGTCTTGCGCTCAATGTTCAGCATGACCGGCCTTATCCTCTCATGGCTCAGCTGGCCGCCGCCATACGCTTGGCGTTCTTCATCTCGATCAGGGTGTTGATATTGCTGAGCGAGGCCAGCACCAGATAGGCCGCGCGCAGAAAGCCGCCCTTGTGCAGACGCTCCAGCACCTCCCCGCTCAACGCCGCCAACTTCTCTTCACTGATCGTATAGACATCCGGCACCTGATATGTGGTCGCCTCATCCAGCTTCACTTCCAGGGACACCGGCTCCATCAGCTCTGCCTGCTGAAAGGCTTCAAACATCGGCGTCATCATGTCCATGCCGACATTGATAACGCGCAGCACATGGGTGACATGCTGCAGATAAGGCGCATTGCCGCCCTGTGGCAAGAACAGCGGCGCCCCCTCTTCCCGACTGATGCGGGAACTGTCCAGATCGACATGTATGACGGGCTCGCGGTGCACCTCACCGTCAACCTCCTGGTTCTGGAAGCCGATCTTGAAAGGCCCACGCTCATGCAGCGCCGGCACATAGCGCGCCTGCCACTGGTCCCCATCAAGAAACAAATTCTCGCCCTTGTCCAGGCCAAGCAGGACAACGGATTGAAACTCGCCTTTCTCATCCTTGCGGAACAGGATCGGATAGATGCGCTGCAGCTCAGCAAATTCGGTCGGGAAGGCAACGGACTGGTTCACGCTGTCGCCAAACTCGGCGCCATATTTACGTATGATCTTCAAATCCGAATGATCGATATTATTCAGGAGTGCCATATTCGACATGTTGTGCCTTTCAGTATGGGAAAACCTGTGAGCGCCCCGGCACCATAGCCAGCCCACAGCAGCATTTCCTATACATCATGGAATAAAGCCGCGTGGCACTCAACAGGGGCAAAAAAGGCCGCTGTCTCCAGCGGCCTTTCGCAATAGTGATATTACCTACAAGTTGGCCCGGCCTTAGAACTTGTAGCGCACGCCCAGAAGGTAACGCGGCGACAGTTCGTAGGCGTAGTAGAATTGCTCCGGCACACGGTGATAGGTCCGCTGATCTTCACCGGTCAGGTTGATGCCCTCGAAGGATACAGATGTCCTTTCGTTGATGTCATAGCTGACGTTCAGATCAAACTGACCATAGTCTTCAACATAAACACCGGACCGGTCGCCTGTTTGGTTCACAGCCGCGAGGAAAGTGTCACGCCAGTTATAAGCCAGACGGGCAGAGAAACCGTACTTCTCATAAATTGCTGTGAAGTTGGCAGTATCGGAAAGACCGACCAAGGCAAACTGGTTGACGTTGGGATTGGAACCCGGGTCAAGGTCCACATCCCCTTCAACAACCGTGTAGTTTGCAGCAAAGCCAAAACCACTATCGCCGAAGAAGTGCTGCAGAGCAAATTCCCAACCGCGTATATTGGCCTCACGGTTGTTGATCGGCTGCTCGACCGCAAATGTCAGAAGCGGGTCGTTCGCATCCGCAACGATGTCGTAAGTGGCATTCAACTGGTCAACATAAGATTGTGGCAAGGCCCCATTTACAAGTGCCGCCTCAAACTCTGCCTGCGCAGCTGCTAGGTCACCATTATTCTTGTCAATAAGGGCAACAAGAGCAAACAGGTTCGGTGCGGATTCATCGACACCAACATCAGCAATTATGTTGAGAGCATCGCCAGACCGAGACCCCGGCGCACCTGAAGATGGATCCCGCAAACCGAACAGGTTGCGGTCTACAACAGCTGTACCAGTGAAGTTCGCAACATCCTTGTTGAACCAAGTGACGGAAGCATAACTCGCATCATCATAATACCACTCAAGAGCGACATCAAAGTTGTCCGACTCCAGCGGCAGAAGGCCCGGGTTTTGAGAAGAACCCGTTGTCTGGGCACCAAGAGCGGTAGGCCGGTTAGGGGCATTTGCCGTGGTTGATGCAAACAGATTGGTATAGCCTACCCTGCCAATCGTTTTACTATACGATACACGGCCCAGAAGATCCTCGGTCAGGTTTACCTGGAAATCGAGGTTTGGCAGAATGTGGTCATATTTACCTTCTCCGGTCACATCTTCCAGAACGCCCGTTTGCTGAACGAGGAAATCGTCTTCAGAGAACCACAATATGTTCGACGGCACCGCCTGTTCGGTGGTGGAATTCACCTTGGTCTCTTCGTAGCGCACGCCGCCGGTCACCCGAGCTGGCATGTTCAGCAGCTCACCTTCCATCGTGAATTGAGCAAAAACAGATGCAATCTCTTCTTCCACGATATCCAATCCTGGAGTCTCGTTGATAGCATTAGGCTCATCACCAGGACCAATTGGCTGGGAATACGCATTGACAAGCGCTGTGTAGAGCTTTGTCGCATCTCCCTTGAAAGCGGTGTCCGCTTTGCCAACAGGCAGGTCGTCAAAAACACACGACATACAAAAAGCTTCAAGCAGACCAGGCGCAAACTGTTCGACATCCTGTGGATTGGAGAATCCCCAGCTACCAAGATCCTGCTGCGACGTCAGTGTCTTGCGGGTCATCGTAGTGTCACGATAATTACCGCCAACCTCAAGCTTGCTACCATCGACTTCCCAGACCCAGCGCAAGTCAATCTCATCGACTTCATGCTTCATGTCCGAGGAACTGCTGCGAGCAACTTGGGATGCCAGATCTCCTACATCCAGAGTGCCGTTGCCGTTGCCCTTGGCAGAGTCGTCAATTGTGAAGTCCTGTATGGGATATCCATTGCGGAAATCGACTTGGTGCTGAAGGTTTACCGGAGCGCCAATCGCAACGAAGGTCGCCGTATGGCCTAGCGGGTTGTTGCCCCCAGATTCGGCAGTAGAGCTATGGGCATCAAGGATAACTCTCATATCGCTGTTCATTTCCCATTCGGCATTAAAGCCGAAAGAGTCGAGCGTATCCTTGGTTGCACGATAAGTCTGTTCAAAGCCGATATCCTTCGTGCCATCATTGTTTTCCTGAAGGAAAACCGCTGTGGCGACCGGGCCATCATTGTCGAAAATGACTTGATCGAAAGGTGTAGCGAACCAGTTTGTCTGCTCGTAACGCTGCTCTTCAGCTTCATTTTGAGCAAACGTATAGTCACCCGTCAACGTAAGGCTGTCGATCGGGCGGAACTGCAACACCAATTGGCCGTTGATCCGCTCACGGGTAATGTCAGAAAAATCATAACGGCTGTCTTGAGGCACAGCCCAAAGTTGGCCTTCCTTGGGTGCATTTGTGATCTGTGTAGATCCATCAGAGCGAACATAGCTGCTGTCCTCAAACGCACCTGCAGTTGCCGGATCATTCACCAGCCAGTCATTAACCTGCATGGTCGGTGCACCAGAGTCGCGTTTCGAATAAGACGCGAACAGCCCGACGCCGAAGCGTCCAGTTTTATCAGTCCAGTTACCTACACCTGAAAGTTCCGGTGTAAAATCGTCACCATTCTCATTGCTCGTATCATTGAGGATCTTTGCACCCAATGAGAGGGAATTCTCCGAAAGGTTCAGAGGGCGCCTCGTCTTGATATTTACCGTGGCGCCAATGCCGCCAGACGGCAGAACCGCTTGACCGGTTTTATAGACTTCCAGACTACTAACGCCTTCAGAGGCGAGGTTGGAAAAGTCAAAGGCGCGGTCGCCGCCGGCGCCATAATTGCCCCTTTGGCCGATCGCGCGAACCTCTGCAGTCGGCATGGTGCGTCCGTTAAGAGTGACCAGATTGAACCCCGGACCAAAGCCGCGAACAGTAATTTCGGCCCCTTCCCCGTTCACCCGATCAATGGACACACCCGTGATACGCTGAAGCGATTCAGCCAGGTTTGTGTCCGGGAATTTGCCGATATCTTCGGCCGAGATAGCGTCCACCACCCCGCTTGCGTCGCGCTTGATATCCATGGCGCGCTGGAGAGATCCGCGGATCCCCTGCACCACCACAGTCTCCTGGGTCAACGTATCTTCATCAGCTTCCTGTGCGTGCGCTGCCATTGGCAGGGCTGCAAGCAGGGATACGGCTGACGCGCTGCAAAGCAGCGTTCCCCATTTTTTCTTCCGTGCAGAAGCTGCACGGACCTTGTCCGTGGAAACAGTCATTACAATCCTCCCTGAGACGCGGCCTACCGATGCGGGTGCCCGTCTTCAATGCTTGTCTCGGTTAGATGGAATGCCCCTGCACTCCGACCTACCCGAGACACAATCCACCATTAAATGTTTGCGCTATCAAGTAGGCTTCGAAATAAAAAAGTCACTTTCGGGAAACCGGGTCCGGAAACTGTGAAACCGGTTTCATAAATAATGTAAATTTTTCAAGGACAAATCCCTATAAATCAAAGACTCATTGCCCATGAGACCAGAACAGGAAGAAAATTTTCCAATATTTCTTTTTTTCGATTTCCCCCCAAATCTGGCAAAATAGCCACACTTGCGGCGATCAGAATCGCCAGAATCGGGAAATGCCGGATAGATGTTCGGGTTAAGTGGTGGGCGGTAACGGGCTCGAACCGCTGAC
>NZ_AWFA01000002.1 GCF_000682675.1 Hyphomonas pacifica | reverse complement strand
TCAATTTCGCTCAGGATGAGTGGGGTTCTTGGGGTCTTGTCATCTCCCAAAACAAAAACGGCGACTGCCCGGATGAGCCGTCGCCGTTCTGTCTGGTCCGATGCGCCTGATCAGGCGGCGGCGTCGATTTTCACCAGTTCGATGTCGAAGGTGAGATCCTTGCCGGCCAGCGGATGGTTCGCGTCCAGCGTGATCGCGTTGTCATCGACAGCCACCACGGTGACCGGAACAACCTGGCCTGTCTGGGTCTGCATTTGCAGGCGCGTGCCAATTTCGGTCGGGATGTCCGCAGGGATCTGGCCGCGCGGCACTTCCTGGCGCATGTCGGGATTGACCGGGCCATAGGCTTCGTCTGCCGGGACGTTCACGGTTTTCTTGTCGCCAATCGCCATGCCCGGAATGGCAGAGTCGAGGCCTGGAATGATCTGCCCGGACCCAACCTGAAAGGTCAAAGGCTCACGCCCTTCGGAGCTGTCAAACGTCGTGCCGTCATTCAGCGTGCCTTTGTAATGAATATGTACCGTATCGCCGGATTTCACTTGCGTCATAAATAATCCAATCTGTCTGGAGGTGAATTTCAAAGGCCGCGTCACGCTCGCGGGTGCTTTGTTGGGGTTCACCGCTCAAAGTAGGAAATCTGACGCAGATGTAAACCCGCCCACAGTCAACTTCCCCTTTGCGGCAGAGCTATGCTTCGCCGCAAGGATTTCAGGACTGTGGCGGGTTCACCTGTGACGGAAAGACCGATCAGTAGACGAACACGGCTTTCGTGTTGACGAATTCCTTCATTCCGTAGCCGCCATGTTCGCGACCGTAGCCGGAATCCTTCACGCCGCCAAAAGGCATGTTGGGCGTCGCAATGCCGTAGCCATTGATCATGACCATACCCGTGTCGAACTGCTTCTGGGCAAGCTCTATAGCGCGATCTTCATTCTTGGAGAAGATGCCGCCGCCGAGGCCATAGCGGCTGTCATTGGCGATGCGCATGGCGTCTTCATCGTCTTTGGCACGGATAACAGAGGCGACAGGGCCGAACAATTCGTCATCATAGGCAGGCTGCCCCGGCTTTACATCGGTAAGAACCGTAGACGGATAATAATATCCCTCGCGATCCGGCACCTCGCCGCCGCAGCTGATCGTGGCACCTTTCTCGACACTTTTCTTGACCTGGTCGGCCAGCGTGTCACGCAAATCTTCGCGCGCAATAGGGCCGAGCTGTGTGTCTTCGTCAAAGGGGTCGCCGAGCTTAATGTCGCTCATCGCCTTGATAAAATTCTCGGTAAAGGCGTCATACACCTTGTCCGTGACGATGAAGCGCTTGGCGTTCACACAGGTCTCGCCATTATTGAACAGGCGCCCCTGGACGCAGGTCTTCACGGCGAGTTCCACGTCCGCATCTTCGAGCACGAGATACGCATCATTGGAGCCGAGTTCGAGCACGGTTTTCTTCAGCGCCTTGCCGGCCTTTTCGGCGACGATACGGCCTGCGCCATCACTGCCGGTCAATGTAACGCCGCGCACCAGTTCGTGCTCAATCACAGCGTCAGACTGGTCATGCGAGATCAGCAAGACAGTGAAGAGATGTTTCGGCAGGCCAGCAGCCTCATAGATGTCGCGCAGTTTCAGGCCGCTACCGGTGCAGCTTTCGGCGTGCTTCAGAAGGATTCCATTGCCGGCCATCAAGTTTGATATGGAATAGCGGATCGCTTGATAAAGCGGGAAGTTCCAGGGCTGAATACCGTAGACGATGCCGATGGGGGAGTAGCTGACAATGCCTTTGCGACCGGTCTGGATTTCACGCTCTTCATCGGCGAGCTCCTTGGGGCCATACTCTGCGGTGTAGTCGCAGATCTGGGCGCAGAGTTCGACTTCCTGCTTGCCATCCTTGTAGAGCTTGCCGACCTCCTTCGTCATTAGTTCGGCATAGTCATCGACATGCTTGCGAAGCTCAACGCCGATGGCCTTGATGACTTTGGCCCGCTCTTCCAGGCTGCGCATGCGCCATTCGAGATAAGCCTCATGACATTTGGCTATGGCGGCGTTCATGTCTGCATCGCTCATCACCGGATAGGTGTTCAGCGTTTCGCCGGTGGCGGGGTTGATTGTGGTGAGATGGTCGCTCATTCAGGAATCTCCAATTTTGTATTCCCAGAAGCAACGGGTGCGCGCCGGCGGGGTTCCGATAACAAAACCGTTACCGAGGCGGGTTATTCCGACTACGTCATGATTTGCGGCAGGTCAGCCTATCCCACAGACACTTTCGCGCCGAGATCCAGCCAGAGGATCAGGGCCGTTGCCGCCGCCAGCATTAGAGCAGAGAGGACCGCATTGATCCAGACAGCGCGGCTGGCATTCTTCTGGTCGATCCACGAACGAGGCCGTATTTTGCGAAGGCGGAAAACGATCAAGGCGGCCAGAACCAAGGCCACAACGTTCAGCGTCAGCAAAAGGGCCGCTCGCAGGGCAAGGGTCCAGTGGCCCGCCCCGGCAAACAACCCAACCGCTGCACCGGGTGGCAGCAAGGCTGCGGCAACCATGACTCCTACCAGGGCCGAGGCCTGCCCGCGCGTCAGTGACAACGCCGCCGCACCGCCCGCCGCCATGGCAAGGGCCAGGCCATCAAGGCGCACTTCTGCGCGGGACATGAGCTGCTGACTTTCAAGGTCAATTACCAGGAAGAAAGACAAAATCCAGGAGCAGGTGAGCGCGATGCCAATGCCTGCTGCCAGCGTCATGGAGGCCCGCTTCAGCAGGACGAAATCCCCGAGTGCAGCGCCCATGGAGAAGCCAAGCACAGGGCCCAGCAAGGGCGCGATCACCATGGCGCCGATCACGGCGGCTACACCATCCGAATTCAGGCCGATAGCCGCCACCACAGTGGACAGCACGACCATGATGATGAAATCCCGGTCCAGCCGCGCGCCGGTGGAGACATCGGAATAAATCTCCTCCCGCGTTGCCTGGATCTTGCGTTCGGCCTTCTGGTCTGTCGCTTCCTTCAATTTAGGCGCGGTCGCCTCAACCGGCAGGATGGTAATGCGATAATCATTGCAGTCTTCCAGCACAGTCTGGATATTATCCATCAGGGCCTGACCCGTGCCTTCCCGCAAGAAGACAGAGATCAGGCGACGGTCAACCTGTTCAGTATTCTGAACATAGTAGTCGATCGGCTCTGCATTCTTGACGGCCCGCATGACGGTGTCGAACCGGTCATCGGCAGGCATATGAAGTTCCAGAAGGCGCATCGCCCCTAATTCCGCCTCAGGCGGGCGATGAGGCTGGACGTATCCCAGCGCTGGCCACCCATGGCCTGCACGTCAGCATAATACTGGTCGACTGTGGCGGTCAGCGGCAGGCTGGCACCATTTTCACGCGCGGCCTCCAACGTGATACGAAGATCCTTGCGCATCCAGTCGACGGCAAAGCCGTGCTCGAATTCCCCTGCGACCATGGTTTTCCAGCGGTTCTCCATCTGCCAGCTCTGCGCGGCGCCGCCGCTGATCGCCTCGATCACCTTGGCGGCGTCCAGCCCGGCCTGTTCGGCAAAGTGCAGGCCTTCCGACAAGCCCTGGACAATACCGGCAATGCAGATCTGGTTGACGGATTTGGCGAGCTGACCCGCGCCACTCTCGCCAATCAGCGTCATCTTCTTGCCAAAAGCTGCCATGACGGGCTCGGCCGTGGCGAAGGCTTTTTCGTCACCGCCGCACATGATGGTCAGCTGGCCATTGATGGCGCCGGCCTCACCGCCGCTGATCGGCGCATCCAGAAAGCGCGCGCCTTTTACCCGACAGCGCTCATCCAGCTCTCGCGCAAGGCCCGCTGAGGCGGTCGTGTGGTCCACCACGATCATACCCGCGCCGAGGCTCGGTTCCAGCTGGGCAAAGACGTCGCGCACATCTGGATCATCGCCGAGGCAGAGAAACACGAATTCCGCGCCAAAGGCCGCGTCGCCGGGGGTCTTGGCAATTTCGCCCTTGTGCTGGGCCGCCCAGTCTTTGCTCTTTGCTTCCGTACGGTTCCAAACGGCCACCTCATGGCCCTTGGCCGCCAGATGCCCCGCCATGTGAAAGCCCATCACTCCCAGGCCAAGAAAAGCCGTCCGCGCCATAAGGTATCTCTCCTAAATTGAATTCGTTTCCCATCACGCCGCTGGACGTCTGGTGTTCCTGACTTCATTACTAGAAGGGTGAGGGGGGAAAACAAGGATGCTGGAATTTATTACGCAGGGGCCGGGCGGTTTTTGCAGCTGGCTGTCAGGCCAGGGCGTGCAGTGCTCAACGCCAATATTCGCCCTGAGTATATGGAATCTTCTGTCCGGCTTCGTGCTGTTTCTGATGGGTTGGATGATGTGAACATCATCAAGATGCACCCCTATCGCATGCGGGATCTGCTGGAAGAAAAACGGCTGGCCAAGCTGGGGCCAAAAGAGCTGACCGCGAAACTGAACGAGAAGTACGAGAACCGCTACTTTGTGGTCATATTCCGCGAAAATAGCAAAACCGTCCTCAAGCGCGAACTCAAAATCCTGCCGGTCTGGGTGAAAACCAAGGAAAATGAGGTCCGAGCCGATGGGGAGACTGCGCGCCTTCTCAAAAAGGGTAGCGCCAGCCTGAGAGATGACGATACCGACGCCGCCCATGGTGTGGATGGGGTATTTGACCTGTTTGTCCGTCCCATTCGGTGGTGGGATGTTCGCCACTGGCTGTTCCATCCGAACCGTAAAGTCAAAGTGGGGGTTCGCGTCGCATTTTTCATTACTGCGCTGGAATACTCCTCAGATATCTGGAGGGTTATGAGGGCCGTTCTGACAGCGCCTTTCTGACCCCGCCCACCTGATACAGTTTCAGTTGAATTTCATCGAAATCAGCACGTTTGTTTCCAGCGAGGATTCACCAAGGCCTGCTACATCATCGGTTCCACTCAGAACGATTTGGAACGGATTATGGCGCATGCCACCACCACTACGCAGCACCATCGGGCAGGCAGAAGGCCTGCCTTGCCTGCGCGGCGCTTGGGCACGTGGAAGCTGGCCTATGCCGACTTCCTGACGGCCCTGATGGCGTTCTTCCTTCTGCTCTGGCTGGTCAGTGGCGTGTCGCCTGACGCGCGCGGTGACATCGCGGATTTCTTCAATAATGGACAGACTGCCAGCGCCAGCACGCTGGTCGACATTCGCCCGAATGAGACCCAGCGCCTCTACAATCTTCTGTCTTCAGATGCCGCCCTGCAAAGCACCGAAGACAATATAGTGCTGAGCCGTCAGACCAATGGCGTGCGAATCGATCTGATCGACTCAGAGGCCCGCCCGCTATTTGCGATGAATGAGTCCGGTTTTACCCCGGCGGGTGAACAACTGATGCAAAATGTCGGGCACAGCCTGTCGCCCCTGACCGTTCCGCTGACCATTGAAGGCCATACTGACGCCTTTCCGAGCCAGGATTCCGAGCGCAGCAACTGGGATATCTCTTCAGAGCGTGCAAATGCCGCCCGCCGCGCCCTGACTGCTGCAGGTATTACAGATAGCCGCATCCGTGCCGTCACGGGTCTGGCCGCAACACGCCCCCTTGATGCGGGCCAGCCCCACTTGCCAGCAAACCGTCGTATAAGCATACTGTTGCAAGTTGACGGCTAACCTGACTGGTAGGCCGGGGCGCGCTGATGAACCGGAGCCACAATGTTGAGTGAACTGGCCGCAACCTGGCCCCTGTGGGCGAGTCTCGCCGTCGTGTGCGCGGCGATTGCCTTTTACATGCTCGACAGATGGTCAATGGAGCTGGTCTCTGTCTGCGTGATGGCTGCGCTGCTGGTGCTTTTCACAATTCCGGGTGCTCATGGCGCGGATGGCGCTCCGATCAGCGCGGCGGACCTGCTATCCGGGTTTGGCAATCCGGCGCTGATCACGATCATGGCGCTGCTGGTGGTCGGTCAGGGCTTGTTCCAGACTGGCGCTCTGGAGGGGCCAACCAAGGCCCTGCTGGCAGGCTATGACAAGCGACCAACCACGACGCTGGTACTGGCCTTCCTGGCAGTCTTCGTGACCAGCGCGTTTGTGAACAATACGCCCATCGTGATCATGTTTTTGCCCGTGATGACGGCCATCGCGATGCGCATGAACACGCCGCAATCAAAGCTGATGATGCCACTCAGCTATGCCTCCATCTTTGCCGGAATGACGACACTGATCGGCACATCGACGAACCTGCTGGCGGCGGAATCCTATCTGCGGATTACCGGTCAGCAGCTTGGCTTCTTTGATCAGACACCGCTGGGCCTGATCCTGGCGGGGGCCGGATTTCTCTATCTCGTGATCTTCTCGCGCTTCCTGCTGCCGAACCGGCGCGGCCTGTCCGATGATATTGTGCAGCCTTCCGGCAAACAGTTCGTGGCGCAGATTGAAGTCACCAATGGCCATTTCCTGCAGGGCAAGAAACCCATTGCCGGCATGTTCACAGACTTGCCGGACATGACGGTGCGGATGATCCAGCGCGGAGAACGCGCCATCCTGCCACCCTATGAAGACATTTCGCTACAGGCCGGTGACCTTGTGATCATCGCCGCCACGCGCTCGGCGCTTCAGAACGTGCTGGCGCGCCAGCCGGACTTCCTGCAGCAGGTATGGCAGGCCTCCGGCGCAGATCTGGAAGAGAATGGCAAACCGAGCACGCTGGCGCTGACCGAAGCCGTGATCGCGCCGGGCTCTCGCATGGTGGGCCGAACGGTGGAGATGCTGGGCTTTCGCCGCCTGACGCGCGCGGTGACGCTGGGCATTCAGCGCCGGAGCCGGATGATTCGAACCAAGCTGGGCGAGATCCGGCTGGAATCCGGTGACACGCTGCTGCTGTGCGGGCCGGTCGAAGCATTCCGCGAGCTGCGCTCCAGCCGCGACCTGATCATGCTGGAATGGTCCCAGACCGAAATTCCGCTGACGACCAAGGCGCTGGCAGCGCGGGTGATCTCGGTCTGCCTGGTGGTTGCGGCGGCGACGGGCTTTGTCTCCATTCTGCACGCCTCCGTCCTGGCGGCCGTGGCGATGCTGATCGCGGGCTGCCTCAATACGCGGCAGGCGGCGCGCTCTCTGGATCTGCGCATCTTTCTGGTGATCGGCGCAGCGCTGGCCATGGGCATGGCGCTTGAGAAAACAGGCGCGGCCGCGATGATTGCGCATGCCGTGGTGAATTTAGCCTCTCCCTTCGGAACGCTGGCAGTTCTCTCTGCCATCTTCCTGGCCGTGGCCATCCTGACGAATTTGCTGTCGAATGCGGCAACGGCCATTCTGTTCTCGCCGATTGCCCTGTCGGCGGCGGCGGAACTGAACATCGAAAACCCGCTACCATTCCTGCTGGCGGTGATTTATGGCGCAAACTGCAGTTTTGCGACGCCAATCGCGTATCAGACGAACATGCTGGTGATGGGCCCCGGACACTATAAATTCAGGGACTTCATGACATTTGGCGCCCCTCTGGTATTCATATTATGGTTCGTCTTTACGCTATTCGCCCCTTGGCGGTTTGATCTGTAAGTGTATCGTCGCAATTATGAGGTTTACGGACTCCCAGATATTGCCCCCGGGGCTTGAACGGTCACTCCGCTTTTACGTGACCAGCCCGAGCCCGTGCCCGTATTTGCCGGGGCTGAAGGAACGCAAGGCCTTCACCAATCTGGCCATTGGCAGCGAAGCCGACAACATTCACAACTCACTGAGCCATGCTGGCTTTCGCCGCAGCCAGACGATTGCCTATCGCCCGGCCTGCCCGCGTTGCAATGCCTGCCGCAGCGTGCGTGTAAATTCGCGCGAGTTCGAACTCTCCCGTAATGACCGCCGCGCCCTGAAGCGTAACCAGTCTCTGGTACGCCGCCCCGTGGAGTCCACACCTACGCGCGAGCAATACCGCCTGCTGAAAGCCTATGTGAAACATCGCCACGACAAGGGCGGCATGTCTGACATGAGCTATCGGGACTATAGCGCCATGGTGGGCGGCAGTCCGGTGAAAAGCCTAATCTTCGAATATCGCGAGGGCCCGGAAGACGACGCGCCGCTGGTAGCTGCCTCGATTACGGATATCCTGCGTGACGGCTTTTCCATGGTCTACACCTTCTTTGACCCTGCCCATGAAGACCGGGGCCTCGGCCATTACATGATCCTGGACCATATCCTGCACGCCCACGATCTGGGCCTGCCACATGTGTATCTGGGCTATTGGGTCAAAGGCAGCCCGAAGATGGACTACAAGCGGCGCTACAAGCCGCTGGAAGTGCTGGACGGCGATACATGGCGGTTGCTGAAAGACGATGAGTAAGACGTTGCGCTCGCGACACGGCTAAACGCCGGCGCAGACGCAGGGGGGAGGAGTAATGATCCACAGACGTAACCTGCTGGGCGCAGGGGCGCTTGGCCTTGCTGGCGCGGCAGCCGCCTTTGCCAATCCGGAAAAGGCCGCCGATCTGGCCGCCCCGGCCATTGCGCGCAACCGGCGCCGGTTCAACATGGTCACCACCTGGCCGAAGGGCCTGCCGGGCCTCGGCGAAGCGGCTGAGCGCGTGGCGCAGCGCATTCAGACAATGTCCGACGGGCTGATGGAAGTGAAGGTTTACGCGGCGGGCGAACTGGTGCCGCCCTTTGAATGTTTCGATGCGGTCTCGAATGGCTCTGCCGACATGTATCATGGCGCAGAATATTACTGGACGGCGAAATCCACCGGCTTCCCATTCTTCACCGCCGTGCCGTTCGGAATGACAGCGCAGGAGATCATGGGCTGGATCGACTTTGGCGGCGGCCAGACATTGTGGGATGAATTGTCGGGACAGTTCGGTATCAAGGCCTTTCAGGCGGCCAATACCGGCCACCAAATGGGTGGTTGGTTCCGCAAGGAGATCAACGGCCTGGATGATCTGGTCGGCCTGAAGATGCGCATTCCTGGGCAGGGCGGCGATGTGCTGCGAGCGCTCGGCGGGTCTGCCATCGCGCTGCCGGGCGGCGAGATTTATCAATCCCTGCAGACCGGCGCGATCGACGCGACCGAATGGGTCGGCCCGTGGAATGACTACTATCTCGGCTTCTATCGGGAGGCGCCCTATTATTACGGACCCGGCTTCCATGAACCGGGCGCGAGCCTGGCCGTCGGCATGAACCGCCGCGTCTGGGATGATCTGACACAAGGCGAGCAGGCGATCATTCAGGCCGCCTGTGAAAGCGTGAACCACACATCGCTGGGCGAATTCACCTATCAGAACTCGGTTCATCTGGACCTGCTGGTCAATGAGCATGGCGTGCAGATGCGAAGCTTCCCCGATGATGTTGTCTCGCGCATGGCAGAGGCCGCTTGGGACATTCGCGCCGCCTCTGGCCGCGATGGCATCGAGAAGCGCATCTATGACAGCTTTGAAACATCCCTGAAGCTGATGCGGGGCTGGGGCGATGTGTCCGAAGGACCGTATTACGCCGCCCGCGCGGTCAACAAGTAGACGGGCGCGGGGTGGGCATGTCTGCGGATCTATTCCTGACACTGGGCGGATGGCTGAACTGGCTCGGCCTATTGCTCTCGCCGCTGCTTCTGCTGCCGCTGATCGTGGCAATCTGGCCGGAGCCGGTGGAAGGCCTCGCCAAATGGCTGAGCCGCAGGATTGATGCCGTCTCCGGCTGGGCGCTGGGCGGGGCGATTACCAGCGCGATCATACTGGTGATGGCGCAATTGCTGGTCGTAATGCTGCGCTATGCGTTCGGCATGTCATTCACCTGGCTGAACGAGATCGTGATCTATGCCTTTGCGGCGATGTTCATGCTGGGCGCAGCCTCAGCCCTACGGGATGATGCGCATGTCCGGGTGGACATTCTGCGCCCGCGCTTCGGGCCAAACGGACGCAACTGGATTGAACTTGCGGGCATCTATCTGTTCCTGTTTCCGATCTGCATCCGTCTGCTGGCGATGACGGAACAGGGCCTCGCGCGCAGCTGGGCGCTGTTTGAGGGCTCCCGCGAATCCGATGGCCTGCCGCTGCTGTTCCTGTTCAAGACACTGTTGCCGGTGTTTGCCGTGCTGATGCTGGTGCAGGGTCTGTCGGAAGCGCTGAAGGCCGCACTGCGCCTGACCGGCAAGCTGGAGGAAGCACCGGAAGAAGCGCCCCATGGAGGCATCCATGGAGCTTGAGGTGATCCTGGCGATTTCCATGTTTGCCTGCGCCGTGCTGGCCCTACTGGCAGGCTATCAGGTGGCGCTGACTTTGGGCGGTGTGGCGCTGCTGTTCGCGCTGGCCGGGATTGGCCTTGGCGTCTTCGATGAAGCCTTTCTGCGCAATTTGCCGAGCCGCATTCTTGGCGGATCAATCATGCAGAACACGACGCTGATCGCCGTGCCGTTGTTCGTGTTGATGGGCGTGATCCTGGAACGGTCTCGCGTGGCGGAAGACCTGTTGCACATTGCCAGCCGCCTGCTGGGCAAGGTGCGTGGCGGGCTTGGCTATGCCGTGGTGCTGGTGGGCGCGCTGCTGGCGGCTTCGACCGGGATTGTCGGCGCGACGGTGATCACCATGACGCTGATCGCCCTGCCGACCATGATGCGCCAGGGCTATGATCCGCGCCTTGCGACGGGGACGATCGCGGCCTCCGGTACGCTTGGGCAAATCATTCCGCCTTCCATTGTGCTCATCTTGCTGGCGGATGCGATTTCCAATGCGGCGAGCCAGGCCAGCCAGGCGACCGGCTCGGCGGGGTCTTTCGTGGTGTCGGTCGGTGACCTGTTCGCTGGCGCACTGATCCCCGGCCTGCTTCTGGTCGGGCTGTACCTCGGCTGGATCGCCACCACCGCCATCTGGAAGCCCGAACGCTGCCCGCCAGTTCAGCAGGATGACAGCCCGCCGCTGGCAACCAAGGAGATTGCCTTTGGGCTGGGCGCACCTCTGCTGCTGATCTTTGCCGTGCTTGGCGCGATCCTGGGCGGCATTGCCCCGCCGACAGAAGCCGCCGCGATTGGCGTCGCTGGCGCGATCCTCCTGGCTGGGCTGCGACTGGCGGATGATGATCATGAGCGGCGCGTAAGCTGGCTATTGATGGCCGGGCTGGCCAGTGTTGTGGCCATCCTGTTCCTGCGCAATCTGTTCGACCTGCGCACGGGCGTCGCCTCGATTGGCCGCGCCAATGAGATTGGCATCGTGCTGACCGGCCTCGCTTGTCTTGTTTTCTTCGCCAGCGTAGCGGCGGGCCTTGTTGTGCTGCGCCGGATGCGGCAGCTGCTGCCTGCGCTGAAGAGTGCGACGCAGATTACCAGCATGGTGTTCCTGATCCTGATTGGCGCGTCTCTGTTCAGCCTGGTCTTCCGCGGCTATGGCGGCGACGACATCATCGCAGATGTGCTGCACTCCATGCCGGGTGGCAAATGGGGCGCGCTGATCATGACGATGATTGTGATGTTCGTGCTGGGCTTCTTCCTGGACTTTATCGAAATCGTATTCGTCGTGGTGCCGCTGGTGGCGCCGCCGTTGATCATTCTTGGGTTCGACCCGGTCTGGCTGGCCATTTTGATGGCGCTGAACCTGCAGACCAGTTTCCTGACGCCCCCATTTGGCTTTGCCTTGTTCTATCTGCGCGGCGCAGCCCCGGCGAGCGTCAAGACGATGGATATCTGGCGCGGTGCCATGCCGTTCATTATGTTGCAGGTATTGCTGATTGCTCTGGTTGCGGCAATTCCGGCCTTGGCAACTTGGCTGCCGGGCGTTACGGCCCGGTAGTATGGGACAAGACATCGATCCATTCCGCGCGATCTCCGTCAGCAAACGGGCGCATGACCTGAAAGCCGAAGGCCGGCGTATCCTGCATATGGAATTTGGCCAGCCTTCCACACCCGCGCCGAAAGCCGCCATTGCCAAGGCGCATGACGTGCTGGACACAGACCCGATGGGCTATTGGGAAAGCCGCCCCCTGAAGGCGCGGATCGCCCAATACTACAAGGACCATTATGGCGTGGATTTGCGCCCGGGCCGCATCACACTGACCTGCGGAGCGTCTCCTGCCCTTGTGCTGGCGCTGTCGACGACGTTCAATCCGGGAGACCGCGTGGCGCTGGCCCGGCCTGGCTATGTCGCCTATCGCAACACGCTGCGCGCGCTGAACCTTGAGCCGGTCGAAATCGCCTGTGGAGAAGAGACGCGCTATCAGCTGTCCGCCGCAGCGTTGGACGCGATCGACCCTGCCCCAGCTGGCGTGATCATTGCGAGCCCCGCCAACCCGACCGGTACGATTATCCCTGCAGACGATCTGGCCGCGCTGGCCGAGGTGGCCAAGCGAAAGAGCATCCGCGTCATCTCTGACGAGATCTATCACGGGCTCAGCTATGGCCCCGAGATCCACTCCATGCTGGAGTTTGATCCGGATGCGTACATTGTGAACAGCTTTTCAAAATATTTCTCAATGCCGGCCTGGCGGCTCGGCTGGCTGGTCTCTCCGGAAGATGGTGCAGAGCGCACGAGCGCCTATGTCGGGAATTTATTCCTGACGCCGCCTTCCCTGTCACAGCATGCCGGACTTGCTGCGATGGATTCCACTGCGGAACTGGACCGGCATGTCGACGTGTATCGGCGCAATCGCGAGCTAATGCTGGAGGCCATGCCCCGTCTGGGCCTCGAAAAGATCGCCCCGCCTGATGGCGCGTTCTATATATATGCCGATATTTCAAAATATACGGACGATAGCCTGGCCTTCTGCCTGAAGCTGCTGGAAGAGACTGGTATTGCCACCGCTCCGGGCGTGGATTTTGACCCTGCCCTGGGCCATAAATTCATGCGCTTCTCCTTCGCGCTTTCAACGCCGCAGATCGAAGAAGCCATCAGCCTGCTGGAACCGTGGTTCGCTAGGCAGCCTCAATCACAATCATAATCTGCGACTGCACCGCCATCGGGGGTGCGTTCAAACGCCAGAAGGCTGCAGCCTTCTGGCGCGGCGGCCCTGGCGGCTTCCAGCAGCGCGTCTTCGTTCGGCGCGCTGGCGACGCCGAAGCTGCCATCGGTCTTGACCGAGAATTTCAACTTGAAGCCCTGCCCTTCGACCGGCGCGGCGAAGAAGCTGTAGCCGCCGCCCGCAACAGTTCGGTCCGGCAGACCGTTCCATGTGGATGCACTCCACCTGGGTGAAGAGGCGGCGCAAGCCGAAAGAGCAAGCGCCGCGCTGAGAACAAAATATTTCATGGGTCCCACCTCCTGATCGTCAGAAGGCAGTTTACCCTAGAATTTCACTTCCGGCACCTGTGAGAGCGCCTCACGGCCCTCGACTCCGACATCGAAGAATTCCCGTTCTTCGAAATTGAACATGCCGGCAATGATGGAGCCGGGGAACTGTTCGCGGGAGGTGTTGTAGTCCTGAACCGCAGAGTTGTAGAAGCGCCGCGCGGCGGCGAGCTTGTCTTCAATCGTGGACAGCTCTGACTGCAGCTGCAGGAAGTTTGTATTGGCTTTCAGGTCCGGATACGCCTCTGCCAGCGCAAACAGCTTGCCGAGGGAGGCCGTCAGCATGCCTTCGGCCTGGGACATTTCTGCCGGTGTGCTGGCGCTTTGCGCCGCGCTGCGGGCGGCGATCACGGCGTTCAGGGTTTCCTTCTCGTGAGACGCATAGCCTTTTACCGTCTCGACCAGGTTAGGGATCAGGTTCTGGCGCTGTTTCAGCTGGACATCGACATCGGCAAAGGCCTGATTGACCCGCTGCCGCTTCATGACAAGGCCGTTATAGATCAGGATTACAAAGCCGATGATCGCAACGATGGCGGCCAGGATGATGAGAATGGAGCTCATAAGGCGTCCCTCCAAAAGAACAGGAATGTCAAAGGGGTATCCGGGCGCGCCGTGCAACGCAAGAGCGGGGCGCGATAATCTGCGGCAACGGAAAGACTTGACCAGACGCGATGAATGCCGCCTCCTTTCCTGTCAGACAGGAGGTCACCAATGTCGTCTACCTATCCCTTGGGCGAGCATCATTATATCCACCGGATTGGCTGGTTACGCGCCACTGTGCTTGGCGCGAATGATGGCATTCTCTCCACAGCCAGTCTGATGATCGGGGTCGCCTCTGCCGATGCAGGCACCGGCGCAATCTTGACGGCAGGCCTGGCGGGCCTTGTGGCCGGTGCAATGTCCATGGCGGCGGGGGAGTATGTCTCCGTCTCATCTCAGGCCGACACGGAAAAGGCCGATATCGAGATCGAAAAGGCCGCCCTGAGAGACAATCCCGAGGCAGAACTGGTGGAGCTGGCGCACATATATATGAACCGGGGCGTGCACAAGGACACTGCCTATGAGGTCGCCCGCCAACTGATGGACAAGGACGCGCTGGACGCCCACGCTCGCGATGAGCTGGGCATGTCAGAATTTGGCGCGGCGCGGCCTGTGCAGGCCGCGGTCAGCTCGGCGGTTAGTTTCTCTGCGGGTGCGCTGCTGCCACTGCTGGCGGCGGTATTTTCCCCGGATGCCTTCGTGACACCCGTCGTGGGAGGCGTCTCCATGTTGGCCCTCGTGATCCTGGGGTTCCTTTCCGCCAAGGCTGGCGGGGCAAAACGGTTTAGGGCAGTTGCGCGGATCGTGTTCTGGGGCGCGGCCGCCATGATCGTCACCGGGGTGATTGGTGCCGCCTTCGGCACAGTTGTCTGAGAATTTTCCGCTGCTTCAGACCAAGGCATCGCTTTACAAATCCTCTCAATTCTTTAGCTCCTTGGATGAGAACGAAGCACACAGGATTTTGTAGACAACGCTCATGACGGATGCAGGCCGCCTTGCGAGATATATCTCAGATGCCCGCCGGGTGATGGTATTCACCGGCGCAGGCATCTCAACAGAGAGTGGCATCCCGGACTTCCGGAGCCCCGGCGGCGTGTGGAGCAAGATGTCTCCCATCTACTTCCAGGACTTTGTCGCCTCCCGCGATGCGCGCCGGGAATCCTGGCGACGCGTGTTCAACCGCACCGAAGGCTGGACCGGCGCAGAGCCGAATGTCGGCCATTATGCGGTGGCCGATCTGGTCAAGCGCGGAAAGATATCATCCGTAGTCACACAAAATGTGGATAATCTTCATCAGACCTCCGGCGTGCCGGATGACAAGGTGATCGAGATCCATGGCAATGCCAGCTATGCCAAATGTCTGCAGTGCGGAAAGCGCTATGAGTTTGAACCCCTACGCAAGCGCTGGGAAAATGACGAAGACCTGACCTGCATCTTCTGCACCGGCTTGCTGAAGAATGCGACCGTATCCTTTGGACAGGCGATGCCGGAGCAGGAAATGCTGCGCGCCAGCGAAGAGGCCCTCCTGTGCGATCTGTGTATCGTGCTCGGCTCATCACTTGTCGTGTATCCGGCGGCAGCCATACCAATTGAGGCGAAACGGAATGGCGCGCGCCTGATTATCGTTAACCGAGAGCCGACCGATCAGGACCCGTTTGCTGATCTTGTCCTGCACAAGGAAATCGGTTCACTGATGACCGATACGATGGCCATTCTGGACAAGTAACGGGTGAATATCAGCCTGACTGATCCCTCAACACTTCTGGTGCTGCTCGCGACAGTCGGTGGGTTGGGCGTGCTGTTCCTGCCACAGCTCAGAAAGTGGAGAGCCTGGCAGGCAACAGTGACACCGCTTGCCTCCATCATTGGGAGCGGCTTTCTCGTACTAGGCCCGATCCTGGACGATTCCTATGGCAAGTATGCACCCCTGGTAATGGCCGGGCTCTGCCTGCTGGCCTTTGCCTTTGGTTACGCCATCCGGTTCAACATTGCGCGCATGGCCATGGTGGACGAGCGTAGCCGGGCCGAGGACTGGCTGGAACAGGCCTCCTCTTGGGCATTGGCCTTCGCCTATTGCATCTCTGTCGCCTATTATCTGAACCTGTTCGGGGCATTCGGATTGTCGCTGTTTCATCTGGACAATCCCGCCTATCCGAAACTGCTGACCAGCGCAGTGCTGTTCTTCGTTGTCGCGGCGGGCCTGGTAGGCGGCTTTTCGACGATGGAGAAGATGGAGCAGTTCGCCGTCAGCCTGAAGCTGGCGATCATTGCGGGCCTGCTGGTGGGGTTGGCGCTTTATTTCAGCGGCAAGGCGAGCCATCACGAATTGGTCTTCAACGATCTGCAGCTGAGTGGTTGGCCCGCCATTACGCTGGCCTTCGGCCTGATCGTGACGGTGCAGGGCTTTGAGACCTCGCGTTACCTGTCTGACGAATACACGGCGCAAATGCGCATCCGCTCCATGCGGTGGGCACAGATCATCTCGGCGGCCATCTACATGGTCTATGTCAGCCTGTTATCCTATCTGTTCAAACCCAGTGATCTGGTGCTGGAGGAGACGGCCATTGTGGACATGATGCAGATCGTGGCACCGGTTCTGCCGCCGCTTCTCGTGGCCGCAGCCCTCAGCGCGCAGTTCAGCGCAGCCGTGGCAGATGCGAGCGGGGCCGGCGGGCTGGCCGAGGAAGTCTCGCGCGGAAAGATCACGCCGAAGCGCGCTTATCTGATCCTCGGCATCTTTGGGGCGCTTTTGACCTGGGGCGCGGATGTGTTCGACATCATCGCCTATGCGTCGAAGGCTTTCGCCCTCTACTATGCCATCCAGTCTGCCATTGCGATGGTGGGAGATTGGAAGACAGCAGGCGGCTTTAATTGGCGCACACCAGTCTATGCCGGTCTAAGTATGATCGGCATACTGATCGTTGTGTTTGGGGTAGCAGCAGAGGGCTCAGCGGCCTAGCCCACACTCACCGGCGTGATGAACTTGCCCGCGCGATAGTCTGCATAGGCGTCATAGATTTCCTGCTCGGTATTCATCACGAACGGACCATGGGAAACAATTGGCTCATTGATCGGTTCGGCATGACCGTAGAGGATCACGGCGTCCGTGCTGGCGGCAATCTCGATACCGTCGCCTGGCCCGAGTTCAGCCAAGTTGAAACCGGACACTTTGGCACCATTGATCGTGACCTCACCCTTGACGACATAGAGAAACACATCGCGCCCAGTCAGGCCGTCAAATGCGATGCGGCTGCCGGAGGTCATGTCCAGCCAACTCATGAACACGCCGGTCAGGGAGTCGAAGGCGCCCGCCTGCCCGTCATGCTCACCGGCCACGAGGTGAAGCGTCACGCCGTCTTTCTGGATGGCGGGGATCTTGTCAGCCTGAAGGCCGGTATAGCGTGGCTGGGTCATCTTCAGGCGCGAAGGCAGATTGACCCACAATTGCAGCAGCTCCATCGGGCCGCCTTCCTTCTTGAAGGCTTCCGGGGAGACTTCCTCATGGACGAGGCCGCTGCCGGCCGTCATCCACTGGACGCCGCCTTCGCGGATGATGCTTTCATGGCCCGCGCTGTCACGGTGGGCGAGCTCGCCTTCCAGAATGAAGGTGACCGTCTCAAAGCCGCGATGCGGGTGCGGGCCGAAGGGCAGGCCGCGATTGTGCGGCGGATAGATCTGCGGCCCGTGATGGTTCAGGAAGAGGAACGCGCCGATGTGGCTAACCCCGCGCCCCGGGACAGGGCGGCGGGTGACGAGATCGCCAATATCGTCCCGCATGGCGGGGTGGATGGCGATGACGGGTTTGAGCTGTGGCATGCCGCGCTCCTCATGATCTGTTCTATACTCATGTAGGAACGCGGCAGGCCCAGAAAAGTGTCAGCTGCAGTGCAGGCTTGCTGTGCTAGCCGTTAAATGTGCCGCTGCGGGGGAAGCCCTTCGGCACGGCCTTGCCGGCCTGGGCGCGTTTGCCGATCCATTCTTCCCATTCCGGGAAGGCGCGGTGACGGCCACCCGTCATGACGATCAGGCCGTCTTCGGCATCGAATGTCATCAGGTCCGCCAGCATGTGCTTGCCGCTATAGGATTGCAGCTTGTTGCCCTTGCCGCGCGCCATTTCGGGCAGTTCTTCCAGCGGGAAGATCAGCAGCTTGCGGTTTGTTCCGACCACGGCCAGCATATCGCCTTCGACTTCCGGACAGACGAGCAAAGTACCCTTGCCGGTATTGACGGCCTGCTTGCCAGCCTTGCGGTTGGACTCCAGTTCCTTTTCCTCGACCACGAAGCCATAGCCTTCGCTGGAGGCGACGACGCGTTTGCGGTCCGGCTCAAACCGGAACATGGCAATGATGTCCACGCTGTCTTCCAGGTCGATGGACAGGCGGATCGGCTCACCATGGCCGCGCCCGCCGGGCAGCTTGTCCGCCAGCAGCGTAAAGGCGCGCCCGTCCGACGCCATGAGGATAACCTTGTCCGTACTCATCACTTCTTCGGTGAGGTACAGCTCATCCCCTTCCTTGAACTTCGCGGATTCCGGATCGAGGCCATGGCCCTTCATGCCGCGGATCCAGCCCTGTTTGGACAGGACGACCGTAACCGGCTCTTTCGGGCGGGTCGCTTCCAGCGCGGCGGCGAGATCGACCTCGGCCACTTCTCCAAAGGTCGCGCGGCGGCGACCAAGATCAGAGTCCGGATCAAAGGCCTCGCGGGCCTCTTTCAGTTCCTTGGAGACCTTGCTCCACTGGCGGCGCTCCGAGCCGATCAGCTTCTGCAGCTGTTCACGCTCCTCGGTGAGCTTCTGGTGCTCACCGCGAATTTCCATCTCTTCCAGCTTGCGCAATGCACGCAGGCGGAGGTTGAGGATGGCTTCCGCCTGAATATCCGTCAGGCCAAATGTCTCCATCAGGACAGGCTTTGGCTCATCCTCATACCGGATGATGCGGATGACCTCATCAATATTGAGATAGGCAATCAGGTAGCCATCGAGCAGGTGCAGACGCTTCTCGATCTTGTCGAGGCGGAACTCTGCCCGGCGCACAACCACTTCGCGGCGATGGTCCAGATAGGCCTTAAGCACATCCTTCAGGCCCATGACCTGTGGCGCACCCTTGTGCAGCACGTTCATGTTCAGGCTGAAGCGCGTTTCAAGATCGCAAACCTTGTAGAGGCTCTCCATCAGCACTTCCGGCTCAACCGTCTTGGAGCGCGGCACCAGGACCAGGCGGACATCTTCTGCGCTCTCATCGCGTACATCGTCCAGCAGCGGCAGCTTCTTCGCCTCGATCAGCTCGCCCAGCTTCTCAAGCAGTTTGGACTTCTGGACCTGATATGGAATTTCGGTGACGACGATCTGATAGGTGCCGCGGCCCGTATCCTCAGTTTCCCAGCGCGCCCGCATGCGGAAGCTGCCCCGGCCTGTCTCATAGGCGTCCAGCATGGACTCACGGGTTTCGACAATGATGCCCCCGGTCGGGAAATCCGGACCTTTGACAAAATCCATCAGCTCTTCAGTCGTCGCCTTCGGTTTTTCGATCAGAAGGCGGGCCGCATCAATCAGCTCGGCGGCATTGTGCGGCGGAATGGAGGTCGCCATGCCGACGGCAATGCCCGTGGCACCATTGGCCAGCAGGTTCGGGAAGCCTGCCGGCAGCACAACCGGCTCTTCGTCATTCTCGGCATAGTTTGCGCGGAAATCGACGGCATTCTCATTCAGACCGTCCAGCAGCAGCTCGGCCGCAACCGTCATCCGCGCTTCGGTGTAACGATAGGCAGCGGCGCTGTCGCCGTCGATATTGCCAAAATTGCCCTGGCCATCGACCAGCGGATAGCGAACCGTGAAATCCTGCGCGAGGCGCACCAGCGTGTCATAGATCGAGCTGTCGCCATGCGGGTGGAAGTTACCCATCACGTCGCCGACGATCTTGGCGCATTTGCGATAACCGCCTTCCGGATCCAGCTTCAGCACGCGCATTCCGTAGAGGATGCGCCGCTGAACCGGCTTCAAGCCGTCGCGGACATCCGGCAAGGCGCGCGCGGTGATCGTCGAAAGGGCGTAAGCGAGATAGCGCTTGGACAGCGCCTCGCTCATCGGCTCATTGATGATCCGGTCTTCCGGCGTGCCATCAATCGTATCGGACATTCTGGCCTCTTTGCAGTTTCGTGCCACATTCTGGTGCAGGCCCCGGCGTAGAATCATCGACTCATACAGGGCTACGTGACGTTAACACAAACGCGCTTTTGGTTAAGGAAAGGAAAAGGGCACAACTGCCAATGCACGCACTCAAAGCATGGATCCTGTTGATAAGCGTGCCGATTCTGGTCGTTGCAGCCCTGATCTGGCTGGCGCCGCCCCGCCACAACCCGTTCGCGCCGATTGACCTGACCGAGAGGCCGGGCCTTGGCACACACCACAAACTGACCCGCGCCCGGGACAGCCGAGAGCTGTGCTTTACCGCGCTGGATGAGGCGGGCGTACTTTATACGCCGCTGGAAGACGATAAGATGGAAGGCCGCTGCGGCCTGTATGACGCTCTGACGCTGGACCGCACGATGACGCCCTATTCCGCCACGCTGCGGATGACCTGCGCTGAGGCCGCCGCGCTATATACCTGGGAGCGCCACGTCGCGCGCCCAGCCGCAGTGGATATTCTCGGCTCTCCGATTGCGCGGATCGAGACCTATGGCAGCTTTTCCTGCCGCAACATCGCCGGGACACAGCGCATGTCTCAACACGGGCTTGGCAATGCGGTGGATATTTCAGGCTTCCGTCTGGAAGATGGCCGGCTGATCGACGTCAAAAAGCACTGGGATGCAGGTGGCAAGGAAGCCAAATTCCTGCGCGCCGTGCACAAGGGCGCGTGCGAGGTATTCTCTGTGACGCTGGGGCCGGACTATAATGCCGCCCATGCCGATCATTTTCATCTCGACATGGGCGGCGGAAGAGTGTGTCGCTGAAGGATCAGTCTGTGATGCAGCTATAGCCGTCTTCACTAACTTCCTTGACGCGGCCTTCACCGCCGCAGACGCGCAGCGCAGCTTCGGTGTTTTCATAAATCGCATCACGGCCGTTTTCATCGGCATCGACGTGAATGCAGCCCGCCAGTGACAGCGTGGCAATGGCGGTTACGGCAAAAACAATTTTCTTCATGGCATCAGCCCTTACATTTGCACGGAACGCCCCAGTCCTCACAATCAAGTTATCACCGCCGGATCTGAATGTCTTCTGAATGTATCAGGCCTTGCTGCAGATTCCACAGCACGTAAGACTGCGCGCAACACAAACAGGAGGAAGCGCTTTGAAACTGTACAATTCGGTCGGGCCAAATCCGCAGGTCGTGCGCATGTTCATGGCAGAACGCGGCATCGAAATCCCGATGGAAGACATCGACATCATGGCCGGTGAAAACCGCACAGGCGCGTATCTGCAAAAGAACCCGGCCGGTCAGCTGCCTGCGCTGGAGCTGGATGACGGCACGCTGGTGACCGAGATCACTGCGATCTGCGAATATCTGGACGAGACCCAGCCCGGCGACCGCCTGATGGGCGATACGGCTGTCGCCCGTGCGCAGAACCGCCGCTGGGCTCGCTGGGTGGACCTGCAGATCATCGAGCCGCTGACGACAGGCTTTCGCGCAGCGGAGGGCCTGCCCATGTTCAAGGACCGTATGCGCTGCCTGCCGGAGGCGGCCGATGGCCTGAAGGCCTGCGCGCAGGACGGCCTGGCGTTTCTGGACCAGCAGATGGTAGATGGCCGGCAGTATATTGCGGGCGACACGTTCGGCCTGGCGGATATCATGCTGTTCTGTTTTGTCGCCTTCGGCAATCAGGTGGGCCAACCACTGAACCCGGATCTGAAGCATATCGGCGCCTGGTATGCCCGCATCAGCGAGCGTCCGAGCGTCAGCGCCTAAACCCGTTTAAGGATGCGGCCGACTAGCCGCATCCGTTCCGGCGGCATGCCTCGGTTCAGGCCACCAAACAGACGCTCTTCCATGAAATAACCGGTCAATTTCAGACCATCAGCAATGTCACCGGGCCCCAGCGGCGCGGTGCTGGACACCAGGAATTGCGGCAGACGCAACAGGCGGTCGATATAGTCTTCCGCCTCTGACCCCCGCACGGCCCGGCCTGTCTTGGGCGACACATGGCTGAGGCCGTCATTCGCGCCCGAAAGCGCGCACTCCTCCAAATCGAGCCCGAAGCCAAGCGCTGAGAGAAGACCAAGTTCCCACCGCACATAAAGCGCGGGCCAGATTGCCTGCGCCTCAATCTGGTCCAGCAACAGCTCTGTCGCTTCAAACAGGGCCGAGCCTGCGGCGTCGCCTTCATCCAGACTGCCTCGCAGGATGGCCGTAATGGAGGAAATGGCGGCAAGGGCGGCGGCATCGTCCAGCACACGGGCAGCACGTTCACGGCTGGCCTCTGCCACATCAAAGCGGCCTAGCGCGTCTTCCAGGCGGCCACTCCAGCTGAGGTGCACGGAATTGCCTGCCTCATATTGCGCGCGGCGCTTGCGGGAGGAACCGCCATAGACAAAACCGGAGCGGCGGCCCCGGTTGCGGGTCAGAACATCCAGGATGAGGCCACCTTCTCCAAAGCGGCGACCGCCAAGGATTATGCCGTCATCGGACCAGTTCAAACATCAAACTCCAGACCCAGCCCCTGATAGCTTTCGCGGCGCTCCTGCCACTTTTCATCCACCTTCACGAACAGGAAAAGGTGAACCTTGCGGCCCAGCATTTCAGACAGCTCCTCACGGGCCTTGCGGCCAATATCCTTGATCGCAGAGCCGCCTTTGCCCAGCACCATGGATTTGTGATTGTCGCGACCGACGATCACAACCTGCTGTACACGGACAGACCCGTCCTTGCGCTCTTCCCAGCTCTCAGTTTCGACCATCAGCTGGTAAGGCAGTTCCTGGTGCAGGCGCAGCATAAGCTTCTCGCGCGTCACCTCAGCGGCCAGCAGACGCATCGGCAGATCGGCCACCTGGTCCGGCGGATAGAGCGCATGGCCTTCCGGCATCTTCTCAGCGATGGCCTTTTCCAGCGCATCGACCCCATCGCCATTTTCGGCAGAGATCATGAAGATCTCCTCATAAGCGCCCGTGTCGTTCAGCTCTGCGATGAGGGGCAGGATCTGGTCGTGAGGAAAAAGATCAATTTTGTTCAGGGCAAGGAAAGCCTTGCGCCCGGATTGCTTCAGCTGTTCGATGACGCGGCGGTCATCCTCAATGGAATTCTTCTGCGCACCGGTCAGCCTGTTCTCGCGCTCAGCGACCCAGGCAGAGGCATCGATCAGGTGCACGATGGCATCGGCATCCTCAGCGCCGCTCCAGGCAGCCTTGACCATAGCGCGGTCCAGACGGCGCTTTGCGGCGAAGATACCTGGTGTATCCACCAGCACGATTTGTGTGCCCTCGCGCTGCGCCACGCCGCGCACAGGAAAGCGCGTCGTCTGCACCTTGTGGGTCACGATGGCCACCTTGGCGCCAACCAGGCGGTTCGTCAGCGTCGACTTGCCGGCATTCGGCGCGCCGATGATGGCGGCAAATCCTGCATGGGTGATGGGCTTATCTGTCATGTGTCTCCGGTCAGGCTTTTTAGTAGAAGCGCGGCAGCATTACGCTCAGCATCGCGCTTTGACGAGCCCGCGGCAACAGCCGAGCCTCGGTCCATCACGCTGGCTTTGACTTCATAAGTGGGTTGATGATCTGGTCCGGAGCGGCTGAGAACGTTGTAATCCGGCAGGGGAAGGCCCTGCCCTTGCGCCCATTCCTGTAACAGTGTCTTGGGATCCTTGGTTTCTGCCGGGGCCGCGCTGAATTGCGGGGCCCAGCCCTTTTCGATGAATTTGCGGGCCTGGCTAAGGCCGGCATCCTGATAGATCGCGCCGATAATTGCTTCGCAGGCATCGCCCAGAGTGGACTCCCGCTCGCGTCCGCCGGAGGAAATCTCGCTATCCGACAGAATGATGAAGCGCTGCAATTCGAGGTGCCGCATCGCCATGGCGCAGGCGCCTTTCTTGACCAGGCTGTTGAGTCGCGGGGCCAAATCGCCCTCGCTTTCCATCTTGCGCCGGTCAATCAGGCGTTCGGCAATGACAAGGTTCAGCACCCTGTCACCCAGGAATTCCAGCCGCTGATTGGACAGACGCACAGAGTCTGCAGAGGACACGGCGCTGGGGTGTGTCACAGCGCGGACCAACAGGTCTGGCGACTTGAAGCGATGGCCGACAATCTCCTGCAGCGCCTTCAGCTCAATCACAGTGAGCGATGGCGTGTCGAGCTTTCCCTTGCTGCGCAGGCGGGTACGTTTTGGGCGGGCCGGCTTCATTTGGTGACCACCGGCAGGGCTTCGATGATGACTTGAGCCTCCGCCCACGGATGATCATCCGTGATGGTGAGATGCACAACAGCCTCATACCCTTCCGGCACCATCTTTGCCAGACGCTCTGCGGCGCCGCCCGTCAGCTCTACCGTCGGCTTTCCAGTCGGCAGGTTCACAACGCCCATATGTTTCCAGTGCACGCCCCGGCGCGGAACGCCGGTGCCGAGCGCCTTGGCACAGGCCTCCTTGGCGGCGAACCGTTTGGCATAGGTTTCTGCCGTGCGGCGACGACGGCGCGCCAGCGCAATCTCGGTCTTCGTGAAAACACGGTTTTCAAAGCGTTCGCCAAAGCGCTCCAGCGTCTTTTCCACACGCTCTATATTGCACAAATCATTCCCGATACCAATGATCATGCGCCCGCCCCGTCTCTGGCCTCATCCATCAGACGCCGCATTTCCTTGATCGCAGCATCAAGACCAATGAAGATTGCCTCGCCAATCAGGAAGTGGCCGATATTGAGTTCGGCAATTTCAGGGATAGCGGCGACGGGTCCGACATTCTCAAATGTAAGGCCATGACCGGCATGCGGCTCGATCCCGCGATTGCGGGCGTCCCGGGCGGCACGTTTCAGGCGTTCCAGCTCATCAGCCGCAGCTTCCTGCCCACCTTCGATCCACAGTTCGGCATAACGACCTGTATGCAGTTCCACGACCGGCGCCTGCAACACTTCCGCAACGGCGATTTGCACAGGGTCCGGCTCAATAAACAGGGAGACACGCGCGCCAACCTCGCTCAGGCGGCGCACTACGGGCGCGATCTGATTGTGCAGGCCCGCCACATCAAGGCCGCCCTCGGTGGTGCGCTCTTCACGTTTTTCCGGCACAATACAGGCCGCATGCGGACGGAATCGACTGGCGATCACGGTCATCTCTTCAGTGGCCGCCATTTCCAGATTGATTGGCAGGCTGGAAGCCCCGCGGATCGCATCGAGATCCCCGTCACGAATATGGCGGCGGTCTTCGCGCAGGTGAATGGTAATACCGTCTGCCCCAGCCAACGCCGCAATCGCCGTCGCGCGCATGGGATCGGGATGATCCCCGCCCCGGGCATTACGGATCGTGGCGACGTGATCAATATTCACGCCAAGGCGCAGACGCTCAGTCATCAGGCGAGGCCTCGTGAGCCCGGTTTTATGGCTTCCATCGCGGCAAGCTCCGGAGGCAGATCATTTGCGTCATAGTCCGGGAAGTCCACAGCCGCGAGAGAGACAAGCTCACAGCCGACATCGGCGCGGCCATTCGAACGGTCAATAATGCAGGCACCGCCAACCACTTCACCGGGCAAATTCAGCAGCGCCTCTACGGTCTCCCGGAAAGACAGGCCCGTAGTCACGATGTCTTCGGCGATAAGAACGCGCTCGCCCTCGGCAATGGAAAAGCCGCGTCGGAACTGCAGTTGGCCATCCACGCGCTCAGCAAAAATGGACCGCGCGCCCAGTTGCCGCGCCAGTTCGTACCCCGGAATGATGCCGCCCACAGCCGGCCCGGCGACCACATCGATCTTGCCAAATTTCGCTTTCAGCTTGTCCGCCAGCGCCTTGCACAATTTTTCCGACAGGTCCGGCTGGGAGAAGACCAGCGCCTTCTGCAGGAAGACCGGGCTGCGGCGGCCGGATGACAGGATGAAGTGGCCCTCCAGCAAAGCCCCGGCTTCGCGGAACACATTCAACACATCATCATTCGTCATTTTCACTCTCCTGGTCACGCACGGCCCGGTCGACCACAGCGAGCGACCGGAGTGCGGCCAGTATCTGCGTCAAGCGCTTCAGGTCTTCAACCTCAATATCCATCAGGATTTCGGTAAAATCCTCGTGCCGGTCCACGGTGTGGATGCTGGTGATGTTGCCATTGGCCTGCGCCACAGCTGCGCACAGTTTCGCCAGCACGCCGCGCTCATTGGAAGCATTGATGCGGATGCGACCGATGGCGACGGCGCCCGTGCGGGCCAGCTCCGTCCAGCGCAGATCCACCCACAGCTCTGGCCGGTCATCAAATTCGGCCAGCTTCGCGCAGCTGGCGACGTGCACCACAATGCCCTTGCCTGGCTCGTGCACCCCCATGATGCGATCACCGGGCAGCGGGCGGCAACACTCGCCAAGGTGCAATGTTACACCTGGCGAGAGATCCGTGCCAGACACCATCAACGGGGCATGTTCTCCATCGACGCGTATCTTGGAGGGATCACCCGCCCTGTCGGGGCGATAGCCCGGAAAGGCAGCCTGGATGACATCATTGGAACTGATCTTGCCGCGCCCCAAGGCCTCGTCCATCTCTTCGCGGTCCGCAAAGCCTGCCAAGCGCGCCGTATGGTTCATCTTCACATCGACCGGATCAATGCCAGCTCGGCGCAGCGCCATGTTGATGAGCCCTTCACCGAGGCGGCGGAACTCCGTCGTCTCGCGGTCGCGTACCAGCTTGCGCATGGCAGAGCGTGCCCGTCCAGTAATCGCCAACGCTTCCCAGCCATGGATCGCCTGAGGCACCTTGCCCCGGATGATTTCGACAACGTCGCCATTCTTCAGCGGGCGGCGCAGCGGCTTGACCTCGCCATTGATTTTAGCCCCAACGCAGGTATCGCCTACGGCAGAGTGGACGGCATAGGCAAAGTCCAGCGGCATCGCTCCTGCCGGCAGAATGATCAGCTTGCCTTTAGGCGTGAACGCGAAGACGTGCTCGCGATACATTTCCAGCTTTGCGTGTTCCATAAACTCGCTAGGGTCTGCACCATCCTGCAACAGCTCGGCAAAAGCTTCGAGGTTCGCTGCCGGGTCGAGGCCTGCTGCCCGGGCAGACTCGACGTCAAAGCCATAAGAGCGGTTCTTGTATTTCCAGTGCGCCGCCACACCGAACTCAGCGGTACGGTCCATCTCCTCGGTACGGATCTGAAGCTCCACGCGGCGATTGCCGCTGGCGCGCACCGTGGTGTGCAGGCTGGCATAGCCATTCGGCTTGGGAACAGAGATATAGTCCCGAAACCGGTCAGGAATGCAGGCCCACAATGTATGCACTTCACCCAGGACGCGGTAGCAGTCTTCCACAGACTGCACGATGATGCGGAACGCAAATAGATCCGCCACGTCACGGAAGGAAATCGATTTCTTTTCCAGCTTGCGCCAGACCGAATAGGGCTGCTTGCGGCGGCCCTTGATGCGGTGATCTATATTAGACATTTCAAGCAGTTGGATGATGTCGCCGCGAATGCGTTCCAGGTCGTCCGCATTCTCCTTGGCCAGTTCTTCCTGGCGATAGAGTATCGCGCGGCGAGCCTCCGGATTCAGCTCCTGGAAGGCCAGATCCTCCATCTCGGCCGCAATCTGATAGAGGCCAACCCGGCGGGCGAGCGGGCCATAGATGTCCATCGTTTCGCGGGCGGTGCGCTCACGGCTAGCGGCTTTCTTGCGGAAGTGCAGCGTGCGCATATTGTGCAGACGATCCGCCAGTTTCACAAGCAGGACGCGAATGTCGCTCGTTGTCGCAAGGATGAATTTCTGGAAGTTCTCCGCCTGCGCCTCTTCCTTGGAGCTGTACTCGATCTTGTCGAGCTTGGTAACACCATCGACCAGCTCGGCAACATCCGCGCCGAAGCGGACTTCGATCTCGCCAATGTCGATATCGGTATCTTCCACCACATCATGCAGCAGGCCCGCTACGATGGTGATCTCGTCGAGATGCACATCGGCGAGCAAGCTCGCAACCTCTACAGGGTGGGAATAATACGCATCGCCGGAATCGCGCTTCTGCTCGCCATGATGCGTCTTGGCAAAATCATAGGCAGAGCCGAGCAGCTCTGACTTTACCCGCGGGTGATAGGCGCGAACTTTGGATATGAGCTGCTCACGCGTGATGACAGCGCGTTCAGATGACGTGTCGTCAGCCGGAAGCGGCGTGCCAGCCTCGTCGCCAGCCCCTTTGTCCTTGGCGGAAAGGGCGCTGCCGTCCATCAGGCCTCCTACAGCCGGTCGTCCCGTCCGGACTCCAGCTCAGCCTGATAAGCACGCATAACGTCTTCTTCCGTAGCAGTCGGGGCCGCTTCCAGAGCCTGACGGTCAGCTTCGCGCTCATTCTCTTCACCGGGACGGATGTCCTGCAGGTTGGAGATCAGGGCTTCCTTGACCACTTTGAGATCAACCGACTCATCAGCAATCTCGCGCAGAGAGACGACCGGGTCCTTGTCATTGTCACGATCCACGGTGATCGGCGAACCTTCGCGAATCATGCGGGAACGGTGAGCAGCAAGCAGGACGAGCTCGAAACGGTTCGGGACCTTTTCGATGCAGTCTTCAACGGTAACGCGGGCCATGGGCAGCAAATCTCCTTTGAACCGCCCCTTATATGCAGCGCAGCACTCGGGCGCAACCCAGCGATTACCGCTGATTGCAGGTGATTTGTATCCCCCTTGGCATAAGGCAAAAGCCGGTTACGGTACAGACATACCAAGATCTGGAGGCTGACCCAATGCTACGTACCGCTGCCCTGACTTCGCTCGCCCTTGTTCTTGCCACCTATGGCGCGGGACAGATGCAACCAGCATCCGCAGAGGTCGCACCGTCTGAAAGCGCGAGTTCCCGCGAAAGCCTGCCCCATGCAGACCCTGCACTAATCGAGATCTACAAGCAGTTGCACGCCAATCCAGAACTGTCCTTTAAGGAAGCCAGATCCTCCGCGCTGATGGCCTCGGAACTGAAGAAGCTGGGCTTTGAAGTGACCACGCGGATGGGTCAGGACTGGGTGGTCGACAAAGCAAAAAAGGATGTTGGCGAAGTCAAAGAAGGGGTCGGCGGCTATGGCGTGGTCGGCGTTTTACGCAATGGCGACGGCCCGACAGTCCTGATTCGCGCCGACATGGACGCCCTGCCTGTGCCGGACAATACCGGCTTCCCGTTTGCCTCGAAGATCGAGTCCACCACTTGGACCGGCGTGGAAAGCCCGGTCATGCATGCCTGCGGGCATGACATCCACATGACGAGCTGGATCGGCACGGCCCGCGAACTGGTGGCCAACAAGGATAAATGGCGTGGTACGCTGGTCATGATCGCGCAGCCTGCTGAGGAGATCGGTTTGGGCGCGCAGGCCATGCTGGCCGACGGGCTATTCAGCCGCTTCCCGAAACCTGACTACAATCTGGCCCTTCACGTTTCCGCTTCGGCCCCGGCCGGCACGGTCGTCTACACAAAGGGCTATGCCATGGCGAATGTGGACAGTGTTGACATCAAGGTGAAAGGCGTTGGTGGCCATGGCGCCTATCCGCACACCACGCGGGACCCGATCCTGATCGGCTCTCAGATCGTTGTCGCGCTGCAAAGCCTTGTCTCGCGCAATACCAATCCGCAGGATTCTGCCGTCGTGACGGTCGGCTCGTTTAAGGCTGGCGCCAAGCACAACATCATTTCCGACGAGGCCACATTGCTGCTGACCGTGCGCTCCTATGATGATGCGACGCGCAAAATGCTGCTGGACGGCATCGAGCGGATCGTGAAGGCCGAGGCCATGGCGTTCGATGCGCCGGAACCGGAAATCACGGTGGAAAAAGACTATACACCGTCCCTGTTCAATGATGCGAATCTGACCGACAAGGCCGCCGCAGCGATTGCCAAGGCGATCGGGCCCGACAATGTTAAGGAAGTGCCCGCCGTGATGGGCGGCGAGGATTTCAGCCAGTATGGCCGCACCGGGGAGAAAATTCCCGGCCTGCTGTTCTGGATCGGCGCAGTCGAGCCTACGAAATACGAAGCCTCGCAAGACGGCAAGCTGCCCCTGCCCTCTCTACACTCGCCTTACTTCGCGCCGGATTACAGCCCGACAATTGCGACAGGCGTTGAGGCCATGACAGCCGCCGCCATTGGACTGTTTAACGAAGGTTAAGTCTGAATTTACGGGTTTTGACTTGCCCGAAGCTTCTGCTGGCGCTAAATTCGTTTTGCTCAGAGTGCGCAAAAGTATAAAATTTTTGTCGCAACTCTCCCCTGCTTCCGGACG
The DNA here is from genome assembly GCF_000682675.1 of Hyphomonas pacifica. Lineage (GTDB taxonomy): Bacteria > Pseudomonadota > Alphaproteobacteria > Caulobacterales > Hyphomonadaceae > Hyphomonas > Hyphomonas pacifica. The sequence goes on along the minus strand of NZ_AWFA01000002.1, from coordinate 70,195 downwards.
TTTGAAGGCCAATCCCCTTGAAACGCGAGGTTTCAGGACCACATTATACTCAGATCGAGCAAAAGTGCGGTCTGATACGACGGAGGACGACAATGGCACGTCTTATTGATTCTGGCCCTGGCTGCCCCACTCCAACCCCGCTCCGCGGTGCCTCTGCCGCAGAAGCGCGCGGCTTGGCCTATGACGAAGCCGTCAAGGCAGAGACGGATGATCTTTACCCGCTGGTGCAGGATTTCATCACGCCAATGGAATGGCCCGCCATTGCGCCGTTTGTGGCGGCGATCAACCGCCTTAAGGCGCAGAAAAACGCCGTCATCCTGGCGCACAACTATATGACGCCGGACATTTTCCGCCTGGTCGGCGATTTCCGCGGTGACAGCCTGCAGCTGGCCCGCGAAGCCTCCAAGGTGGATGCCGACATAATCGTGCAGGCCGGCGTGCACTTCATGGCCGAGACCTCCAAAATCCTTGCGCCTGAGAAAACCGTCCTGATCCCGGATACACGGGCTGGCTGTTCACTGGCTTCCTCCATCACAGGCGCAGATGTGCGCCTGATCAAGGAGAAGTATCCGGACTATCCGGTCGTCACCTATGTGAACACGACGGCTGACGTGAAAGCCGAGTGCGACATTACCTGCACCAGCTCCAATGCAGCTCAGGTCGTCGAGGCAATTGCCAAGGAATGGAACACCGATACCGTAATCATGGTACCGGACCAGTATTTGGCGAAAAACGTCGCTGCGCAGACCGATATCCGCATCATGACCTGGCCAGGCGCCTGTGAGGTGCATGAAATGTTCAGCGCCGATGATGTGAATCAGCTGCGCGAGGCCCATCCGGGCGTCGTGATCCTGGCCCACCCAGAATGCCCCCCGGACGTTCTGGAAGCGGCTGACTATGCCGGCTCCACCGCTGCACTGGCCAATTATGTCTCCGAGAAGAGCCCGAACAAGGTGGTTCTACTGACCGAATGCTCCATGAGCGACAATGTCGCCGCAGAGAACCCCGGCGTGAACTTCATCCGTCCGTGCAATCTGTGCCCGCACATGAAGCGCATCACACTGGAGAACATCTATGACTGCCTCGTCAATGGCGAGTACGAAGTCACCATCCCGGAAGATGTGCGCATACGCGCCAAGAAGGCCCTGGATGCCATGATGGCTCTACCGAAAATGGACAAGCCGCTGGACTTTGTGACCGGTCTTGAACCTCTCGAACTCGAAATGGTCGGCTAGCAGCCAAACAGTTGTACAGACTATGGGGACGGGCTTAATGTATCTTCGGGCGCAAGGAGAGGTAGGATGTTCCGAGGCATTACCCGTCTCGCCGCATTGGCAGTGGCTGTCCTTATGGTCAGCACACCTGCCTATGCCGGGACCAATGAAGATGGAGACCCCATAGATGTGCTGGGCACATGGAGCTTCCAGACAAAGCCCTATCGCAATGGGCAATGCATGATGTCTGGCACAATGTATCTGTCTCCTCACCCCAATGAGGGGGAGTATGAGTGCGAGCTGACCGCTGTGGAAGTTTGTTCCATGTGGGGCCGTTCTGTTGTGCGCCAATCCTGCAAGGCCCGCCGTTTTGGCAACCAGATTTCCATCCGCTCCCAAGTCGAGGAAATGCTGGAAGCCAAGGTCGAGGGCCTGATCTATGTGCCGGACAATTTTACCCTGACTGTTCAGTCTGCGGATCGCATGTTTGGCGCTCTGGTCTCGGCAGTGACGGCACCGGCGGAATTCCGCCGGGCCAATGAAGGCATTTCCTGACCCGTGACCGCCCCCATACCCCAGACACTGACAGCCCGCGGGCCAGTCCAGGATGATGTATTGATCGTTGGCGCAGGCCTCGCCGGTCTGTTCCTGGCGCTGCAGCTGGCGCCGCGCCCATGCACGGTCATATCACCTGCCCCGTTGGGACAGGCCGCCTCGTCTGCCTGGGCGCAAGGCGGACTGGCCGCCGCGCTTCATCCCAAGGACAGCCCGGCACAGCATGCCGCAGATACGGTGGCCGCTGGCGCAGGCCTGGTTGACCCGATCATTGCCCGCCTGATTGCCGAGGAAGGCCCGGCCCGTGTACGCGATCTCATCGCGCTGGGCGTACCTTTTGATCGCACACCCGATGGCGCGCTGGCCCTGTCGCTGGAAGCGGCGCACTCTCACCCACGCGTCGCGCGTGTGGCCGGTGATCTGGCCGGCAAAGCCATCATGGACGCGCTGGTCGCTGCCGTGCATGCCGCCTCGCACATCCAGATCATCGAAGGTGTACGCGCCACGGGCCTGCTGCAGGACGAGACCCGCCGTGTGGCCGGTGTGATCCTGCGCGACCGAGACGGCACGCTCAGCACACACACAGCCCGCGAAACTGTTCTGTGCACAGGCGGCTCTGGCGGCCTATTCCAGGTTACGACGAATCCGCCCGAAGCCCGCGGCGATGCCGTTGCCATGGCCTGGGAAGCGGGTGCCCTGATTGCGGACCTGGAATTCGTCCAGTTTCACCCGACTGCCATCGACATTGGCCGCGACCCGGCACCTCTGGCTACCGAAGCGCTGCGCGGTGAAGGCGCAACCCTGCACAATCGCGACGGCACGGCCTTCATGGCACGTTATCATGAGCTGGCCGAACTGGCACCACGGGATGAAGTGGCCCGGGCGGTCCACACAGAACGCATGTCGGGCCGCGGCGCATTTCTGGATTGCCGCAAGGCCGTCGGCGCGCACTTCCCTGAACACTTCCCGACCGTCTTTGCCGCGTGCAAATCCGCAGGTATAGATCCGCGAACGGACATGATCCCGATTGCCCCCGCTGCGCACTACCATATGGGCGGAATTGTTCCGGATTTTTGGGGCCTTTCGACGCTTGACGGCCTATCCGTCTGCGGAGAATGCACGTCCACCGGCGTTCATGGCGCCAACCGACTGGCTTCCAACTCCCTTCTGGAGGCGGTTGTTTTCTCTCACAGAATCGCCGAAAGGCTGCGTGAGACGAACCTCTCCGATCCGGGCAGCGCCGAAGGTCATGTGCCAGCCGCCCTGCCCCATGCGGCCCTACAGACATTGCGCAAGGCCATGTCGGAAAAGTGTGGTGTAGTACGCGATGAGACCGGCATGAACGAGGCGCTGAACCTGATCCTTGATCTGCGCGATCAGTATGGGCCCGCCCGCGCCATTACAACATCACGCCTGATTGTCACCTCTGCGTTGAAACGCAAGGAAAGCCGTGGCGGTCACTACCGGTCAGATTATCCTGATACGGGCGAACCTCATCGGCAGTTCATTTTGAAAGATACCCATACTGAGGAACCCATACCTGCATGAGCCCTGTTCCCCCGCCTCTCCCAAGCATCATTCTGGACCCGATCGTGCGCCTGGCACTGGCCGAAGACCTTGGCCGCGCCGGAGACCTGACAACCGATGCCACGATTGCGCCAAATACACAGCTAAGCGTTGTCATCGCTGCGCGTAAGCCAGGTGTAATTGCCGGGCTGGATGCTGCTGCGCATGCACTGACCCTGGTAGACCCGTCTGTCTCGCTTAAGATTGTCCTACAGGATGGCTCCTCCATCACGCCCGGTGATGTCGTGGCCAAACTCTCCGGCAGCGCACGCTCTATCCTCACGGCGGAGCGTACCATGCTGAACTTCATCGGACGACTGTCGGCCGTTGCCACCCTGACTCGTACCTATGTCGAGAAAATCTCTCATACCCGCGCCCGGATTGTCTGCACACGCAAAACCACACCCGGCCACCGCGCGCTGGAAAAGCGCGCCGTGCGATGCGGCGGCGGCACGGCTCACCGCTATGGCCTGGATGACGCGATCCTGATCAAGGACAATCATATCGCGGCATGCGATGGCTCCGTCGAGGTCGCGATGCAGCGCGCCAAAGCCTATGCAGGCCATCTGCGCATGATCGAGATCGAGGTGGACACACTGGAACAATTCCAGGAGGCGTTGAAGCATGCACCTCACGCGATCCTTCTGGACAATATGGATACAGCAACGCTTCGGCGTGCCGTTGATATGAATGAAGGCCGTGTCACGCTGGAAGCCTCCGGCGGCGTAACTCTGGAGACTGTTGCCGCAATTGCCGAGACAGGAGTCGATTTTATCTCTGTCGGCGCACTGACCCATTCCGCACCTAATCTTGACGTGGGCATGGATGTCGTCTGACACTGACTGAAAGGGCATGAGTCCCTGACAGCAGGAAGGAATTGCCCATGTCACACGCAAGCGGCCGAAAGAGTATTTTCATTACAGGTGCCGCCTCCGGCATTGGCGCAGAAACGGCCCGGCTCTTCGCCAAGCGCGGCTGGTTCTGCGGCCTCTATGATGTCAACATGGATGGAGTGAGCGCCGTTCAGGAAGAGATTGGCGAAAAGAACTGCATCACGGCCCAGCTGAATGTCTGCTCCCGCGATGACTGGCGCGCCGCCGTGAAGGCGTTTGGCGAAGCCACCGAAGGCGCGATGAACGTGCTATTCAACAATGCCGGCATTGGCCGTCATGGCTGGTTCGAGGATGTTTCCGGCGAAGACAATGATTCCATAATCGACGTGAATGTGAAGGGCGTGATCAATGGCGTTCAGGCCTGCCTGCCTCTGTTGAAGGCCACTTCCGGCGCTCGCATCGTCAACACGGCCTCCACTGCCGGCATAGTCGGATCGCCCCAGCTGGCAGTGTATTCAGCGTCGAAATTCGCCGTGCGAGGCCTGACGGAGGCCCTGGATGCCGAATTCCGCGACCTGGATATCCGCGTCACCAGCCTGATGCCCTGGTTCATCGAGACTCCCATTCTGGAAATGGGCGACCGGGACGGCTCCAATCATAAAATGTCTGACCAGCTCCGCGAAGCCGGCATGAATGTTTACCCGGTCTCCATGGCCGCCGAGCGCGCTTGGGATGCTGCGCATGGCAAGGACGTGCACTATATGGTCGGCAAGGATGCAGAGCGCGCTAAATTCATGAGTCGCTGGCTGCCCGGTGCCATCCGAAAACGTGTACGCGAAGGCGTGCCGCCGCGCGACTAGACCGCCACCTTTCCTATGCAAAAACGAAAAAAGCCACCGATGGATGTCGGTGGCTTTTTTGATGTTGGTTGATACGCCGCGAAACTAGTTCATGCCGCCGTAAGCGGTCGAACTGGAGGACATCGCAGCTTTCTCGGCCTGAGCAGCCGTGTAAGCCGCAACAGAATCCTTCGGCGGGAGCTTTTCAGACACCGGCACATCGGATTTAGAACTTGCCGCCGTGCGCACCGTGGTCAGGCGCGGGGCACCATTGGTGATTGTGCGGGTTGAGGTCGTGACCGTTGCCGGGGCAATTGTCGGCGCATCCACGCCAGCAATTCTTGTATCCTGGCCGTCTGCAGAGACAGTGCGAATGATAGACGTAGCCGCCGCATTCTTGTCTTCTGCTGCCATGATGACCTGCTCGCGCTTGTTATTGTAGTCGCGTCGGACTTTCGCCCACTCAGACCCGCGCGGGAAACGATAGAAGACATGCAGACCAATCTTGTCGGTCTTGATCAGGCCAGCGCTCCAGATCGGGTCTACATAAGTGGCATGATAGTGCGTGGCACCGCCGGTCCGTTCCTCATTCAAATTCATCAGAACATGGGCAGCAACCTTCTGGGCGCTTTCCCAGTTGCGGCCACGTGGCTGGCGGTTCAGCGCGCCATCGCAGGTAAAAGTGAACTGACATCCTGTTGTGCGCGTTGCACCTTGGAACACAACATCACAGATACTGTCCGGATAACGGTGGTCGCGGACACGATTCTTGATGACTTCGGCAACAGCGAGCTGGCCTTCGAGAGATTCTGTCCCGGCTTCGTAATAAACAGCCTTGGCCAGGCAGTCGGCCTCGGTGTTGATCTTTTCGGCGCGCTTGATGTGCTCCGGACGGAAAGAAACGAGAGAAGACAGCGCGGCACCATCGCGGTCGCGCATGGCGTAACGGCTCATGGAGGAGTCCGTATCGCGCTTGAGCGTATATTCCACCGTGCGGATCCACGGGGAATCCAGCAAGCGCGGCGTATGCGGGTCCGTACGGACCGTAACACCGCCATCTTCAATAGAGGCAAGACGTACTGCTTCGGCCCGGAAATCAGCTTCAGCCCGCTTTTCGAGCTGAACGTCGCCCAAGACCGGCAAGGTTACAGTCGCAGCGACGGCGCAGACCGCAATGGTAGCCCCTCGCACGATTATATCTCGCTGCTCTTCGTTCGTCATAGCCATCCACCAACGCTTGAGCTGCCCTTGGAGCCCACGCATTGACGACAGCGTCGCCCTTCGTGGTTGAAGAACCCTTAACATCACCGCTCCCCAATCCCCCGGCAGACGATATCTTCCGTCACTATGACCCGGGTGTTTTTGGTTTGACTTGTTAACTTTCGAGGTGGTTTTCACCCCATCTGCACTGGGGATATGCATCCCACGCGCTAACTAGCAAGAAGCTCGCCAGTTCGGGGAGTGACATTTCTGTCAGAATGCAATTACGCGAATTTCATAAATAAAGGCGTCACCTCACAAGGTGACGCCCAGTATATTGTATTTTCGAGGAATATTTCCTCAATTTTTACGAATTTTGACGCACTGCAAAAACACTCGTGTGGTCAAAATACAACACTCAAATACTGCCGATTCGAGCGCCTGGATGCCTATTTGTGCGATTCCTTAAGGGCCGCATGTGCCGCTGCGAGACGCGCAATCGGCACCCGGTAGGGCGAGCAGGACACATAATCGAGGCCCGTGCGGTGGCAGAAATTAATGGATGCCGGATCACCGCCATGCTCTCCGCAAATCCCGAGCTTGATGCCCGGACGGGTGCTGCGGCCACGTTCCGCAGCCATACGAACCAACTCACCAACACCCACCTGATCGAGGGTCACAAAGGGGTCTTTTTCGTAAATTCCCTTGTCCTCATAGACTTTCAGGAAGCGCCCGGCATCATCGCGCGAGATGCCCAGCGTGGTTTGCGTCAGATCATTCGTCCCGAAGGAGAAGAAGGCCGCTGACTGGGCGATCTCACCGGCCTGCAGCGCAGCGCGCGGCAGCTCGATCATCGTGCCGACCATATAGTCCAGGGTCACACCGGTCTCTTCGAAGACAGACTTGGCCACATCATCCACCACCGCTTTCAGAATGGCGAGTTCCTTATGGGTCGCGACAAGCGGGATCATGACTTCCGGGATCGGCTTACGGCCTGTTTCGCCAGCCACTTTCACAGCAGCTTCGAAGATGGCGCGGGCCTGCATCTCATAGATTTCAGGATAGGTGATGCCCAAGCGGCAGCCACGGTGGCCCAGCATCGGGTTGCTCTCGTGCAGTTCCCCGGCGCGCTGGCGTAGAACGTCAACGCTGACCCCAGAAGCCTTGGCGACATCTTCCATGTCCTCATCGGTGTGAGGCAGGAATTCATGAAGCGGCGGGTCCAGCAGGCGGATCGTGGCCGGGCGGTCTTCCAGAATGCGGAAGATCTCCTCGAAATCGCTCCGTTGCATCGGCAGCAATTTGTCCAGCGCGGCACGGCGGCCGGATTCATTCTCCGCCAGGATCATGGCGCGCACTTCCGGGATACGCTCTGCTTCAAAGAACATGTGCTCTGTGCGGCAAAGGCCGACGCCTTCTGCGCCGAATTCAACAGCTGTGCGCGTATCGAGCGGTGTTTCCGCATTCGCCCGCACTTTCAGTTTACGGGCCTTGTCGGCCCATTCCATCAGCAGGCCGAAATCGCCGGAGAGGTCTGGCTGCACCATCTCAACAGCGCCCAGCATCACCTGACCGGTCGCGCCATCCACGGTGATAATGTCACCCTTTTTCACTTCACGGCCCATGACGCGGAATACGCCATTCTTGCTGTCGATCTGCAGGCCACCGGCACCGCAGACGCAAGGACGGCCCATGCCGCGCGCCACAACGGCGGCGTGGCTGGTCATGCCGCCGCGCGCTGTCACGATGGCGCGGGAAGCGTGCATGCCCTTGATGTCTTCCGGGCTGGTCTCGATCCGCACGAGAATAACGTCTTCGCCTTTCTCGGCCATATCCCAGGCCTCATCGGATTCGAACACGACCTTACCAACGGCTGCACCGGGGCTGGCCGGCAGGCCGGTGATGATCACATCGCGCGCGGCCTCTTCGGAAATGGTCGGGTGCAGCAGCTGGTCAAGCTGTGACGGCTCCAGGCGCAGCACGGCTTCTTCTTCCGTCACCAGGCCTTCGCGGGCCATGTCGACCGCGATCTTGAGGGCGGCAGCGGCTGTACGTTTGCCGTTCCGGGTCTGCAGCATGTAGAGGCGGCCATCTTCGACCGTGAACTCCAGATCCTGCATGTCCTTATAATGTTGCTCCAGCGTGTTCGCGACATCGCGCAACTGGGTGTAGACTTCCGGCATGGCCTCTTCGAGGGGCGCATCTTCGGAGCCGAGCTTGTCGGCACGTTCGCGGGAGATCGGCGCCGGCGTGCGGATACCGGCCACAACGTCTTCGCCCTGCGCATTGATCAGATATTCGCCATAGAAAACCGGATCACCATTGGATGGGTCACGCGTAAAGGCCACGCCGGTGGCGGAGGTTTCGCCCAGATTGCCGAACACCATGGCCTGAACGTTCACAGCTGTGCCCCATTCTTCCGGAATGTCGTTCAGCTTGCGATATGTGATCGCGCGGTCGTTCATCCAGGAGCCGAACACGGCGGTGATGGCGCCCCAGAGCTGTTCCTTCGGATCATCCGGGAACGGGCGTCCGAGATTGTGCTGAACCGCAGACTTGTAGAGCGTGATGATCTTCTTCCAGTCATCGGCCGTCATCTCGGTGTCGAGATCATAGCCCTGACGGTCTTTGTAATCGTCCAGGATGTGCTCGAACTCGTCATGGCTGATGCTCAGCACGACATTGGAATACATCTGGATGAAGCGGCGATAGGAATCATAGGCGAACCGCTCACCAGCCTTTTTGGCGAGGCCCGCAGCCGCCGCCTCATTGAGGCCGAGGTTCAGAACCGTATCCATCATGCCGGGCATGGAGGCACGCGCGCCGGAGCGCACGGAAACGAGCAGCGGGTTTTTCGGATCGCCAAAGCCCTTGCCGGTTTCCTTCTCGACCGCTTCCAGCGCGGCATCGACCTGCGCTTCCAGCGTGTCTGGATATTTCCGGTCCAGCTCGTAATACGCCGTGCACACGGCGGTGGTGATCGTGAAGCCAGGAGGCACCGGCAGGCCAAGCTTCGCCATTTCCGCGAGGTTTGCGCCCTTGCCGCCCAGCAAGTTCTTCATTGAAGCGTCGCCATCTGCGCTGCCGCCACCAAAAGCATACACCCAGGTTTCATCTGCGGTCTTAAGTGCTGCTTCACCCATGAATTCTGCCTTCCGATACATGTCTGTGTCCCCTGAGCTTACCCCGGGGCGATTTGCAATTCCTATGCTGCATTGCAGCGCCATTGGCCAGTGTCCGATAGGGCACTGGAGGTGTGACAACGTTGTTTGTGACACATTGGCGCTATTGCAGGCAAAAGCGCCGTTCCACACTGGGACAGCACCGCTGCGGGCTTAACCGAGATCAGCCGTCTATCCGTGAGAAATCCGCCACGCGGTGCAGCGTGTCGCGGATTTGTGTGAGCAAAGCGAGGCGATTCGCGCGTACGGCGGCATCGTCATCATTCACCATCACGCCCTCAAAGAACGCATCGACCGGCCCGCGCAGTTTGGCCAGCTCGGCCATGGCACCGGTGAAGTCTTCCTTCTCAAGCGGCGTTTCGATGGCGGCCTGGACCTCGGTCAGCGCCTTGGCGAGGGCCTGCTCCTCTGCCGGGCCCTTGGCGATGAGGTCAGCATTGACGGAGAGGTTTTCAGGCAGTTCGCCCTTCTTCTCTTCGGCGCGCAGGATGTTCGCCGCGCGCTTGTAGCCTGCGAGCAGGTTTGCGCCGTCTTCAGTATCCAGGAACGCCCCCAGCGCTTCAACGCGGCGCGTGATGAGTACCAGATCGTCCTCACCGAGCGCGAACACGGCGTCGATCAGATCATGGCGCTGGCCTTGGTCGCGCAGGTATTGCTTCAGGCGGTCTGCGAAGAAAGAGAGGAGGTCATTGTGCCAGCCTTCAGTCGACCGAAGCAGCTCGTTAATTTCTTTGTCTTTGCGCGACTGTGATGGCTGAGACTCTTGCACTTTGATTTCTTTAAGAGTCTTCTCCGCGCGATCAAACGCACCTGATTTTACAAGTTCTCTGAGCTCGCGAACTTTGACATCGCCGTTCTCAAGTTCTGCAGCCGCATTTTGAAGAATCGTCAAAATGACGTGGATAGAGTGACTCGCAGATTCACTGCGAAGTCTTAGTCGAATCCCATTGTCCAATACAATCCGAACCACGCCCAGCGCCGCCCTGCGAAGAGCAAACGGGTCTTTTGAGCCAGTCGGTTTCTCATCAATCGCCCAGAAGCCGACCAGCGTGTCGAGCTTGTCGGCGAGGGCGACGGCGATGCCTACCGGGTCGGTTGGCACAGTGTCGCTCGGGCCCTGCGGCTTGTAGTGATCGCGGATCGCATCGGCCACGGCTTCCGGCTCACCCGCTTCCAGCGCATAATAGCGGCCCATCACGCCCTGCAGTTCCGGGAATTCGCCGACCATTTCCGACACGAGGTCTGCCTTGGCGAGACGTGCGGCGCGCTCGGCCAGGTCCGGATCGGCGCCCACTTTCGGGGCGAGTTCGCGGGCCAGCGCCGCCACGCGCTCAACCTTGTCGCCCAGCGAGCCCAGCTCTGCCTTGAAGGCAATCGTGGACAGTTTCTCCGCCATCTCTTCCAGCGGCTTCGCCTTGTCGAGATCCCAGAAGAAGCGCGCATCATCAAGACGCGCAGACAGGACGCGGGAATTGCCCTCGGCCAGCTTCTTGCCGCCATCAGCCGCGTCAATGTTCGCCACGACAATGAAGTTCGGCGCGAGCTTGCCCGTCTTCTTGTCGTTCACCGCGAAGTATTTCTGGTGCGTGCGCATGGACAGCTGGATCACTTCCGGCGGCAGGGTCAGGAAGTCCGGGTCCATATTGCCGAGCACGACGACCGGCCATTCGGCGAGGCCTACAACCTCTTCCAGAAGGCCCTTGTCTTCAATCCATTCGAGGCTCGCTTCGGCGCAGACTTTCTCAATGCCGTCCAGGATCACCTGACGGCGCTCATCGCGCGTCAGTTTCACATGACCTGCGCCGCTCAGCTGGGCTTCATAATCCTTGCGTCCGGTGACGGTGTAGGGCCCGCGGCCATGCACGCGGTGGCCTTCTGTCTCGTTGCCGCTGGCCAGGCCATCAACATCGAAGGGCACGACCTGCCCGTCCAGCACGCAGGTGATGCGCTGCAGCGGACGCACCCAGCGCAGCTCTCCCGCGCCCCAGCGCATGGATTTCGGCCAGTGGAAGCCGCGAATGATAGCCGGAACGGCTTCTGCAATAATATCTTTCGCATCACGACCCGGCGTCTCGATCACGGCGACATAGAAGTCGCCCTTCTTCGGGTCGGAACGGACTTCGGCCTGGCTGATGTCGCTGAGGCCAGCGCCGCGCAGGAAGCCTTCGACGGCCTTCTCCGGCGCGCCGACTTTCGGGCCCTTGCGCTCTTCCTTCACATCGGCGGAGCGATCCGTCAGGCCGTCCACGAACACGGTCAGGCGGCGCGGCCCGGAGGCCGTCTCCAGCGCAGACCAGCTGAGGCCCGCTTCGCCCAGCGCCTTTTCCAGCGCCGCGCCGAGATCGCTCTCGGCCTTCGCCTGCATGCGCGCGGGGATTTCCTCGGAGAAGATTTCAAGAAGCAGCTCAGCCATTATGGGGTCCAGCCTGAGAATTCGGTGTTCGGTTCATGGGGTGAAATATGGGGATCAAGCGCCCGCCCGGGCCTCTTCCTGTTCGGCCCACTGGGCCGCAGCGCCGCGGGCGAGGTCTCGGACGCGGGCGATATAGGCCTGACGCTCGGTCGGGCTGATGGCGCCGCGCGCGTCGATCAGGTTGAAGGTGTGGGACGCTTTGAGGGCGTAGTCATAGGCCGGTAGCGGCTTTCCCGCTTCGCGCAGCGCATTGGACTGGTTCTCGCAATCGGCAAACCAGCGCTTCAGCATTTCGACATCGGAATGCTCGAAATTGAAGGCCGATTGCTGTTTCTCGTTTTCGAGGAACACGTCGCCATAGGTTAGTGGCACATCGCTTTCCGGATCGTTGAATGGCAGATCGTAGACATTATCGACGCCGAACACATACATGGCGAGGCGTTCGAGGCCATAGGTCAGCTCGCCGGAGACCGGGAACACATCCAGCCCGCCAACCTGCTGGAAATAGGTGTACTGGCTGACTTCCATGCCGTCGCACCAGACTTCCCAGCCGAGGCCCCAGGCCCCGACGGTCGGGTTCTCCCAATCGTCTTCCACGAAACGGATGTCGTGCACCGTCGGCTCGATGCCGATCTCGTAGAGGCTTTCGAGGTAAAGATCTTGCAGATTCGCCGGGTTCGGCTTCAGGATCACCTGATACTGATAATAGTGGCCAAGACGGTTCGGGTTTTCACCATAGCGCGCATCCTTCGGGCGGCGGGAGGGCTGCACATAGGCGGCGCGCCATTCCTTGGGCCCCAGCGCACGCAGCACAGTTGCCGGGTGAAGCGTACCGGCGCCGACTTCCATGTCATAGGGCTGCAGGATCGCGCAGCCCTGTGCGGCCCAGTAATTCTGCAGCCTCAGAATAATGTCCTGAAAGGATTTCGGTTTGGATTTCGCTTCGGGTGCAGTCATGGCTCTGATCCGGAAATATGGTTCCGTGCGGGGTTACAGCTGGCCGCGGAGTGACGCAAGCGCGGCAATGCGATCAGAACATGCCGCGGGATTCCTCGTTATCATTCGATCCGCTGCCCCGCCCCGTCACCGCCCGATAAAAACCGGCATGGCCAAGGGCGGCGACAATGACGCCGAAGATCAGAAAGGCCCAGAACAAGAGGCCGAACATGGCCACCTCCTTTACAAGCGCCCTACGCTCACATGCCGCACGATACGCCCGGATCGCCGAGGGCCCAAGATAATTCGCTACCAGGCGATCGGCAGGCCGCGCCGAATGGCCTCCAGAGCCGCACTGGATGTGCCGTCTTCCTGATGCGTCACCAACGGCGCCAGCAGCCTGACCGGCCCGCGCTTCAGGCCCTTTCGCCCCCGCACCAGAACACGCCGGGCCTCCTCACGCTGCTTTGACGCGATGGGCAGAACCGTAATATCGCCGGTCTGACGCTCAAAGACGGACAGGATACGCGCTAGTTCAGCCGCGCGGTGGATTATGACCAACGGGGCACGCGGCCTGGCGGCAAAGGCCATCGCCTTGATCCAGCTCTCCAGGCTGAGGGATTCCAGATAGGCGACCTGCTTGCCTTCGCCCGGCGCGGTAATGCGTCCCGGCTGGAAATAAGGGGGATTGGAGAAGACGAGATCAAACCGGTTTTCCTTGCCACGCACCCAGAGGCCAGCATCGCTCGTCTCGACGCTTACGCGGTCTGTGAAATTGTTGGCATCAGCCGCCTGCCTGGCCAGAGAAGACATGCCATCATCAATATCAATCCCGGTGAATGTGACACCCGGCAAACGGAAGGCTGCCGTCATCAGCGCGCCGCCGCATCCGCAGCCAACCTCAAGGGCGTGGCCTTGCGGTTTTTCCGGCAGCGCAGCCGCCAGCATCAACGAATCTGTCCCTGCCCGGAACCCCTTCTCCGGCTGGAACAGTTTCACCCGCCCCTGATAGACAGTATCCTCTGTAATGCCGCGCACTAGCCGCGCTCTACCTCTGCGAGGGCAGCCTCAGCCTGAGCCTTCAGCTCTTCCGGTACCATTACGCGACGGGGAAAAGCGCCAATATTACCCTCCACAGCGGAAATGTGCTGATCCGCAATGAAATAGCGGATACCGGCTTCCTGTAGCAGATGCTCGATATAGCTCAGCTTGACCATGTCATTGGTCCGGAAAACTTCTTCCATTATTGCATCGCACTTCGCAGATTGATCTCGACAGAACGGGCATCATAGGCATTCGGGTTATCCGGCTTTTCGCCTGTGCCTGTTACGATTTCCAGCACTTCCGTAACCGTACCTCCCGTACTGCCGCCAAGCGGAAGGCCGATCCCGACGCCCACACCGACACTACTGCTGCGACCATAGGATCCCGTGCCGCCGCCAATCGATACGGAGGACCGGCTGCGCGGCTCCTGCGCCACATCGGTATAGCCGCTGACAACTTCGAACCAGTCCCCGCCTTCCAGCAATGTCAGTTCAGCCGCGCGTAGCAGCGCATAGTCACGCGCGCGACGTGGATCACTATCAGTATAGGCGATCTGGAAGCGGTTCGTCTCAATCTGTTGGGTTGTGTATCCATCCGCACCGGCCTTGGCTGCCGGGCCATAGGGCGTGGTTGTTGTACATGCTGCCAGAAGCAAGGCGGCGGACAGTCCAATCAGAATTCTCATGCGTTTCTCTCCCAAGGCTCATTTGCTGTAACTGTCGCATAGGCAAGGCTGCCGTACCATAACAGATATAGGTCAACCTGCGGCCCGCTGCCACGTCGAGCTTGAAGCCCATCGCGCCTAAGTATATTTCCGGAAGCACTGCATATAGGACAGGAGCCTTCAAAACGTGACCCTTTCGCCCAAGCCAAAAGGCAAAGCGGCCATCGGTTCCATTGTGGAGCGGATGCAAACGCTGGTGTCCGAAGACCTTGCGGCAGTCGAGGCACTGCTGGCTCAACGGGCCGCCAGCCCTGTCGCCATCATTCCTGACCTGTCCGGCTATATCGTCTCTGCAGGCGGCAAGAGGCTGCGCCCGCTGATCACGCTGATTGCTGCCCACGCCGTGGGCAAGGCCAACTCGGCAACCCATGCTCTGGCCGCCGCTGTAGAGTTCATCCACACGGCCACCCTGCTGCATGATGATGTCGTCGACGAAAGCGACCTGCGACGCGGCAAGCCCGCCGCAAAAGCCATCTGGGGCAACAAGGCCTCCATCCTGGTGGGGGACTTCCTGTTCGCCCGCGCCTTCAATTTGCTGGTCGAAGCCAACAGTCTGGACATTCTGAACCGGCTGGCCACGGCGTCTACCATTATTGCCGAAGGCGAAGTCCGCCAGCTGGCCGCCATGCAGTCTGGCGAGCTGCCGACTGAAGATTACCTGGCCATTGTAGAAGCCAAGACGGGCGCCCTGTTTGAAGCGGCGGCTGAAACAGGCGCGATGTCTGCCGTTGGAGACCAGTACGCTCATGCGCTGGCGACCTATGGCAAGAATCTCGGGCTGGCCTTCCAGATCATTGATGATGTGCTGGATTATGGTGGCACGACGTCTGTGATCGGCAAATCCGTCGGCGATGACTTCCGCGAGTGTAAAATCACCTTGCCTGTGATCATCGCCAAGCGCCGGGGCTCTGATGAAGACCGGGAGTTCTGGGAAAAGGCCATGAACCCGGATACGCAGGAAGAATCAGATCTGGCCCATGCCGTTCACCTGATCCGCGCAACCGGTGCAGCCGAGGCCACGGTTCAAGAGGCGGAAGCCTATGCCGGTCTGGCGAAAAGCGCGCTGCGCACCCTGCCGGATACGCCCTATCGCGAAGCACTGGAAGATCTCGCAGATTTCTGCGTCAGCCGCGCTTACTGATCGGCCGGGATCGCTCCCATAGCCAAAGCCCTAGACCAAGCCCTGTCAGACCCGCCAAAACGCCTGCCTGCAGCAATGGGACATAAGCGGCCTGCCCCCCCCCTCTCACCTGCATCTCGAAGAACAGTGTAAAGGTCGCTGCAACCATGCAGACCACCGTCATGCCCCACCAGACGAGCGCCGCTTTGACATGGCCCCACCCTTTGGCCCGGAGACGCTGATAAGCGTGATCTGTATGGGCCACGAGCAGGTTTCGCCGCTTCAGGCTCCGCCATGCCAAAGTCAAAAGCACATCGACCAGAAATGGCAGGCATAGCGTGAGGGAGAACAGCGCCGCGCGCAGCCCCTCCATGCTGGCAGAGACGAGATAGAGTCCCATCAAACCGAACAGGCCACCCGCACCGAGGGATCCGCAATCCCCGGCATAGAGCACCCCCTGCATGTTCCAGAACAGGAAACCCACAACCGCGCCAAAGAAAGCAAATTGCGTCAGCAAGGCGAGGCCGCCCACATGATCTGGCCGACATGCGACCCAACACATCATCGACACCGCAAACAGAGGGAACAAGCCAAGCACCATGAGGCCGGAAGACCCAATCGCAAGCCCGTTTGATCCATCCATGAAGTTCGTAGCGTTTGTGATTACAATGAGCCAACCGATAGCCAGAATGCCGGTCACACCTCCCATGAACGTTCCGGATAGAAAAAATGGCGATGCAGCCGCGATAGCCCATACCAGTAGCAGGCCAAGCTTGGTCAGAGCGCGCAAGCCAAACCAGTCATCTGCAAATCCGATCAGAAAAGGCGTGATCACCAGCGCGACGGCCCCAGCCACTCTCCAGAATGACGAGCCGTCCTCGCGAAAAAGACCGTGGACCGCCGCACCAATGGCGACAATGATGCAAACCGTCAGCAGGATACCCAGCCCACCCGTACGCGGGACAGGCGCAGCCTGCTGCTTGCGCCCGCCATCTGGCGCATCCAGCAGAGGCAGATATTTTACCAGCCCGCACAGCAGGAAGGAGACGACTGAGCCCCCGGCAAACAGGACGAGCGGATAGTTCATCGCGCATCTCCCAGTATGGTCGCACGTACCCACCAATCCGGCCGCGCCTGACACATTACGACTTCGGCAGCCGTGGCGGCACCCTGTGTCTCAAACAGGGCAAAACATGTTGCGCCCGAACCGCTCATCCGCACAAGACGCGCGCCTTCAAGGCCGGAGAGCGTTTCCAGAACAGTCGCAATGGCAGGTACATTCGAAATAGCCGGTGCCTGAAGGTCATTCCGTTGGTCCCGTAGCCAGTCGATCAGTGCTGGCGCATCCACAAACTCTGGCAGGGCGGAAACCTCGCGAAAGCCATCGCCGCCCCCTGCTTCATCATAGGCCCGGAAGATCGGCCCGGTTGGACAATCCAGCCCCGGATTGACCAGGATGGCGGGCAGTTTCGGCAAGCCACTGACAGGGCTGACCCGTTCGCCTTCTCCTTGCATCAACGCGGTGCAGCCGATCAGTGCAACCGGCACATCCCCGCCGAGCCGCGGCGCGATTTCCTGCGCCAGCGCCGCATCAGCTTCCCACAGCTCCGTCAGAAGACGTAGCGCGGCGCCAGCGTCTGCTGAGCCGCCACCAATTCCTGCAGCAACCGGCAAATGCTTCTCAAGATGCAGGCGCGCGCCATGTTGCGTGCCAGCAGCGGCATTCAGGGTTTCGGCGGCCCAAAGAACCAGATTGCTGGCATCGGCCTCCAGCTCCTCGCCGCGCGGGCCGGACACGCTGAGAGTTAGGTCTTCAGCGGCCTCCGCCGTCACAAGGTCAGCCGCCTCCGGGCCAGCGAAAACAACCAGCGAGTCAAGCGGATGTCGCCCATTCGGCTTAATGGGACCCACATGCAGGTAAAGGTTCACCTTGGCTGGCGCACGGGATGTCAGCATATCCGGAGGGCCGCCCTATGGCTGTTGCGGAATCGGCAAGCCATTGCTGTCCGATTCTGCGTGCTTTACGGATGACGTGCCCGGGCCGCTGACCAGTTTCACTTCGATCCGTTCCCGATCTGCAATTGATGGGTTCAGGCGCAGCGAGCGCTGCCACTGGAATCGCGCTTCCAGCTTACGACCTGTCTGCCAATAAGCATCGCCGAGATGGTCGTTCAGTACGGCATCCCCGGGCTCCATCTCGACAGCACGCTCCAAATAGCGCACAGCCATTCCATAGCGCCCCAAGCGGTAATGAGCCCAGCCGAGGCTATCGAGAATAAAACCGGACTCAGGCTCGATTTTTGCCGCCTTGCGGATCATGTCGATTGCGGCATCGAGATTTTTGCCCCGATCGACATAGGAATAGCCCAGCGAGTTCAACAAGGCAGCATCATCGGGATTGAGCGCGAGGGCCTCCACCATATCCATTTCAGCTGCCGGCCAGCGGCCCATCTTTTCCCGCGCAAGGCCGCGCGCAAACAGAAGGCGCCAGTCCTGCCGGTCAGCCTCCGCATCCTCATCAATTATCTGCGTTAGAATGGTGTCAGCCTCACCATAGCGGTCAAGCGAGCGGTAAAGATCTGCCAGCTGCACTTTCAAGGCACGGTCAGGCTGATGCTTCAGGGCTTCGGCAGCCACTGACAGGGCTGCTTGGTTACGCCCGCTATGGCGCAGGGCCCACGCAATCTGGCCACGTGATGTGGCATAAAAAGCCGAATTCTCCGGCACACTGGCCAGCACAGCAATCGCCTCTTCATGCCGCCCTGCATTGTCCAGCGTTTGCCCCCAGAGGGAACGAGCGACATGCAGATCAGGGTCGAGCGCCAAGGCTAGTACGAAATAGACCGCCGAGACATCATCTTCGGTCTGCGTCATCAACGCCGCCGCCGGAATGTATACAGCCAGCGCAGCCCCTTGCGACGGCTTCAGCCGCCTGACCTTGATTTTATCGCCTGCTTCAATAGCGGCGCGCAGCCAGTCGAGCGAGGCATTCGTGCCAACTTCAGAGCGAAACGCGCTGAGCAGACCAAGCGCTTCTGCCCTCTGCCCGCGGTTGGCCAGCAGGCGGGCATGCGCCTCGACACCAACCGCCAGCCGGGCGCCGGACTGCCACAAGGTTTCAAAGGTCGAGAGCGCAGCATCATCCTGTCCGGCCGACAATTGCACCAGCCCCATCATATAGAGCGTTGCGCTGTCCAGCCGCGGATCGCCCGTCAGGCCTTCATTCAGATACCGGACCGCCGCAGCTGAGCCTTTCGTATCCACGACGCGCCAGGCGGAAAGCCCGCGTGCGACCACGCGATTGAAGGGCCCAAATCGGGTTTCGTCCAGCATTTCCTGCGCGGCAGAATCCTTGCCTCTGCGCAGGGCATCCACGCCAAGGGTCAGCCGAACAAGCGCTGCATCACTGCCGAGCCCTTCGGCCCGTCGCGCCAGCTTCACGCCCTCATCATAATTGCCGGACAGCAAGGCCGCGAACAGCGCCCGATCTGCAATGCCGGACTTTTCCGGTGCGCTATCAATGGCGGCCGCATAATGCGCTGCCGCGATTTGCGGGTCATTCGTCATCGCCGCATAGCGGGCAATCAGGAAGTCACTATAGGCCTTTGCGTTATCGGGTCTGCCTGACTGGATCAGATTCCGGTCCAGTACGCCCAAACTCTCCGGAGTGCTCACGCAGGAACTCGCCAGCGCCAGACAGGCTGGCAAAATCAGGAGACGTAGTGACATCATCAGGTCCAGCTTCTCAGCAACAGAGTGCTACGGCAAGGGAATTCAAAGGGCTCATCCCTGCCCTGCCAGCAGGACGTCCTGCTTGTCAAAAAACCGGTCGATGCCGCGCTTGACCGCCCCCATGGCCTTGTTCATGGCCTTGTCGGATTGCAGGCGCTTGGCGTCTTCACGATTGGTCACAAAGCCCATTTCCAGCAGCACAGCCGGTACGTCCGGCGCAAGCAGGACATAGAATCCGGCATTGCGGTGTGTATTGCGCAGGACAGGTCCGGACTTTTTCAGCTCCGGCAAGAGCATCTCGGCAAACTCGGCTGAGCGGGTCTTTGTTTCCCGTTTCACGAGATCTTCCAGAATACCACTCAGCTGTTTAGGCGCACCATCCTCAATCGGGATGCGCCAATTGTTCTTGTTGGCTTCCTTGTCGATCCGGCGCTCGCCATTGGCAGAGATCGTGTAGACCGAAGCGCCAGCCGTTTCGGAGGATCTGGCCGCGTCCGCGTGAAGGGAAATGAACAGGTCAGCGCCCCAATTGCGTGCCATGGTCACCCGGTCTTCATGCTCGATATAGATATCCGTGTCGCGCGTCAGACGCACGGAATAGCGCGGGTCCACTTCCAAGTGCTTCTTCAGCGCCAGCGCCGCACGCAGGGTGATATCCTTCTCCGTGCCACCCGTAATGGGCAGTGACCCCGGATCCTTACCACCATGCCCTGCATCAATCACAACGACATATTTCTGGCCTGAAGCGCGCCGTGAAGAAACAACCGGCTCATCCGGACGAAGCGAGGCCATTTCGCGGTTCATGGCCGCCTTCTGCTCCTCGGCCCGAAAGGCGCCCAGCTTGCGCATGTCACGCTTGGCGACACTGCTGAAGCGCGCGGCTGAAACAGTCTGCAAGTCAATAATTACACGGTGAAGAGGCTCATTTCCCGCGGGCGGCAGGCTGAGTACGCGCGCCACCATCAACGGCTTATCGAGGGCAAAGCTGAGCGTGTCATTGGACAACGCCCAGGTTTCCACACCGCCCATGCCATCCCCGGAGCGGGGGGCAACGACGTCATTCAGGGGCAGGATCAGGCTGCGCGCACCACCGGATTCCGCCAGGAAAGCGCGGGCATCCTGGGCTGTATCGCTCCAGATCGTTATCCGTGTGGGCTCTCCATTGCCCACAACCTGCACCCGGCGCACCTCTGCAGAGGCGGACAATGCTATGCAGAGACAGGCAATAGAAAGGAAAATCAAACGCAAACAGGGCATCAGGCGATCACTCAAACCGGATTAGAGTGACTCTCCCTAACAGACCGAATATTAACCCAGCATTGACTACAGGAAACGTAATACAGCTGTTACTGCTCGCATTTTGGTCTTTTCTTGAGGCACAAAATTGGGCAGTATCAGATGGTAGCCGACAGATTGGCCTACCAAACAAGTTTCCCATAGTCGCGACAGCGATCCTGGCTTCACCGAAAAGGCAAGCGGGCGCCGCGCTCCGGAAAGCAAAGAAGATGTATATGGGTGCCGTAGTCAAAACCAACGAACCTGTGCTGCCATTGCTGCAGTCGGGACGGTATGACACCACCCTCCCCTTAAATTTACAGACCGGCCCTGAGGCTGGCTTGAGGTGCCCAAAGGCACCCTATGCCGCCCTGCCGGCTCAAAAGGTTCTCATACATGAGCAAACTCATGCTAATCGACGCCGCCCACCCGGAAGAGACCCGTGTGGCGATCGTCAACAATGGTCAGGTCGACGACTTCGACTTCGAGACAACTGGTAGCGAACAACTCCGCGGAAACATTTACCTGGCAAAGGTGACGCGCGTTGAGCCGTCCCTGCAGGCAGCTTTCGTTGAGTATGGCGGCAATCGCCATGGCTTCCTGGCCTTCAGCGAGATCCACCCGGATTACTACCAGCTTCCTGCCGAAGACCGCGAAGCCCTGCTCCGTGAAGCTGCCGAGGAAGCCGCTGCCGCCATCGAAGACGATGACGAAGATGATGATGACACCTCCGAGAATGGCGATGATGAGGCAGATGAGTCTTCCGCTTCGGACGAGTCCGATAGTGATGACGAGGAAGAGGATGACTCCGAAAGCAATGGAGAGGCCAAGTCTGAAAAGGCCCGCAAGCCAAAAAAATCCAGCCGCACCTCCATCTCCAAGCGCTACAAAATCCAGGAAGTCATCCGCCGCCGTCAGGTGATGCTGGTGCAGGTCGTGAAGGAAGAGCGCGGCAACAAGGGCGCCGCCCTGACCACCTATCTCTCACTGGCTGGCCGCTATTCCGTGCTGATGCCGAACACGCCACGTGGCGGGGGCATCTCCCGCAAGATCGTGAATGGCGCTGACCGCCGCCGCCTGAAATCCATCGTTGCCGAACTGGATGTGCCGGACGGCATGGGCCTGATCGTGCGGACAGCGGGCGCAAAGCGCACCAAAGCCGAGATCAAGCGCGACTATGATTATCTCTCCAAACTTTGGGAAACCATTGTAGAGAAGACGCTCTCCTCAGAAGCCCCGATGCTGATCAATGCCGAAGGCGGGCTGGTCCACCGCGCGATGCGGGACATGTTCGATAAGGAAATCGAGGAAGTCCTTGTGCAGGGCGAGGACGCCTATCGCGAGGCCAAGGATCTGGCCAAGCTGATTATGCCCAGCCAGGCCAAGAAAGTTCAGCACTGGAAGGATGAAGACCCGATCTTCGTCGCCGAGGCGGTCGAGCAGCAGCTCGATTCCATCTACTCCCCGGTCGTTCAGCTGAAATCCGGCGGCTATCTGGTAATCAACCAGACCGAAGCGCTTGTCGCAATTGACGTGAATTCCGGTAAATCCACCCGCGAACGCAACATCGAGCAGACGGCTCTGCGCACCAATCTGGAAGCGGCCGAAGAGGCCTGCCGCCAGATGCGCCTGCGCGATCTTGCTGGCCTCATCGTGATCGACTTCATCGACATGGATGAGAACAAAAACAATCGCGCCGTCGAGAAGAAGCTGAAAGAGCATCTCAAAGTCGACCGCGCGCGGGTGCAGCATGGCCGCATCTCTCAGTTCGGCCTGATGGAAATCTCCCGCCAGCGCCGCCGCCAGGGCGTCCTGCAGGCAACATCTGATCCGTGCGAAGCCTGTAATGGCACAGGCCGCCGCCGCTCCATTCCATCTGCTGCGCTGCAACTGATCCGGGCCATCGAGGCACGCGCCTCCATGGGCGGCCTCAAGGCAATCTCCGTGAAGGCGCCGACAGATGTCGCGCTTTACCTGCTGAACAATAAGCGCGAGGCGCTGGTGGAAGTTGAGCGTATGGCCGGCTTTGCCGTCTCCATCCATTCTTCCGAAGACATGCTGCCGGGCGACTTTGTGATCGACGCAGAGCGCGACCCGAACGGCAAACCGAAAAAACGCAAACCCCCGCGCTCGCTCGCCAAGCCTTCCAAGCAGGAGGTTACTGAGGACGAGGCAGACGAGGACGAAGAAGACACCACCGCCGACTCCTCCGAACAGGAAGAGGAAAACACGGGCGGTCGCCGCAAGCGTCGTCGCCGTCGTGGCGGACGTGGCCGCAAGTCCGAGAGCGCCGAAACGAGCGACGAACAGTCCGCCGAGGACAGCGAGGACGATGACAGCAATGACGACGAGGCGGACACCTCTTCGGAAAGCGACACGAACGAGGATGGCTCACCTCGCAAGCGTCGCCGCCGAGGCCGTCGCGGAGGCCGTCGGCGGCGCAAGTCCAACGAAAACCGCATCGACACAGGCGACGAAGCCCCCACAGACGGCGGCGCCTATCTGGACGGCTTGTCTGCGAGTGCTGCGGAAATGCTCGACGATGTTCCGGCGAGCGAAGTAAAAGCCGCCGAAGAGGCTGAAGCCGCCAAGGCCGCAGAAGCTGAACGCGCCGCCAAGGCAGAAGCGGATGCAGCAAAGGCTGAAGCGAAAGCCGAGGAGAGCGCCGCCAAGGCCGAAGCACAGGACGACGCGAAGTCTGACGAGACATCATCCGAAGAGAAACCGAAGCGCGCCCGCCGCTCTCGCAAAAAGCCAACCAAAGCTGAGGCGGAGGAGGCTCCGGCCGCTGCAGAGAAAATGCCTTCCAAAGAAGACAAGGCCCCGGAGCTTGAGTCTGAGAAGATTGAACCTGCGGACGAACCTGCTGAAGCTCATGTTGCGGAAAAGGCTGAGCCTGCTCCCGCACCGGAACCTGAAGCCAAGCCAGAACCAGAGCCTGCAGCCGAACCCGAAACGGTCGACGCGGAGCCCGTCATGGCTGAGGCTGCTGAAACCAAACCTGCTGAAAGCGCCGAACCTGAGAAAAAGGACACGCGTCCCAAACGCACCGGCTGGTGGGCCCGCGCCAAGCGCGACTAGTGCCTCCTCTCTACAAGGTAAAACAAAAAAGGCCGGAGCAATTTTGCTCCGGCCTTTTTCTATATACTAGTCTGTTGGCTGATATCAGGAACCTGTTTCAATTTCTTCAGTAACAGTTTCAACGACCTCTTTAGTTGCCGGTTTGACTTCCGCATCACCAGCCGGGACAAGCGTTGCCACCATCGGGTTTGGCTTGAGATCATTCATCGCACCTGTAGACGCATCTACGGCCGCACCGATAACACCACCCAGAAGAATATTCCCGGCCATGCCTGCAGTTCCGTCGCCAGACAGTTTCGGCTCCAACAACTGCACCCAGGTTTCATAACCTTCCTTCGCTATCTCAACCGAGTATGTGTATTTCCGGTTCAATTCCATTGTGCACGGAGTTGTACATCCTGGTTGATTGATACGTCCGCTCACCTCGTTGAACGTCACGGTCGCCCCCGCAGGCGTTGATTCAAATGAGACAGTATCATCCGTTCCCTTCGTGACAGTCGCGCACGCACCAAGGCTCAGGGCTGCGCCCAGCACTACGAATAGCTTCATGGAATTCTCCCAGTTATTCCCCACGACCCATCTGATCGTAGAAATGTAATTCTATCTACAGTTTCTAAAGTCAATATAAAAAAGAAGGCTGTCACCCAATATTTGCGACAGCCTTCTCTATTGCGGGAAAATACTCGCGAAGAACTCGCCTAAAGAAGCTTACGCAGCTACTTTCTCAGCCTTACCAGCAGGCGGGAAGCGATCGTAGAAGCCTTCGCCTTTTTCGGCCATGTCGCGCAGCAGGGCTGGCGGCTCAAACCGTTCACCATACTTCTTGGCCAGACGATCTGCTTCGGCCACGAACTCCTTGATGCCCCAAATGAGATCCACATAGGAACAACAGCCACCCGTGTACGGCGCGAAGCCCCAAGCCAGGATGGAGCCGATGTCTGCGTCGCGCGCATCCGTTATGACGCCTTCGTCAAAGCAGCGAGCCACTTCGATTGCCTGACGTACGAGGAAGCGGTTCTTCAACTCCTGCTTCAGTTCCGGCGGGCATTCGTCCACTTTCACTTCGAGGCGGGTGTTCAGGTCGGGCCAGAGCTGGTCCGGACGACCCTTCTCATTATAGTCGTAGAAGCCTTTGCCGGCCTTGCGGCCAACGCGCCCCTGGTCTTCGACCAGCCAGGCCAGGAACTGCGTACGATCATCTGTCTGCAGATCGATGCCTGCCGCTTCAGCGGTTGCGCGCGTCACTTTCAGGGCCGTATCGAGACCGACCGAGTCAGACACTTCCAGGGGGCCCATCGGCATGCCGGACTGACGCCCGACATTCTCGATGATGGCCGGCTTGATACCTTCCGCCAGCATTTCCATACCTTCGCGGGTATAAGTGCCGAAACAGCGGGACGTGTAGAAGCCGCGGCTATCATTGACAGCAATCGGCGTCTTGCGAATGGCCAGCACATAGTCGACCGCCTTGGCAAGTGTCTCTTCGCTGGTCTTCTCACCACTGATGATCTCCACCAGACCCATCCGCTCAACCGGTGAGAAGAAGTGGATGCCGATGAAATTCTCAGGGCGCTTGGAGGCTTTCGCCAGACCTGTGATCGGCAGCGTTGAAGTGTTGGAGCCGAACACCGCGGTCTCGTCCAGAACAGCCTCGGCCATGCCTGTGATCTTGGCCTTCAGCTCTTCATTCTCGAACACCGCTTCGATGACCAGGTCAGCGCCTTTGACATCGTCATAATTGTCCGTGGTCGTGATCAGGTCGAGCAGCTTGTCGCCTTTCTCCTGAGTGGACTTGCCTCGGGAAACGTCCTTCTCCACGAGACGGCGGGAGTAATCCTTGCCCTTCTCGGCGTTTTCCTTGGAGACATCGACCAGAACTGTCGGGATACCGGCCTTTGCCTGGACATAGGCAATGCCTGCGCCCATGAGACCCGCCCCGATGACGGCAATCTTCTTGAACTCCGTCTTCGGATAACCTGCCGGACGGTTGCCGCCCTTGGACAATTCCTGCATCGACAGGAAGAGAGAGCGAATCATTGCTTTCGCTTCAGGGCGCTGCTGGGTGTTGATAAAGTAACGTGTCTCGATACGCAGAGCGGCATCGATCGGCACCTGGATTCCTTCATAAACACAGGAAAGAATGTTCTTCTGGGCCGGATAGTTGCCATAGGTCTTGGCAGCCAGCATGGCATTCGCCATGGTCTGGACCTGACCGGCCCCAGGGCTTCTGTGCGGCACGCCGCCAGGAACCTTGAAGCCTTTTACATCCCACGGCGCTTTCGCTGTCGGGTTCGCCTTGACCCATGCCTTGGCCTTGTCGACCGTCTCGGAAGACGGCGCGAGCTCTTGCACCACGCCCATGGAGAACGCTTTCTCTGCATTGAAGCTTTCGCCCTGCAGGATTAGCGGTAAAGCCGCCTGCACGCCAACCAGGCGCGGCAGGCGCTGCGTCCCGCCAGCGCCCGGCAGAAGGCCGATCTTGGCTTCCGGCAGACCGAATTGCAGCTTCGGATTGTCGTTCGCTGCCACGCGGTAATGACAGGCGAGCGCCACTTCGAGACCGCCGCCAAGCGCCAGACCGTTCAGCGCGATGGCCACAGGCTTGCCGCAGGTTTCCAGTTCACGGAGCGTCTTGTTAAGGGAGAAGCCTTGGTCGAACTGTTTCTTTTTCAGTTCGGCTTCGGAGAGGTCTTCCTTCTTGCCGCCACCAGACCGCTCATTCATTTCCCCCAGATCAGCCCCTGCGCAGAAGCCGCTTGGCTTTCCGGAGGAGATGACGAGGCCCTTGATGGCGTCATTGGAAGCAACTTCCTGAGAGATCGCGATGATGTCTGCGACAGCTTTCGCCGTCAGCGTGTTCATGCTGCGGCCCGGCACGTCAAAGACTGCGTGCGCAATGCCGTCACCATCGACGTCCCAACCGAATGTTTCGAGTTTCATATCGTATATTCCGTTCGTCTGTATTTGATTAAACGCGTTCGATGATCGTGGCCGTGCCCATGCCAGCACCGACACAGAGCGTGATCAGCGCGGTTTCCTTGTCGGCCCGCTCCAGCTCGTCGACCATGGTACCGAGGATCATGCCTCCGGTCGCGCCCAGTGGGTGCCCCATGGCAATTGCGCCACCATTCACATTCATCTTGTCGTGCGGAATGTTGAGGTTCTGCATCATGAGCAGGACAACCGACGCAAAGGCCTCGTTCAGCTCATACAAGTCTATATCTTCCGGGTTCATGCCGGCTTTCTTCAAAACCTTCTGCGACACATAGGTCGGGCCCGTCAGCATGATGCCAGGTTCGGAGCCAATGGAAGCCATCGCCTTGATGCGTGCACGTGGTTTGAGTCCAAAGGCTTCACCCATTTCCTTTGAGCCGAACAGCACGGCAGATGCGCCATCCACGATGCCGGACGAGTTACCAGCATGGTGCACATGGTTGATCTTTTCGAGTTCCGGATAGCGCTGCTTGATAACTTCATCGAAGCCCATCGCACCCATGCCGGCGAAAGACGGGTTCAGGCCAGCCAGAGACTGCATATCGGCATCTGGGCGCATATGTTCATCATGGTCGAGGCGGATGCCGCCCATCTGATCCTTGACCGGAACAATGGACTTTGCAAAGCGACCTTCTTTCCAGGCCGTGGCGGCGCGCTTCTGACTTTCGACAGCGAAAGCATCCACATCGTCACGGGAGAAACCATATTTGGTGGCAATCGTGTCGGCACCGATGCCCTGAGGGGCGAAATAGGTTTTGAGTGCGACTTGCGGGTCAGAAGACCAGGCACCGCCGGATGCGCCCATCGGTACGCGGCTCATGCTTTCGACACCGCCGCCAATGGCCATGTCGGCTTCGCCAGTCATCACCTTGGAAGCGGCCATGTTGCAGGCCTCCAGACCGGACGCGCAGAAGCGGTCCACCTGCACACCGGCCGTGGTTTCTGCGTATTCGGCATTTAGGACAGCAACGCGTGCAATGTCTGCACCCTGCTCGCCCACCGGGCTGACGCAGCCAAGCACGACATCGTCCACCTTGGACGTGTCCAACTCGTTCCGATCACGTATCGCCTGCAGAACCTGCGTGGCGAGGCTCAGCGAGGTGATTTCGTGCAACGCGCCGGAGGACTTTCCCTTGCCGCGGGGCGTGCGCACCGCGTCGTAGATATATGCTTCAGTCATTGGAGAGGCTCCTTCTAGAACTGGTAATCATTAGGTCGGCTTAAGTACCGGGTTCAGTGTCAAACTCGCGGAAGAGCGGGCCGCTTCCTTGCCGCGGGAATCATAAAGCTCTGCTTCGGCAAACAGCATGGCGCGGCCAACATTTCTGAGGCGCGCAACAACTTCAATCTGGCCCTTGCGAACCGGACGCAGGAAGTGCGTGTGCAGATCTACCGTCGAGGGCAGCTTGCTCTTGCCAGCCTTCATTCCGGCCAGCATGCCAATTGTATCATCCATCATGGCCACAAGATAGCCGCCCTGGATCACGCCTGCGGGATTACAAAATTCCGGCCGCCCTTCAAATCGCACCCGCGTCGTCAATTCCTTCATGTCCAGGGCCAGAAGCTCAAAGCCAAGAGACGTCGAGCTGGGGCTTGGCGCAGGAAAGACATCGCGGATGAGGTCTTTATCAGGCATCGGAACTTATAGCGTCCTCGCGATCAGCATTTTCATCACTTCATTCGCACCACCATAGATGCGCTGGACGCGGGCGTCGGCATACATCTGGGCAATCGGATACTCGTCCATATAGCCGAAGCCTCCATGCAGCTGCAGGCACTCGTCTATGATCTTGCACTGCAGGTCAGAGATCCAGTATTTCGACATGGACGCCGTCGCTGCATCCAGCTGTTCTTTCAGCAGAAGATCCGTGCAGTGATCAGCAAATACTTTGGCAACGGTCGCCTCGGTCTTGCATTCGGCCAGCGTGAACTGAGTGTTCTGGAAGTCGAAAATCGTGCCACCAAAGGCCTTGCGGCCCTTCACATATTCCACGGTTTCGTGGATTGCGCGCTCGATCATACCAACGCCCTGAAGGCCAATGATGTGACGTTCCTGAGGCAGTTTCTGCATCAGCTGGATAAAGCCTTTGCCTTCCACTTCGCCCAGGAGGTTGGAGGCCGGCACGTGGACATCGTCAAAGAACAGCTCGGACGTATCGGCCGCATGCTGGCCAACTTTTTCTAGGTTCCGGCCACGGCGAAAACCTTTCACCTTATCCGTTTCAACGCCGATAATGGAAATGCCCTTGGCACCCTGGGTCGGATCGGTCTTCACGCAGAGCAGGATCAGATTGGCGGACTGGCCATTTGAAATGAAGGTCTTCGAGCCATTGATGACATATTCATCGCCATCGCGCTTGGCCGTCGTCTTCATACCTTGAAGGTCAGAGCCTGCGCCCGGCTCGGTCATTGCAATGGCGGTGACGATCTCCCCGGTGCAGATGCCCGGCAGCCAGCGGCGTTTCTGCTCTTCCGTGCCATAGGCGGTGATGTAGGGCGCGATAATGGCGTTGTGCAGCGTGATGCCGAAGCCATCGACACCTTTCCATTGCTGCTGCTCAATGATGATCGCCTCATGACGGAAATCACCGCCCGCACCGCCATATTCTTCCGGTACGGATGCCCCCAGCAGGCCTATCTCGCCAGCCTTCTTCCAGATTTCGAGCGGCACCTTGCCATCCTTGCGCCATTGCTGGACATGCGGCACACATTCTTTCTCGAAGAACTGGCCTACCGCATCGGAGAATATGTCGAGTTCCTCTTCCTGACGCCAAGCTGGCTTCGGGACATCCAATGGGCTCTCGTACATATTTTCCTCCAGTATTTTATCCGGCTCAAGCTTGCCGCTTACGTTCACGTAAAGATGTAGCGGCTGGTCCAGTCTTTTCCCAGCCCTCCCGTTGCGTCAAAACGGCTGGAATGACATGAAATTTTTGTGGGGTGACGGATGAGCTGGTCGCCTCACCCGCCACTCAGCTTGGACGTT
This sequence comes from Hyphomonas pacifica, assembly GCF_000682675.1. Classification (GTDB taxonomy): domain Bacteria; phylum Pseudomonadota; class Alphaproteobacteria; order Caulobacterales; family Hyphomonadaceae; genus Hyphomonas; species Hyphomonas pacifica. The sequence goes on along the minus strand of NZ_AWFA01000002.1, from coordinate 40,501 downwards.
TATCAGAAAACCTCTGCCGGCAGAGCCATCATGGAGCCTGCGCCGGTCTTCACCTTGGCTAGGTGCGCGGCAGCATCCGGAAGCATCCGGTCAAGGAAATAGCGGCCGGTGGCCAGCTTTTCTTCATAATATGGATCGCCGGAACTTTTCTGCTCCACGGCAACCTTGGCCATGCGGGCCCACATATAGGCCAGCGCCGTAATGCCGAAGAGATGCAGATAATCGTGGCTGGACGCGCCGGCATTGTTGAAGTCCGTCATACCGTTCTGCATCAGCCAGGTTGTGGCTTCCTGCAGCTGGCCTTTCACCTCTGCAAGCCCCTCCGCAAACTGCTTCAGCTCTTCATTGCCCTCGATGTCGCTGGCAAAATCATCCAGCTCGGCAAAGAAGCTGAAGACCGCACGGCCGCCATTCGCGGCAAGTTTGCGCCCCACCAGGTCCAGCGCCTGAATACCATTCGTGCCTTCATAGATCAGCGTGATCCGGCAATCGCGAACAATCTGCTCCAGACCCCACTCGCGGGTGAAGCCAGACCCACCATGCAGCTGCAGCCCCTGATTGGCCGTTTCAAAGCCCTTGTGGGTGAGATAGGCCTTCACGACAGGCGTCAGCAGGGCCATATAGTCGCCCGCTTTCTCACGCACTTTCTCGTCCGGAGATTTGTGCTGCAGATCACCCTGGAATGCGGTCCAGTAGGCAAAGGCGCGCGCGCCTTCAATAAAGGCCTTCTGGTCCATCAACATACGGCGCACATCCGGGTGCACAATGATAGGGTCGGCAGCCTTCTCCGGCTCTTTCGCGCCGGTCAGCGAGCGGCCCTGAAGGCGATCTTTCGCAAAGTCTACGGCATTCTGATAGGCGATTGAGGCTTGCGCCAGGCCCTGCAGGCCAACGCCGAGGCGCGCTTCGTTCATCATGACGAACATGGTGCGCATGCCTTTATGCTCTTCGCCGACGAGCCAACCCGTCGCGCCATCATAATTCATGACACAGGTGGCATTACCATGAATGCCCATCTTCTCTTCCAGGCCGCCACAGGAGCACGCATTACGCTCACCCAGTGAACCGTCTTCGCCGACCATGTATTTCGGAACGAGGAACAGGGAGATGCCCTTGATGCCTTCCGGGGCACCTTCGATGCGCGCCAAGACCAGGTGGATAATATTCTCGGTCAGATCCTGCTCACCGCCGGAAATCCAGATCTTCTGGCCGGTCAGCTTGTAGGAGCCGTCAGGTTGGGGCACCGCCTTAGTCTTGATCAGACCAAGATCCGTCCCGCATTGCGGCTCAGTCAAATTCATCGTACCGGCCCATTCGGCAGATGCCATCTTGGGCCCATATTTCTGCTTCAGCTCATCAGAGCCGCCGGCCATAAGCGCCTGAAACGCGCCATGGGTGAGGCCCGGATACATGCCAAAAGCCATGTTCGAAGAGGACACCATCTCGGTCCACGCAATGTTCACAACGTGCGGCAGGCCCTGCCCGCCCATTTCCGGCGTGGTGGACAGCAGCGGCCAGCCACCTTCCACCAGCTGGCGGTACGCGTCCGGAAAGCCGTCAGGCGTCTTCACGCTGGCATCGTCATTGCGCTTGCAGCCCTGCTGGTCGCCCACAGCGTTCAGGGGAAACAGAACCTCTTTGGCAAACTTGCCACCCTCTTCCAGAATGGCGTTGATCAGGTCTGGCGTTGCTTCTTCAAAGCCCGGGAGATTTGAGTAGTTCTGGATCTGCAGCATCTCCTGCAGGATGAACTTCATATCGCGGACGGGAGCATCATAACGGGGCATGAAAATTTTCCTGTTAAGTATGGAATGAATGGCTACGCTGAATAGCGCGCCATTCTGGAAAAGTCGTTCTAGAGACCACTGCCTTCCGCAAATGGAAGGGCAGCCAAGGTCCTAAACCTCGTCAAGTTGCCTGCGGGCAATCTCGTCATAAGCGGCCAGCTGCCGCTTGTTCTCATCAGACGGTCCGGTGTTTGCAATTTGCGTTTCCAGCCAGGCGATGCCCTTGCGCAACTCTGTGAGAGCAGTGTCAATGTCGCTGCGCTGAATTTCCAGCTCCTTGGCCTGCTTGCGGAATTTCTCCAGCGACATGCGCATCTGCGCCCGCTGGCCGTCATCCAGAACATAAAGGTCAAGGATTTCGCGGATATCCGCGAGCGGCAGGCCGAGCCGTTTCAGCCTGACGATGATGGTGAGCCGGGCCCGGTCCCTGTTCGAATAGACGCGCGTCATGCCATCCCGTGCCGGGTGGAGCATGTCCTTGTCTTCGTAGAACCGTAGCGCCCTTGGCGTTACGCCGAACTCGCGAGCAAGCTCGGAAATTGTGTAAGTGCGAGAATCCGCTGCGGAGATTTTGGAGAGCTTGTGGGTCATGCCGTAAATCTAGATCAGCCCTTACGCGAACGTCAACGTAAACTTTTATTGACCAGAAAACTGCCGCCTCATCTTCGCGCCAGTATTACCAATTTCTCTGATTTTCTTTACGTTTAACCCACTTTTAATACGGCGCCTGTCATCAACAATCTAAATGTGAACGAATCCGCCTGATCGGTTAATCCCGATAGGTGATTCAACCTGTTCAGGAGATGGGGATGAGCCAGACAGGACCCTGGAGCGTAAAAGGGATCGACCAGCGCGCAAGAGATGCCGCGCGGGAGGCTGCCAGTGCAGAAGGCCTTACGCTCGGGGAGTATCTGAATCGACTGCTGATGTCAGCGGAAGCCCCGCGCCCGAACGAAGTATCTGCACCCTATGAGAGCCGCCGCCTGAGACCTGACGCGGCTTCCAGCACAATCGACAAGCTGACCAAGCGAATCGAAGCGACAGAGGCGCGCTCGACCCTGGCAATCACCGGCATGGATCACACCATACTTGGTCTCGTCGCCCGGCTTGAGGAATCCGAGCACAATACGGCTTCGATGACAGGCCATGTCGAGAGCCTGCTGGATGAGCTGCGCGAAACGCATGAGGCTCTGCAGGCCAAGGTGCGTCGCATGGAACAAGACAGTTCTGCGCGCGAAAACCTTGAAGCCCTGAAATCTCTCGAAGAGGCCCTTGGCAAACTTGCCAGCCACGTGTTCGAGGAAAACGAACTCGCGCACAACGAAGCCCAGGCCATAAAGGGCCGGGTGGAAGCAGGATTCTCAGACCTGAGCGAGCGCGTGGAAGGCATGGAAACGCGCGTTGAAAACACGTTGTCTCATGCAGTCGCCCGCGTGGAGAAGGCTGTCGAGCAGGCCGAACTGCGCGCCGAAGGTGCCGCGCGGCACCTGTCCGAACGGCTCACTACACTGGAAGGTCGGGTCAATCAGGATATTGCGCATCCTGGCAATGCCGCCCCGGACATGGAGGTGGTAAACGCCCGGATCTCCGAGGCCGTGGACTCCATGGATTCCAAGATAGAAGGCATTCAGGACCGCCTAAACCGCGCCGAAACAGCCACGGACACAGCTCTGCAGAGCCTGGAAGCGACCTACAGCCAGCTCGACGAGAAGATCGGAGCTCTGTCTGAAAGCGTTGACCCAGACATTGCCCGGAAGCTGCGCGAGGAATTCAATGCGCGCTTTGAAGACATCACCCGCTCAGTACGCGAAACGGTCGACAAGGCACGCCAAGAACTAGTGGAAGAAATTTCCCGCGCAGCCTCTGCGGATTCCTCCGAAGCCGTCGACGAGCTGTCGTCCAGCTTTGATAAGCGACTGCAGGACATCGAAAACCGCGATGACGCGCTGACCAGCGATGCCATCCGCGAAGAGATTGGCCAATTTGGCGATATGGTCAGTGAACGCATGGACGAAATGGCGGGCCATGTAGACCGGCGCGTCAAGGAAAGCGAACAACGCAGTGCTGACGCCATCTCGCAGATCGGGGATCAGGTGGCAAAGGTCGCCACGCGCCTGCGAGTGCGCCAGGACAAGGCCTTGCAAACCCTGGCAACGCAGATCGATGAAAACCGCAAGCATTCGGACAATCGCCTGTCCGATGCCCTATCCAATGTATCTGAACGTCTTGAGCAAATTCAGACCCAGACCACATCCTCGCTCTCGCCGCTCCAGAAGGCAATCACCTCTCTGGCGACGCGCCTTGAAAGCCTGGAAGACTTCACCGCGCCCGCGTATGCCGGCCGGAATTCAGAGCCATCTTCTGTTGCCCCCCGCGTGGCTGATGACGTGCCGGAAAACCTGTTTGCAACGGATAACGATGAAATAGTCGAGATTGAAGACTCTGTGTTCGAAGAGGACTTTGAACCCGGTCTTCCGGATGCGGAGTTCACAGCGGAAGAACAGAAAGAGGCCCTACGGGACAGCCAATCGGAACAGGCATCGCCCCCTCGGCAGACATCATCTCTCTATGAGTCCGCAGACGATGACTCCCCATTCGTCGAACTGGACGAAGATGAAGACAACGATGACGATCTCAGCTTCTTTGAGACGACTTCCGATTTCGGCATTCAAATGGATGCAGTTGAAGGCGAAGAAGGCACCGGAGCAACAGACCCCCTGTCTGCCCTCATGGGCCTGGACGACAGCCATACTGAAGCCCGCGATTCAGACATCTTCGATGCCGAGGACTTCGACAGCGAAGCCGATCTGCACAGCTTCATCCAAGAGGTTCAGGACACCGAAGAGCCGACATCCGAGCCCGAAGCTGTGGCCGAGACTGAAGAGACAGAAGAGACGGAAAATTATATCGCAATGGCACGCCGCGCGGCGATTGCGGCCTCTAACGGCGCACCCTCTGCGCGCAAGGACAAGATGGCGCCCGCAAAGGGAAGCCGCTCCAACAGCAAGATGCCGCTCTATGCGGCTGCGTCTGCAGTCGTAATCACCGGCGCTGCTGTCGGTGGATATTTGTACCTGCGTGGCACTCAGGACGCGCCTCATGTGTCGACAGCCGCAACGCCCGTAGTGCCTTCTGCGGCCACACCGGCCTCTGAAGAGACTGCTCCGCAGGGAGACGACATGGCTTTTAAGGCAGGCTTGCCCGAGGCCGCAGGAACAGAGGCTGAGGCGGTGCCCGCCAATGTCGATATGGAAGACATGCTGTTTGGCCGTGAAGCGGAAACGGCGCCCACCTCTGAAGCCAGTACGGAAACCAGCCCAGAAGCCACCATCGAGACCGATCCTGCCACGAAGGCCGACAACCCGTCGATCATGTCTGCAACGATTGTCCAGAAGGCCCCCGCCTATGAGCCGATCCCGGAAACAGGCACGCTGAAAGGCGCCGCCGCAGCAGGAAACCCCGTCGCACGCTACACACTAGCGCAGGCATATCTCGCCGAAGGTAGGCTTCAGGACGGCGCAGACCTCATGCAGGAAGCGGCTGTCGGCGGGCTAGCCATTGCGCAGTACAGACTTTCCAAGCTGCACGAAAAAGGCACAGGCGTTCCCAAGGACCTCTCCCTTGCACGCCAATGGACAAAGCGCGCAGCCGAGAATGGCAACATTAATGCCATGCACGACTATGCCGTCTACATGGCACAGGGCGATGGCGGGCCGCAAAGCTATGCTGGCGCGGTTGAATGGTTCCGTCAGGGTGCGGAGTATGGCATCGTCGATAGCCAGTACAATCTCGGAATCCTGTACGAGGAAGGACTCGGCATCAGCCCCGATCTGGAAGAAGCGCTCTATTGGTTCAACGTGGCCGCCCGCAATGGCGACGCAGGCGCGCCGGCGAAAGTACGTGAGCTGAGCGCCAGGGTTTCACCGGAAGCCGACGCACGCGCCCTGAACCGCGCGGATCTGTGGAATGCTGCGCCGGCCAATGCTACAGCAAATGGTCGGTTCGAGCTTCAGTCTTGGCAGTTGGGGAACCCTCAGCAGGTAAAAGCCATTCAGGCCGCCCTGAACACGATGGGCTACAACGCCGGCACTCCGGATGGCATTCTCGGGACTGGCACAGCCGCAGCGATCCGCGAATACCAGTCCGACACCGGACTTGCCGCCACAGGCCACGTGACGCAAGAACTGATCGAGCAACTCAACGCAGGCGCCTGACCCGCGTTGAGCCTTTGATCTATCAGGGTTTGTGATACGCCATGGGGCGCTCGCTCTCATCCAGATTGAGATACCGGTCCCGCAGACGTGTCTGACGGGACTGAAGCGATTGCGCCTCTCCATCAATGATGACCGCGACGGGGCTCGAAGTAACTTCCAGCGGATCACCATCCCATGCCACAACATCGGCATGTGCGCCCGGAGCAAGTGTTCCATATCCGGTCATGTTGAAGATCTCTGCCGGAACAACCGTCAGGGCAGCAAGCGCCTCATCAAAATCCAGCCCATTGGCCACCGCATTGCCTGCAATTTGGCTCGCCAGACGGGCCTGCTGGGCAGAATCGCCGACATTCGCAATCGCAAAGGCAACGCCCGTTTCAGCCAGCCGGCTGGCATTCTCTGATGTTGCCGCCAGACGCTCAAAGCTGGAAGGCAGGTTGGAAAAGGCGTCTACGATAACAGGAATATCCAGTTTCGCCAGTCGCGGCGCAACCCGCCAGGCCTCATCCCCGCCCACAATCACGAACTTCAGATTCGGCTGTTCTTCAGCCAGATCCATTACCGCGTTAAGGTCGCTAGCGCGATGCGCCTGAACCATAATCAGTTGCTGGCCGCGCGCTGCCGGGCTGAAGGCCTGCGCGTCCAGACGCTTCAGCGCATCACCCTCGCTATTGGCAATGTAGCGCGCAGGATAGGTCCGGCCATCATCCAGCGCGGCTTTCAGCGTTGCCATGGCAGACGCCCGCGACCCACCCGTCAGCCCTGCTCCAGCTTCGCCAAGCGCGATGAAGGTGAATGCCTTCTCCGTAAGCGGCGTATCGAGATCACCGCTCGTGTCGGCAATGAAGCCCTGTCCACCAAACATGGTGTTGCCTGTCTGCGGCGCAACGACTAGGCGCGTAAACCCTTCGATACGGGTTACATCAATCGCCGTCGAATCCGGATTGAACCCGTCTGCCGCATTGAGCGAAATGGAATAGACTGATGCCGCGGCCAACGCATCATTGGTCGGGTCTTCCGCGCCAACCTCAACCAGCCCCGTCTGCGAATAGGCTGAGATCAGGCCGGGCGTGACCCATTTTGCGGAAATTTCAGAGGCCCCATCCGGCACGGCCATACTGGCCCCGCCAACGGCTGTGATGCGATCATCCTCGATCACAACAACACCATTCTTGATGGTTCCCTGGCTTGTACCTGTCCAGACGCTCTCCCCACGGATCACATATGTATCTGCCAGAGCGGGTGTGGTCAGCCAGGTAAAGGCCGCGAGGGCTGTTGCAAGACTCTTCCTCATTTTCGGTCTCCTTCGCCAGGCTGGCCAATTTCAAAGTCCGTCACCGGATCAGATTCAGGGGTGCTGCGATCATACATCAGGGCGCCATCAATGAAGACCTGATCTGCCTTGGTATAGACACTGAACGGATCGCCGGACCAAATCACCACATCGGCCATTTTGCCGGGTTTCAGGCTGCCCGTGCGGTCATCAATACCAAGCGACTTTGCTGGATTGATGGACAGCCAGGTCCAGGCTTCCTCCTCCGGAATGTCGATGCCGATCTTGCGGCCATCAGACCATGCCTTGGCGGCTTCCTGGTTCAAGCGCTGGATGCCAACATCGCTGTCAGAGTGCACAATCGCACACGCGCCCGCCTTGTGCACCAGCGGGATGTTCTCGCGAATACCGTCATAGGCTTCCATCTTGAAGCCCCACCAATCCGCCCACATGGACGAACATGCGCCATACTCGGCCAGCTTGTCGGCAATCTTGTAGCTTTCGACAGCATGGTGGAAGGAGGCGACCTTGTAGCCAAACTCCTTCGACATATCCATGATCTGGGCCATTTCGTCGGCGCGATAGCAGTGCATGTGCACTAGGATGTCACCATTCAGCACACCCGCAAGCGTGTCCAGTTCCAAATCGCGAGCCGGTGGCTCGCCGCCCTCTTTCTCATACTTGTCCCATTTACGCTTGTACTCCGTCGCGCGGATCCAGGCTGAGCGATAGCCCGCCATATTGCCCATGCGGGAATATGGCGCGCCGCCCGGAAAACGTCCGCCGCCATAGCCATAGACTCGCTTCGGATTCTCGCCGCATGCCATTTTAAGCGTGTAAGGCGCATTGGGGAATTTCATGCCCTGTACGGTGCGGCTCGGCACATTCTTCACAATCACACCTCGACCGCCAATCAGGTTCGCACTGCCCGGCAGGATCTGCAGAGACGTGATGCCACCAGCCAGCGCGCGGGTGAAGCCTGGATCCTGTGGCCAGACGCCATGCTCGGACCAGACCTCAGCCGTCACCGGCGCGGAAATTTCGTTACCATCCCCGTGCGCACTAACGCCAGGGGATGGGTACACGCCCAGGTGGCTGTGATTGTCGATAATGCCAGGCGTTACCCAACGGCCTGACGCATCAATCGTCATCGCACCTTCCGGGGCCTCCAGGTCGCTGCCAATGGCGGAAATCTTGCCGTCTTCCAGCAACAGGCTGCCATTCTCGATCCGTGCCCCCTCGCCATCCAGGATGGTGGCATTGGTGATCAGAACTGGCGCATTGGGATAGGGTGAATAAGTGGAAGGATACGGGTTCTTGTCGAACGTAATTTCCGCCTCCTTTTTCTCCGCAGCTTCATCCTTACCACCACCGCAAGCCGACAGCATGAATGCTGCCGCCACGCCGGCAACCAGTCGGTGTGATATTCTCATCTCGTCTGAGCCCCGTATAACCGCAATTCTGCGGCTATAGTGCTTACATTTGCAACTATCGCAAGTGTGTCAGCCTTTCGGCTCTGCATCCGATGGCTGAAAGCGCACGCCGGTCAGCAATTTAGACACTATCTGCCGTCTGGATGAACATCTCGCTTCTCGCGCCCGAACACGAGCCGCATCAGCCAGTTCGGGGCGAAACGCTCAACCCGGGGATGACGGGCCAGCACGCTCTCCATCCATCGGCGCCCCCACATCGCATTGCGGCCCAGCAACACGACGCCGAGAATGGCGATTGGCAGGCCAACCGGAATCACCGGTGTGAGAAACGCAATCGGAATGGCAACAGCAATCATGATGAGGCCAAGCAGGGCCAGCACCTGACGGAAAGCCACATACACCCCGTTACGCAGGGGGCTGATCGGTTTGGCTGTGATTGTACTCTGTTGATTATCCACGGAAGTCTCGTCGTCCAGCATTTCCGAAATATGATACTCGTGTCAGGCCGCGCCACATAAAACAGCAGGTTGTCTTCAAAGTCTGGCGTGGACGTTACCTGATTGCTACACCACCTTGAACTCCCAAGTGGAGACCTAGTTGCGTGAGGCCCCTGATGAAGCTGCAGTCTGTCCAGGTATTGAGAGGTTTGGCTGCCCTCATCGTGGTGCTCTATCATATCCGGTCTCTTGAGAGTCTGGGGATTGAAGCCAACGGCCTGACCGAGCACGGTATTGTCAGTGGCATTTTCTCAAATGGCTATGCAGGCGTGGATCTGTTCTTCGTTATCTCCGGCTTCATCATGGTCTACGTCACCAATGACCTGAAGACCGGCGTGAAGAGTTCTACTGACTTCCTGTTCGCTCGAATCACCCGCATCTATCCGGTCTGGTGGCTTTTTGCCGGCATGATGACTGTATACATGGTGTGGATGCATGGCTTATCCGGCCATGGCCAAGGCTGGCAGGCCATCTCGCGCAGTGAACCGCTGATCCCGTACCTGCTGAAATCCTTTGCCCTTCTGCCACAAGGCGAGCACCCGATTCTAGGCGTTGGCTGGACCCTCGTGCATGAGGTCTACTTCTACTTCGTTTTTGCCATTCTGCTTCTGCTTCCGCGGCGATGGCTGCCGGCCCTGCTGCTGATCTGGGGCGGCTGGGTTATCGCAGGGTCTCTTATGGGCCTGTCCGGCCCGCTAGCCGTCGATCTGCCTGCCCTGTTCTTTTATCCGATGACAATGGAGTTTATCCTGGGCGCTGCCGTTGGCCTGATTGTCATGTCCGGCCTGCATTGGCGAGCAGGGGCGGTGACACTTCTGGCCACGCTGTGGCTGATGGCGGCGCTCTGCTACCAGGGTCTGGAAACAGCTCATACGTTGCAATGGGGCCGGGTGATGTGGTTCGGTCTACCAAGCGCTGCTCTGATCTACGGACTTGCGATGCTGGACCTGCAACAGCGTCTCGCCTGGCTTGTACCCGCAGCCACAGGCACTCTCGCCTGCACGGTGATCTACCAGCTCTACGGCCTGGATGACAAAAGCGCCGACGCCATCCGCTTGAGTGCCACCATATTGGCGATCAGTGTCGGCGCGATCACCATGATGGTGACGATCTGGCTTGGATGGCTGGCGGGGCAGTCAATGCCTGAACGGATGCTTGCGCTGAAAGGGCCGCTGAACAAGGTACTCGCCGCCTGTGTACGACTCGGCGACTGGTCATTCTCACTCTATCTGTGCCACATGCTCGTCTTGAGCCTGCTTCGGCGCATCTTCGACCATCTGGGCAGGATTGACGCGCTGGCACCTGTGTTCCGTCTCGGGGTCCCCGGCCCACTGGACAATATCGCCTTTGTCGTAATCGGCGTCAGCCTCAGCATTGTTGCCTCGGCCCTGGCCTACAGATTCTATGAGAAGCCCTGCCTCATCATTTTCGGTCGGCTTCGCAAGAAGATGTTTGGCCGTGACAAGCGCGAACTCGCTGAACCTGCCACGGCCTGATATCTATTCCGCGGCAACGCTGTCCGCGTTCGCTTCCACCCATTTGAGAATGGGTTTCCGGGCGGCTTTGGTCTCATCCAGACGCCGCATCGGGGCAAGGTATGGCGCGCCCTTCAGCGTGTCATCGCCCTGGGCCGCACGGCGGGCAATGGACTCCAGCGAGTCGCAGAAGCGATCCAGCTCGGCCTTCGACTCCGATTCCGTCGGCTCGATCAGCATCGCGCCGTGCACCACCAGCGGGAAATACATCGTCATCGGGTGATAGCCCTCATCGATCAGCGATTTTGCGATGTCGATGGTCTCAATGCCCTCTGCCGTGAAGGCGTCAGAGAACAGGGCCTCGTGCATACAATAGCCATCAAAAGCCGGCGTCATGACAGATTTTAGACGCGCCTGAATGTAGTTGGCATTCAGCACGGCATCCTCGGAGGCCTGCTTCAGCCCGTCTGCGCCATGACTTAGAATATATGTCAGCGCACGCACGAACATGCCCATCTGGCCATGGAAGGCCACCATACGGCCAAAGCTTTCGCTGGCATCGCCTTCTACATCCTCGACCAGACGGAACACGCCGTCCTCATCCTTCACCACGAATGGCACTGGTGCATAGGGCGCCAGCGCTTCGGACAGCACGGTCGGCCCAGAGCCAGGGCCGCCACCGCCATGCGGGGTCGAGAAAGTCTTGTGCAGATTGATGTGCATCGCATCAACGCCAAGATCGCCCGGACGCACCCGGCCGACAATGGCGTTGAAGTTTGCGCCGTCACAATAGAAATAGCCGCCCGCCTCATGGATCAGGTCGGCAATCTCGCGAATGTCGCTTTCGAACAGGCCGCACGTATTGGGATTGGTCAGCATGATGCCGGCAATGTCGTCAGCATTATGCAGCTTCTCGCGCAACTGATCCATGTTCACGCGGCCACGCTCATTGGCCTTGATCTCGTCAACCACAAAGCCGCACTGCACTGCCGTCGCCGGGTTTGTTCCGTGGGCGGAGGCCGGCACCAGAACGCGCTTGCGGGTTTCCCCCTCACCGCGCGCGATCAGGGCCTGACGGATAGCCATCATGCCGCAGAACTCGCCATGCGCGCCGGCCTTAGGGCTCATCGCCACAGCCGGCATACCGGTCAGCGTCTTCAGCCAGGTGGCCAGTTCGTCGATCAGCTCCAGTGCGCCCTGCACGGTGGCTTGCGGTTGCAGCGGGTGAATGTCGGCAAAACCCGGCAGGCGGGCCAGCTTTTCGTTCAGGCGCGGATTGTGCTTCATCGTGCAGCTGCCCAGCGGGAACAGGCCAAGATCGATGGCATAGTTCTTCTGGGACAGGCGCATATAGTGGCGCACCGCCTGCGGCTCGGACAAGCCCGGCAGGCCGGTGCCTTTCTTGCGCGCAACACCGCCGAGGCGGCCGGTACGGTTCTTCGGCTTGGGTAGGTCCACGCCGGTCGTCTCAGGGGTGCCGACCTCGAAGATCAGGCCCTCATGCTGCAGAAGCCCGCGGGAACCGGAGACCGTCTCGACATTCCGGTCAGACGGAACATGATCAGGAGACGTAGGGCGGCCGTGATTGTTCATGGTCATCAGATAATCTCCTTCAGCGCTGCGGCATAGGCAGCGATGTCTTCAGGCGTTGTGCATTCGGTGGCGGCGCAGAGGATCATGTCGCCCATATGACCCTCCGGGAACAGACGGCTGGCGCGAACCCCGCCGACCACGCCGGCTTCGTCCAGCATGGCAAGCACGGCTTCGGCATCCATCGGCGTGCGGAAGGCAAACTCGTTGAAGAAGCGCGGCGTCAGGATCTCGACCCCGTCAATCTCGTCCAGCGCGTCAGCCAGGTCGCAGGCCGCTTCATGGTTCAGAAGGGCCATCTGCTCCAGGCCCTTGCCGCCCAGCAGTGTCATGTGCGCCGTAAAGGCCAGTGCGCAGAGGCCGGAATTCGTACAGATATTGGAGGTCGCCTTGTCGCGCCGGATATGCTGCTCACGCGTCGACAGCGTCAGCACAAAACCGCGCTTGCCGTCGGCATCTTCTGTCTCACCGCACAGGCGGCCCGGCATCTGGCGAACCAGTTTCTGCGTGCAGGCAAACAGGCCCACATAGGGCCCGCCAAAGCTCAGGCCATTGCCAATAGACTGGCCTTCACCAACAGCGATGTCTGCGCCCATTTCGCCCGGAGGCGTCACCAGGCCCAGCGACACCGCTTCGGTGAACACAGATACCAACAGCGCGCCTTTTTCGTGCGCGGCGTCGGCAGATTTGGAGAGATCCGTCACCGTTCCGAAAACGTTCGGACTCTGACCAATCACACAGGCCGTTGCATCATCGACAGCCTCAGCCAGCGCGTTTTCATCGTCGATCGCTACCGGCAGCTGAACCACTTCAAAGCCCTGTGCCTCGCACACCATTTTGGTGGCGGCGGCATAGTGCGGGTGCAGGCCACCGGACAGGATCACCTTCTTGCGGCGCGTCACGCGGGTCGCCATGATGGCGGCCTCGGCGCAGGCGGTGGAGCCGTCATACATGGAGGCGTTGGCCACATCCATCGCCGTCATGGCCGCAACCTGCGTCTGAAATTCGAACAGGGTCTGCAAGGTGCCCTGTGCGATTTCCGGCTGGTATGGCGTATAGGTCGTCAGGAATTCCGACCGCTGAATGATCATGTCCACCGTGGCCGGCACATGGTGCTGGTAAGCGCCAGCGCCAACAAAGAACGGACCTGAAGAGGCAGACCGGTTCTTCGCGGCCAACTTCGACAGGTGACGCTCGACGGCCAGCTCCCCCTGATGGTTCGGCAAGCCTTCGATGGTGCCTTTCAGGCGGGCGGCCTCCGGTACATCAGCGTAGAACTCATCAACGGATTTGGCGCCGATGACATCCAGCATCTCGGCACGGTCTTCCGGACTTAGGGGGAGGTATCTCATACTCGTAACTCCGTCAGAGTGACAGGGACCTTACAGGCCTTCGCAGAATGCCTTGTAGGCTTCTTCATCCATCAGGCTGGCGATCTCAGCGCCATCCTTGATTTCCAGGACACAGAACCAGCCTTTTTCGCGCGGGGACTCGTTCACCGTCTCCGGCTTGTCTGCCAGCACAGCGTTCACTTCGACCACCTTGCCGGCAATCGGTGCGTACACGTCAGATGCAGCCTTCACGCTTTCAACGACGGCCATGTCGTCGCCGGTCGCAAACTCAGCGCCGACGTCGGGCAGTTCGACGAACACGATGTCGCCCAGCTGGTTCTCTGCGTAATGCGTGATGCCGACTGTAGCGAGATCGTTATGAACGGTCACCCATTCATGTTCCTTGGTGTAGAAAGTGGTAGGCTGAGTATAGCGGGTCATTAGGGACGCTCCTATCGCTTGTAATTATGTGGAACAAATGGAAGCGAAACCACTTCCGCCAGGCGGGCCTTGCCCCGCACCATAAGATCAATCTTCGTGCCGGGCCCTGCCAGATCGCTGCGCACATAGCCCATCGCCACCGGGTGATCGACGCTGGGACCAAAGCCGCCTGAGGTGACGATGCCAACCGGCTGCCCATCCACTTGGATCATTGTGCCTTCACGGGCCGGGGCGCGCTCCAACGGGCGAATGCCCACACGCTTCTCGGCTGTGCCTTCAGTTCGAGCCTTCAGGATACGCTCCGCTCCCGGAAAGTCTGCACGCTCACGGCGCACCTTCTGGATCACCCAGGCAAGGTCTGCTTCCACCGGGTCGCGGGTCGGGTCCATGTCATGACCATAAAGGCACAGCCCGGCTTCAAGGCGCAGGGAGTCCCGCGCGCCAAGGCCAATCGGCTTCACGCGCTCATCCGTCAGCATTTCATTGACCAGCGGCAGGCCGGCCTCAGGCTTGACCAGCACTTCAAAGCCGTCTTCGCCCGTATAGCCACAGCGGGACACGATGCAGCTCGTGCCATTCAGTTCGAACGGCATGTGATGCATGAATTTCAATTCCTCGCAGCCGGGGAAGAAATCGCTCATCACGTCGACGGCTTTCGGCCCCTGCAGGGCGAACAGAATGCGGTCATCGGCGCGCGTCAGCACAGCCTTGCCCTGAAAGCTCCGTTCAAAGAGCGCCCAGTCAGCATCCTTCACCGCGCCGTTGACGACAATGTAGAGAGAGCCTTGAGCCGCCTCGCCAATCGGGCGGGTGATAATCAGATCGTCCAGAATGCCGCCATCCTCGTTCAGCAGAACGGTCAGGCGGGCCTGGCCTTCCTTCAGACCGGCAATGTCTGACGGCACCAGAGTCTCGACCAACGCCGCGATCTTCGCATGCGCCTCGTCTCCGCCGCCAATCCCGTCTTCAAGGGACAGGAAGCATGGGCCCATGTGAGAGACATCAAACAGACCGGCTTGCTCGCGGGTCCACAGATGTTCGTCCTTCACGCCCATCGAATATTGCACAGGCATCTCATAGCCTGCGAACGGCACCAGTTTCGCGCCATGTTCCACATGCACATCATATAGCGGTGTGCGCTTCAGGTTCTCTGTCGTCGGGTCAGACATGACGCCCTTTCATAGGTGACGGAGCAGCCCCATGGCTGCACTTCGTCGCCCCCGCTGTCTTGGGCGCCTGAGAGATTCCGCCCGGCATGCGGGCTTGCTCCTTCGGCGAGACGGCACTTGTCGCCCGTCTCTTTCCAGCGTGTTTCCTTCTCTCCCGGCCCTTTTGCCTGAGCGTTTCCGGGGCGGTTGCGCCTTCGGCGGCGGGACTTGATACCCGCTCTCTCCCGGGAGGAAGCTTATTCTGCGCTTCGGTTAGCGCGGATTCCTGACATCAGCAAGCGCGTCTTCGCCAAATATCTGTCGTAAAATGCCGTCTGCCAGCCCGATGGGCATTATTGAGCGCTACCGGGCGCTGCGGCCCCATCGCGGTAACGCAATTTCAGGATCACAGGCTGATGGTCTGTATACTCAAAACCGAGGTCCAGTCCCTCAGCCGAGACGATCTCGACATTCGGCGACACGACCAGCCCGTCGATATTGGTCGTGTAGTTCACGCCGGGCGTATAGGGCTGCTCATTGGTGCGTACGCTCGGTACACTCGTATCGACCGCGACCTGCCAGCCTTCATCCAGTTCGTCGCGCGGGAAGTCATGGATCCAGAACTGCGCGGAATCGTCTGCGGTATAGGCATAATCTGTCGGCGCAAGGCGCATGTTCCAGTCGCCGCCCACAGCCACCGCCTTGCCAGCTGCGTAATATGACTGCGCCAGGTTCAGCACAGCGGTCAGTTGCTCCATCCGTGTGTTTGCGCCTTCATCGAAGGCAGACAAATGCACATTGATCAGCGCCCAGTCCTGCCCATCCGCCGTCAGCTCCGTCACCTGCACATGATAGCGGCGGCGGACAAGGCCCATCATCGCTTCCGGTTCTTCCGGAATACGTTCGATATGGGTGCCGTCATTCTCGACACTCAGAAACGTGCCCAGGCCGTGCTTCAGCGATAGCGGCCCCGGAAACAGGCGCGTGCGAATGTCTGAGGAGAAGAACATTGAATAATCCGGCAGCGCCTGCTTCACGCCGCCCAGTACATTCACGCCGCGCGTGAGAAAGCCCGGCCCGGCCAGTTCCTGCATCAGCACGACATCAGGCTGCCGCTCGCGCAGCACGCCCTGGATACCTTCAAGATTCTTGCGGACGATCGCCTTGCTCGGCGGGCGGAGCATGGAGCCGCCATCGGCCTTGAAATCCGATTCCTTGCCGAGGCCAGAATAGCCGATATTCCACGTCATGATGGTCAGCGGCTCGCTCGCTGGCTTCAGCGCGATCGCAGGGCTGGCCTGCTGAACGGGAATGGATTTGTCGGTCAAGGTCACACACCCCGCTAGCGCCAGATAGACGATGGCTAAGCCAATCGCGATGGTCGGTATATAGAGTTTCCGCATCATGCCTCCGCCGGCTCATGAGCATGCGCCGGGCTTTCCTCCTGCTCGGGACGATTGAACTGTTCCACAATCCACTGTGTCACACCGAGGACGGCGGCGACACCGCCCCATTCATTGCTAATCCGCGTCACAAAGCCCAGCAGGGCCTTCTGATCTATCATCTCGACATAAATATCGGAATACCGCTCCAGCGCGTCAGGATTGGCCTTCACGATGAAGCCACGAAACTCCGTCAGCGCTTCCAGATAGTCATTTATGAAGGAGGAATAATATCCAATATAGGTCCACGCGCCGACCACCAGAACGGCAATCACGCCAATGATGGTCGTCACCATAGTCAGCAGCACGGCATTGTTGATGAATAGGCTGCGCAGCGGGGTCAGGCGGATCGCCAGATTAATCGCGAAGATACCCGCCATGAACACAAAGACCGGAGACATGCTGTCCTCGGCTTTCGACAACAGCAATTGCGTGTCCAGATAGGACAGCTCCAGCCCGCGCTGAAGCGTGTCCGTGTCTGCTTCGCCGGACATTGGCAGCTGCGCGATGGCCGCTTTCGACAGTTCAGAAAAATTACTCGCATCGGCCAGCGCCTGCGTCACGACCAGCGCGATCAGGGCGAGACCGCCCGCAAAGAAGACTGTGCTGAACACGCCGTAGATCGAATAGGTGAAGCCGAGGCGCCCACGCTCTCCGGTCTCGGCAGCCATCGCTGTGCGGATACCATGCACATATACGACCAGCGCCACGAGGATCACCGCGCCGAGCGAGACCATGGGTCTCGCCATGACCAGTTCGTCCACCGTTGTGCTCGGGCTCGACTGGTCGATCAGGTAGACCAGCATGGCGCCAAACGTCACCAGCGCGATCTCGCCATACATGCCGCTGCACCGGCGCAGTGTATGGCCCACCCGGAACCGCAGCGAATGCCGCTTCACCCAGATCGGCCCGGCGATGACATATCCAATGGCTACGGTAATCACCGCGATTGCCCAGCCTACAAACAGGATCATGCTGCGCCCCTCCTCTACAGGTCCACCAAGCCCGTCTGACTTTGTGCCAAGGAAACCGGCTTCACGCAATCATGGGACGAACAGGGGCCCCGCGCCGCGTCAGGCGTTCGAAGGCTTGCGCCCGAACCAGCTCTGCACCAGCGACCAGGCATTACGAGAGCCTGACATGGTCCTCTCCGCTGCCCAAGCCGCGCGGGAGGTCAGCCCCCCACATGCCTTGAGCAGATCGGTCGCGACCGAGCCGGATTCGCGCTTCACCCGCTCCAGCGCCTCGGCAGAGATTGACCGCGCCTGACGCGCCGACCAGCCCTTGAAGGCGCGGCAGCGGCGCTTGGCCAGATAGCCGAGCTTTAGCGTTAGCATGGCGTTCACCGCGCCATCCATCACCGGCCCGGCGATCAGCCCGCCCATACGCCCCAGCAATCCGCCGATCACATCGCCGGTCATATCGGTCACGTCTTCCAACGCGCGGCTGATCACGACAATCGCCATCACATCGCGCAGGATCAGCAGCGTGCCACCCAGATGCGGCCGCCCGAAATAGATCTGGGAAATCTTTGCCACCAGATTCACATTGCGCCATAGCACGATGAAGGCATCGACCGTGCCATTCATCGAGAACGCCGTGGCGACGCCTACGCCGACCGCTTCGGAATGGATCAGCTTTTCGACCCGCGCGTCCAGCTTGCGCAGGTGCGCCTCGATATGGGCCTGCTGGAAGGCCTCCAGCGCCTTGGCCAGCTCCGCCGCCTCGCTCAGCTGCGCCTTGCCCATGCGCGCCAGCAGGGCCCGGCCCTCGCTCAGGCCATCCTGCATGGCCAGCAATTCCTCCTTCAGTAGCGGATTGCGCTTCAGCATGTTCAGATATTTGAGATCATATTTCAGCCGGTCCGACAGGATCAGAATGTCCGGATCTTCAATATCGAACAGCGTATGCGGCGGCTTGGCCGCAACTGGCATCGACAGGAAAGACGCGACCGGCCGCCCCACAAGTAAGATCAGCAGCGCCGCCAGCAGCAGGATGAAGCCATAGCCCAGGAAAGGGTGCACTTCATCAAACATCCGGTAGAACAGAAAGCCCTGTCCGATCACCGTCAGGAAGGCCAGCGTTAGCAGGGCAAAGCCGGACCATTTGATCACGCGCCAGGCCTTCGCCCATTGCGAGGCAAACTCCCAGTCCGGCGTGGGGCGCGCGGCTGCGTCTGGAATTTTGGTTACCTGCGTGGCCATGTCTGAACTCCTCCATGGGCTGTTTCAGATAACAGCTTAGAGGGATCGGGCAGGATCGAACATCCCGCCGCTGACAGGCCGTAGCGAGACGGCGCTACATGCGTTCCGGAATCTTGATGCCCAGAATGCCAAGACCCGCTTCCAGTTGGTTCAGCACGGCAGCAGACAAAGACAGGCGGCTTGCGCGCAGGGCGGGGTCTGTTTCAGACGCAATCGGCACAGCGGCATAGAGCGCGCTGAAGGCCTGCGCCAGATTGTAGACATGCTCGCACAGAATATGCGGCATCCGCTTCTCGCGGGCCTGCATCAGGGCCAGCGCGAAGCCGTCCAGCTGCAGCACCAGCGCGCGTTCGGCGTCATGACCGATCAAGATCTCGCCCTGCTCCAGCCCCTCTTCCTGCGCCCGACGCAGCAGGGATTTCACCCGCACCGCCGCGTAGAGCAGGTAGGGCCCGGTCTTGCCTTCAAAACTGGTGAAGCGATCAAGATCGAACACGTAGTTACCGGTCCGCGTATTCTGCAAGTCAGAGAAACGAAGCGCCGCCAGCGCGACTTTCTTCGCGACATCAAGGCGCTCATCCTCCGGCATGTCTTCCGGCAGTTTGCCCGCCTCGGCGATCTTCTTCTGTGCCTCTTCCAGCGCCATCGCGTTCAGATCGGCCAGCCGCAGCATGCCGCCTTCGCGGGTCTTGAAGGGCTTGCCGTCAGGGCCATTCACCGTGCCGAAACCGATATGTTCGAGATGGCCTTCGTCGATCAGGCCCAGCCGCTCAGCAGCGCGGAACACCTGCGTAAAGTGCAGCGCCTGACGCTGGTCGACAACATACAGCATCAGTTCCGGCGTCGGCTTCAGATTTTCCATCCGGTCTTCGATCGTTGCGAGGTCCGTCGTGTGATAGCCCGTCCCGCCGCGGCTGTTTACCAGCATGATCGGCGGCATCGGATTCTTCAGATTGACCTTGCCGTCCTTCTCGACCGGCACGTTCTCGCCCTCGCGGGCCACATCGACAATCCAGGCACCATCATCCTCGCGCGCCAGGTCCGCCGCCTTGAACTTCTCGATCAGGCCAGGGATCAGATGGTCGACATCGCTTTCGCCCTTCCACAGGTCGAAATGCACGTTCAGGAATTCATAATCGACTTTCAGCGCGGCGACCGAAACGTCGATGAAATGCTTCAGCAGCGCGCGATAGCCGGGGCGCCCCGCCTGCAGCTCCGCGACGGCCTTCTGGCTGCGCTCCAGCCGTGCCGGGTCTTCCTTCGCCTTGGCGCTGGCGGCCGGATACATCCGGGCCAGGTCTTCAATCGTCACCGGTGGATCTTCAGGATACGGGCCCTCATAGCTCGCATCGAAATAGATTAGGTCCGGTTGCTCATCATGCAGCTCCGTCACCAGATGGCCCATCTGCAGGCCCCAGTCACCCAGATGCGTATCGCCGGTGACATGATCACCCAGAAAGCGCAACAGGCGCACCAGCGTATCGCCGATCACGGCAGAGCGCAGATGGCCGACATGCATGGGCTTAGCCACGTTCGGGCCACCAAAATCGATCACCGTGACTTTCGGGTCCGTCGCAGGCTCGCCGCCCGCCAGTTCACTGGTCAGAACATTGGTCGCGCGTTCGGCCAGCGCCTCGTCAGAGATGCGGATATTGATGAAGCCAGGCCCCGCCACTTCTGCAGACAGCACGAACGGGTAGGCCTTCAGCGTCGAGGCCACTTCGCTGGCCACTTCGCGCGGATTCTTGCCGGCAGATTTCGCCGCGCCCATCGCGCCATTGCATTGGAAATCCGCAAATTCAGGCTTGTCGGACCGGCGCACCTCGCCCCACCGCGCCTCAAAGCCCAACGCTTCAAAGGCGGCACTCGCGGCCGCCGTCAGGTCTTTCGTCAGGCTGGCCATGATTACTGTCCGGCATCCAGGCGGAAGCGATTGCCCGCGCGGTTGAACTCCAGCTGCTCCGGCGTCAGGTCATATCCGACGATGACTTCGAAGTTCGATCCGGAGATTGATTCGTCAACGCGCGGGATCTTTATCTTGTTGACCACCTCGGTCTTGCCATCCAGCTTGCCGCCATTGAAATCCGCGCTGACGCTGAAATATTTCTTCGCCAGCACTTTGCCATTCCTGCGGGTCACAGCGACATAATACGGATAGACATGGTCGTCAGAGGTCGCCGCCGGGCCCTTGCCGAAAGCGAAATCCACCTCAATCTCAGCTTCCAGCGGGTTATCGCCCACATAGCGGCAATACAGGCGCGCGCCGATGATTTCCCCAGTATATTCAATGTTCGTGTAGAGTTTTCCTTCGCCATCAAACTCCACATAGCGCGCTGAATCATACAGTGCCGCGACAGGGGGGCACGGACCTGCATTCTGGCGTGTATCAAGGCTTTCAGCGATTCTGCTGGCACAACCTGTCGTAAGAATGGCCGCGGCGAGAAGTGGGGCATATTTGATCATGCGTCGGCGAGTCCTTCTTGGCCTTGTGCAATGGCGTGTCCATGTGTTGGTGGAGATGTGTTAAAGGCCCAATCGCCTCGGCGCAACGCCTGCAGGCAGGAGACTGGATGAAATGACCGACCGCCGCCCCCTTACCATACGCCTGGCCGCCCCGCGGGGATTCTGCGCCGGGGTCGACCGCGCGATCCAGATTGTCGAGGAAGCGCTCGGCAAATGGGGCGCGCCCGTCTATGTTCGTCACGAGATTGTCCACAATGCCCATGTCGTCTCCCGCCTGGAGGAAATGGGCGCCGTCTTCGTGGAAGAGCTGGATGAATGCCCGGAAGACCGCCCGGTCATCTTCTCCGCTCATGGCGTGCCGAAATCCGTGCCGGCCGAGGCCCAGCGCCGCAATATGATCTTTGTCGATGCTACCTGTCCACTGGTTTCCAAGGTGCATGTCGAGGCAGAGCGCCACCACCGTGAAGGCCGCGAGATCGTCCTGATCGGCCATGCCGGCCACCCGGAAGTTATCGGAACGATGGGCCAGCTGCCAAATGACACGATAACCCTGATCGAAACCGTGGAAGACGTCGAAAGCTTTGAGCCGAGGGACCCTAGCAATGTTGCCTTCGTCACCCAGACCACCCTGTCTGTGGATGATACGGCAGACATCGTCGCCGCGCTTCAGGCCCGCTTCCCCGGCATTGCCAGCCCCCACAAGGAAGACATCTGCTACGCCACGACAAACCGCCAGGACGCGGTCAAGGTGATCGGCCAGGGCGCAGACCTCGTTCTGGTGATCGGCGCGGAGACCAGCTCCAATTCCAAGCGCCTGGTTGAAGTGGCCCTGCGCGCCGGGGCCAGCCGCTCCGAACTGATCGCCAGCGCCGAGAATATCAACTGGGACTGGTTTGAGGGGGTGGACCTGCTCGGCCTCACCGCCGGGGCCAGCGCGCCGGAAGATCTTGTTCAGGGCGTGATCAATGCCTGCCGGGAGCGTTTCGACGTCACGCTCGACAGCGTCGAAACCGCCCGCGAGACTGTCACCTTCAAGCTGCCGCGTATCCTGTCAGAGCCTGAAAAGGCCTGAGCTCACCACAGGGGCCTCTGTACCGTATCATTCAAATTCGCCCCGTAATCTGCCATAAGTACCGCCATGACCTACACGATTGCCGCCTTCTACAAATTCTTTTCCTTTCCGGACTTTGAGTCCCATCGCGCCCGACTGGCGGACACGCTGGACGCGGCTGGCGTAAAGGGCACGGTCCTGATCGCGGCCGAGGGCGTCAACGGCACGATTGCCGGCCCTGCCGAGGGCATTGAGACCGCGCTTGCCACGCTGCGTGCCCTGCCCGGCGCCGAGACACTTGAAGCGAAATTTTCTCAGTCGGACGAGATGCCTTTCCTGCGCCTGAAAGTGCGCCTTAAGAAAGAGATCGTCACCATGGGCATCCCGGGCACAGATCCGAATGCCCTGGTTGGCACCTATCTGGACCCGGACGCCTGGAACGAGTTGATCTCAGATCCTGACACCGTGCTGATCGACACGCGCAATGATTACGAATACGCCATCGGCACGTTCGAAGGCGCGATCGACCCCCGCACCAAGACCTTCCGCGAATTCCCGGACTGGTTCCGCGACTTCCGAAGCAAACTGGAATCCGAAGGCCGCACGCCGAAGATCGCCATGTTCTGCACCGGCGGCATCCGGTGTGAGAAGGCGACCAGCTTTGTGAAAGCCGAAGGCATTGATGATGTCTACCATCTCAATGGCGGCATCCTGAAATACCTCGAAACCGTGCCGGAAGAGAAAAGCCTGTGGCGCGGGGAGTGCTTCGTCTTTGATGAGCGCGTCTCCGTAAAGCATGATCTCACCCCCGGCAGCTATGACATGTGCCATGCCTGCAAGCGCCCGATCACCGAGGAAGACAAGCAGGCCGCGGCCTATGTGCCGGGCGTCTCCTGCCCGCACTGCGTGGACGAGATGACGGACGAACAGCGCGCCCGTTTTGCCGAGCGCCAAAAACAGATCGACCTTGCCCGCAAGCGCGGCCAGCAACATATGGGACCAGAGGCGGAGGCCCGCCGAAGCGAGGACACCGGCAAAACCGAAGAAGAGGCCAGAACCGAGAATGCTTGAAGGCAGCTGCCTCTGCGGCGTCGTCCGCTATGAAGTGGACACCGAAGCCGGCCCGATTGTTCATTGTCATTGCCAGACCTGCCGGAAGGCACATGGAGCGGCATTTTCCTCAGTCATGCCTGTGCCGCGGAGCGCATTCCACTGGACCGCAGGCAAGGAAGCGCTGAACCGCTTTGAATCAAGCGCAGGCAAGTTCCGGAACTTCTGTAGCAAATGCGGCTCGCAAATCATGGCGGAGCGGATGGACCAGCCCGTCGTGCTGTTGCGGCTTGGCTGTCTCGATACCGAAATCGAGGGCAATGCGCTAGGCCATATCTGGCGGTCAGATTGCGCCAGTTGGTACGATCCGAAACAGCAGCTTCCGGAATTTCCGGAAGGCTTCCCCACAAAATGACGCCAGACTCCGCCGCCCCGCATACTCTCTACAGTTTCCGCCGCTGCCCCTATGCCATGCGCGCCCGGATGGGCCTGTCCATGGCCGGAATTCCCGTCCGCGTCCGCGAAATTGTGCTGAAAGACAAGCCCGCTGAGATGCTTGAGGCGAGCCCGAAAGGCACTGTGCCGGTTCTTGTCACCCTGTCTGGCACCGTCGTCGATGAGAGCCTGGACGTCATGCGCTGGGCCCTCGCACAAAATGACCCCGAAGGCTGGACAGCCGCAGACCCGCAGACGACCGCAGAGCTGATCGCCCGCAATGACGGCCGCTTCAAGCAGGCGCTGGACCGCTACAAATACCCAAACCGCTATGCGGCCGAGAGCCTCGTGCCGGGCGCCGCACGCGCGGAAGGGCTGGAAGTGCTCGCCGACCTCGACTCGCGTATCGCCGCGAATGGCGGACAGCTCGTCCGCAAGACGCGCAGCCTGGCCGATATCGCCATCTTCCCCTTCGTGCGCCAGTTCGCCCATACCGATATGGACTGGTTCAATGACCAGCCCCTGCCCTATGTCCAGGCCTGGCTGGAGGGCCACAAGCAGAGCCATCTCTTCAAGGGTATCATGACAAAATACGAACCCTGGAGCCCCGGCGCGGACGAGCCACTGCTTCCTGTTGTCGGCTAAACCACCGAAACTCAGATTGCCCCCTTGCAAATTCCGCACGCAGGCGTAAACACCCCGTTCTTCGGCACGGAGTGTAGCTCAGCCTGGTAGAGCACTGTCTTCGGGAGGCAGGGGCCGGAGGTTCGAATCCTCTCACTCCGACCATTTCATCACGGTCCGGCTTTTGCCGGACTTTTGATGCAGTGAAGCCACCTTCAGACAAGATCAAAAGCACAACATCCCTTGGTCAAATGCCAAATGCCACGCGCTGACGCCAAGCCTGAGGCCCAACCTCACCATGCCCTGATGCCTAATTGACACGGCCACCACTCCGGCCTATTGGCCTGCGCAAGGTTCTGAACACCTGCCGCCTGCAGACATGTGTCCCGGTGAAGTTCAGTCACAAGATGATCTCCCCTCCCTCACCCTCGAAGTATTTCGGCGGTGGGCAATGCAGGCCCCCATCATGATCGGAATGCGCTCTTGAGGAGTGAGTGATGTCTCTGCAACCATCACCCAATAATACATTTCTGCGCCAGCCGGTGTTGCGCGTCTTCATGGCAAACGCCTTGCCCATGATGCTGATCATGCTGATGAACGGCCTGCTCAATATCATTGATGCTGCCTTTCTTGGGCGGTTCGTTGGCGCGGACGCGATGACGGCCATTGGCCTCGCTTTCCCGGTCATCATGGTTCTGATTGCCATGTCGACACTTGTCAGTGGCGGCATGTCCAGCCTCCTCGCACGCCAGCTCGGCGCGGGGGAGACTGACGCGGCAGGTGCCACGTTCGCGCGCGCCCACGGCCTGGCCCTTACCCTTTCAGCCATCACGATACTGATCTTTGTCTGCCTTGGGCCCGGTCTGATGAAACAGCTTGCGGCCCAAAACGAGCGCGTCGCACAGATGGCGCTTGTCTATCTTGGCATCACGGTCGCCGGCACACCGCTTCAGTTTGCCCTCGGCCTGCACGCAGACACCTGGCGTAATGAAGGCCGCGCCGGACTGGTGGCCCTGCTATCGGTGGGCGTGACTTTCGCGAACATTGTCTTGAACTATGTCTTGATCAGACAGCTGAACATGGGCGTTGCAGGCTCCGCCTGGGGCACAGTATTGGCCCAGGGCGCGGGGCTCGGCCTGCTCCTGTTCCTCCGCGCACGCGGGATGGGTACGCTTCCCATCTCCAGCCTGCTCACCAAAAGCTGGAGAGGAGGCTGGGCGAACATCCTTACCCTCGGCGCACCGCTGAGTCTCAGCTTCATCGGCATGGCGCTTGTTTCCTTCTGCGTGATCCTCGCCTTGCGGCTGACCGCGACTGAGGCCTACGCCGATACGATTGCCGCCTATGGCATCGTGACGCGCGTTATGGGGTTTGCCTTCCTGCCCAACATGGCTTTTGCCTTGGCCTTGCAAAGTGTCGCCGGAAACAATTGGGGCGCTAGCGAGATAAGTCGAGCACGGAGCGCGTTGAAAGCCGCCATGCTGACCGGCTTTACCTATTGCGTTGGCATGGAATTGCTCTTCCAGTTTGCTGGACATTCCATAGCAGGGCTGTTCATTCAGGATGAATCTGTCATAGCCCAGGTCGCGAGCATTCTCCGCTACATGGCCGCGATCTATTTCCTGACCGGCCCCATTCTGGTGCTCGCCCTCTATTGCCAGGCAATTGGTCGCCCCGAAAAGGCCGCCCTGCTCACCCTGACAAAATCCTTCCTGCTGCTGCCTGCCCTGATCGCGGCCCTGGCAGCTGGCGCAGGCGCGCAGGCCATCTGGCATGCCTTCCCGATCTCGGACATGCTGATCGTCTGCCTGGCCATCCCGATTTTACTGTCCCTGTTTCGGGCCACACCCAAGACGGAGGGCCAGACCCTCTAAAACGACGCGCCAGGCGAAACTGACCGCTTAGGAAGGACCGGCTTGGTTTCCCCTCGGCAGGCAGCTACACCCGGCGCATGGAACATCGCGCCCTCTGGTATCGAAATTTTGGCCCGCCGCAAGACTGCTTGTCTCTGGAGAGCGCGCCGCTTGGCTCGCGTCCGGAGGGGACGCTGCGCATTGAAATGCGGCTGGCGCCGGTTAACCCATCGGACCTTATCCCGATTACCGGCGCCTATCGCCACCGCGTGCAGCCGCCCCAAGTCGCAGGCTATGAAGGCGTTGGTCATGTGACCGATGCGCCAGCAGCATATCAGCATCTGATCGGCCGGCGCGTCCTGTCCCTGCGCGGGAATGGCACATGGCAAACACATATCGATGCCGCCCCCGCCCTTGCGATTCCGGTGCCGGATGACATCCCGGATGTGCTGGCCGCGCGCGCCTACATTAATCCGCTTGCGGCACATTTGATGTTGAAGACATGGCCCGTCAAAGACCGTCACGTCCTGCTGACCGGGGCCGGCTCCACCTGCGCCAGCCTGCTGGCCCAATGGGCCTGGCGAGACGGCGCGCGGAGTGTCACCGGCGTCTACCGCTCCGATAGTCGCAAGGCAGAACTGGAAGCCATGGGCGTTGAACCTGTTTCGCTTGTCGATACCAGCCGCGTCAGGACAGTCGCCGAGAAAGCTGATCTCACCTTAGACGCGCTTGGCGGTGAGACTGGCTCCATCATCCTGAATGCCATGCCTGCAGGCGGCGCCTTTGTCAGCTACGGCCTTCTCTCTGGCAAGCCGGTCATGGCAGAGGCCCATGCACGCGAGACGCACACCCGATTCCACATGCGCGAGAGTCTGGGGCTGATCGCGCCGCAAATCTGGCAAACCCTGTTTCAGAATTTGTGGCCCATGCTTCGTGAAGCAAAAATGCCGGATACGGATATATACACCTTGGAAGACTGGCAATCCGCGCTTGCCGCCTATGCCAGACCGGGTAGCCGCAAGCCCCTGCTAGACCTGCAAGCATGAAGGCTAGCGCGGCAGCCGCACCTTGCTGTCGCCCGCTTGCTCTGTACCGATATCTTCCAGATTGTACGGCGTCGTCTGGTACATCTGATTGATCCAGTTTCCGAACAGCAGGAAGGCATGAGACCGCCAGCGATTTTTCGGCGTGCGCGTCGGATCATCCTCCGGGAAGTAATTCGCCGGCACGGCAATCTCCTTGCCCGCCGCGACATCGCGACGATACTCCGCCTCAAGAGAGGTGGAATCATATTCGATATGATTGAAGATATAGAGCCGGTTGCCTTGATTTTCCTGCAACAGGCAAAGCCCCGTCTCGTCGCTCTCCATCAGAACATCCAGCGAGCCATCGCTCGGCAGATCCTCCCGGCGAACTTCTGTCCAGCGGGATACGGAGATGGAAAAATCATCAGAGAATCCCGTAAGGAAAGGCGATTCCGGTTTGCGATTATGGTGCCGGTAAACACCGAAAGCCTTATGCTCCAGAAGGTGCTTTGGCACATTATGGAAATAGCTCACCGCCGCCATCGCGCCCCAGCAGATGAAAAAGCTGGAATGCACATGCGTCTTCGTCCACTCAAAGATATCCGTCAGCTCATTCCAATAGGAAACCTCCTCATAGGGAAGTTTTTCAATCGGCGCACCAGTGATGATGAAGCCGTCAAACTTGCGATGCTTCACCTCTTCCCAGGTATGGTAGAAAGAGATCAGATGCTCCTCAGACGTATTGCGCGCTACGTGACTGCCTATACGTACCAGAGTCAGCTCCACCTGCAGGGGTGTCGCGCCGACAAGGCGGGCGATCTGCGTTTCCGTCTCGATCTTGTTCGGCATCAGATTCAGCAAGCCGATCTGCATGGGCCGGATATCCTGACGCGTCGCGATGGATTCATCCAGCACCTGCACACCCTCCCGCACCAGCGCGTCACGGGCGGGCAAACCGTCAGGAATTCGAATGGGCATAAGCGATACTCCACGAACATTTCAGGCCGACATGCAGATTGCCAACAGGGTGTTCGGAGTTACCGCGCAGCCTTTTAGCAAGTTATTTAACGTGGCTGCAAGCCGACCGACCAAATCACCACGGGGCCCTTACATAAGCGCCCCGTGGCTCAAGTCAATTGCCAGCGTGTACCGGGCCAATGCCCGGCTCAAGGTACAGCCCCGTATCAGAGGCGCGCCGCTTCACGCTCACAGCGCAGCGTGATCACCTCAAACGGCATGCCCTGTTCATCCGTCCCGCTGCGCCCTACCTCCTCAAACCCGATGGATTTATAGAAGCGCTGCGCCTGATCATTCAGCGCATAAACCCCAAGGGTGAGGAACGCGCGGGCCTCAAAGGCACGGGCCAGCAGGCGTCGGCCTGTCCCCTTACGTTGCGAGGCAGGGTCGACAAACAGTCCCCCCACATAAGCCCCTCTGAGGCCAATGAAACCCACAGGTTTACTGCTCTGCACGGCCACATACGTATCCCCTTCGGGCAGATATATGCTTGCCACAAGCGCCTGCTGTGCCACCAGATGCTGATCCGGTAGAAAGCCATGCACAAGACGGGAAGCCCGCAGCCAGATGTCGCTCAAAATATCATTATCTTCCGCCCTATAGGGACGGATTTTTATTTGGGCCGTCTTCACCGAACCCTCCGATTGAATAAAAATATCTACACGCATGAAAAAGCATGCCCCGTCACGGGCGTGTCGTTCCGCCGGGGCGGGCCTCATTTTTTCCTGCGCATAAACCTCCTTCGCTCAATCGCGACGCAGTTGACGCACCTTACCCTTTGATCAGAGCCCGGACAGCCTCCAGAGCCTCTTCGGCCTTGTCCGTATCGGGACCACCGGCCTGGGCCATATCCGGACGGCCTCCGCCGCCCTTACCGCCCAGCGCCTCGCTAGCCGCCTTGACCAGGTCCACAGCGGAAAATCTGTCGGTCAAATCCTTTGTCACACCCACGGCCGCGCCTGCCTTGCCATCAGCCACGCCGACGAAGGCCACGATGCCGGAGCCAATCTGCGCCTTGGCCTCATCGACCAGAGTGCGCAGCTCCTTGCCGCCAACACCTTCAGCCACACGGGCCAGAAGCTTGATACCGTTGATTTCTTCCGGACCAACAGGCGCAGAGCCTCCACCGCCCATGGCCAGCTTGCGCTTGGCTTCGGCCAGCTCCTTCTCCAGGCTACGACGCTCATCACCCAGAGCCGCGACACGGCGCGGAACATCCTTGAGCGGAACCTTCATCTGCTCGGCCAAATCAGCTGCGATCTGCGCGCGGCCTTTCAGATATGCCAGCGCCTCAGCACCTGTCGCCGCCTCGATCCGGCGCACGCCAGCGGACACGCCGCTTTCGGACGTGATGACAAAGACGGCGATGTCGCCCGAACGCTCGACATGCGTGCCGCCGCAAAGCTCCACCGAATAGCGTTTATCATCGCCTGTCCCCATGGACAGCACACGGACTTCATCGCCATACTTCTCGCCAAACAGCGCCAGCGCACCCGCCTCGATGGCCTTTTCCGGGGTAGTCACCTGAATGCCCGTCTCGAGGTTTGCACGGATCTGAGCATTGACCTCATCTTCCACAGCCTCAATTTCGGCCGCAGTGAGTGGACCATTGTGGGAGAAGTCAAAGCGGAAACGGTCAGCCTCAACGAGAGAGCCTTTCTGCGTGACATGCTCACCCAGAACCTTGCGTAGCGCAGCATGCATCAAATGCGTAGCGGAGTGATTGGCCATGATGGCCTTGCGGCGCTCACCATCGACATGAAGCGAGGCCGTTTCACCAACCTTTACCTCACCGGAGACGAGCTCCCCGATATGCACATGTAGATCGCCTGCCCTTTTTTGCACGTCACGCACGATAAAGCGTGCGCCGCCATCAAACACGATCTCGCCATGGTCAGCAGACTGACCACCGGATTCAGCATAGAAAGGCGTTTCATTGAAGACGAGCTCTGCGGCGCCGGCGTGAAGCGTGTCCGTCAGCTTGCCACCAACCGCGATGGCAACCAGCTTGCCTTTACCTTCCGTACCGGAATAGCCGCCGAAATTTGTCCGGCCAGCCTCATCGCGCACGCGAAACCAGATTTCTTCTGTTGCCTGATCTCCTGAGGAGAAACCGCCAACACGGCTGCCGGCGCGCTGTTCCTCCAACGCAGCCTCAAAGCCCTCCACATCGACCGTCATGTCACGACTGCGCAGAATGTCCTGCGTCAAATCCAGCGGGAAGCCGTAAGTGTCTGACAGCTTGAAGGCGACCTGCCCCGGTAAGGAGTCTCCGGCGGACATGTTTTCCGTTTCCTTGTCCAGCAGGGACAGTCCATTGCCAAGTGTGCGCTGGAACCGGGCCTCTTCCTGCTCAAGGGCGGATTCGATGGCTGCTTTTGCGCGGCCAAGTTCCGGATAGGCCTTGCCCATTTCCCCGATCAATGCGGGGGTCAGCTTGTACATCAGTGGCTCGCGCGCACCCAGAAGATGACCATGACGCATGGCGCGGCGCATGATGCGGCGCAGCACATATCCACGGCCCTCATTGGATGGCAGAACACCATCGGAAATCAGGAAGGCCGCCGTGCGGAGGTGGTCTGCAATCACACGGAAAGAGGCCAGTTTATCCCCTTCGGCTTTCGATCCATAGAGGTCTTCTTCCGCAGCGATCAGTGAACGGAACAGGTCGATATCATAATTGTTGTGCACGCCTTGCAGAACGGCGGCAATCCGTTCCAGGCCCATACCCGTATCAATGGACGGCTTGGGCAGGTTTTCACGCGCGCCACCTGCCAGCTGATTGAACTGCATGAAGACCAGATTCCAGATCTCGATAAACCGGTCGCCATCCTCATCCGGGCTGCCGGGAGGGCCACCGGCGACATCTTCACCATGGTCGAAGAAGATTTCCGAGCACGGTCCGCACGGACCGGTATCGCCCATGGACCAGAAATTGTCGGACGTGCCGATCCGGATAATCCTGGAATCGTTGAAGCCCGCCACCTTCTTCCAGATGTCGGCCGCTTCATCGTCTTCTGCATAGACGGTCACCAACAGGCGTGCAGGGTCCAGGCCGAATTCCTTGGTGCAAAGCTCCCACGCAAATGCGATCGCCTCATCCTTGAAATAATCGCCAAAAGAGAAATTGCCGAGCATTTCGAAGAATGTGTGGTGACGAGCCGTATAGCCGACATTGTCGAGATCATTATGCTTGCCGCCGGCACGCACACATTTCTGGGACGTAGTGGCGCGCGGAGCTGGCGGAGTTTCGGCGCCGGTGAAGATATTCTTGAAGGGCACCATACCTGCATTTACAAACAGGAGTGTCGGGTCATTCTGCGGAATGAGCGGCGCGGAAGGCTGGCGCGCGTGCCCCTTTTTCTCAAAAAAGGAGAGATAGCCTTCGCGAATATCGTTAACGCTCGTCATGTGCAGCTCTCAAATCCTTGCAATCCAGTGATCCGATACCGAGTCACCCGGCACCTATATTACAATGGCGATATAAAGGCCCCTTTGCGGCACGCCAAGGAGGCTGCACCACAAAGGGGCAGTTCGCAGGTGAGAGAGTGGGGTATGACGCCGGGCAAACCCATGCCGCCCGGCGTAAAAAAGGTTGGGCCGGATCAGGCTTCCGCGGCGTCCGGTGTATCGTCTTCCTCGGATTCCATGCCGGCATTCAGCAATTCATCCGCCAGAAGCCCGGCATTCCGGCGCACGGCATCTTCGATCTCATCGGCAATCGCCGGATTTTCCTTCAGGAAGGTGCGTGTCTTCTCACGGCCCTGGCCGATCCGCTCACCATTGTAAGAGTACCAAGAGCCCGATTTCTCGATGACATCAGCCTTGACGCCCAGATCGATCAGTTCGCCTGTCTTGGAAATGCCCTCACCATAGAGGATATCGAACTCGACCTGCCGGAAAGGCGGGGCAACCTTGTTCTTGACCACTTTCACGCGCGTCTGGTTACCGATCACTTCATCGCGATCCTTGATCGCGCCGATACGGCGGATATCCAGACGTACAGACGCGTAGAATTTCAAAGCGTTACCACCGGTTGTGGTCTCCGGGCTGCCGAACATGACGCCAATCTTCATCCGGATCTGGTTGATGAAGATCACCATACATTTGGACTTGGAGATCGAGCCGGTCAGCTTGCGCAGAGCCTGGCTCATCAGACGTGCCTGCAGGCCCGGCAGGGAATCCCCCATCTCGCCTTCAAGCTCCGCCCGCGGAGTCAGCGCCGCCACGGAGTCGATGACCAGAAGGTCCACCGCGCCGGAACGCACAAGCGTGTCAGCAATCTCCAGCGCCTGCTCGCCCGTATCGGGCTGCGACACGAGGAGATCGTCCAGATCAACGCCCAGCTTGCCAGCATAGACCGGGTCCAGCGCGTGCTCTGCATCAATAAACGCGCACACACCACCATTCTTCTGGGCCTCTGCCACGCTGTGCAGCGAGAGCGTTGTCTTGCCGGAGCTTTCCGGACCGTAGATTTCAATGATCCGACCCTTGGGCAGGCCGCCAATGCCGAGGGCAATATCCAGTCCCAGTGATCCGGTTGAGACGGCCTCAACATCCATCACTTTCTTGTCGCCAAGGCGCATGACCGAGCCTTTACCGAAAGAACGTTCGATGTTGCCCAGCGCTGTCTCGAGAGCTTTCTGCTTATCCACGCCTGAATCCTTGTCCACGAGTTGTAGCGCCGCTTTGGCCATGAGTCGTCTCCTTAGGTCTACCATGAGGGCTGATTTGGCAAAGCCCCCGATTGCCAGTCTTGACTCACATGTACCATATTTGTTCCGCAGAACAAAGCAGAAACTTTATGTTCGCGGCATCTTTTCATTGCCCAAACGATCAGGCATGATGAAGACATGCTGACACGTTCCTCTTCCCCAAGCGGCGAAGCGCGCCTTCGCTATCTCGATGCCGACGTCGAAGTTATCACGCCGGGCGATTATGTTGTCTGCGCGGTGACCGGCCGGAAAATTCCGATCCGCGCGCTGCGCTATTGGAGCGTGGACCTTCAAGAAGCCTATTGGGATGCGGAAGCGGCAAATTCCCGCATGATAAAGGCGGAGGATTGATGCGCCGCGTCCTTCTGCTTGCGCTGGCGGCCATGGGCGCAGCCTGCGCCACGGCAGAATCCCCGGTCAAGCATAAGGCCACCCAGCTGTCCGCCGTCGAGTGTGGGGGCGTGCTGACCCAGGGCGGGCTGGTCATCTGCCAAGGCCCCGCCGAGACCGTGTTCACGGTGGCCGGCATAAAGCTCACCACAGATGAGAGCGGCACGGCCCAGTTCGGCCTGTCGACCGTTGCTCCGAGCGTAATCGGCTGGTCGCATGAGAGCGGCGCTTATGGCGACCTCAAGATTGCCGAGCGCAATGATGACTATCGCGAGATCGACGGCTTTGACTGTGACAAGGTGGATGCCCGCTCTGAAGAGCAGAAGGCCCATGCCGGTCGCAGCTGGGTGAAGAAGCAGGATGCCTTTGCCCGCTTCAATCCCGGCCCTGGCGCGGTCACCGGATTCATCAAGCCGTCGGCTGCCCCGACCTCATCGCCGTTCGGCCCGACGCGGAAATATACCGGCGTCTCCAAAGTGACCGGCGAGGCCTGCGAGAAGGTCTCGGTCCATCGCGGTTATGACATGGCCGCCCCGGTGGGCACGGAGGTTGTGGCGCCTGCGGCGGGCACCGTGACCCTGGCCGATCCGGACCTTTATTATGAAGGTGGCACCGTTTTTCTGGACCATGGCCACGGGCTGGTCTCGGTTTTCATGCATTTGTCCGAAGTGGACGTGACACCCGGCGACACGGTTCAACGCGGAGACCTGCTGGCCAAGACCGGCAATACCGGCCGTACGACCGGGCCGCACCTTCACTGGGCGGTGAAGTGGCGAAACCCCGAAAGCAAAAGCCGCGACGGGGATTTCTATATTGACCCG
Organism: Hyphomonas pacifica; assembly: GCF_000682675.1. Classification (GTDB taxonomy): domain Bacteria; phylum Pseudomonadota; class Alphaproteobacteria; order Caulobacterales; family Hyphomonadaceae; genus Hyphomonas; species Hyphomonas pacifica. Next base: position 6,222 of record NZ_AWFA01000002.1, on the reverse strand, counting down.
GCCCTGCTTCTGGACCTGCCGGTGACGGACTGACGGCCCGCGCCAGCATGGTTAGCCCCGGCTGAACCGGCCCCTTCAAAACTGACCGATTTTGCTCACGCAGTCTTCACGGGCTGAGGGCATTCTGCACCTCGACAGGGAAGAAAACAGAGGCCTGAAGGGCGGCGCACATTTCCCGCTTTTGCCCGCCCAACGCCGCCCGCCCCGCGCTCCATCAGAAAAGGCGGGGTGGGCGGTTTTTCATTTTCGCAAAACAGGACGACGCGTCACTAGCCACTGGCAGGCCGGGGCGGCGGCTTATAGGCGTCCAGATCCGCCCAATGGCAGAAACACCAGGCATCATAGAGTTTTCCCTGTAGCGGGTCTTTCCGCCTTAGCCGCCGGCAATAACCGGGCGGTCGCCCAACGCGCAGCGGATGCGTGCGGCATGGCTTTTGCCGTATCACCTGAAGACGTCGCGCTTGCCACAAGGCCATGCGGCGTGCGGCCTTTTCCGGGTCTTCGCAGGAGGCTTCCAGCCGGGCGAGCCGGCGGATCAGGCCACCTGCCTCCATCTCCTCCGGCATCTGCGGGGCTTCGGGCTCTGGCGCGCGGGGCGTGCCGAACACCCAGATGGACGGTCTGGCGCTATAATCAATCGAGCTGCGCTGACCAGGTATATAGAGCGGCCACGTATCCGCCACCGCCAATTGGCCGGGCCCTTTCGGCGTGGCCGATGTCTGGACCGGCGCAGCATGAGGGCGGCGCGCGGCCTGCCCGGCGGAAGGCTTGGGTGGGCTCCATGTCACCTCAATCTCCATGGCGCGCAGATAGATCATGCGCCGCACCAGAGATTCCAGAATGCGCAGCTTTCGCCGTGCGCCATAGTAGACCGCATACGGAACGAGGTCGCTGCCATCCCCCAGACGCTCGCGCAGCTGTACGAGCAGCCCGGCCACAAAGGGCCAGGCTTTCTCCAGCCATCGGCGCGTTACGGGGTGCATCTCGAACATGGGGTAAGCATAGACTCAACTTGCGCGGGGTAGGATAAGTTTATGATCTTCGCCGGAGAGCCCTTTCCCCGGCAGCCGCTGAAAGGCCCCAAATGCGGACTATGGCAGACCATTTGAGCGCCTTTGTGGCGCGCGCCATCGCACAGGCGGGCGGCGCGGTGCCGATCCTGTTTGTGTCGGGCGCGCAGGGCATCGGCAAGTCCACGGCGCTGAAGCGCGTGATCGAAAGCGCACCGCACCGAATTGCCGGCATGAGCCTGGATGATTTCTATCTGACCCGCGCCGAGCGCGCGCAATTGTCGGAAAGCGTGCACCCTCTCAGTGGAACTCGCGGCCCGCCCGGCACGCATGATGTGGCGCTGCTGGGGCAAACGCTGGACGCCCTGCGGCATGGCAGTGAAGGCGTGCCTGTGCCGGTGTTCGACAAGCGACGGGACGACCGTCTGCCCACAGAAGAGTGGCGCGCCCTGCCCGCGCGGCCGGATGCGATCCTCGTTGAAGGCTGGATGATGGGCGTGCTGGCGGATTTTGCCTCTCTGGAAACCCCGCCGCTGAACGCCGTGGAGGCAACGCCGGGCGCGCTCGCCTGGCGGCGCTGGCAGGAGGAACAGCTCGCCGGGCCCTATGCCGCACTATGGGACATGGCAGACGCTTTCTGCCATCTCGACGCGCCGGGCTTTGACTGCGTGCTGCGCTGGCGCACCGAGCAGGAAGCGCAAAATCAGGGCATAGCGCTCGTCGACCTGCCCGAGGCGCGTAAGGATTGGCTACGGAATTTCATCGCTCATTATGAACGCCTCACCCGCCGCATGCTCAACGGCGGGAGGCGTGATGGCGTTGTGGTGAAGGTGAGCGTGGATAGAAGGGTTATGGTCGAGTCGTGACCCACCCTACGGAATTAATACCGTTGCGCCTGTCGTTGTGCCGCTTTCTATGGCTTCGTGGGCCTTGGCGGCGTCTGTGAGGGGGAAGCGTTGGCCGATGTCGGCTTTCAGGGTTCCGGCCTTCAGGGCACTGAAGAGCAGGCTAGCGCCGCGGGCGAGGCTTTCCGGGGTCTGAATGAAGCTGAACAAAGTCGGTCGCGTCATGACGAGCGACCCGCCTTGTGCGAGCCGCCCCGGCGGGATCGGGTCTACCGGCCCCGAAGCATTACCATAGGTGACGAACCAGCCCGCCGTGCGCAGGCTGGACAGACTTTCTTCCGCGCTGATCTTGCCGACACTGTCATAGGCGACATCCACGCCGCGCCCATCCGTCAGATCACGCACTTTGCGCGCAACGCCTTCATAGCCGACAATCACGTCTGACGCGCCGAGCGCCCTGGCCTTTTCGGCCTTTTCATCGGTCGAGGTGACGGCGATGACACGCGCGCCGAGGCTGGCCGCCCATGGCACCAGCAGGCTGCCAACGCCGCCGACCGGAGCCCAGACCAGCGCCGTCTCGCCCGCCTGAATCGCGCGCACCTCAAACAGCAGGGCCCAGGCCGTCAGCCCCTTCAGCAGAACGGCAGCAGCCTCTTGCGGGGGCACTTCCGCCGGCAGGGCCAGCATACGGTCTGCCGGGCCGGTGAAGTGGCTGGCATAGGTGCCCGCGCCGAGATAGGCGACCGCATCGCCAGGCTTCAGGCGGGTGACGCCCTCACCCACTTCCTGCACAATGCCCGCGCCTTCCTGGCCCGGCGTGAAGGGCAGGCGCACGGGGTAGAGACCCGTGCGGTGATAGGTGTCGATGAAATTAAGGCCGGAGGCGCTCTGGCGGACAAGGACTTCGCCAGCGCCGGGCTTGCGGGGCTCAAACTCTTCAACCTTCAGGACTTCCGGCCCACCGGTCTCATGCATCTGGATGCGATATGGATGTGTCATGCCTGCAGTTGAAGCGCGGAGCGCGCTGGAGCGCAAGAGCGACTCGCGTTTCTGTGGCGAGATGAGTGGCAGTCTTCTTCTTGTGGCGGGCGTCGATGAGGCGGGCCGGGGCCCCTGGGCCGGACCGGTGACGGCGGGCGCGGTGATCCTGGACCCGGCACGACCGATCCAAGGCCTGACCGATTCGAAGAAGCTGACCGAGAAACGCCGAGAAGCGCTGGCCCCGATCATCCGCGAGCGGGCGGCGGCCTGGTGTGTTGCGCATGCCAGCCCGGAGGAGATCGACCGGCTGAACATTCGCGAGGCGACTTTCCTGGCGATGGTCCGCGCGATTGAGGGCCTTGGCCTGACGCCGGAAGAGATCCTGATTGATGGCAATGCCCTGCCAAAAGGCCTGCCCTGCCCGGCGACGGCCATTGTGAAGGGCGATCTCACGGAGCCCGCAATCTCTGCAGCCTCGATCCTGGCGAAGACGACGCGGGACGCGCTGATGCGCGAGATGGACACCGCCTTCCCGGCCTATGGCTTTGCCGGACACAAGGGCTATGGAACGGCTGCCCATGCCGCAGCGCTGACCCTGCACGGCCCCTGCCCGCATCACCGGATGAGCTTTGCGCCGGTCAAACGTGCCCTGCAAAACGCCTGAGTCCCCCCTGCCGGTTTAACAAATTGGGCAAACTTGTAAGGAATTGACCCAAGCAAGGCCCGGAAACAGCCACATTTTAACCCCTGATTAACCAAGGCGGTAGAGCTTCCCGCATATCTGGAGGGACACGCGATGTGGATTCTTTTTGGCTGGCATACCTGGTGGGGGGAATCCGGGCGGCCGTACCGATTCAAGATCACGCTGACAAAGAACGGCCTGCCCGATGGCGGCGGCATCTATGTGTTCGTGCGGCGCCGTTTCGTGTTCTTCCTGTTCCCGCTCTATATCGGCAAGGCGACGAACTTCAAATCGCGGCTGATCGGCCATGAGCGCTGGTGGGAAGCCTGGTGGAAGCGCGGCGCGACAGAGCGGCACGTGCTGGTCATCAAGAAACCGGGAGACCGGGCGCGCGTCGAAGAGGATCTGATCCGCAACTATCAGCCACGCATGAATGACATCCTGATCCCGCGCGGCACCCATGACGGCCCGAACAATCCCCGGCTGCGCCGCTGGTGGAAAATCAAGCGCTGGTTCCGCATCCCGTTCTTTGGTTAGGCTGCCGACTCCTGGAAACGCGATTTTCGTGATATTTCCGGCAATTGGCAGGCTCGTGGCGTGGTGCTGGCGGGCACGTGACGCATACATGGCGTGGCCCGTCAGGGCTTTTTCCGCTGTCTGGATGGGGTAAGTTTCACCCTGCGCTGGAGACAAGACAGATGCAATTTCAGGCCGACACCAACAAGATCAAACGCTGGAGAGAAGAGCGCCATTGGTCGCAGGAACACCTTGCGGACCTCGCCGGGATTGGCCTGAGAACGGTGCAGCGCATCGAACGCGGCGACAAGGCATCCGGCGAATCCCTGAAGGCGCTGGCGGCGGCGTTCAATGTCGACGTCATGGCACTGACACTCGACGCAAAGACCGAGGCCGAAGCGCTGGTGCGCCAAAAGCAGGCCAAGGTGACCGCAGGTATGCGGCTAGCCTTCTTCATCCACCTGGGCAGCTATCTGTTCGGCATGCTGCTGTTCGCCGGCATCAGCCTGGGCATAGGCGGTGACCATTATGTGATGCTGTGGCCAACTATCTGGTGGACCGTAGGCTTCGCCGGCCATGCCCTGACAGTGGTCATCGTGGAACTGACCTATCGCTATGAGCGGGAAGTCGGCATGGGGAAATGACGCGGAGGCGGTTTCTGCGCCGGGGTCTTCCTGTTTTTGGCATCTCGTGAGATAGGGCGAGCATGGCAGATGATGCATCCTCCTTCTCCACGGCGCCGCCCCTGTTTGCAGATGCGCCAAGCGGCGTCAGCTTCAAGAAGCTGCGCAAGCGGCTGGTGCGCGGTGCGCTGAAGGCGATCGACGACTACAAGATGGTCGACCGACGCGCGGTGGATGCCGGTGAGGCAAAGCGCCCGAAATGGCTGGTCTGCCTGTCAGGCGGCAAGGACTCTTATGGCCTGCTGGCCGTTCTGCTGGACCTGCAATGGCAGGGCGCGCTGCCGGTGGACCTGATCGCCTGCAATCTAGATCAGGGCCAGCCGGGCTTTCCGAAACATGTGCTGCCGGAGTGGCTGGACAAGGTGGGCGTCAAGTATCGGATCGAGACGCAGGACACCTATTCCATCGTCACCGAGAAAGTGCCGGAGGGGCGCACTTTCTGCGCGATGTGTTCGCGCCTGCGCCGGGGCATTCTCTACCGCATCGCGCGGGAAGAAGGCTGTGACGCCATCGTGCTGGGCCATCACCGCGACGACGCTCTGGAAACCTTCATGATGAATTTCGTGCACGGCGGACGGCTCGCCGCGATGCCGCCAAAATTGCTGAATGATGAGGGCGACTGCTTTGTGCTGCGGCCGCTGATCACCGCAGCGGAGGACGACCTCGCCAAGTTTGCCGAAGCGATGGAATTCCCGATCATCCCGTGCAATCTGTGCGGCAGTCAGGACGGGCTGCAGCGCGTGGCGATGAAGCAAATGCTGGACGAGTGGGAACGCAAGAAGCCGGGCGTGCGCCAGGTGATGGCCCACGCGCTGGCGACGGTACGACCGAGCCACCTGCACGATGCGCGCGTGTTCGACTTTGCCGGTCTGACAATTGGCGATGCAGGCGAAGACGACCCGAATGTGCCATTCTAAAAGCCGCCCTCCCTGCAAAGAGGGAAGACGGCAGATGATTTCAGACCCGAAAGCTAAGCCGTGGCATCAGCCCTGAACCTGTTGAGTAATTCCGGTACGGATCAGTCCCACTGAATGCCGGTTTCCGGTTTGTGGGTTGGATAGCTCGTGTCGCGGTATTTGCGGAATTCGTTGCGCGCAATCGCCCGCAAATGCACCTCATCCGGACCATCGGCCAGGCGCAGGGTACGAATCTTGGCATAACTTTCCGCCAGGCCGAAATCACTGGTCACGCCGCCGCCGCCATGCGCCTGAATGGCGTCATCAATGATCTTCAGGGCCATGCGAGGGGCGGCGACCTTGATCATGGCGATCTCATTTTTGGCGATCTTGTTACCCACCGTGTCCATCATATAGGCCGCTTTCAGCGTCAGCAGGCGGCACATTTCGATCTCGACACGCGCCTCACCGATACGCTGTTCCCAGATGGAATGGTCTGCGACGCGCTTGCCAAAGGCCTGACGGGTGAGCAGGCGTTTGGCCATTTTCTCCAGCGCGACCTCTGCCGCACCGATGGTACGCATGCAGTGGTGGATGCGGCCAGGCCCG
>NZ_AWFA01000001.1 GCF_000682675.1 Hyphomonas pacifica | reverse complement strand
CCAGTCCGGCTTTAGGCGCAGGAGGAAAGACCCTCACCTCCCATTGCGGGCGCAATGGGCCCCTCCTCTATTAGCGCGGCGCAAAGGAACGTACACAAAAAAACTCCCCCTTGCAGAAAGGGGGAGCTCTCTCAGGTCTTCAGTCTGTGCTGCCTTATTTGTTCGGCTGCGGAGTATAGCGTAAATAGGGCTTCACTTCCTTGTAGCCTTTGGGGAAAAGCTTCTTGATCTCCTCCGGATCGGTCAGGGACGGCACAATGATCACGTCCTCGCCATCTTGCCAGTTCACCGGCGTGGCCACCTTGTAGCCGTCGGTCAGTTGCAAACTGTCGATCAGGCGCAGGATCTCGTCAAAGTTCCGGCCGGCGCTCGGGGGATAGATGATAGAGGCGCGAATTTTCTTGTTCGGGTCGATCACATAGACTGCTCGCACCGTCACTTTCGGATCCGCATTCGGGTGGATCATGTTGTAGAGCGTCGCGACCTCGCGTTTGGGGTCTGCGATGATCGGAAACTGGACGCTGGTATGCTGCGTCTCTTCGATATCCTTGATCCAGCTCTTGTGGTCCTCAACACTGTCGACCGAAATGACCAGCGCTTTCGCGCCGCGTTTCGCAAATTCGTCTTTCAGCTTTGCTGTATAGCCAAGTTCTGTGGTGCAGACGGGCGTAAAGTCTGCCGGGTGGGAGAAGAAGACAACCCAGTCATCGCCCGCCCATTCGTGGAAGCGGATGGGGCCCTGTGTTGTCTCTGCTTCGAAGTCTGGGGCGACGTCGCCGATAAGAAGGCTCATAGTGGCTTACTCCTGTCTCTTGATTTCTGCTTTAGAAATGGTGCCTAAGAGGAAGTAGACCAATGTGCGACATCTCAAGGTGTCGATCAGATTTTCTAATACCCCCTCCCGGGAAGAAGGAAGTGGAATGAAACGCCTGATCCTGATGCGGCATGCCAAGACAGAGCCTTGGGGCGAAGGGGTGGATGATTTCGGCCGTGCTTTGACCGAGCGCGGCAAGGAAGACGCCAAGCGCATGGCAGAGGAACTGGTCGGCATGGGATGGAGCCCGGAGCGTATTCTGGTGTCTACAGCGCGCCGTGCGCGGGAAACCTGTTCAGAGGTTGCCAAAGTGGTGGAAGGCGAAAAAGTGCGCCCGATGGAGTCACTCTATCTATCCGGCGTACGCGGCCTGGCCGATGCCGTCGCGCAAAATGACGGGGCCGGTACGCTGATGTTGATCGGGCATAATCCGGGTCTGCATGACTTCTCGATGGAAATCCTCCGCGAGGGTGGCAGTTTCGACCATCAGGATGCTTTGCGCTTGGTCGAGAAATTTCCGACCAGTTGCTGCGCCCTGTTTGAGGCTGATGAGCATGGCGCTTTTGTCCCCGTACATTTTCGGTTGGCCGGCGTGCTACGGGCAAAGGATTTCCGCGAGGCAGACGCCAGTTCATAAAGAAACCGCCCTGCTGGTGCAGGACGGTTCAGGATCCTCATCCGGGACTGGCTTCAGGGAGAGGCAGGGCCAAGTTCCGGTGAGAGCTCTGATGACTTATTTGCCTTGATAAGCTGCGGTGAAGTTCTGATTGTCGACATAGGCGACAACTTTCTTCATCGTGCGGCGCTCACAGACCGTGACAGCGTAGTCTTTGCCAAGGCCGAATTCAGCATATTCTGCTTCGCAGCTTTTAGTGACCTGGTCGCTGATTTTGTCGAACTCTGCTTTTGCGCCTTCGACGGTTTGCAATTGTGCGCGGTTCAGATCGATCTCCATGGTGAAGTCATCGGAAGCGGCATAGGCCGGAGCAGAGATAGCAGCAGCGGCGATGGCGATGGTGGTAATCGTGCGGATCATGGCAGGTATCCTTCTTGTGAAATATTTGAGTGATTAGAGAAAATTCGAGGGTGAAAGTCCGGCGCTGCGGGGTGGCAGGGGAGACCAGAGGCTCGCAGCGCCGGGAGAGGCCGGTTAGTGAGCTTCGCGGCGGGCGAAGCGGCGGCGGCGGCGAACCAGCAGGTTTTTGCGAACCTCCGCTGTGACATCATTCGCCGGCCGGCTCCGGAGGGTTGCCTCGCCTGTGAACATGGCCAAGGCCATTACACCTGCTGGGGCGGCGGTTTCGATGTCGCTCTGACGGGCGCGGGGGATCATGATTTTAATTCCTTCTAGCTGGTTGGTTGATGTCCTTGGCAAGTCATCTCTGCCGCCGACACAAACAATCTAGGTCAGGAATTATCGAAAATCAATAACTTTTTATCGAAAAATAATAAATTCTAGTCTTTTCAAAGTATTGTGGTTTGTTGAATATCGATATGGTGCCGCATGGCAAGGGATCAAGGCCAATTAAATCGACGTCACATGAAAAAATGAGCCGGGATTTTTCGGCTCATTCCGGCTCCAAATGGGTTCTGAGGTCAATTCTAGAGATCGAGACTCATCTGGCGGGGGGCTGATCTTGGAGGATCTGGGCGCAGGCGAGAGCTGGGCCAAGAAGACTCAGCTGGCCGGAAAGGCCGCTCATGGGATGCTTCCCTTATACTCGGGCGAGCGGAATTTGTGCGCACGGCTTTAGGGGCGAACCGGCTGCGTGCCTCCCGGGCAGCGGCCATATGGTCCACCATGCGCATGGGATATGTCTGGCCTAGAATGATGCCAGCCTCTGCGAGTTCGGACTTGGGTGAATCCCAAGGCGCATGGATATGCTTGTCAGACAAAGCCCCAAGCTCTGGCAACCAGCGCCGGATGAAATTGCCGTCTGGGTCCAGGGTCAGCGACTGACGGACAGGATTTGGGACATAGGCACCCTTATCCACGGCAATGCCGGGAAGTTTTCGGACCTTCGCATAAAAAGAGGCCGGGTCAAAATCGACGCAGAGCCTGGCCAGATGCCGGGCAGGCTCATCCGGGTGAAGCCATAGATGTGATGCTGTAAAGGAGAGCAGCAGCCCAAGGAGGCGAGGGTCCAGCCTGCCAGTCTCTCGCAAGCATCTCATGCTGGCGTCCAGAAGGGGGAAGCCTGTCCGGGCATGTAACAAGGCCTCCAAATGGGCGTTTCCAGCCCCGGCTTTCTGGCGGTCATAAGGATCGCCGGGCAGGAAGTGACGGTGCCCGCTTACACTGGTGCGCTCCAATGTTGTCTGAACATCTATGCTGCGCTGTCGAAGCGTGTCCGCATAAGCTGCCAAGGACATGGCAAAAACGCTGTCACCATCTTCCAGAAGGGCGTGGTGGCTTTGCGCAATACCTTGCCAGACCTCTCTGGCAGACAAGGTGCCGAAGGCAAGATGAGACGAAAGGCCGGGATCGCACGCCATGCGCTGCGATGCGGAGAGGTTCGGTTTGCCGTAATTTCTGCCGGTGCCTGACAAAAAACGCCTAAGATTGAGCACGCCTTGCGTTCTGCCGCCGGACGGGCGGTCAGGGCAGACATCTGCTGCAAGGCCAAAATCTTCTGCGTCTGGCCAGTCTTCTGATAAGATATTATGGGCAGAAAGCATGTCCGGTGCGGCCACGCGTTTCTGTCGCATGCTGGCGTCCCAAAGCGCCTGCCAATTGTCTTTCCGGCTCGCAGTGGCAGGCATGCCAGGGGGTGTTTGAATGCGCAGGGGAATGCCTGCTTTCAAGGCCCAAGCCTGCACCTGGCGATCCCGCGTGAGTTCTGCCTCCCTTCCAGTAACGTCGTGCGCGTGAATGGCGGCAATGCCGTGATGACGGTGAAGCTGTGAGAAGACTTCCGCGGCTGGGCCGGTGCGCAGACACAGCGAGCTGCCGCGTTTGCGAAGAGCGCTGTCGAGATCAGCGAGGCTTTCGAGAAGAAAGTCAAATTGCCGTGCGGAAGTCTCGTGAGGCGTCCATATATTGGGATCAAAGATATAGAGCGGCAAAACGGGGCCTGATCCTGCGTAGGCCGCGGCCAGGGCAAGATGATCATGAACCCGCAGATCGCGCTGAAACCAGATTACCTGTAGATCACTCATGGAACAAAAATAGAACATTTGTCCATTCTTGTCCAGTTCTATTGAAAAATACGCAATTCGTTACGCTTTCGAAACGAATTCAACTCCTGGTTTCTTGAGCCCTGTTCCTTTTCGGCTTTCTTGGGAAGATGGGTGCTGATGGATATGACATGATGGAGCCAGAACGGCTCCGTATCAGAGAGGGGTTGGCGGAACCGCGACCTGACTCTGCGCGGGCGGATGAGGCTGCCAATGGCTTTCCGGACCGCTTTGCGGGCATGTCGGCAAGGTCCGGCTTGACAGGCTGGCAACGCCAGACGGCGCGTCGGATATTCAGTGTTCTCGGAATAGGGGCGCTGGTCGCGCCGGGCCTTGTCTGGGCCGGGCTCAGTCTGGCAGGGCTGGCACTCTTTTGCGCTATCTTGTTGTACCGATTTGCGCTGGTCATCTATGGGCGTGGCCGGGAGCCAGAGGCGGACTATGCTTCCGCGTCGGAATTGCTGCCCGTCTATACGCTGCTGATCGCGCTGAAGGATGAGGCTGCGGTTGTTCCGCAGCTGGCACGGCACATTTGTCGGTTTGACTATCCGCAGCATCTGCTGGATGTGAAATTGCTGATTGAAACGGGGGATGAAGCCACGCGCGATGCAATCCGGGCGCAGATCTGGCCAAAGGGCACAGAGCTGCTTGTTCTGCCCCCAGGTATGCCACGCACAAAACCGCGCGCGCTGAATTACGGCCTCTCGCGTGCTCGGGGGGCTTTCGTAACTGTCTATGATGCAGAGGATAGACCAAGCCCCATACAATTGATCTCGGCCGTTCGGCGGTTCACACATGACCCGTCGCTCGCATGTGTTCAGGCGCCTCTTGTGGGCATCCCGAAGACGCCGACCTGGCTGGCGCGGCACTGGGCGCTGGAATATGCGATCCAGTTCAATCGCGTGATGCCGGCGTTGGCGAGGTTGGGCGCTCCCATTGCCCTGGGTGGCACGAGCAATCACTTTCGCCGGTCCGCGCTGGAAGAGGTTGGCGGATGGGATGCGTGGAATGTGACGGAGGATGCAGACCTTGGTCTCAGATTTGCGCGTCAGGGCAAAAGCGTGGGGGTCATTGCCCCGCCCACACTCGAGGCGCCACCTGAAAGGTTTTACATCTGGCTGGGCCAGCGCTCACGCTGGCTGAAAGGGTTTCTGCAGACCTGGCTGGTATTGATGCGCAACCCGGGTGCGGCAGTACGCGAAATGGGGCTCGGCGGCTTTGTCTCTATGCAGTTGACGTTGGGCGCATCCATCCTGTCGGCCTTCACGCATTTGCCTTGGTTGATCTGGTGCCTGCTTTGCATCGCGAGCCCTGCGCTGAATCTGGGGCCGGTTAGCTGGTCTATTCTGGTGGCAACTTATGGTGTGGGTGCTGTCTCTGCATGCTTGGTTCCGCGCGGTGTCATGCGGCTGCGATTTGTTGATGTGTTGACGCTCCCGCTCTATTGGCCGCTGCAGTCTGTCGCCATGGCGCGGGCGGTCTACAGTCTGATCAGAACTCCCCATCATTGGGTCAAGACGCCCCACGATTAGCGCGTCGCTTCCACGGGACCTCACTGTAGACCGAGACCTTTGTGTCGTAGGGTTAGCGCTTGGCGGGACCGTATCCTGGGCTTAAGGTCCAAGGGTGTTCCGACGCCTCTTCAGGAGACCGCTATGGCTTATGATGAATCTGTAGATCTGGAGCAATTCCGTGCTGAAACGCGTGAATGGCTTGAGAAAAACTGCCCCCCTTCAATGCGCACCCCCATGAAGGACGATGAAGTCGTCTGGGGCGGCAAGCGCGAGACATTCAAGAATCCAGATTCCAAGATCTGGCTGGAAAGAATGGCCGAAAAAGGGTGGACCGCGCCGCAATGGCCGAAGAAATATGGCGGTGGTGGTCTCAACCCCGCGCAGGCCCGCGTGCTGCAACAGGAAATGAGCCGCATCAAGGCGCGCCAGCCGCTGTTCTCGTTCGGCCTCTGGATGTTTGGTCCCGCGTTGCTGGAATTTGGCAATGAAGAGCAGAAGATGCGCTTCATCCCGGATATCGTCCATGGCCGCACGCGCTGGTGCCAGGGCTATTCGGAGCCGGGCGCCGGGTCTGACTTGGCTGACCTGCAAACCCGTTGCGAAGACAAGGGCGATCATTACCTGATCAATGGCCAGAAGGTCTGGACCTCCTATGCCGACAAGGCTGACTGGATCTTCTGCCTCGTGCGCACCGACACAAGCGTGAAGCATGAGGGCATCAGTTTCATTCTGTTCGACATGGAAAGCCCTGGCGTTGAAGCTCGCCCGATCAAGCTGATCTCCGGCGAAAGCCCGTTCTGCGAAACCTTCTTCAATGATGTGAAGGTTCCGAAAGACCAACTGGTCGGTGAAGTGAATGGCGGCTGGCAGATTGCCAAACGCCTGCTTCAGTTCGAACGTTCTTCCATTTCGGCTGGCGGATTTGGCGGCACAGGCGGCTCTGGTATTCTGGGGCCGGAAGAATATGCCAAGCAGCATATTGGCACCGACAGCGACGGGTGCCTGCTGGATGGGGATCTTCGCGCGCGCATCACAGACCACAAAATGTATGCCAAGGCGTTCAGCTTGACCGTTCAACGTCAGGCTGAGCAGGCCAAGGCGGGCCAGGCGGTCAGCCATACGGCGTCGATCCTGAAATATGGCGCGGCCAAGATGAACCAGGACCGCCATGAATTGCTGATTGAAGCGCTCGGCACGGAAGGTCTCGGCTGGGAAGGCGAAGGCTTTGACCCAGCGGCCAAGAAGGTCACGCGTCAATGGCTGCGTTCCAAGGGGAACTCGATTGAGGGTGGCACCAGCGAGATCAACCTCAATGTCATTTCAAAACGCGTTCTGGGTTTGAAAGACCACAAATAGCCATGTCGCCAGCACACGCTTCCCTGATCTATCTGGGGCTGCCCTTTCTGGCAGGGTTTGCTGTTCCCTTCTTCCGGGGACGGCCCCTGTTTCAGTACAGCCTCTGGATCGCGGCCTCTGCATTGACCATCACTCTGACTTTTCTGTGGGTGAGTGGGGCAGGGGCGCGCGCAGACATGATTGATCCGCTTACTGTGACTGCCGCGATTGCCTTCTGGGCGATTGCTGGTCTGGTGGGGGTTCTGGTCGGCAGGGAAGCCGCTGCGGTGCGTCGTGACGCCAAGAACACAATGGAAAAACGTAAGGCTTCGGAGATATTCAGATGACATTCCTTCTGACAGAAGACCAGGAAATGCTGCGGGAAACCGCAATGACTTTCGCGCGTGAAGAACTGCCGATCACGCATCTGCGCACGCTGCGCAACAAAGGCGCCAACGGGGTAGACCCCGAAACCCGCCAGAAGCTCGCAGAGCTCGGCTTCTTTGGTGTGATCATTCCGGATGAGCCGGGGGGTGAACATTTCGGACTGGTCGGTCTTGGCCAGATCCTGGAAGCGCAAGGTCGCACGCTTGCTGCCACGCCTGTCATGCAGACGGCATTGATCGCGGCGAGTGCGTTGCAATTGGGTGGCAGCCCGGCACAGCAGGCTGAATGGTTGCCCAAGATCGCGGGCGGCGAAACGACTTTCGCGCTGGCCATGGACGAGAGCGCACATTTCAATCCGCTTGGGGTTGCCACGGAAGCCGAGCGCAATGGTCAGGGCTACACGCTGAACGGCATGAAGCGGTACGTGCCTGACGCGCATCATGCGGACATGCTGATCGTCGTGGCGCGTACCTTTGGTGAGGCAGGCGACCGTCATGGTCTCAGCCTGTTCCTGGTGCCAGCGGATGCAAAAGGCGTCTCCATTCAGGCGCTGAATACGGTCGATTCCCATGGCGCCGCACATGTGACGCTCGAAGATGTAATGGTGCCGGAAGGTGCGTTGATCGGTGCCGCCGATCAGGGCGCTGATGTGCTGGAGCCGGTGCTGGATCGAGCCGCGATCGGTCAGGCCGCCGAGATGCTGGGCAGTGCGCAGGCGGCGTTCGAGATGACGCTGGAATATCTGCAGAGCCGTAAACAGTTCGGCCAGCTGATCGGTTCTTTCCAGGGGCTGCAGCATCGCGCGGCGAAAATGTTCACGGAACTGGAAATGACGCGGTCCTGCGTCGCCGCCGCGCTGTCGGCCGTCGATGAGGGCAAGGATAATGTTGCCGAACTTGCCAGCATCGCAAAGGCCCGTGCCAGCGATCTGGTGCACCTCGTCTCCAATGAGTGTGTGCAGATGCATGGCGGTATCGGCATGACGGATGAGGCCGACCCGGGGCTCTATATGAAGCGGGCCCGTGTGCAGGAAGCCATGTATGGCTCTGCCAGCTGGCACCGGGATCGGTACGCTCGCCTGAACGGGTATTGATCGGTATTGTTCCGTACAAAGAAAAAGCCGGGAAGACGTTGTCTTCCCGGCTTTATAGTATCTGATGGGTGCTTAGCCTTTCAGCACAGACCCTTTCTTCAGGGCCTTGGCGATCAGGTAGTACATCACCGGACGATGCTTTGCGCGCACAGACTTGCCATACTTTGCAACGGCGTCTGCGATAGCGGCATCGGCTTTCGCCTCATCCGTGACGCCCAGCTTTTTCGCAATGAAGCCCTTCTTGACGCGGGCCAGTTCTTCCTTGTCTGAGGCGGCAATCGTGGCCGTGTCAGATTTGTAGATGGTTGGACCGGACGCTTTCACCGCTGCTTCGAGCAGGGCCATGTCAGAACGGGTCTCGCCAACTTTCTCTTTCAGATCGGCGATATACTTCTCCATCAGAACTTCTTTGGGAGAAGGGGTCTTGGCTGGCTTTGCGAGTTTCGGTGCTGCGGCTTTCTTCGGCGCAGCGGCTTTTTTGGCTTTGGTTGCTTTTGCCATGGGAGGGTCTCCTCAATGGGCCCGACAGACGGGCGTGATTTTCATTTACGCAGCTAACAACACGAATCACTTTGAAACGCGCCCTGTACATTGCCTTGTTTTTCCACAGGGTGCCAACCCTTTTTATCCTGATGGTCTGTGTTGTTATATATCCGTGTAGGGAGTATAAGTGTGATTTAGGAAGAATAGGGCTTTTTATGGTCTCTTTTTTCAGCTTGGTCATTCATTGACCTTGGGCCGCATGTAGCTCACATCACGCTGAGCGATAATAAAGAATGAGGCTGATATGTTCCGGTATGTGCCCTGGTTGGTCATCTGTCTAATTGCAGTTATCTGCGCAGTCTTTTGGCGAGACTACATATGGCTTGTCTATATGGGGATTCCGGCGGGGGCGCTCGCCATTCTGGGCTTTTACGACATGGTTCAGCGCAGCCATGCGCTATGGCGGAACTTTCCGGTCATTGCGCGTATCCGGTGGATTGCGGAAGAGTTGCGGCCTTTCCTGCGCTCTTACATTGTCGAGAGTGAAACCGAAGGGCGGCCTTTCAATAATGAAGAGCGCGCCATGGTCTATCGGCGGGCCAAGGACGTAACCTCTGTTGAGCCCTTTGGCAGTCATCTGGATATTGACCGGCCGCCGTATGAATGGCTCGCCCATTCCATAGCCGCGAAGCATACGGAAAATAACGACCCGCGTGTTCTGATTGGGGCCCCGGGCACGCCGCAGCCTTACTCAGCCAGCATTTTCAATATCTCTGCAATGAGTTTCGGAGCCCTTGGCGCACATGCGATTGAAGCCTTGTCGAAAGGCGCGGCCATGGGCGGCTTTTATCACGATACCGGTGAGGGCGGCGTCTCGCGCTATCACAAGCGCGGCGGCGCAGACCTCGTATGGGAACTCGGCTCAGGTTATTTCGGGTGCCGTGCCAAGGACGGCGGATTTGATGCCGTGCGTTTTGAGGACACGGCGCGTGATCCGCAGATCAAGATGATCGAGATAAAATTGAGCCAGGGTGCAAAGCCGGGGCATGGCGGTGTTTTGCCAGGTGAAAAGGTTACGGAAGAGATTGCCGAGGCACGCGGCATTGAAGTGGGAGAGACCTGTGTATCCCCGCCAGCACATTCCGCCTTCAGCACGCCGATTGAAATGCTGGAATTTGCAGCAAAGCTGCGTGAGCTGTCAGGCGGCAAGCCTGTGGGGATAAAATTCGCGGTCGGGAACCGCTGGGAAACCCTGGCTATCTGCAAGGCAATGCTGGAGACAGGCCTGCGTGTGGATTTCATGGTTGTTGATGGTGGGGAAGGGGGCACGGGCGCGGCGCCGGCGGAATTTCTTGATCATGTCGGGGCGCCGCTTCGGCAGGGTCTGGTGCTGACACGCAATGCACTCGTAGGAACCGGTTTGAAAGATGACGTAAAACTCGGCTGCTCCGGCAAGCAGATCAGTGCGTTTTCCATTGCCTCCTCAATGGCGCTGGGGGCTGACTGGATCAACACGGCACGTGGCTTCATGTTTGCGCTGGGGTGCATTCAGTCTCTCAACTGCCATAACAATACGTGTCCAACAGGAATAGCCACATCCGACAAAAGCCGTCAGCGCGGATTGGTCGTGGATGATAAGGCCGTGCGCGTCCGGAATTTTCACCACAACACAATGAACGCCCTGATGGAGGTAGTTGGTGCAGCGGGATGTTCACACCCCTCTGAACTGACACCCCGTCATATCATGCACCGTGTAACAGAGGATATCATATATTCCGCAGAGAGAGCATACCAACTGGTCAAACCTGGGGAGCTTCTGGATGCACCGGAAGAGACCTCATTGGCGCATGAGTGGGATATGGCGCAAGCGCATACTTTTGTCCCCAGGGGCTTGAGGGCTGCAAGATGAAGAACGTGGCAGTCTTGTTGGCCCTGGGCTGCGCGGCGCTTTTGTTTGTTGTCGCCGTGGTCGCGAAACAGCCGCGGCATGACCGGGATTGGCAGCCGCACCTCTCGCGTCTTCCGCATGTTGAGATGGGGGAGGGGATATTCCAGGTCAGTCCTTACCGGGACTGGTCATACCCTGTTGGGAGCGGCCCTGTGCAGATATGGAAGCGCCTGCCGTCGCATCGTATCGAAGATGTCCGCCGCGCCTGGTTTGTTGTCGAACCGCATCCCGGCCAGCCCCTTATGGCGCACACGCTGGTTCTCTTTGAGTTCGCCGACGGAGACCTGATTGGTCTGACGGTTGAGGCGCGCAAAGAGGCAGGGGAGAAATACTCTGTTGTTCGCGGGGCGCTAAACGGGTTTGAGTTGATCTATCAGTGGGCGACGCCACGGGACTTGCTGGCGCGGCGCGCAGTATACCTCAACAAGGAATTGTATCTTTATCCATTGGTGCTTAGCCAGGAAGAGGTTGAAGCCTATTTGACGGCCTTGCTTCAGCGTACCGAAAGCATTGAGACGCATGCGCGTTTCTACAATACGCTGACGTCAAACTGCACGAATGAACTGGCCAAGACAGCAGGGCTCGATTGGGATTTTGCCTTTATCCTGACCGGCAGGGCGGACGCGGCACTCTACAGAATGGGGCGGATTGAAGGGCGAGGGCCTTTCGAGTCGGTACGCCAGTCTGCGCGTATTGATCCGGCAGTTCGCACTTTGGCGGATTTGCCGGATGCAGCGTTCAATGCAAGGCTGCTTTCTGATCGCAGAGGTGGAACCTGATGCGCGCGCACCTATTACTTATCGTATGACCATTAATCAGGCACGTCTGGTGTTTCTGCAGATCAGTTTTGCCGTCTGCTTGGGCATGGTTGGCCTGATAGGCTAGCTTTCAAGGGACAGGATGGGTAATGACAATAGATGATGAAAAACAAGGATCACGGCTGATTGCCGTGTCCAATCGCACGGCAGCGGGCCAGGAAAGCCGGGCAGGAGGTCTGGCGGTGGCGCTGTGGGATACGCTGGCAGATACGAATGGCTTATGGATCGGCTGGAGCGGCCGGATCATCGACTATCCCAGCAACCGGGCAAAGTCTTCCCATGAAGATGGCGTTGAATTCGCGATAACGGATTATTCGCGCCATCAGTATGATGGCTTTTATCTTGGATACTCCAACAGCGTATTATGGCCGGTCATGCACAACCGGATCGATCTGGCTGTCTTCGATTCCGAATATTTCCGCTTCTATGTCGAGATCAACGAGAAGTTCTCGGACATTGTGAGACGTAGGGCGCAGCCGAATGACATGGTTTGGGTTCATGACTACCACTTCCTGCTGCTGGGGGACATGTTGCGGGAAGATGGCTGGAACGGCCGGTGCGGCTTTTTTCTGCATATTCCGTTTCCGGCACCGGAAGTCTTCCGCGCCATTCCGGAACACAGGCGGCTGGCGCTTGGCCTGTGTGCCTATGATGTCGTTGGCCTTCAGTCCGGAAAGGACCTCGCCAATCTGGCCCAGTATCTGGAAGAGGAATTTGGCGCAGAGGAAATGCCGGATGGGCGGTTCCGGGTTGAGGGCAGAATCGTGCGGCTGCTACATTGCCCGATCGGGATTGATACCGAAGGCTTTGCCCGCGCCGCGCTTGAAGAACCGGCGAAGAAAGCGGCCAATAGCTTGTCCAAGTTTCTGGGCGATCGCGACCTGGTGATCGGCGTCGACAGGATGGATTATTCCAAAGGTCTGCCGCAGCGCTTCGAAGGCATGGCCGAGCTGTTCGACCGCTACCCTGAAGTACATGGCAAGATATCCTTCACGCAAATTGCGCCGCCATCGCGCTCTGTTGTGGAAGAGTATGCGCATCTGCGCCAACAGCTGGATGCCTTGTCAGGGCGGATCAATGGCGACTATGGGGATCTGGACTGGATTCCCATTCGCTATCTGGCGAGAGGATATGAGCGGGAACAGATTGCCGGCCTGTATCGTCTGGCCAAGGCGTGTCTCGTGACGCCGCTGCAGGATGGCATGAATCTGGTCGCGAAGGAGTTTGTTGCCGCGCAGGATCCGGAGGATCCCGGTGTGCTGATCCTGTCCCAGTTCGCGGGCGCGGCAGAGCAGATGAAGGAGGCCCTGATTATCAATCCATATGACAGTGCAGCCATTGCAGATGCCGTGAAGCGCGCCATCGACATGCCGGTGGGAGAACGCCGCGAACGCTGGCAGAGCTTGTACCGAAACCTTATTGAGCAGGACATCAATTGGTGGCGCGAGAGATTTCTGGCTGAATTCGAGGCGATACCTGCATGAACAAGACAGATATGGCGCCGCCTGCGCTGGGCCCTGATGCCGCCTTGTTCCTCGATTTCGATGGAACCCTCACGCCACTGCAGGATGATCCGGATGCGGTGTTTCTGCCAGATGGCATGGACCACGTAATTCTTGAACTGGCGGAGCAGTTGAAAGGCGCGCTGGCCGTGCTGTCCGGACGGGATTTGACGGATTTGTCCCGCCGGGTGCCGGAGGGGCTCTGGCGGTTTGGCAATCATGGCCTGCGCTCAGCAGAGCCCGGCGAGGCACCTGATGAAAATATTGCCGAGGCACCGGCCGATCTGGTCTCGGCCATCCGGCAAAGCATTTCCGCGCATCAGGGCGTGCGTCTTGAAATCAAGGGTCCGGTTCTGGCCATTCACTATCGCGCCGCTCCCGACAAGGGCGACGAGTTGACGACGGAGCTGGCGGAGGTGCTTTTGGGCTTTGACGACTATTCCCTGCAATCGGGGAAAATGGTGCTCGAAGCCAAACCGAAAGGCGCCAATAAAGGCATCTGCCTGGAGCGAGCCATGTCGCTCAAGGATTTTGAGGGCAGGGTCCCGGTCATGATTGGAGATGATCGTACCGATGAAGACGCCTTTGCTATGGCCGGAAAGCTGGGCGGCTGGTCTGTTAAGGTGGGAGAAGGCGCCACCTGCGCAGACTACAGGCTGACGACCTACCAGGATGTCATTACTTATTTGAAGAAAGAATTGGGGCAACCATGAGTCTGGACCTTGGGGTTATCGGCAATGGTACGATTGCCGGCCTGATCAATTCACGCGGCGACTATCAGTGGTTTTGTCTACCCAGATTTGACGGGCAGCCTGTGTTCAACCAGCTTCTGGGTGGTAATGGCAGGTTCAATGTATGGATGGAGGGACTGGCCAAGCGTAGCCAGGCCTATGACCGCAACACGGCTATCCTGCGTACAAGGATGGAATCCGAAGACGGTGCGATTGTTGAGATCGTGGACTTTGCGCCGCGCTTTGAACACAAGGGCCGTATGTTTCGTCCGGCCAGCGTCGTACGCAGGTTCGAGGTGATTGCAGGCTCCCCGCAGTTGCGCATCTCGATGCGGCCGGAAACAGATTGGGGTGGGCGGCAGCTTCGTCCTATTCGCGGTGTTAATCATGTCCGCTTTGTGGATGACGAGTTTGCCTTCCGCGTGACAACGGACGCGCCGGTTTCCTACATCCTTTCTGAAACCACCTTCATTCTTGACCGCGACACGACCTTCGTTTTGGGGGCGGATGAATCCCTGACGGACTCCCCGGGTGTCATTGCCCGGGACTGGGAGGAGCGCACGCGGCAATATTGGGCAAAGTGGGCGCGCAGCCTGGCTGTTCCGTTCGAGTGGCAGGAAGAAGTTATTCGCGCCGCGATCACCTTGAAGTTGTGTGTATTCGAAGAAACGGGCGGTATTGTTGCTGCCCTGACGACTTCTGTCCCCGAACATGAAGGGTCTTCCCGGAACTGGGACTATCGTTATTGCTGGATCCGGGACGCCTATTTCACGGTGACGGCTCTGAACCGGCTGTCCGGTATGGGGACGCTGGAACATTATATGCGCTGGGTGCGAAACATCGTGGCGCATTCAAAGGGCGGACATATACAGCCTGTCTATGGGATCGGGCTGGAGGCGGACCTATCTGAGGATATGGCGCCGAACCTGCCGGGGTTCCGCGGCATGGGGCCGGTACGGCGAGGCAATCAGGCGGCTGAGCATGTCCAGCATGATGTCTATGGCCAGGTTCTGCTGGGCGTTGCGCAATCCTTCTTTGACAAGCGTCTGCTATCACAGCCCGGTATAGCCGAATTCGAACAATTAGAGCCTGTCGGCGAACGCGCCTTCGCGGTCTATGACACGCCGGATGCAGGCATTTGGGAATTTCGCACCATTGCGCATGTGCACACGTCTTCCGCGATTATGTGCTGGGCCGCGTGTGACCGGCTGGCCCGGATTGCGGAGAGCCTGGGCCTGGAGGCACGACAGGAATATTGGAGCGAGCGCGCGAACATCATTCATGCGACCATTCTGGAGAAGGCGTGGAACCCTGAGATCGGTGCCTTCACTGCGGCCTTCGGGGGAGAGGACCTGGATGCTTCGGTTCTCTTGATGGCGGAGATCGGTTTCCTGCCAGCTTCCGATGAGCGCTATATAGGCACGGTCAATGCGGTGGACCGGGATTTGAGAGAAGGCAATCATGTCTACCGGTATAAGGTGGAAGATGATTTCGGAAAGCCGAAGACTGCCTTCACGGCCTGTACATTCTGGTTCATTGATGCCCTTTACAGGGTTGGACGCGTGGATGAGGCGCGCGCCATGTTCGAGTCCGTTCTGGCGGCTCGCAACCATGTCGGCTTGCTGTCTGAAGACGTCGATCCGGAGACCGGGGAGCTGTGGGGAAATTACCCACAGACTTATTGTATGGTCGGAATCATCAATTCTGCCGCTTTATTGAGCAAGCCTTGGGCAGCGGTCACATAAGTCTGCACGTAAATGCATAGCGCATATGGATAGAACGCGCCGCAGAATGCTTTGGTTGAACCTATCTGACAGCTGTGCGTTGGTGAGTAGATGGCCGGGAGTGATGATATTTTTTTCGATGAGATGCATGGAAAGGGAGAGGGCATTCGTGCGCCTTACTCCGATTACTGTGCGTGGTTGGAGAACAGAACAGCCAACGCCCTTCTGAAGAAGTCGCGCGATGCGCAGACCTTCTTTCGCAGGACGGGCATTACATTCAATGTATATGGCGAGACAGAAGCGGACGAGCGCCTGATCCCGTTTGACCTTGTGCCGCGTATTATCGGGGCAGGCGAGTGGGCGCAGCTCACCCGCGGCATTGAACAGCGGGTGAAAGCGATCAATGCCTTCCTGTATGACATCTATCATCGGCAGGAGATTGTTCGCGCCGGGCGTATTCCGGAGCATCTGATTAGTCAGAATGATGCGTTTCTTCCGCAGATGATTGGTTTTGATCCACCGGGCAGCATCTATACGCATATTGTCGGTATAGATCTTGTTCGCACCGGCCCGAATGAATTCTTTGTGCTGGAAGACAATGCTCGCACACCCTCGGGGGTCTCCTACATGCTGGAGAACCGGGAAACGATGCTGAAGATGTTTCCCGAACTGTTCTCTCAGGTTCAGGTTGAGAGAGTGTCCGGCTATCCCATGGCGCTTCGCAAGTCTTTGGAGCGGTCGGCCCCGGCAGTAACGCGCGACCGGCCGACTGTCGCGGTTCTGACGCCGGGCATACATAACTCGGCCTATTTCGAACACGCTTTCCTGGCAGACCAGATGGGGGTCGAACTGGTCGAGGGGCATGACCTTAGGGTCGTAAATGGCCGGGTCGCTATGCGCACAACGCAGGGCTATGAACCAATTGATGTGCTCTATCGCCGGGTCGATGATGATTTCCTTGACCCGTTGAATTTCCGGCCTGATTCCCTGTTGGGTGTCGCCGGCATTATGGACGCCTACAGGGCGGGAAGTATTGCCATTGCAAATGCTCCGGGTACAGGCATTGCCGATGACAAGGCGATCTACTCTTACATGCCGGACATTGTGGAGTTCTATACAGGCCAGAAGCCTCTATTGCAGAACGTTCCGACCTGGCGCTGCGCTGAAAAGGATGCGCTCGCTTATGTGTTGGAGCATTTGGAAGAACTTGTGGTGAAGGAGGTGCACGGTTCTGGCGGCTACGGCATGTTGGTCGGGCCTGCGGCCAGCAAGAAGGATGTTGCGGCCTTCCGTCAGAAACTGAAGGCCAAGCCGGCCAATTATATCGCGCAGCCAACACTTGCGCTGTCCACAGTGCCGGTTCTTACGCGGGGCGGCTTGTCCCCTCGCCATGTGGATTTGCGGCCATTTGTGCTTGTCTCTCCCGAAGGCGTGAACGTAACACCTGGCGGGTTGACGCGCGTTGCCATGAAGAAGGGCTCTCTGGTGGTCAATTCCAGCCAGGGCGGCGGAACCAAAGATACTTGGGTACTGAAGGGAGACTAGACCATGCTGGGCAGAACTGCCGCGGGTCTGTTCTGGATGGCCCGATATATGGAAAGAGCGGAGAATACGGCGCGCCTTGTCGAGGCGGGTTTCCGTATGGCGCTGACCCGTGCCGAGGCGGGAGAGGAAGAGTGGGGCTCCGTCATAACGGCGGCCGGGTGCCGGGACGCATATCTGGAAAAGCATGAAGTCATCCGAGGGGACAAGGTTGCTGACTTTGTCCTCAGGGACCGGAGTAATCCTGTGAGTGTTCTGTCGACGCTGCACACGGCGCGCGAGAATGCGCGGATGACCCGCACGGCCCTTACCCGAGAAATGTGGGAGTCGATCAATGATTTCTGGATAACGGCAAAGGAAGCCTTGCGCCGGGCACCGTCAGAGGCTGACTTGCCGGAAGTGCTGAACCTGATCCGTCAGCAGGGCGCGCAGGTGCGTGGTACGACGGCGGGCACAATGCTACGCAACGACATCTACAATTTCATATTTTTGGGTGTGATGATCGAGCGGGCCGACAGTACCGCCCGTATTCTGGACACGAAGTATTATGTGCTCCTGCCGTCCAGCGCATCGATCGGGTCTTCACTGGACAATGTTCAATGGGAGATGATCTTGCGGTCTGCATCAGCAGAGCGGGCGTTCCACTGGCTGAATGGTGGCAATATCACCCCCATGGCCATTGCGGACTTTCTGATATTCGACACGCGCCTGCCCAGATCGCTCGCTTATTGTTATGATACAATCAGTTTTCAGTTGCAGGGCCTGTTCGCTCAATATGGGCAGAGAATGCCATCGCATGATCTGGCAGAGTCTCTTGAGGCCCGCCTTACTGCCGCGTCCATCAAGAACGTTTTCCATGATGGACTGCATGAATTCCTGACGGACTTCATGGGCCGCAACGGCGCCTTGTCTTACCAGATCGTGCAAGACTACAGGTTCATGGAGTGAAGCAATGCGCCTGACTGTAGATCATACGACCACATATACTTATGAGCGCGGCGCGAGTTACGCGCTGCTGCAGGTGCGCAAGCGGCCACAGAACCTGCCGTCACAATCCATACTGTCCTGGGATCTTGTTCTTGATGGTGCCCGCAAGGAAGTCAGCTATTCCGACCATCATGGAAATCTCGTTGATCTGGTCTCTCTCGAGCCGGGTGCGGAGCGCGTGGCGATCACCTACAAGGGAGAGGTCGAAACGCATGATACCGCTGGCGTCTCTGGCGCGCATAACCAGCTTATCCCGCTCTGGCTGTATGAACGGGCGACCAAGCTGACCACGCCGGGAAAAGAGATCCGCGCCTTGGCAGACCGTTTCCCGGATGCCTCTCCAAAGGATGTGAATATTCTGCACGAACTGATGGGAGCGATCGGCGAGGCCATTATTTATGAGACAGATACCACTGATGCCGAGACCAATGCAGAGGAGGCGCTGAAACTGGGGCGAGGCGTCTGCCAAGACCATGCGCATGTGTTCATCGCCACGGCGCGGCTGCTCGGGTTCCCAACGCGTTATGTCAGCGGCTATCTGATGATGATGGACCGTGTTGAACAGGAGGCTGGCCATGCTTGGGCCGAGGCATGGGTCGATGGGCTCGGATGGACAGGCTTTGATGTCTCAAATCGCATCTGCCCGGATGCACGTTACATCCGCGTAGCAACGGGGCTGGATTATAGAGACGCGGCGCCTGTGCGGGGCCTTCTATATGGGGCCGAACGGGAAAATCTCGTAGTATCCATCCAAGTACAACAGTAAAGTGACAGCTGGTTTTCTGCGGAGGGATTCGGAGTGACGTATTGCGTTGCTTTACGGCTTGATCGTGGCCTTATCTTCATGTCGGACACGCGCACGAATGCGGGCGTCGACAACATCTCCAAGTTTCGCAAGATGTTTACCTGGGAAAAGCCGGGTGAGCGTGTGATCACAATTTTGACTGCAGGGAATTTGGCAACGACGCAGGCTGTGATCAGCCTTCTGGATGAGCGCCTCAAGGCACCCGAAGATCGTGATCCCAGCATCATGGCCGCAACCACCATGTTTCAGGTAGCCAATCTTGTCGGCGAGACCCTGAAGGAAGTGATCCGCACACAAGGGTCTGATGGTCCGGAATCTGAATCTCCCTTTGGCGCGACCATGATTGTCGGCGGTCAGATTGCGGGGATCGGCCCGCGCCTTTTCCTGGTCTATCCGGAAGGCAACTTCATTGAAGCCAGTGACGAGACGCCCTTCTTTCAGGTAGGGGAGACCAAGTATGGTCGCCCAATCATTCTGCGCGCCTATCGACCGGAGATGACCTTCGAAGAGGCGGTCAAACTGCTCTACGTGTCTTTCGACTCTACACTGAAGGCGAACTTGTCTGTTGGCATGCCGCTGGATTTGCAAACGATCGAGAGAGATACGTGCAAGGTTGCTGCCCAGCGTCGGGTAGAAGAGAACGATCCGTACTTCTCGACTATATCCTCACGTTGGGGCGATGCCTTGAAGCTCGCCTTCAATTCCCTGCCGGACTACGAATTCTAGCGAGGACCTAGACGACTTCCGGCACATTCTGGCGGTAAAGTTTGCGGGCAAGCTCAACGCGGGCCAAGGCGTCCATGCCCTCGGTATCTGCTTCCAGCGTCGCATTAAGTAGCGGGCGGATGCCGATACGGTTCGCAATCTGGATGGCGAGGCCAGGCCGGGCGTTCAGCTCCAGAAGCAGGGGGCCTTTGCCCTTGTCCAGTACGATATCAGCGCCGAGATAGCCGAGCCCGGTCACATCATAGGCCTTGGCGGCCATTTCCAGCATCGCGTCCCAGTGCGGCACCGAGAAATTCTTCAGTGGGTTGGCCGTATCGGGGTGAATGTCAGTCGTCTTGCCATTTTGCATACCGCTCAGCGTCTTGCCTGTGACAAGGTCCAGACCGACGCCGACGCCGCCCTTGTGGAGGTTGGCCTTGCCATCTGACTCTGCGGTCGGCAGTCGCACCATTGCCACAGCAGGTATGCCGCGCACCACAATGATACGAATATCGGGGACACCGCCAAACGAGATCGGATTGAATATCTCGTCAAATTTTACGCGGTATTCGAACATCGCCACATCCGGCTGGCCGCTGAGGCTGTACATGCCGGAGAGGATATTGTTCACGTGGAACCGGATATCCTCCAGAAGGGCGCGCTGGCCATTTGACCGGCGCCACCCGCCGCGCATCGGTTCCATAAGAACCTGAATGCCGTTGCCCTGTGAGCCATTGGCCGGCTTGATAACCACACCGTCCGGCTTGTCCAGATAGGATTCCAGATGGCGCATATGGAACGGGTTGGCGATTACGCCATACAATTCCGGTGTGGGAATCCCCGCGGCCATGGCGAGCCGCTTGGTTTCCCGCTTGTCGTCCACTAGACGGATCAGGCGGCGCGGATTCAGTTCATTGACGAGGCGGAGATTCCGCTCGTTAATCCCGAGCAATCCGGCGCGCCGCAATGCTCGATAACGCCCAATCATTTGCGCGTATCCAGTTCGCGGAAGCGGATCAGCTCGCTGAGACGCAGGCCGGTATATTTGCCCATCAGCAGGCAGATCGCCATGATCACGAGGAGCAGTTCAGGGAAGTTGAACATGAAATATTCAACTGTCTCATTGGTCATCACGAGATAAGCAGCGGATGCGACGAGCAGGCTGCCGAGCCCTTGCTTGATAGCATCTGTCGCAGAGTATTCTTCCCACACAATCGACATGCGCTCGATTGTCATCGTCAGGATGACCATCGGGAACAGGGAGATCGAAAGGCCAATGCGCTGCCCGGTATTTGACATCAGCTGTGCCACGACAGCCATACAGATGACAATGAAAACGACCACTGTTGCCAATCTCGGTACAAGTAGCAGCTTCAGTCTCTCAAGATAGAAGCGGACGGCAAGACCCAGAGCAATCAGGGCCGTGAACAGGATGATGCCGTTCAGCAAGGCGGTTTCCCGGAAGGCAATCCCGATCAGCACAGGCATGAAAGTGCCAAGTGTTTGCAAGCCGATGAACTGGCGCAGGAAAACCAGCATCAGGATGCCGACAGGAATGGTTACGATCACCTGATAGACAAGCTGTGTCGTGATGGGCAGGCGGTTGAAGCCGAACCATTGCATCGCAGACCCTTCATCGCGCGCGACGCGCTGGGCAACATCAGATACGGCTGCGTTTACAGGCTCAATGCTTACCTGCAAGTCCAGATCGGAAATGCCTTCGGCGCGGATGAAGTCATCCGTTCCGTGCCAGATCGTGAAAAACTCTTCAGGATCTAGGCCTGGGAAATACCGATGGTCGGCACCATCGGCATAATATTCCAGCCAGTGGTGAATCTCGGCGCGGCGACGAGCCTGGTCCAGATAGATACCATTTGCAACGCGTGCCGGAATACCTTGGGCGGTCAGGACATCGCGGGCCAGAGCCAGTCGGCTAATGGAGGATGGCAGGGTAGGCGAGAGCAGGGCCTCGACCTCATCAACGTCTTCATCCACGAAGATCTCCTGCAGGACGAGATCGGCAAGGGATTCATCATCGGCAGAGCGACGCCGCAGATCGGTCGACCAGACCAGAAAGGCCTGACGTTCAAGATCATTCTCGGTTTCTGGCGCAGCGCGTTGCAGCTTGCGATGCATGCCTTCCGGCAGCGGCGTGCTTTCGGTCTCCCCAACCAAGCGCGCGCGATAGCGCAGCACCTTGCGATCATTCGGATACCTGTAGGTCCAGATGGCGGTGCGACCTTCAGTGGATTTGGTATCCAGCCGCAGACCGAACGCGCCATTATAGAACTGTTCCTGGGAAACTCGGCGGCTCTCGCTATTGGAGGGAATGAAGGTTTCCAGCCGGACGGGCTGATTGTTGGTGTCGAAATCCAGATAAATTTCGAAATCCCACGTCGTTGTGCGGGCACCCGGCGACAGGGGGTAATCGTATCGCACAACTTTTGTGGCGAAGATGCTCAGCCCGATAATTGTCAACAGAAGGGCGAGCAGTCGGGTATGGGTGAAACTATTCACGGTCGTCTTTTTCGCAGCTGCCTTCGGCGGTGAAGGTCGATGCCGAGTCCACTAGAATACGGGAGGCCATGAATTCACGACCAACGAGGAAGTCATATTCGAAATCTTCACGATCCGCCAGATTGACCTCGGCGAGTCCCTTAACGCCGCCAATGCAAATAGGCAGGTGAATGACAGGCCGGCGAATCGTGCCGCCTTTCTTAAGCTTGATCAAAGCGAAGCGTCTTACATTCTGGTCGTAGCGAACCGTGCGCCCATTCTTCCCGATAAGACGGAAGCGGACCCAGTCATCCTTGCCAGACTTTTTGTAAATATGGACATCACGCGCGAAGACCGAACTGGAATCGGCACCGGTATCCAGCTTGCCTTTCATTTCCAGGCCCAATTTGCCAACATAGACGTTTTCGACAAATCCCATAACAGTGGAATCGCTGGTGCGGTCACTGCTGTCGGCGTATGCTGCCGTTGCCATCATGGGTGCTAGGGCCGCCGCAGCCAAGAGATGTTTCAAGTTCTTCACGCAGGCGTTTCCTTGTTACGTCGGTGTTCCGTTGGTGCGGCTTTTCCCGGTCACTAGCATGCCGGTTTGGGACACGATAGCCGAGTGGTTCACTAGGGGTTCCCAATAAGGGACGCAAGGGTGCTGGCAAGTTTCAAAAGCCGGATAATAATCCCTGCGAAATACCGATTTCATGGCAATACTAAGGTCAAGCTGAGGCCCCTCTGTGGTGCGCATCTTGCATGCACTTCTACAGAATGCATGGGTCGTACCTTCCCGGAAAAATGCACACGCAAAATAGATTTATGAAATAAATCCACTTTGGGTTGCTTTGTTGGCTTTGGGGGATAAGCTTCTGTTCAGAGCTGACTAATGGGTGGGCTTTGTTTGCAGAGATGTCACGCATTGTGGTGATTCTTGGGAGTATAGGGTCCACGATAGGTGATAATTGAGTCTAGTCTAGAGGATTCGAAGAATTCGAATCTGGTGTGAGCGAGAAGGCTTATGGGGTATTCAGGCGATCAATTTCTCTCCCGCTTGCGGGAAGAGGTCTGTGTCGATGAAAGCGGAATTCCGGTAAAGGCGGGGGAGGGGCGTACTTGCTTCCCTCCTATCTATCCCGAATGGTTGGGAGATCGGGCCTTTGCACAGGCGCATGGCGCTCGATTCAATTATGTCGTTGGTGAAATGGCAAGAGGCATTGCCACGCCGCGCATGGTGATCGAGGCAGTTCGGTGTGGCTGTGTTGGTTTTTATGGCAGTGCCGGACTGCAGCCTGATGCGATTGATGTGGGTCTGAAAGAGGTCAAGTCCGTGCTTGGGCCGGATCAGATTTCCTGGGGCGCCAATCTTATCCACTCTCCGCAACAGCCCGGATATGAAGCCAGAGTGGTCGACCTGTTTCTGGAGCGAGGTGTGCGCCGGCTGTCGGCCTCAGCCTATATGCGCCTGTCTCCAGAAATCGTGCGTTTTACCGCTTTGGGTTTGGCCCGCGCCAAAGATGGCAGCATCACACGTGCCAACCATGTTTTTGCGAAAGTCTCCCGCGCTGAGGTGGCTGAGCAGTTCATGGCACCCGCACCTGAAAACATTCTCAAGGCATTGGCCGCGGAAGGGCGTATAAGTGAGGCGCAGGCCGACCTGGCTGCGCAGGTTCCGGTCGCGCTGGATATCACGGCCGAGGCTGATAGCGGCGGCCATACGGATAATCGGGCTGCGGCCCCGCTCTTTTCATCCCTGTGTCTCGCACGTGACCGTGTGATGGAGCGGTCAGGAATCGACGCCAACATGATCCGCATTGGCCTGGGCGGCGGCATTGCAACTCCGCACGGGGTCGCTGCAGCTTTCCAGATGGGCGCGGCTTATGTGCTGACAGGCTCAGTCAATCAGGCAGCGGTCGAGTCCGGACTGTCGGAGCGCGCGCGTCAACTGCTTGCGAAAGCGGGCCCGGCAGATGTGACCATGGCACCCGCCGCAGATATGTTTGAGCAGGGCATTGAGGTTCAGGTGCTGAAGCGTGGAACCCTTTTTGCGATGCGAGCGCGCAAGCTCCATGCGTTTTACCGGGCAGGTGCATCTTACGAAACAATGAGTACGGAAGATCGCAAATGGCTGGATGGCGTGTTGGGCGAGTCATTTCCTGCGGCCTGGCAAAAGACGCGTGCCTATATTCAGAAGGCAAACCCCAAAGAAGCCTCACGTGCCGAGACAGATGGCAACAAGCGCCTGGCATTGGTGGCGCGGCGGTATCTTTTCATGGCGGCTCAATGGGCGCGCGACGGTGAGGAAGACCGCGTCTCGGATTACCAGATCTGGTGTGGTCCGGCACAGGGCGCGTTCAATGAATGGGCTGCGGGGACATTTCTTGAGCCGATCAATAATAGAACAGTTCGTCAGATTGCCCTCAATCTGATGGAGGGGGCGGCGCATCTTTCCCGCGCAGGACAGATGCGGGCCTGTGGGGTTGCTGTTCCGCCGACAGAGTTTTCTTTCAAGCCGCGGCATTTCCTGTGACGCGCAAGGGTGATGAGGAACACACTAACATGACATCCAGGTCTGCCATTCCTGTCGCCATTGTAGGCATGGGCGCGATCTTTCCGGGAAGGGGAGACGTCACCGGCTTTTGGCGGGATATTATGGAAGGACGGGACCTGTTATCAGATGTACCCGCCAGCCACTGGCTGATTGAGGATTACTATGATCCTGATCCGAAGGCGCCAGACAAGACATATGGGCGGCGCGGCGGATTCATTAATCCGCTGGCTTTTGACCCCGTAACCTTTGGCATTCCGCCCAAGGCCATGCAGGGGACGGATTCCGCCCAGCTATTGGCCCTGATTGCTGCGCAGATGACGCTGGAAGATATTGAACGCGACAGCAAGGGGCTGATTGACCGTAGTCGGACCAGTGTCGTTTTGGGTGTCGCCTCTGCGACGGAGCTGACCGCGCACATGGCAGGCCGTCTTCAGCGCCCTGCTTGGGTCAATGCTATGCGGGATGCTGGCGTGGTTGAAGATGAGGTTCAGGACATCGCAGGCCGCATTGAGGCGCATTACGCCGAATGGCAGGAGGCGACATTTCCGGGCCTGCTGGGGAATGTTGTTGCGGGACGGATTGCGAACCGTCTGGATTTGGGTGGCAGCAATATGGTGACGGATGCGGCCTGTGCGTCCAGTCTCGCGGCACTACAGATCGCCATAAATGAGCTGCGCCTTGGCGACAGTGATATGGTGCTGACCGGCGGGGTCGACGCGCTGAACGACATCCTTATGTATATGTGCTTCTCCAAGACGCCGGCGCTGTCTCCAACGGGAGATTGTCGGCCTTTCTCAAATGAGGCCGATGGCACGATGTTGGGGGAAGGCGTCGGCATGCTGGCCCTGAGGCGCCTTGAAGATGCCGAACGTGATGGCAATACGATCCATGCGGTTATTCGTGGGATTGGCGCATCGTCAGACGGTAAGGGCACGGCAATTTATGCGCCTGTTCCTGAAGGTCAGGCAAAGGCGCTGAGGAGGACTTATGAGCAGGCGGGGTATGGTCCGGATGCGGTCGACCTTGTCGAGGGGCATGGCACGGGCACACGTGCCGGGGATAAGGCCGAGCTCGACGGCCTGCATCTTGTCTTCGGGGAAGGCGCCGAAACCCCATGGTGCGCGCTGGGCTCCATCAAATCCCAGATAGGACATACAAAGGCCGCGGCGGGCTCGGCCAGCCTGGTGAAAATGGTCAATGCGCTGAGCCGCAAAGTGCTTCCGCCCACCATCAAGATTGAAGAACCCGCCGATGTTATCAAGGACAGCAAGGTCTTCTATCTGAATACGGAGCCGCGTCCCTGGATCAGCCCGCCAAAGCGGCCGCGACGTGGGTCAGTCAGTTCCTTTGGGTTTGGCGGCAGCAATTTCCATGTGACCCTTGAAGAGTATGTCGGCGCGCGTGCGGTGCGGCCATATCGGGTTTTGCCGGCAGAGCTGTTCCTGTTCTCTGCAGAGACGCCTGAGGAACTGGCGGCGTCGATCAAATCCGTGTGCTGTGAAGTGCCCGAAGCCGATCTCGCGCTACGTGCCTGCCGTACGCATGAGGGGTTTGACGCTAGAGCCGGGGCAAGGGCCGCGATCATAGCAGAAAACCCGGCTGATCTGATTGGCAAGGGCGCTGCGCTGGCTGGCCAGATTGAGGCCCGAGAAGTTGGCAAGCGGCCACTTAAGCAGGATTGCGCAGCGTCTCTCGACCCGCCGGTTGAGGGTAAAGTGGCTTTCATGTTCTCGGGGCAGGGCAGCCAATATGTCGGAATGGGGAGCGATCTTGCAATGGCTTTCCCGGCTGCGCGTGAGATTTGGGATCGTGCCGCAGGTCACAAGAGGACGGGTGACCTGCGCCTTGACCGACTGGCCTTTCCGCCCAACGCGTTCGACCAGTTGGATTTCGGAACGCAGACCCAGCGGCTGACAGAAATGCAGCATGCTCAGCCCGCCATCGCTGCTGTGGCGCTGTCGCAGCTTGCGCTGCTGGATACCCTGGGCCTGCAGCCGGACATGACAGCCGGACACAGTTTTGGTGAGATCATGGCTCTGCATCAGGCTGGTGTCATGGATGTTGATACGGCCCTGACCGTGTCTGCAGAGCGCGGTGCGCAGATGGCTGTGGCGGCCAGTGCATCTGAAGGCGCGATGTTGGCCGTGCAGACCGATGCGGACACAATCAATGGGCTGATTGAGAAAACCGGGCTGTCCGTCGTGCTGGCCAATGACAATGCACCAGACCAGATTGTGTTGTCAGGTACTGTCGAGGAGATTGAGACTGCGCAACAGGCTTGTGACGAGGCTGGCTTCAAGGCGCGGCGCTTGCCAGTGGCCACAGCCTTCCATTCGGAAATTGTTGCAGAGGCTGTTACGCCGTTCGCCAAGCTTTTGGCGAAGCAGAAACTGCGAAGCCCGAAACTGGATGTCTATGCGAATGCCACCGCGAGAAAGTATGCGTGCAAGGTGGCTGAGTTGCCAGACTTCATTGCCGGGCAATTGGTGCAGCCCGTGCGCTTCCGGGAACAAGTCGAAGCGATGCATGCGGCAGGCGCGCGGATCTTCGTTGAAATTGGTCCGGGCTCTGTTGTGTCAGGTCTTGTGGGAAATATCCTGCAGGACAAGGAGCATCTTGCTGTGTCGCTGGATCACAAGCGACGCAATGGTGTGAACCAGTTCCTGGCAGCATCCGCGACGCTAGCCGTCTCAGGAGTCTCCTTGGACTTTGTGAAGCTGTTCGAGGGGCTTCCGCCTCAACCGGAAAAACCAGCGCCATCAAAACATGCCGTGATGATCTCAGGCGCCAATTACAAGAAACCTTATCCTCCTGAAATAGGTGCGGCTGGAAAGGCTGCGCCGAATATTCACAAACCGGTGCGTGAAGCTGTACCGGCTCCCAAAACTGCCCTTCCAGAACAGACAGGCTCTCCTCTCATGACAAAAGATACTCCTCCTGCTCATTCCATATCTGCCTCCGGCGAACCGGCCATGAGTGCTGCGCCTGCAACCGTTTCAGATCGGATCATTTCAGAGATGTCCCTGCGGCATTCTGAATACATGTCGGTAATGACAAGCGCGCACACAGCTTTCCTGAATGTGGCAGGGCAGATTGCTGGCGTGGCCGGACATCAGCCTTCAACGCCGCCGCGGCCTCCTGCGGCACTTCCTGCGCCAGTGGTCCCGCACGCACCAGCGCCTGTGCCAAGCGGACGCCCGAATGGAAGCTATACCTCTGTGCAGCCACCCGTGCCTGCTAAACCAGCGGCACCGGCCGAGCCGGTTGCGAAGCCTATAGCCCGCGCACCTCAGCCCGCTGCTGTGCAAGCAATCAAAAATGTCTCGAATGATGACTCGTTGGGTCTGGTAAGAGGTATCATTGCGGAGAAAACGGGGTATCCGGAAGATATGCTGGAAGCCGATATGGATCTTGAAGGCGAGTTGGGTGTAGATTCCATCAAACAGGTCGAAATTCTGTCGACAATTCGCGAGCGCATTCCGGCGCTTCCGGAAATCGATCCTGAGCAATTGGTCGAATTGCGCACCATCGCCGCAATCGCCGAGATGATTGATGGCGCAGGCATTGGTGCTTCGTCGCAAAAAAACGGAGCCGCGGAGCCCTCTATCATGGCGCCGGTCTCTAATGCGTCCGCGCCGGTTACGGGCGGTGTAACGGCTGATTCAGTGCGTGCGCTCATTGCGGAAAAAACAGGCTATCCGGAGGATATGCTCGAAGACGACATGGACCTTGAAGGCGAGCTGGGTGTGGACTCCATCAAGCAGGTCGAGATTCTGTCATCCTTGAGAGATCAGTATCCGGAATTGCCAGAGGTGGATCCGGAAGAGCTGACGGAACTTCGAACGATCCGGGCGATTGCCGATTTTTTCAGATAAGGGACGGCGGAACGCCGCCTGCGTTCTCCCGTCCCCTTGCGGATGCACCGACTGAACCAGAGTATCAAAGCCGTGTGAGAGTAGTTTCGCTTCAGCCTTGCAGCGCTATAGGGCAAGGCCATCCCATGCAAGAGCTGGGGATAATCTCTGTCACCGAGGGTGCGCCTGAGCTGGCTTCTGGCCTTGTTCAGACACTGCGGGATGCAGGCGCCACAGCTTGTCTGCAAGACAGTGCCCAAGCGGTGAATGCGGCATATGTTATCATGACCGAAGGATTGAGCGAGGAGCCGATTACAGAGCGCCATTGGCGGGTTCTCGAGACCTGTCGGCGACTGCAACATGAAGGGCGTAAGCTGATCCTTCTTGAGCGAGCGCAGGCCGATGAGCTGACGCACCTCTCGGGTTTGCAGGGGCTCTCCAGAACCCTCTCGCAGGAATGGCCGGGTACGGATATTGTGACCTGGTCGCTTGAGGGGCGTGGAGACGCTGACTTCCCCGGCATTCTTCAGGCGCTGTCTTCGGGGTTTGGAGATGTCATCTTTGCGGGACAGCATGCGTATGAGCTGAAAGTCTCGGGCGCTTCTCTCCAGTCCCGATGTGCGCAGAGTGACCGAAATGTCTGGTTCGTGTCTGGGGGGGGCAGGGGGGTTACAGCTTCTTGTGTCAGCCGTCTGGCGCGAATGCAGCCCGATTCGGTCTTCCTGTTGGCTGGGCGGTCTCCGATTGTGGAGTGGCCTCAGCATCTGCCCGTGATGACGGATATCAAGTCACTGCGAATGGCCCTGATACAGGATGCAAAGGCGCGGGGTCTGAAGCCTGCATTACCAGACATAGACAGGCAGGCAAAAGTCTTGCTGGCCAGCGCTGAAATCCGGCAGACCCTTAATGCCATTGAAACAGCGGGAGCCGAGGCGGTTTATCTGAGGACGGATGTATCCGATGCCGATGGGCTAAAGCATGCCATGCAGGATGCCGTTGCGCAATATGGTCCGGTTACGGGGCTCATCCATGGGGCCGGCGTCCTGGCGGATAGTCTCGCCGACAAGAAGACACCGGAAGACGTGCAACGCGTCTTCCTCCCGAAAGTCGAGGGCTTGTTGAGCATTCTGGCTTGCCTGGATATCTCCCGGCTACGGCATGTGGGCCTTTTTTCATCTGCTGCGGCTGTATTCGGCAATGTGGGTCAGAGTGATTATGCCATGGCCAATGCCTGGCTGAATGCGGTGGCGCGTGAGCTGTCCCATCAGCTGTCGGATGCCATTGTGAAGAGCTTCTGCTGGGGGCCATGGGAAGGCGGCATGGTGGATGACACATTGGCGGCGCATTTTGCCCAGCGCGGCATTCAACTGATCAGTCTGGAAGACGGGGCCCGAATCTTTGCCGATCAAATCCTGTTCGGTGAGCCGAGTGAAACAGAATTGGTTATCGGAGACGAGTGGACATCATGACAGGCACTTGCCGGTTTGAACCCATCGCAATCGTTGGTCAGGGCTGTGTACTGCCTGGTGCGTTGACGCCTGATGCCCTCTGGCAAATTGTACGTGACCGGCAGATCGTCTATGGGCCTGTGCCTGCGCGGAGACTAAAAGGCGCGTCTGCAGAGCGAAATGAGGGGTATGTTTCTGGTCTGGTCGAGGGGTTTGAGAGTGTTTTTGACCCGGAGCGTATTCCGGAAGCTTATCGCACATCTGTCGTGTCTGACCCCGTCTGCGCATGGCCTGTCCATGCGGCGATAGAGGCATGGGAGGATGCGCGGGTTGCACGCTCGCGGCGTGCCAAAACGGGCGTGTTCGTGGCCAATCTCTCTTATCCCAGTGCAGCGCATGCGGCATATGCCGCGTCTGTCTGGTCAGGGGAAAATTCTGGCGCACCTGAAAGTGCCTTTAATTCTGCGCTGCCGGCCCGCTTGATCTCCCAGGTTTTGGGGCTGGGCGGACCGGCATTCTCGCTGGACGCGGCCTGTGCCTCATCGCTCTATGCGTTGGAAACTGCCTGCCGTCGCTTGCAATCGCGTCAGCTCGATTATGCCGTTGTTGCGGCCGTGAATGCGGCAGATAATCTGATCCTGCATATCGGCTTCGATGCCCTAAAGGCTCTTAGCCCGACGGGAACATCGAGACCTTTCGTGCAGGGGGCGGATGGCCTAGTCCCGTCAGAGGGCGCTGTTTCAGTCGTACTGAAACGGCTGAGTGACATTACGCGCCGCGATAAGGTCTACGGAGTTATTCGCGGGGTTGGCCTGTCGAATGATGGACGCAGGAAAGGCCTACTGGCCCCATCAAGGGAAGGGCAGCTGGAAGCAATGCGTCAGGCATATGCCATGTCCTGTGTGTCTCCTGACAGCGTCTCATATCTTGAATGTCACGCAACCGGCACACCAACAGGAGACAGTGTGGAATTACTCGCCTCTGCGCAGATGTTTCAGCGGGGTGATGCACTTTCCATCGGGTCGCTGAAAGCGAATACGGGTCATTTGATCACCGCTGCAGGCCTCGCCAGCGTTCTTAAGATGACGTCCGCTTTCGAGCACGGAGTTTTGCCTGCCACCCCCATAGATGGGAGCCTGATTGAGCCAGCCAGTGCATCGGGTTTGAGAGTCATTCAGCAGGAAGAAGTCTGGCCTGAGGGGCCGCGTCTCGCAGGCATCAGCAATTTTGGATTTGGCGGAAACAATGCGCATTTGATTCTTGAGCAATACAGCCCAGCCGAAAAGCAGTTCCAGGTGAGACTGCCAGAGCCCTATGACGGGGACATAGCGCTCGTCGCAACGGGGCTGCTCGCGGGTCAGGATAGGGGGAGTGAGGCGGTGCTCCGCCGGCTTATGAATCATCCTCTGAAGCCGTCCGAACCCTGTCAAAATATTGGCGCGGATGCCATCAGTGCCCGTACCCCCCCAAGGGACCTTGCAGAGGCAGAACCTCAGCAATTGGCCATTCTGGATGTTGTGCAAGAGGCTCTGGCGTCGGCAGGGGATGTCGATCAGGGGCGCACAGGCGTTTTTACGGCCATAGGGTGCGCCGCGGATTCTGCTCGCTGGCTGCTGCGGGAACGGCTTGCTGGTCTGGTCGGCGGCGCTGCGGGTGCGGCTAGGCTCGCCGAAATGCAGAATCGCATTGCGCCTTTCTTAAGTGCAGCCACGGTACTCGGCGCGATGGCCAACATGACGGCAAACCGACTGACCTATGCCAAAGACTATCACGGCATGGGCTTTTCCGTCTCGGCGGATGCGGCATCAGGGTTGGCGGCGCTGGATCTGGCGATTGAAGCCTTGCGCAATGGGACCATCGACACGGCCATTGTTGCCGCCGCTGATTTTGCCACCGAGCCTGTCCGGGCCATGGCCTTGTCTAATATGGGGTTGACGGAGTGTCCGGGGGATCAGGCTGCGGCCCTGATCCTGAAACGTGTGGAGGATCTTCCCGATTCTGACTCGTCACATTTGGGAATTGTACCGGGTGTGTTCTGGAAGGCGACACCGGCCAGTCGACCGACATCCCTCCAAGATGCCTATGGATATGCGCCCTGCGCAGACACTGTTTTCTGCATGGCTGTGGAAGCTCTGGCGTCTGCACGCGGATTGAAGATTTCGGATGACGGCGCGATGCCGGATCTGGGTAGTTCAAAGAAAACTCTGCGAATTGGTGTGGCGGAGACGGCGGTCAATTCCGCAGGCTATGCCGAGTTCCTGCCTGCATCGCCGCGGACTGTCGGAGATCCCCTCAGGCCCGCGCCGTATTTGTTCTGGGCTGCAGGCAAGGACAAGGATGCGCTGGCAACGAAAGTCGCATCGGGCAAAACCGGCGGACGAGGTGCCTGTCGCATCGCATTGCTGGCGTCCTCCGCAGAGGAACTGGAAGCAAAGAAGACAGAAGCGCAGATATATCTGTCGCGCGGTGAGGCGCCTTCCGGAGACGGCGTACACTTTGGCGAAGGCAAGGCCAAAGGGGAATTGGCCTTCATGTTCACCGGCTCTGCCGCCGTCTATCCCAGGATGGGGCGCGGTCTTTTGATGGCTTTCCCGGACCTGCGCCAGAAACTGTCCGGTTTGGACAAGGCGCAGGAGATTGCTCCATTGCTGATGCGCTCCAGCCTCAGCGAGTTTGAGCAATTATGTGCGGGTACACTGATCAGTCAGGCTCATGCGTTCTTGCTGATGGGCATATTAGGTATCAAACCACAGGCGGCATTGGGGCTGTCGCTGGGCGAGAGCAATGCGCTGTTTGCATTCGGCTTTTGGGATGATCCGGGCGCTCTGCTGGATGAGATTTCTGATGCGGCAATGTATGAGCGCCATCTTGGTGGCGACTTTGAAACAGCACGAGAGGCCTGGGGCCCAAATGTTCCCTCTGACTGGAGCAATTGGCGCGTGCAGGCATCACTGGAAAATGTGCGTAGAGAGATTGCCCGCCAACCCGGCGTGGAAATTACGATCATTTATTCCGACCGCGACTGTATGATTGGCGGCCCTTCAGAGGCCTGTCGCAGCGTGTGCGATGCGTTGGGGCGTGGATCTGGCGCTAAGATGCACCAGAATTTGATCGTGCATGCAAAAGCCATGAAGCCGTTTGAGGAAACCTGGCGCAGATTGCATACGCGCAAAGTTCATTCTGGCCCTAAAGTGCGCCTGTATGCTAATGCCGTGAATGGGACCTACACACCAGATAGTGAGACGGTCGCGGACATGCTGACCCGTCAGGCTGTCGATACGGTCGACTTTCCCAAGACGGTTCTTCAAGCCTGGCAGGATGGTGTACGGACATTTGTTGAGTTGGGGCCTCGCGATACGCTGACCCAGTCCTTGCCGTATATCCTGAAAGACAAGCCTTTCACCGCTGTTGCCACAGACAGGATTGAGTCTTCTGATCTTGCTCAGGTGGCGGAACTGGCCAGCGTACTGTTTGCTGAAGGCCGTCAGGTGCGAATGAAGCGGGTAGAAGAAGCCTTGGCCGAAGCCCGGTCCAATGCGTTGCCGCGACCAGAGAAATGGTCTGTCACGCGGGAGGTGCCCTATGCGCGCCCCGTGGTTCCGCAGTTGGCGCATTGTGCTGTTTTGCGGATCGCGCCACAGCAGCCGTCTTGCTGCTATCCGAAAGCCAAGCCTGTTTCTCACTTAGAAGGTTTAATTGCCTTTCCACCGCCCCCAAAGGATCGGCCATTGCCGGATCCGAAAAAGGTGGTGAGTGGGGGAGAGCCCTTGTTGCAGCGCTCGCCCTGTGGACCCTCTTGGGAATATGAGGCGATTGAGGCGTCCACCCGCGGGAAAATGTCTGACTTTTTCGGAGAGCAGTTCCGTCAACAAGATGCGTATGCCCGTCAGGTGCGTTTGCCTGCGCCGCCCTTGCTACTGGTGGACCGTATCACCGGGATAGATGCAGAGCCCGGCATTGAGTCAAAGGGCGTTATCTGG
The DNA here is from genome assembly GCF_000682675.1 of Hyphomonas pacifica. Classification (GTDB taxonomy): domain Bacteria; phylum Pseudomonadota; class Alphaproteobacteria; order Caulobacterales; family Hyphomonadaceae; genus Hyphomonas; species Hyphomonas pacifica. The sequence goes on along the minus strand of NZ_AWFA01000001.1, from coordinate 195,800 downwards.
ACTGAAACAGATCTGAGTGCTGATCAGTGGTTCATGCATGATGGGCGGATAAGGCCGGGGCCGCTGATTGAGTGCGGTCAGGCAGACCTCACTCTTATTGGCTGGATGGGCGCTGACTTTCGCAATCAGGATGAGCGCGTTTACCGACTTTTGGGGTGTGAGATCACCTTCCATGAGGGCGGATTTCCGGAGCCCGGCGATACACTGCGCTTCCAGATCGAGATTACCGGCCATGCCACACTGGCGGATGTTCGCATGTTTTTCTTCCAGTATGACTGTTGCATCGGCAACAGACCTGTTTTCTCGGTCCGCAACGGTCAGGCAGGCTTTTTCAGTGATGCAGAGCTGGCGGCAGGAAAAGGTGTTGTCTGGTCAGCTGAGCGGGATGGTCCGCCCACGGTAGAGGTAAACCCTTTCCCTGCGGAGCAGGCTAGCCGGAAAAAAGCTTTTTCGCCGGCGGATCTCGATGCCTTTCGCCAAGGGGATATTTATGCCTGCTTTGGGGAGGGGTTCGAACTTGCGGCTGCGCAGTCGCGCCCTGCCTGTCTTCCGGATGGCAAGCTGGAATTGTTCGATGATGTCGAAATATTTGATCCAAAGGGGGGGCCTTGGGGCAGGGGGTATCTGAAGGCGCGCGCAGCGGTGCCTGCCGATATCTGGTTCTATCAAGGCCACTTCCATGAAGATCCCTGCATGCCCGGAACCTTAATGGCCGAGGCAGCGGTTCAGGCCATGGAGTTTTACGCGGCGGCGGCAGGGCTAACGCTTGAGCGTGATGGATATGTTTTTGAGCCTGTGCCTGGGCATACGGCGCAATTCATTTGCCGGGGGCAGGTTATTCCAGACCAGGTCCATGATCTGGCATATGAAGTTTTCATTGATGAAATTATTGATGGAGATACGCCGGAAATCTATGCGACGTTGCTGGCGAGTTCAGACGGTAAGAAAGTGTTCCACTGTCCCCGTTTCGGATTGCGTCTGAGGCGCACCTGGCCTGCTCCAAGACAGAACAGGCAACCCCGCCGCATTGGGCCACAGCAGGAAAGCCGGGGAGACTATGCGGCTCTGCTGGATTGCGCGAATGGTGCGCCGTCGGCTGCCTTCGGAGACATGTATACGCGGTTTGATCATGAGGGGATCGTGCCGAGGCTTCCGCAGCCACCTTATCACATGATGACGCGCGTCATGGAGGTCTCCACACGACCCGGCGTGCAGGAGGTCGGCGCGGCGGTGCGCTGTGAGTATGATATTCCTCCGCAGGCATGGTATTTCCAGGACAATGGCAATGGAGCTATGCCATTTGCGGTGTTGTCGGAAATTGCCCTTCAGCCATGTGGCTGGTTGGCCAGTCACTGCGGATTTGCCCTGTCTGGCGCATTGAAATTCCGCAATCTTGAGGGCAATGGCCATCTCTACAGGGAAGTTTTTCCAGGGGACAAAACGCTCGTCATCGAGAGTAGTCTGTCGGGTTTCTCACGGGTCGGCCCTATGACAATTGTGTCCTTTGACGTCACTGTGTTGTGTAAGTCAGGGGAGAGAGTGCTGGATCTGAAGACGCAGTTTGGTTTTTTCCCGTCGGGAGCATTGGCCCGTCAGGCGGGACTGTCTAACAAGCCGCATTTCAGTTCAGCTTACGCTCTGCCTTCCAAAGTTGTTGTCGTGGAAGACGATCAAGCCTTGCTGGCAAAGGGGCAGCTTTGCATGCTGGATGATGTTGATTATTTTGACGCAGAAGGCGGTGAGGCGGGGCTTGGCTTGATCCGTGGACGTCAGGCCGTCGATCCTCACGCCTGGTACTTCAAGGCTCATTTCTATCAAGACCCGGTGCAGCCTGGTTCTCTTGGGCTGGACGCGCTCGCGCAATTGCTGGCTAGGGCCATGCTGTTGAAAGGTCTGCACAGCAATATAGCCAAGCCGAGATTCGAGACACTTGCCAGCGATCACCCTGTGCAATGGAGCTATCGTGGTCAGGTCACGCCTGACAAGAAAGAAGTAGTCACCGTGATAGAAATCACCTCAATTGAGCAACAGGAAGACCGCGTCGTTGCGACAGCGCGCGGTAGCCTCTGGCGGGATGGCCTCCGAGTCTATGAAGTTGCAGAGATGAGCCTCGCCCTCGTCGACGCATCCTGACCCTTGAAAGACCCGTAAAAAAGAGGACGACGCCAGGCGGATGGTTTCTGCCATACGATCCCGCCTCTGTCGTCTACACTATGATACGGAGTGTTCACAAAAGATACGTGGCATATCTTATGACAAGATCATTATGTCTGAAGATGGCATGATATTTAGCCTGCCGAGGAAAAGACAAAGTTGAGAGAATAAAAGGGCGCTAGGTGACCAAGACTGTCCAGACACATGCCGCGGGCGAAAAGGTGGATGGACGTCGCCAGCGTAGCGAAAGAAGCCGGGCGCAAATTATCGAAGCCATGTTCGCCCTTATTCAGGAAGGGGATATCTCCCCAAGCGCAGCGGGTGTGACAGAGCGCTCCGGTGTAGGTCTCAGAACAGTGTTCCGCTATTTTGAGGATATGGATAGCCTGTATGGCGAGACGTCAGAAATTGTCACTGCGGAACCATGGCGAAAGCAAAGGCCCCGTTCACGGCACCTGACTGGAGGGGAAACCTGTCTGCTCTGATCAGTTGGCGTGCCGAAATTTATGAGCAGATTTTTCCATGCGTGTGTCTGCCAATCTTCGGCGCTTTCAATCACCCTTCCTGATGGAGAAATACTACGGTACGCTGGAAATGGAGCGCGTAACGCTCCAGGTCATGCTGTCGGAAGCAATTGTGAAGGATAAGATCCTTTTTGCTGCTGTGGAAGCCACCGTAGCTTTCTAGACATGGTGGCGCCTGCATCTCGATCAGAAGCTTGATGTGTAGGACGCAGAGAAAGTGATGCGGCGCATGACGGATGCGCTTTTGGTCGATTACTGGTCTGGTGCCAGTGACGCCAAGGATATCGGTTTGCCCAGCAGACATATTCATCCCCGTCTACGGTAATCTCGGCCCCCGTTCCCCCGTACGCACTGAACAGCAAGGTACTTCTCAGCCTTTATAGGAGGGCGTTTCAGAACAATCAGGCAGCTCCCCTGATATCCTCCTGCTTGCTGTTGCCCGGTTTGCCGGGGTGCTTCCAGCGAGGATCTGCTGGAATGAGCAGAATGCACAAAAAGCTTATGGGATTTCCCGTTGACGCCACCGGGAACAGCCTATACATCGGCGCCTTCCGATCCCGTGCCCAGATGGCGGAATTGGTAGACGCGCTACGTTCAGGTCGTAGTTCTCGCAAGGGAGTGGAGGTTCGAGTCCTCTTCTGGGCACCAGGGATTTTCTCGCCACTATGGCTTGAGAACATTTTTTCAGGCGTTCCTGTTCATGGGCTTGGCTTGCCGGGCCATAAAGTGCGTCTGTTATGTACATCGGTCAGGTGAATCCGCTAAAAGCCCCCGCAAGGTGCTCCCGTTATGTCGCACTGTTACGCTTGAGTCCTGAAATACCGGGGAAATATGAAACAAGATCAGGTTTACAGGTTCTCCGTCGCCCCCATGATGGACTGGACGGATCGGCACTGCCGGTCGTTTCACCGGTGCCTGTCCAGGCGCGCGCTGCTCTGGACGGAGATGGTAACCGCTGATGCGGTGATCCATGGAGACCGCGAACGTCTGATCGGATTTTCAGAATCGGAGCATCCCTTGGTACTGCAGCTTGGGGGAAATGAGCCATCAAAGATGGCCGAAGCGGCCAGCATTGCCGAAGCCTTTGGCTATGATGAGGTCAACATCAATTGCGGTTGCCCGTCAGATCGTGTGCAGTCCGGCGCTTTTGGGGCCTGTCTCATGGCTCAGCCGGATATGGTGGCGGAATGTGTCAGCGCGATGCACGCTAGGGTTTCCATTCCCGTAACGGTGAAGTGCCGCATTGCAATTGACGATCTGCCTGCAGAAGAAACCCTGTTCGGTTTTGTTGAGAAGGTCAGCGCAGCGGGGTGCGATGTGTTTACCGTGCACGCGCGGAAGGCTTGGCTCAAAGGGCTCAGCCCCAAGGAGAATCGTGAAGTGCCTCCGTTGGATTATGGTCTTGTTTCAAAGCTGAAGGCCGCGCGGCCGGATCTGACCATTCTGCTGAATGGTGGCATTACGACACTCGAAGCCTGCCAGCAGCATTTGGAAGAATTTGACGGCGTCATGCTGGGGCGGGCCGCTTATCAGACGCCGGCGATTCTCGGCGAAGTTGACGCCACTCTGTATGCGGATGGCGAGCCTGTTTCGCCTTTTGACGCCATCGAAACCTACCGGCCTTATATGGCGGCGCGGTTGCAGGAAGGTGTGGGACTGCATGCGATGACACGGCATATGCTGGGCCTGTTCAATGGCCGGGCCGGCGCGCGGCTTTGGCGGCGTACCTTATCCGAACTGGCCCCAAGGGCCGGGGCGGGGCTGGATGTTCTGGACAAGGCGCTGGAAGCGGTATCTCTTCAGCGCGCATAAGGCCTATTTCAATTTTTTGATATTTTTGTTCTTTATTTGTTCGAATTTAATTGTTAACCTCTGGTTTAGACGAACTGGGGTTGCGATGGTCTGCCGGGTTACAACATTTGCGTTTGAAGGCGTTGAGGCCCAGCCTGTCGATGTGCAGGTGCAGATGACTAGCGGGAATCCGGCCTTTCATGTCGTTGGCTTGCCGGACAAGGCGGTGGGGGAAAGCCGTGAGAGAGTTCGCGCCGCCTTTGCCTCTCTCGGCCTCGCCATGCCACCCAAGCGCATCATCGTCAATTTGGCGCCTGCCGACCTGCCCAAGGAGGGCAGCCATTACGACCTCGCCATAGCATTGGCCATTCTCGCAATGATGGGGGTTGTGCCTGCCGATCAACTGGAGGGGTATGCGGCGATTGGCGAACTCTCGCTGGATGGCACATTGGGGGAGACGCTGGGTGTTTTGCCCGCAGCCATGGCTGCTGAGGCAATGGATTTGCAATTGATCTGCCCACAGATATGCGGTGCGGAGGCGGCTTGGGCTGGCGGCGCGGTCATCGCGGCGCCGGGTCTGATTGCCCTGATCAACCATTTTACCGGCCGGGCTGTGATTGCGCCGCCCAAGCCGGGGGAACTTGCGACAGATACGACTGGTCCTGATTTGCGTGATGTCAAAGGACAGGAAGGTGCCAGGCGTGCCTTGGAAATCGCGGCTGCGGGGGGGCATAATCTGCTGTTTTGCGGGCCGCCAGGGTCGGGCAAGTCCATGCTGGCGCAGCGTCTGCCTGGCTTGTTACCTCCACTTTCTGCGCGAGAGTTGCTCGAGGTATCACAGATACAATCCGTGGCCGGATTGCTGCAGCGCGGTCGCTTGTCCAGAAAGCGACCTTTCCGGGCACCACACCATTCGGCCTCCATGGCGGCGTTGGTTGGTGGGGGCATCAAGGCGAAACCGGGAGAGGTTTCACTGGCGCACCATGGCGTTTTGTTTCTGGATGAGTTGCCGGAATTTTCGGCCACGGTTCTCGATAGCTTGCGCCAACCGCTTGAGGCAGGGGAGGCGGTTGTTGCGCGGGCAAATCGTCATGTGCGCTATCCCGCCCGGTTCCAACTGGTCGCTGCCATGAATCCTTGTCGATGTGGGGGAGGCCTTGGCGCCGCAGCATGCCGCCGGGGACCTCGATGTGCACAGCAATATCAGGCGCGCTTGTCTGGTCCGTTTCTGGACCGGATCGACATCTATTATGATACGCCGCCGGTCACGGCTGTTGACCTGACCCTGCCAGCGCCGACAGAAGGTACTGAAGAAGTGCGTAAAAGGGTCAGTAGGGCTCGCGACATTCAGTTCGAAAGGTTCAGTGAGGTGGTCAGTGACACGTGCCGACCGGTGAACGCCGATGCGCCATTGCCGGAATTGGAGCGGCACGCAGTACCGGATGACGCTGGTGTTGCCTTGTTGCGGCAAGCGGCAGAGCGTCTTCATCTTACGGCCAGGGGCTATAGCCGCGTTCTGAAAGTGGCGCGTACCATTGCTGACCTGGAAGGGGCGACAGCTGTGCGGAGATTACATGTAGCCGAAGCGCTTTCCTACCGCCACAGGCCACCGGCCTTGCCGGAGGCTACTGTCACTGAGGCAGCCGTAGCAATATCTGCAAACACTGCCAGTTAAATGAATGCTAAAGGCTTTGGAATAGGCCTTTGTCGATATGACAGACACGCCAAATTCCTCTCCACCTGCCTCAAAGCCGGAAGATACTTTTCTGGCCACGGCCAGCCATGAGATTCGCACCCCACTGAATGGTATTCTTGGGACAGTCTCTCTTCTGCTTGAAACAGATCTTGCGCCAGCCCAGCGTGAATATGCCGAGGCGATCCGTTTGAGCGGAGCCCGTTTGCTGGAGCTGTTGAACAATGTACTCGACTATGCGCGCCTTGATGCGTCTGCGGTCGAATTAGAGCGCGAGAGCTTTTGCCCGGCTCGTCTTGGCCGGGAAGTGATTGAACTGCTGAGCCCGCGGGCGCATGCCGCCGGGCTGGACCTTGCCGCGCGTATCCTGCCAACGCCTATGCCGACCTATGTGGGGGATACTGGGCGCATTCGTCAGATCCTGTTCAATCTGGTTGGGAATGCGCTGAAATTCACACGGCAGGGTGGTGTGCTTCTGGACATCAAGTCACTGGATGACGGTCTGGAGTTCCGCGTCATAGATACCGGACCTGGGATCGCCGAGGCGGACCGCCAGCGCCTGTTTGATGCTTTCCATCAGTCGAGTACGAAAGACGCCTACAAGGATGGCGGCGTTGGTCTCGGCCTTGCGATTGTGAAGCGCTTGACCGAATTGCTCCGCGGACGTGTCGATGTCACGGGCCAACTGGGTCTTGGCACGGCCTTTTCGGTGTTCCTGCCGCTCGAGCGGGCCGACATGCCACCGACCCATGATTTGCCAGAGCTGGGTGTCACGGTCGGGCTAGTGGGTTTGCCCCCGGCCACAACACTGTCGACATCTGTCGCGCTGGCGGCTGCATCTGCGCGAGTATTGCTGGTTGATCCCAGTGGCGGGGAAGTTGCTCCAGAGATAGATATCCTGCTGATTGGCGCTGATGTGCGCGAGGCATTGGTCAAGTCCTTTGCGCGGCAAAAGCCTTCTCTGGTTGTTCTGCGGCCGGAGGACAGGGGAGCCATCGGTCGTTTTCGTGATTTGGGGTGTGCGGGTTGGCTGGTTCGTCCCTTGCGGGCGTCTTCTGTGGCAGAACGTATCTATGTCGTGAAATCGGGCGAGCAGGCCATTGATGAGCCGGAAACCGAAACCGGCGCTGGCCTTGTCCTGATTGCAGACGATAATCCAGTGAATGCGCTGATCGCACGGCGTGCCTTGGAATCGGCTGGTTTTGCCGTCACAGTCGCGTCGACTGGAAGCGAAGCAGTGGAGGCCGCCATGGACATGAATCCTGTGCTGATCTTGATGGATTTGAGGATGCCGATCATGGATGGCTTTGAAGCCATGCGTCGCATTCGTGAGACAGGGTCTGATGTGCCCATGATTGCCGTCTCTGCCGAAATCAATCCTGATATTGAGCGCCAGGCGCTGACATCAGGTGCCAATGCTGTGGCTGCCAAGCCGCTGGATGCGGAAGCTCTGCGTACACTTGCCCTGAACTGGACGCGCGTACAGCCGCATGAAGGCGCTGCATGAGCGAGACACCTGCGACGCAGCCGCCGATCAAACAGCCCCCGCGTGCCGTGCGTGCTCTGAAGGCGATGAAGGATCGCCGGATGGTGGCGATGACCCTGTTGGCTTTTGCAGCCGGCTTGCCCATGGGGGCGACCTTGGGTCTGCTGAATGCCTGGTTAACGGAGGTGGGCATCACGCCGGCCACGATTGGTGTGCTCTCTCTCGTTACGCTGGGCTATGCGTTCAAATATCTTTGGGCTCCCCTGTTTCAGGACCCGCGCCCGTTTCCATTTCTGGAGCGTCTAGGCGCGCGGCGGTCATGGCTTCTCGTGTTGCAAATTGCCCTTGCGGCCTTGCTCGCGCTGTTTGCCTTCTCAGACCCTACACAAAATATGGCGCTGGTTGCCTTTGGCGCTTTTCTCATCACATTGCTTTCGCCTACGCATGATTTGCTTCTGGATGCTTGGCGCATCGAAGTGGCAAGGTCTGATGTCGACAAGGACATGATGTCGGCGCTCTACCAGCTTGGTTACAAATCTGCGGGTTTCGTGACGGGCTTCTTTGCATTGCTGATTGCGGAACATGCCGGCTGGGTCATCGTCTTTCTGATGGTTGCTGGCTTCATGTTGCTATCGGTTGGCGGAACGTTGCTTGCCCCAGAGCCGGAATCTTCCCGTGTGCGCAGCGAGACGCGGGAGACGTTCTACAAGAGCCTGCCGCAGAAAGTGACCCTGCCTGCCATCATGATCATCGGGATCGGATGGCTGATCGCCTTCGGCATGATCATGGTGTTTGTGATCCAGGCCTTCAGTCCGGAAGGGGCATCGGGCTCTGCCTTTGTGCGCAATGAAGGGCCATGGATTGTTGCTTTCACGGTCGTCCTGCCGGCGCTGGTCTCTGCGTTCCTGATCTTTCGCAAACAGGCGCATCCTCAAACGGTTGCCATTCAGGCTGGGCCGGAAACGAAGTTCCAGGCGCTCCAGCGCATTCTGTTCCGCTCCATCTTTGACCCCATGATGGATCTGATATTTCGTCTGCGTTGGGGCGCTCTGCTCGTGCTCTTGCTGGCGCTGACCTATCGTTTCACGGATGCGGTCTGGGGCTCCTTTGCCTATCCGTTTTATCTTGGCGAAAACTTCGGGGCACTTGGTCACTCCCTCGCGGATGTTGCCATTGCCTCCAAATTGTTCGGGGTTATCGCCACTATTCTGGGCTCCCTGATGGGCGCCGTCCTGATCGGCGTGATCGGCAGGATGCCCGTTTTCTTTCTGGGTGGCGTCGTCGCTGCCGTTACGAATTTGCTTTACGCAGACCTTGCAGCGGGTGCTGTGGCGGTCGACTCCTTCCTTGCCTTTACGCGCCTGGATGCGCCACTCATTGCTCTTGCTGACTGGGGCTCAACCCTTTCGGCCAGCACGACAGAGGCAGACCATGGCCAGCGCATGGCGCGACTCATGGTGACTATTTTCGCTGAAAATATCGCGGGTGGCCTCGCGCTTGTGGCGATCACGGCTTATCTGACATCTGTGGTGAACCCGCGCTTTGCGGCGGTGCAGTATGCCTTGCTCGCGTCCCTCACGATGCTGATCGGCACGCTTGGCAGGCCATGGTTGGGAGAAATGATTGAGAAGCATGGTTTCTACCACGTCTTCATCATCACATTCTGGCTGGGTGGCGTCGCGGTTGTGCTCAGTATCATTGAATGGGTGCGCCAGGCCAGGTTGCCAGAGGATGATGAGGAGCAGGCATCCGCCTAGAAATCACCTTGGGTCGGCCTTGCGCTATTCATCTTTCCCTCTCTGACTTGGCAGAACCAATCGAACCGGGCAAAACCGCAAGGCTTTGACTTTGGGAGACGGGACGGGACGACCAATGGGACGCGCGACACTCGATATGGAAACTAACAATTCTGCGCTCGAAGGCGCGATTGAGCAGCCCTGGTTCCTGCGTACAATCATTTCGCTGATCATCCTGAATGCGGTCATTCTGGGAGTTCTGACGTATCATGCCACACTGCCGCCAGACCTTGTTTCGGTCCTGGAGTTTGTCGACCAGGGCATCACCTATGTTTTTGCTGCCGAGATCCTGCTGAAGCTGATCGTTTACCGGTTCCAGTTCTTCCGGTCGGCTTGGAACTGGTTTGATTTTGTCGTGGTTGGAGTGTCTCTGGTGCCAGGAGGTTCGGCATTCAGCGTCTTGCGGGCCCTTCGCGTGCTCCGGGTGCTACGCTTGCTGCACGTCGTGCCGATGATGCGCCGCATCACGGAGGCTTTGATGAAGGCTCTGCCAGGCATGGGCGCCATCTTTGCAGTGCTTGCTCTGGTTACCTATGTGGCGGCGGTCATGGCCACCAATATGTATGGCAATACGGACAATGAGGAGGTGGCGCTTCTGTTCGGTGATCTGCCGAGTTCGGCTTATTCGTTGTTTCAGGTCATGACGATGGATGGGTGGCGGTTTGAGGTTGTGCAGAAAGTCATCGATGACGGCCACCCCTATGCCTGGGTCTTCTTCCTAGTCTTCATCTTCATCGCCAGCTTTGCCATTCTCAACCTGTTCATTGCGCTGGTCGTGGATTCGCTGGCAGCAGAACAACAGGCCATTCTGGAGGAAGGGCTTGAGGAGATAGAGGATGATCTGGAGGAGGAACTGGAGACAGCTGAACTTGCACGGTCGAGCATCCTGCGGGCGATTCAGGAAATGCGCGCGGAGCTTTTTGAGCTGCGCTCAGCTGTTGAAAGACAGTCCAGAGACTAGCCCGATTTTCCCTGTTTCTCACGAGAAAAAGCTCGAAGCTTTGAATTTCAAGTGAATTTCATGCATCCGAGTGTGAGTATATCTTCACGAAACTGTCAGCGTGACGCGCTCCCATATTCCTGAAAATCGGGTATATGGGGAATAGACATGTCTCTCTGGGCTAGACTTCTTGAGGGCGGACGGCGCTTGTTCGACCCTGATGCCACCTCTGGCGAAGTCGCCAGTGGGGAGTTTGCGTGTGCGCCGGACCCGAATGATGTAGGCTTTACTGCAGCCGTTGTGGGGCTAGGGGCAAAGATGGCCGCTGCCGATGGCAATGTTTCCGACAAGGAAATCATGGTCTTTTCGCGCGTCTTCCGTGCCGCGCCGGAAGATGCTGACAGTGTACGCCGCGTGTTCAACATCGCACGCCAGACTGTGCGCGGGTATCAGGGCTATGCCCGCAAGATCGGTCGCAAGTATCATGATCGCCCTTGCTTGCTGGAAGGTGTGCTGGATGGCCTCTTCCAGATTGCCGGGGCAGATGGCGTCGTGACCGCGGATGAAATGGAGTATCTGGAAACCGTTTCGCAGGCCTTTGGCTTTGACGAGGCCACCTTCCGGCGGATCCGTGCCAGCCATTTGGGGCCTGAAAAGGAAGATCCTTATTTCATCTTGGGTGTACAGCATGATGCAGCATTTGACGACATCCGGGCCGCCTACCGCCGTTTGATGGCGGATAACCATCCGGACCGCGTTGTGCAGATGGGGGCACCGCGAGAGTTTGAGAATGCGGCCCATGCCAAGGCGGCAGCTATCACGGCCGCCTATGCTCAGATTCGCACCGAACGCGGTCTTTTGGTGCGACCGGATTAGCCCTCTGAGAGGGCGGATGGGCTATCTTACAAGTATTTGAGGTGACTTCTCATTGACGTAAGGCCCTGATGACGCCATCTTTTGATGGAACAAGAGGAATAAATGACCCGCACAGCTTCCCAATCGCCTCGTATGAACCTGTCAGACGCCCTTTCAGGCGTTATTGGTGTATTCGCGCAATTGGGTATTGGAATGCTACTTGTTCTGTTTGCTGGCTTGCTGGCTGTCATGACAGCGATTGCGGGCGTTCTTCTGGCATTCGCTGCTTTGGTCATGCGCTTTGCCAATCACCGCAGGGCATCTCCGATTACGCCATCGGGCGAGTCTGATCCGATGACGCTTGAGGCCCGCCGCACCCCGAGAGGCTGGACGGTCGAATAGGCCCTGCCACTCCTGACTTTATCGGAAACAAATAGGCCGGAAGAAATTCTGGATGACTTCACTTGACACACTTGCGCTACATATGTAGCGTAATGGCGACGATGATAGTGAGGTCGCCATGTCACAACCCAATCCCTCCGAACTTGCCGTTCTGAAACATCTCTGGTCCAGCGGCGCGCAAAGTGCGCGGGAGGTGCACGACGCCATCGGGACTCAGCAGGGCTGGAAGCCCTCGACGACGCGCACCGTGATCGCCCGGATGGAAGACAAGGGCTGGGTGACGCGCCAGGATGTTCACGGCATGGCGGTTTTTACGGCCAAGCTGGACCGCACGGCTACGCTGGGCGGTCTCGTGAGGCATCTGGCCCGGCAGGTGCTGGATATGGATGGCCCCATTCCGGCAGCCCTCTTTGCCGAGAGCCCCCATCTATCAGATGCTGAGCTGGACGAGTTGGACGCCATTATAAACGCGGCAGAGGATGAGGCGTCGGACAAGAAGGGCGGTGAATGATGAGTCCGCTCGCTCTTGTTCTTCTCGCTCTGATTTGGAGTGCTATCGTTTGGGCGGGTGCCAGTCTCATCTGCCGTATGCGGCCATCCCCGGTAATGGCGCAGGCGACATGGCGCGGCGCGGCCTTTCTGTTCATCGCGCCTTTTGCGGCGTCAGTCTGCGTGCCGGCTTTGCCTGTTCTTGCTGACGCACCTCTGGCAGACCTGCCCATGCTTGAGCCGCTCGCTATCATGCCGGAGACGAAGGATGAGGTCGTGGCGCAAGGACCCGCGTCGCGAATGCCTGATATCGGTATGCTGACGATCATCATGCTGGCGCTTGGATGGGGCTTCCGGGCTCTACTCTGGGGCATCAGTCAGGTCCGGCTGCAGCGCCTGAAGTCGTGGGCCCGGCCGGCGAGCCGTCCCATAGGGCATTGGGCCGAAGCCCTGGGCCTCTCCCAGGTGCCTGATGTGCATGTCATCCCGCGCGGTGCGCCATTCCTGGCGGGAATTATGAAGCGCAGAGTGTATGTCCCGGCAGCCCTGATTCGCAGGGAAGGGGCCCAGCAGGTGATCGTTCATGAACTGGTCCATCTGAAGCAAGGAGACCTACTGACCCGTCCGGTTGAACGGCTTATTGCTGACCTTTTCTGGTTTTCTCCCTTTGCCTGGTTGATACGAGGGCAGCTCGACTTTTGGCGAGAGGCGGTCGTTGATCAGAAAACGGTCGAGCTGACAGGAGACCGGATCGCCTATGCAAAAGCCCTGACATCTGCTGCGCGTGCTTCGCGCGATGAGGCGGTGCTGCCTGTTGCAGCATTCATCTTGCAGAAGAAAGGAAACCTGAAGATGCGTCTCACCGAACTCCTTACCGAGAAACCACGCCCGCGCCGTCTGGGGCTAGTCGTGGCCGCAGCGTTGGCCTGTGCCGCCCCGCTTGCCATTGCACAAGGTGTACTGATCAAGGGCGCCGCCGCGGCGCCGGGGGCTGAGATTACCTATAGCCATGCCGTGCTGGACAAGGCTCGCCTCACCAGCACCTTCGGCAATCGAAAGCATCCTATCACCGGTAAGATGAAGCAACATGATGGTGTCGACCTAGCAGAGGCTGAAGGCGTGCCGGTCTATGCACCGGCAAATGGTGTCATCACCTTGGCAGCGGAGAAAGGCGCCTATGGCAATCTGGTTCTACTGCAAGCAAGCGAGGAGACGAGTATGCGCTTCGGCCAGCTGCAGAGCATGGCGGTCAAGGCAGGTGATATTGTCAAAGCGGGAGATGTGATCGGAACGCTCGGTCAGTCTGGCCGGGCAACTGGGCCGCACCTGCACTTTGAAGTCTGGCGCGCGGGCATTGCAGTTGATCCGCAGGCGGAGACCGGATTAGTTCTGGCGAGCGAGCTGTCAGTGCCTGCGGGTCTTGAGAAGAAGGTGCCTGCCCGCTAAGACATCGCATGGAATGAGACTTCGGCCTTCCTCCAACAAAAAACCCGCAGCCTGGCTACGGGTTTTCTTTTTGTGGTCTTGCTGCTCTCAGCGCTCGAATAGTTTCGAGACGCTTTCCTCATTGGCGATGCGGCGGATCGCTTCGCCTAGAAGAGGGGAGATCGGCAGGATGCGGATGGATTTGGACTTGATCGCATCCTGAGACGGTTGGATCGAATCCGTCATCACCAATTCGTCGAGGACCGATTTTTCGATGCGCTGAACGGCATTGTTGGAAAGCACACCATGGGTCACATAAGCGGAAACGGATTTTGCACCATGCTCTTTCAGGGCCGCTGCGGCATTGGCCAGCGTGCCGCCGGAGTCACACATGTCATCCAGCATGATGCAGCGTTTGCCGTTAACGTCGCCGATGATGTTCATCACTTCGGACTTGCCAGCTTCGGGACGGCGCTTGTCGACAATGGCGAGGTCTGCTTCCAGGCGCTTGGCGAGGGAGCGGGCCCGCACCACACCGCCAACATCCGGAGAGACGACGATCAGATCAGCTTTGCCATAACGTTCCTTGATGTCATCCACCATGACGGGGCTGCCGAACAGATTGTCGGTCGGAATGTCGAAGAAGCCCTGGATCTGGCCTGCGTGCAGATCCACAGTCAGAACGCGGTCGGCGCCGGCAGAGTGGATCAGGTTCGCCACCAGTTTTGCGGAGATCGGTGTGCGGCCATCGGTTTTGCGGTCCTGCCGTGCATATCCGAAATAGGGAATGACGGCCGTGATGCGGCGTGCGGAGGCCCGTTTCAATGCATCCATGCAGATCAGAAGCTGCATCAGATTGTCATTGGCGGGATAGGAAGTGGACTGGATCACGAAGACATCTTCGCCGCGGACGTTTTCGTCGATACGGACGAAGATTTCCTGATCGGAGAATGTCTTGACCTCTGAGCGCGTCAGGCGCGTGTCCAGATAGTCGGCAATGGCTTCCGCCAATGGCCGATTTGCATTGCAAGAAAGCAGTTTCATATTTGGAGTGCCCGTGCTGCCCGGATTGGTGTCGCTTTTGTAACAGCTGGGCGCGAGTCGCAACCGGACTCTGTCGTGTTTTTCAGAAAATTACACTTCGAGCATGATGACGGAGCCATTCCGGCCGTAATCCGGCTCACCGTGATGGTTGCGGCGCCGGTTTGAGAAGTAGCGGTCTTCCAGCGCGCAGGTGTCGAGGCCGGTATTGTGAATATCCTTCAGGCCGAGCTTTTTCAGGCGCTGGTGACAAAAGCCGGGCAAGTCAAAATGATAGCGGTCGCCATGCCCTTGTGTGAACAGGGCTGCGCTGCCCGGCGACTGGGCGAGGAAAGTCTCCCGGAATTCGGGGCCAACTTCATAGCTTGCCTGCTGGATGGTGGGGCCGATGGCGGCTGTGATGCGGCCAGCCTCTGCGCCAAGCAGCGTCATGGCTGCGACCGTCGCGTCCAGAACGCCGCCAATTGCGCCTTTCCAGCCTGCATGCGCTGCGCCGATGATCCTGGCTTGGGCATCTGCGAACAGAACCGGGGTACAATCGGCCGTCAGGATGCACAGGCCGATGCCTTGTTCTGTCGTTACCATGGCATCGGCTTCCGGCCGGGCATCCCATGCCTCAGTCACATGCACCACATCGGCAGAATGGGTCTGGTAGCAGGAGAGCAGCGCGTCTGCCTGCATGGCGGCCCGGACGCGCTCACGATTTGCGGAGACATCTCCCGGCGCATCGTTTGAGCCGGTGCCGACATTCAAACTGCTATAGAGACCTGTGGACACACCGCCCTGTCGACCGAAAAAGCCATGGCGGATGCCGGGTAGGGGAGAGAGATTAGGGGCTTCCCCATGAGGCAGTGAGGTAGCCATGCCGGGTCAGTCTCCTTGCGCAATGGGCCGGGCGGGTACGGGAAGCGTACAGATATCGACGACTTTTGGCGGTTTCACGACAAAGGCGTCATAGATTCCGTAATTGCGCTTTTCGGCTTTCCGCGCCTTCCATTCCGGGCCTTGTGTGGTCATCACTTCCCAATGCGGGCGAAGGGCTTCCGGCATGTCGGCGGCAAGGCCGACAGAGATGATTTCATTGCCTTTGAGACGCTTGGCCCGTTCCGCCATTTTCTGCGCCGCCGTTGCGGGATCAGCAAAGCCGGGCACATCCTCGTCGTCCACAGGGTCAACGCGTTTCAGGCGGTTGATATGTTCCATGCCAGCGATGACCCGGCCAAAGACCGTGTAATTGCGGTCCAGATAGCGTCGGGGCGCAAGCGGTATGAAAAACTCGGTTGAGCCCGTGCCGGGATCATCATCCCGCGCCATGCCTAGGGCACCGGGACAATTGAGCAGCCATTCCTGGTCGCCCTCACGCCCAGCGGCGAAGCCTTCGCGGTGCCCGACTGGATCGGCAAACAGGTCTGCATTGCCAAAAGTGTCAAACCCGTCGGTGCTGACCGTGCGCTCGGCTTCCAGTGGCAGAAGCGGCCAGTCTTCCAGGTGATGTTCAAACTCCAGGCCCGCTTGTGCCACATGGCCATCAATCACGCGGTAGAAATACTCGCCATTATAGAGATTAGCCCGGATGGCTTCGCGAAATTGCCGGACATGTTCCGGCGCGGCCTCTTCGGCCAGTTCGATGATGGCTTCGCCGGTCCGGGTTTTCAGGATGACAAGATTTTCCGGCGCCACCGGCCGCCAGGATGCGTCTGATATTGCAGCAGGGGGCGGGGCAGGGATCGCAGCTGGAGTCTGACAGGCCGACAAGGCGAACAGACATGCGGCGGTAACTATCAAAGCAGTGCGCATGATTTTCTCCTTCTTCCCAAGTCTGCGCAGTCCTGCTAATCGCCGCGGCATGTATCAGATAAGTGCAAGGGGCGCACGGGCGCCAGTAGAAACTGCGTGGGATGCGCTCGCCTGGGCGGATCCATCCCCTGCGGGTGCCGTGGATGCCAAGGAAGATGGCCGAAGCGTCTGGCGTCTCGATGCTTTCGCCGAAACCCATGAAGAGGCCGAGGCCTGCGTCTCGATCATTGAGGATGTCGCGCCCGAGCTGACGGCTCGCATTGAGGAAGTCATTGACCGTGACTGGGTAACCCTGTCGCTCGAAGGACTGCCGCCGGTTGAGGCAGGGCCATTCATAGTCGCGGGCAGTCATGCCCTGACGCGCCAGTCTCCTGGCCGTATCTCCGTTCTGATCGAGGCAGGCCCGGCGTTCGGGACAGGCCATCATGGCACGACGCTTGGCTGCCTCATCGCGCTGGATGAAGTGCGCCGCAACCGGCCGATCGGCAAGGTGCTGGATCTGGGGACGGGGTCAGGTGTGCTGGCTATCGCGGCCATGAAGGCAGGCGCGACCTCAGCAATCGGCACGGATATTGATCTCGACAGTGTGCTGGTGGCGAATGAGAACGCGCAAAAGAATAATGTGACCGGCTTCACTGCAATGCATGTCACAGGGGCGAACACGCCGCGTATCCGGCGGTCGGCTCCCTATGACACGGTGTTTGCGAACATTCTGATGCGGCCCCTGATCGGTCTGGCCCCGGATATTGCAGCGCTTACGGCCCCGGGGGGCACGATTATTCTGTCAGGCCTGTTGCACCATCAGGCTCCGCCAGTGCGGAATGCCTTTGCGGCGCGGGGGCTCGATTTCCAGAAACGTATTCGCGAAGACGGCTGGTCGACGCTGGTATTCCAGAAACCAGCTGGTTGATCTGAGGATCAGTAAGCTGAACGGCGGGCCCAACGGGCTGTACGGCGTTCCAGAATGTGCGGACGGGCCAGCTCGGCTGCCTTCAAAAGGCTGGCTGCGGCAGGTGCGGTCAGCTCATTGACCATTGGCATACGCAGATCGTTTTGCATCACGCTGTTTTCGGATGCAGCAAGGTTGATATGAGGTTTCATTCTATTCTTTCCCTTTGGAAATTTTATTGTGCACTGCACAAATTTTTTGCGAGCGCGCTATGTAAGGGAAAAGCGTCAATAAAAAAGCATAGATATGCAGAAATATCGCCTTAAAAATGCATAGCTATGATGCGGCTTTCAATGGCCAAAACGCTCCATTCGCACTACATAAGGCGCATGAGACAGACATTTGATATTAAAGGTGGCCCGCAAGATGGGCGAGCCCACCTTCCGCCAGTTCGCGACCAGCTCAAGGCGCAGGGCCTCGATGGCCTTTACGTGCCTCATGAGGATGAATATCAGAACGAATATTTGCCGGATGCGAATGAGCGTTTGGCTTGGGTCAGCGGCTTCACGGGTTCTTTCGGCTCCGCCTTCGTGTTCACGGATCGCGCGGTGATCTTTGCCGATGGCCGTTATACACTTCAGGTTGTGGATCAGACTGACCCGAACCTCTGGGAGATTCAGAACGTGCCGGAGCCTGGCCCATTTGGCTGGCTGAGGTCACAGAACATGTCCGGCAAGAAGATCGGCTATGACCCGAAACTGATGAGCCCGAACGACGTAGCTGCGATGGAGAGCGCTGCGAAAATGGCGGGCGCGGAACTGGTCGCCGTTGATCAGAACCCGATCGATCTCGCCTGGGAAGGCCGCCCGGAGCAGCCTTCTGCGCAGGTCGTCCCGCATGACGTTAAATATGCCGGCGTCGCCCATGATGAGAAGCGCCAGCAAATCGGCAAGGATCTGAAGGCTGAGAAGCTGGACGCAGCGATCATCACGTCGCCTGCTTCCATCGCCTGGGCATTCAACATTCGCGGCGGAGATGTGAGCTGCACGCCGCTGCCGCTTGGCCGGGCGATCCTGTTCGCTGACGGCTCTGCGGAACTCTATCTGGATGAGGTGAAAGTTTCTGACGCGCTTCGCCAGCATCTCGGCAACAGCGTGACACTTCGTCCGCTGTCGGAGCTTGAGGCAGGCCTTAAAGGCCTAAAGGGTAAATCCGTCAGCGTTGATCCAGATGTTGCTTCCGCCTGGTTCTTTGACCAGCTTGAGCAGGCGGGCGCCAAGGCCATTCGCCAGAGAGATCCCGTGGCCCTGCCGAAGGCCTGCAAGAATGAGGCGGAACTGGCCGGCACATCTGCGGCACACATTCGTGATGGCATTGCGCTGACGCGCTTTCTGCACTGGCTCGACACTGAGGCCCAGAGCGGCGAGGTGACAGAGATCGACGCCGCCATCAAGCTGGAAGAGTTCCGCGAAAGCTTGGGCGGCCTGGATGATCTGTCCTTCCCGACAATCTCCGGGGCCGGACCAAATGGCGCGCTTCCGCACTATCGTGTCTCCACTGCCTCCAATCGCAAGCTGGAGCGTGGTAGCCTCTATCTGGTCGACAGTGGCGGCCAGTATCTGGACGGCACGACGGATGTCACCCGCACGGTTCCGATTGGTGATCCGAGTGCGGATATGCGCCGGCACTATACGCTGGTTCTAAAGGGCCATATCGCGCTGGCCGTGGTCCGCTTCCCGAACGGCACGACCGGTACGCATCTTGATGTGCTGGCGCGGCACGCACTTTGGCAGGCTGGCCTCGATTATCAGCACGGCACTGGCCACGGCGTTGGCGTGTATCTCGGTGTTCATGAAGGGCCGCAGCGCATCGCCAAGGCCTGGAACGCGGTGCCACTGGTCGAGGGGATGATCGTGTCCAATGAACCGGGCTATTACCGCGCAGGCCAATACGGCATCCGCATCGAGAATCTGCAATATGTGACCCCCGCTACGCAGATCGAGGGCGGCGAGCTGGATATGCATGGCTTCGAATGCCTGACCTTTGCACCGCTCGCGCGTGACCTCATCGATCTGACCCTGTTGACAGAAGACGAACGTGCTTGGGTCGATGCCTATCATGCGCAGGTCTACGAGCATCTGGCGGACGGTCTGGACGGGGACGCAAAGGACTGGCTGCGGGCCGCCTGCATGCCCCTCTAAATAGAGACGCGTGAAGAATCACGCTTGTTCTCTTTTTGTTCCAATGATAAATCATGGCCAGTAACTCTTCTGGGAGACTGGCCATGATCTTGTCATTGTCGATACGCGATTTCGTTCTGATTGACCGCCTGGATATTGAGCCCGGCGCCGGTTTCACCGCGCTCACAGGTGAAACCGGCGCGGGAAAATCCATTATTCTTGACGCCCTGTCACAGGCACTGGGGCAGCCTGCCGACCGGTCCATGATCCGGGCATGGCAGGATCAGGCAAGCGTGGCGGTGGAGTTTTCGCCGTCTGTGCACCATCCCCTCTGGAGAGCTTTGACGGAGGCGGGGATTGAGGCCTCGCCGGACGAGACGGTCACGTTCAAGCGCATTATTCGCAAGAATGGCCCGGCACGCGCCTTTATCAATGACCAGCCGGTCAGCGCAGCGCTGCTCTCCGATCTTGGGGAGTTGCTGGTAGAGATCCATGGCCAGCATGCGGCCTCCTCTCTGATGAGGCCGTCCATGCACCGCCATTTGCTGGATCTCTTTGCCCGGAATGAAAGCCTGCTGGAGGCGTGTGCCAAGACATATGCCCTGATGGAAGAGGCTGTAGAAAAACGTGAAGCGCTGGAAGCGGCCCATGCTGAAGCGATTGAACAGCGCGACTGGCTGATCGAGGCTGTCGAAGACCTTATGCGCCTAGCCCCGCAAGAGGGGGAGGCGACTGTGCTGAGCGAGCGGCGGACGCTTTTGATGCAGTCAGAGCGTGTGACCGAAGCGGTCAGCGAGGCGGAAAAAGTGCTCGATGGCACGGGCATTGAGGAGGCGCTCGCCAAGGCGGCCCGGGCGACAGGCCGTATTTGTCATCTTCCCGGTTTTGAAAACTCGGACGACGCGCTGCCTGTTGCGGCGCGCGCAGCTGCGGAGGCGGTCGAACGCGCGTTGATAGAGATCAAGGAAGTCATGGGCTCCATCTCTCAGCTGGAAAGCCTGGTCGATCATGACACAAGCGAACTGGAGGCCTCCGAGGCGCGTCTGTTTGCCCTGCGCGCAGCAGGCCGGAAGCATAATTGTGATCCGGACATGTTGCCGGACATGCGGGATGCCTTGCAGGGACGCCTCGATCTGGTTGAGGCGGGAGAGGATGCGTTGATCGCAGCCCGCAAGGCAGAGGCTGATGCACGCGCCAAATGGCATCAGGCCGCTGGCAAACTCAGCGATGCGCGCAAGGCGGCGGCGGGCCAACTCGACAAGGCCATTGCGAAGGAGCTTGGTCCCCTAAAACTCGGCCGCGCGGTGATCAAGGCGTGTGTTCATCCTCTGCCGGAAGGCGAAGGCGGAGCGTCCGGGATAGACCGGATCGAGTTCGAAGCCGAGACCAATCCCGGCGCGGGCTTTGGCCCGCTCCGCAAGATCGCGTCGGGTGGGGAATTGGCACGGGTGTCGCTTGCCCTCAAATGCGCGCTGGCTGAGGCTGGCTCTGCCATGACGCTGATCTTTGATGAGGCCGATCAGGGCGTTGGCGGCGCTGTGGCGGCGGCCATCGGGGAGCGCCTTGTCTCCCTCGGTCAGGACCGGCAGGTCTTTGCCATTACGCACAGCCCGCAGGTCGCGGCGTCTGCAGCGGCTCAATGGCTTGTGGAGAAGGGTGCCGGAAAGACTGGCGGGACTCAGATTCGCGGGCTAGATGACAGCAGCAGGCAGGAAGAAATTGCCCGAATGCTGTCAGGTGCTGAGGTGACTGCCGAGGCCCGCGCTGCAGCAGGGAGGCTGTTGGAGGATGCATGAGCGAGGCAACCCCGGTTGAAGATCTGACGCCTGAAGAGGCTGCGGTTGAACTCGAACGTCTGGCGTTTCTGATCGCCGAGGCAGATGCGGCCTACTATCAGGAAGATGCGCCGGTTCTGACGGATGCCGACTATGATGCCGCGCGCCAGCGCAATCTTGCCATTGAAGCCCGCTTCCCGGACCTGAAACGCGCAGACAGCCCGTCAGACCGCGTTGGCGCTGTCGCTCATGAAGGCTTCAGCAAGGTGGCCCATGCCGCCCCCATGCTGTCGCTGGACAATGCGTTTTCCGATGACGATGTGGCGGAGTTTGCTGCCCGCATCCGGCGCTTTCTGGGTCTTGGTGAAGAGGACGAACTGGTCCTCACCGCAGAGCCCAAGATTGATGGTCTGTCCCTCAGTCTGACCTATGAAAAGGGACAGCTGGTTCGCGCCGCAACACGCGGCAATGGTCAGGTCGGTGAAGACGTCACTGCCAATGCCCGTACGCTGAAGGACATTCCGGTGTCCCTGAAAGGCAAGCGCTGGCCAGACTTCATCGAGATCCGCGGCGAGGTCTATATGAGCCATGCCGATTTTGCCGCCCTGAATGCGCGCGAAGAGGCTGCTGGCCGCAAGACCTTTGCCAATCCGCGCAACGCCGCGGCCGGCAGCTTGCGCCAACTCGATACCGAGATCACCAAATCCCGCCCGCTGAAATTCTTCGCCTATGCCTGGGCGGCCGAAAGCGCGCCTTTCGCCGAGACTCAATCGGGAGGGGTTGAGGCATTCCAGGCATGGGGCTTTGACACCAATTCCCTGATGAAATCCGCTTCAGATGTGGACGCTCTGATCGCGATTTACCGAGACATAGAACAGCAGCGCGCAACGCTCGGCTACGATATTGATGGTGTTGTCTACAAGGTAGACCGGCTAGACTGGCAGCAGAGGCTTGGTTTTGTCAGCCGCGCGCCGCGCTGGGCCATTGCACATAAATTTCCCGCCGAAAAGGCGACAACCCTTTTGGAAGAGATCGACATCCAGGTGGGCCGCACCGGCTCGCTGACGCCGGTTGCGCGCCTGAAGCCTGTCACGGTGGGGGGCGTCGTGGTCTCCAATGCCACACTGCACAATGAGGACGAGATCGCCCGCCTTGGCGTAAAGCCGGGCGATACGGTGGAGATCCAGCGGGCAGGGGATGTCATTCCGCAAGTGTTGCGCGTTGTCTCAGTCGGCGAGGGCGAGCCTTGGCACATGCCGGATGAGTGTCCGGTCTGTGGCTCCGCCGCCGTGCGCGAGATTGATGACAAGGGCGAGGCCGATGTGCGCCGCCGCTGTACGGGCGGGCTCGTCTGCCCGGCACAGGCCGTGGAGCGTCTGAAGCATTTCGTTTCCCGCAAGGCGCTGGACATTGATGGCCTTGGTGCAAAACAGGTGCAGCTGTTTTACGAGAAAGGCGTCGTCGCCGCGCCGCAGGACATTTTCCGCCTGCCGGCGAAGATTCAGGCGGCGGGTCTGCCACCGCTGGAAGAGTGGGATGGTTTCGGTAGGGCGTCTGCGAAAAAGCTGCTGGATGCAATTGATGCGCGGCGCACCGTGCCATTTGCGCGCTTCCTGAACGGGCTGGGCATTCGCCATGTCGGCCAGACCACCTCCCAGCTTTATGCGCGCCACTTCCTGAGCTGGGATGCATTTTGGAGCACTGTGACGCGCGCCGAAGCAGAGGGACTTGAAAGCGAGGCCTTTGCAGAGCTGACCGGCATTGACGGGGTGGGCAAGGCTGCCGCAGGCGCACTCGTGGATTTTGAATCCGAACCACACAATCGCGATATGCTGAACGCCCTGCTGGAAGAGGTGAGTGTTGAGGCGGAAGAAGCCGCCGCTACGGACAGCCCGGTCGCTGGCAAGACCATCGTCTTCACTGGCACGCTGGAGCGCATGACGCGCGATGAGGCAAAGGCCCGTGCAAGTGCGCTTGGCGCGAAAGTGTCCGGCTCCGTCTCGGCAAAAACGGATATTCTGGTTGCAGGCCCGGGCGCAGGCTCAAAACTCAAAAAGGCGGAAAGCCTCGGCGTCAGAACCCTGACCGAGGATGAGTGGTTCGAGCTGATAGTAGAAGGGCAGGGCTGATCTGCAATCGGCCCTGAGGGCCCACCTTATTTGCCGCCCGGCAGAATGCGCTGCAGCCAGCTGCGTCGAGTTTTCTCGTCTACGGCTTCCGGGTCCACGCCTTCTTCCGTCAGAAGACGATAGCTCATCTTGTACCAGTCGCTATTGGGATAGTTATACCCAAGCGTTGAGCCGACAGCGAGCGCCTGATCGCGCAGGCCGACGGTGAGATAGGCTTCGACAAGACGGTGCAGGGCTTCCGGCGTATGGGATGTGGTGTCGTATTTCTTCACCACGGTGCGGAAGCGCTTGATAGCAGCCAAGGTCTGGTTGTTGCGCAGATACCAGCGACCAACTTCCATGTCCTTGCCGGCCAGCTGGTCGCGAACCATGTCCAGCTTCACGCTGGCATCGCGAGCATACTGGCTCTCAGGATAACGGCGCACCACATCCATCAGCGCGTCGCGCGCCTGTTCCGTGATGGCTTGGTCACGGCCGACATCGGTGATCTGGTCGAAATAGCTGACGGCGATCAGATAGTAGGCATAGTCAGCTTCAGAGCCGCCCGGGTGTAGCGACAGATAGCGGCGAGCCCCTTCAATAGCTTCGTCATAATTGCGCGCCTGATAATGGGCAAAGGCCGTCATCACCATCGCGCGCCGGGCCCATTCGGAATAGGGGTGCTGGCGCTCGACCTCGTTGAACAGAAGTACGGCCTTGTCATAGGAGCGCTTGTCCAGCTCGGTCGAAGCCTGATTGTACAATTGCTCAACAGGGCGTTCCACATAGGCCAGTTCTTGCTGGCGGTCGCGGCGTGATTGGCAGGCTGTCAGGGCAATTGCTGCGGTTGCAACCAGTACAATCGAATAGGCTTTGGTGAAACGCATGGCAGGGCGGACGCTTTCAGCTGTGAGTGTCAGACAGACTGCTTAGCGCGAACCCTGCCAGTTTTCCAAGAAGGTTTCTCAGGCATTCATCCTATTGGCGGGGTTAAATCTCGTTCAGATGGCGGCACTTGTACGGGACGCGACAAGGCTCTGGTTCATTTCATCGCTTTCCCAGCACCATGCAGAGGGGGTGTCGAGCAGCTTGCGGACAAGCAAATTATTGATGGAGTGGCCTGGCTGAACGGCGTCATAGCGCCCGGCAATCGGCGCGCCTGCCAACATAAGGTCGCCCACAGCGTCCAGCATCTTGTGGCGCACAAACTCGTCTTCCGAGCGCAAGCCTTCCGGATTCATGACTTCGCCATTGTCGACCACAACGGCATTTTCCAATGAGCCGCCACGGGCCAGACCCATGGTGCGTAGCATGTCCACGTCCCGGGCAAAGCCATAGGTGCGGGCAAAGGCCAGATCACGTGCAAACATACCGGGGGCAAGGCGCAGCGCCATTTGCTGAACGCCGATCAGCGTGTCGTCATATTCAATGCGTGCGCGCAGCGTTAGCAGATTGTCTTCAGAAGGGGAGAGGCTGGCGCGCTTGGGGCCATCCTCGATCTCGATCTTTTCCAGAATGCGGATGCGGCGGCGCGGCGCGGCCTGGCGGCGCAGACCAGCCTGCATCAGCAATTCGCAATACACCGCAGAAGAACCATCCATGATCGGCACTTCAGGGCCGTCGATCTCGATGAGCAGATTGTCGATTCCTACGCCTGCCAGTGCGGCCATCAAATGCTCTACCACAGCCACCGAAACGTCGGCTTCATTGGTCAGCGTGGTGCCAAGCTGGGTGTCGGAGACATATTCGGCAGAGGCGGGGATCAGCGTGCCTGGGCCGGAAATATCGGTGCGGCGGAAGGAGACGCCTGTGCCGGCGGGCGCAGGTTTCAGCACCAGCCGGGCTTTCTCCCCGCTGTGTACACCAATGCCTGCGCATACGGCGGGGCGCTCAATCGTCTGCTGAAATTCTATACTACCGGACAATATACTCGCCTCCAGATTCGCATATCAGAATGGCGACTATGGCCTGAAGATACAAAACACGGCTTGTTTCGGCGTGTTACAAAAAGGGCCGAAGCGTGCGCTCCGACCCTGTAATTATTGGGAATTATATGTAGCGAATCTGCGCTTATATATGCCGGTTCCTCTGCAATTTCAGTGATTGGCAGACCGGCGCAGAAATGCCGGGATTTCAAGGTCGGCATCATCGAAAGGCGCAGGCTCCGGATGGTCTTCCGGAGATGAGACGATCTGTGTCGGCGTTTTGCTTGCTGGCGTGTCGTCATTTTCACCCTGGGAGCTGCCGCGGCGCCATCCGAACAGGTTGGAAAAGCCGGACGGGCTGCGCTGTTCCTCTTCGACAGGCGCTTCCGTGTGCTTGGTGAACACCGTGTCGGCGCTGATCTGGTCCTCGCCCTCTGCGCCTTCATAATGTTCGGTAGGCAGGGACTGGCTTTCAAAATCCTCGCGCGGATCGCTTTCGTCAGAGCGCAGGGCCGTGGACGTATGCTTGATGACACGCGGACGGTCTTCATCTGCCTCTTCAGCGACGGTTTCCGTTTCGGCAGGGGCCTCCTCGGCTTCAGCCGCAGGCTCTTCCTCAATCGGTTCGGCGATAGGCTGACGCACGGTTTCTGCAACAGGCTCGGCCACAGGAACGCCCATCATCGCGCCATCAATACCCGCTGCGACGACAGAGACGCGGATCTTGCCTTCCAGTTCGCTGTCGAAAGCAGAGCCGAGAATGATGTTGGCGTCTGGGTCGACCTCGCGGCGCACCTCATTGGCGGCCTCGTCGAGTTCGAACAGGGTCATGTCATAGCCGCCGGTGATATTGATGAGGACGCCTTTGGCGCCTTTCATCGAGATATCGTCCAATAGCGGATTATCGATGGCCTGGCGCGCAGCTTCGAGGGCGCGGTTCTCGCCTTCGCCTTCGCCCATACCCATCATGGCTGTGCCCATGCCGCGCATGATGGAGCTGACATCGGCAAAGTCTAGATTGATCAGGCCGGGCATGACCATCAGATCTGTAATGCCGCGCACGCCGGAATAGAGCACATCGTCTGCCATGCGGAAGGCTTCGGCGAAAGTTGTGCGATCATTGGCGATGCGGAAGAGGTTCTGATTCGGCACGACGATCATCGTGTCCACATGTTTCTGGATTTCGGCCAGGCCATCCTCGGCAAAAGACATGCGGCGTGTGCCTTCAAAGCTGAATGGCTTGGTCACAACGGCGACGGTCAGCATGCCCATTTCGCGGGCAGCGCGCGCGATGACCGGGGCTGCGCCTGTACCGGTTCCCCCGCCCATGCCTGCAGCGATGAAAACCATGTGAGCGTCTTGCAGTTTCTCGCGGATATCCTCGATAGATTCCTCGGCAGCCTTTGCGCCGATATCGGGCCGCGCACCGGCGCCAAGGCCGGAGGTGGTTTCCGGGCCCAGCTGGATGCGGTTTTCCGTCTTGGAACGTGAAAGGGCCTGCGCATCCGTATTGGCTACGATGAACTCAACGCCTTGCAGGTTGGCCTCAATCATGTTGTCGACAGCGTTGCCTCCGGCACCGCCTACGCCAAAGACCAAGATCCTGGGCTTCAGTTCATGTGTCATACGCATCCCTCACTCTACCGGTCTCTGAAAGCTTCGCTCATCGTTTAAAATGACGCCTTGCCGCTAAGAAGCAGTTAAGTGAGGGCGATTGGCGTCAGAAATTTTCTTTCAGCCAATGGAACGCCTTGTTCACAGCACCGCCTCGGACTTCCGAACCGTACTCCTTCGACGCAATGCCAGCCCGCACAGCGTCCGCAAACCCCAACTCCTGATACAGTAGCAGACCTGACGCTGTAGAAAAAGCTGGTGTTCCCAGTGTTTCGCCCAGGAATTCGGCAATTGTCGGTCGTCCGAGCCGGACAGGGGCTTCCAGAATGCGCGTGGCGACATCCCGTACGCCCGGCAGCTGGCTTGCGCCGCCTGTCAGGACAACTCGCCGCGGCAGTACTTTGCGTACACCACTGGATCCCAGGGTTTTCTGGATCAGCTCGAAAGTTTCCTCGATACGCGGAGCGATGATCTCGGCCAGCTTGCCGCGCTCCATGCGCGTGGCCTGCAATCGCCCATCATCCCCGAGTCGCGGGGCTTCGATCCGTTCGGCCAGGCCCGGGCCTTCCAGATTGGCTGTGCCATAGATGCTCTTCAGGCGCTCTGCGGCGGCAAAGGTCGTGCCGATGCCCTGCGCGATGTCTGAGGTTACATGCGTTCCGCCGGCGGGTACGAGGCCAACCCAGGCCGGGGAGCCATTGAGATAGACAGACACCGCCGTAACGCCAGCGCCCATGTCGATACAGATCGCGCCATTCTCGATTTCGTCGTCAATCAGAGTGCCGGCCCCACTTGCGATAGAGGAGGGGATTAGAGCATTGACGCTGAGGTGCGCGCGGCCCACGCATTCGACCAGATTGCGCACCATGGCTTTCGGTGCGGTAACGACGGAGAGGAACAGACCCAGCGTGTCGCAATACATTCCGGCTGGCTCGCGCACGCCTTCCTGTTCATCCACACGGTAGGCGACAGGCCAGGCGGCAAGTACTTCGACGCCCTTGGTGGAGACATTCGCCATCGCAGCGGCCTGCAGGCGGCGTACATCCTTGGCCGTGATCTCACGTCCGCCAATTTCGATAGAGGCTGTCACGAGATTACACTGAACATGCGCGCCCGTGATGCCCAGCATGACCTGGTTGATCTGTTCTCCAGCTTCGCGCTCGGCATCTTCCACGGCGAGGCGGATGGAGCGTTCCAAGCCTTCCATATCGGTGATCGTGCCGCCGCTGAAACCGCGCGATTGCTGGCGACCAGAGCCGAGAATCTGGAAGTGACGCGGGCCCGTGCCGTCATTGCGGCCAATCAGGCAGGTGATCTTGGAGCAGCCAATATCCAGCGCCGCGACCGGGCCGGTCGTGCGGTGGCCGCCAAGGGCCATGCGGCGAGACTGGACATTTGCCATCAGCTGCGCGGCGCCTCTTCACGGGCGGCAAAGTCTGGCGGGTCGATCGGTGTCAGATAGACGCGGCCCTGATTGCGCAGGTCTATGGTTTCCAGCGGGCGCTGCATCAGCGCGGTGCGAACCTGCAGCGTGGACAGCTGGTCCAGAGCATTCGTCAGGCCATCATCTTCCGGCATGCGCACGGTGGCACCATTGATCAGGCGCATGTCCCAACGGCGGTCATTGATGCGGGTGGCGATGGCAATACCCTGCGCTACATCCGGCTCGGTCTCCAGGGCCGCAGCCAGAACCGGCGCAGCTTGCGGCGCGCCGCGGCCAGCTAGGCGTACCAGGCCTTTGTGATCTTCCGGTCGGGCATCCGGAATGATACGGCCAAGGCCGTCCACAACTGTCCATTTCTTGCTATCATGCCACAGGGCGACCGGTTCTGCGGCATCGGCCAAGATGACCACTTGGTCCGGCCACAGGCGATGAACGCGCACATTCAGCACCTTGCGGGTGCCCTCCACGCGGCGACGGATCAAATGCGGATCAGCGCGAAACATGTTCTCGCCCGGCTCAATCATGGCAGCGGCGCGGATATCCTGCGCCAGGGCAGGGTCCTGTTCCAGACCGATCACGGAGACATCGTTGACAGAGATGCCCATGACGCGGGCCGTGTCATCCATGAAGCCAGCAAAGCGGCTTTCTATCTGCGACATAGACCCGCCCATCCAGGCAGCCGTCGCCACCACAATGGCGACCAGCATCACGAACCCGAAAATCACGGAAGAGACGCGCACTTCCTCGCCCGTCACCTCATCCACGATGACGGCGGGCTTGCGTGACGATTTCTTTGGGACAGTCTGGTTGCGGCTTACCTTTGGCATGAAGCATCCTTGATCATCCAGGCGACCAGCTCTTCGAAGGACATCCCCACGAAAGCGGCCTGTTCAGGGACAAGCGAGGTGGGCGTCATGCCGGGTTGTGTATTGGTTTCCAGAATCACGAGCCGGTCTCTCTTGTCATCATAGCGAAAATCGGATCGCGTCGCTCCCCGGCATCCTAGTGCTTGATGTGCCCTCAGCGCGTAATCCATCGCGGCCTGTGTGACATCAGCTGGCAATTCTGCCGGGATCACATGTTGCGATCCTCCGGCTGCATATTTTGCATCAAAATCGTAATAGTCTCTTAAGGTCGTTATCTCTGTGACAGCCAGCGCGCGATCCCCTAGAACCGCGACGGTCAGCTCGCGTCCTGGAATGAATTCCTCGGCCATCAGATTATCGCCATAGCGCCAATTGCTGCTGGTTAGTTCCAGGGCAGGGGCATTTGCGCCTTCACGAACGATCAGCACGCCAAAGCTGGACCCTTCAGCAACCGGCTTGATGACATAGGGCGGGGCCAGCGGGTGTGCGGCAGCGGCTTCTTCCCGGGTCACGCGTTTGTCCTGGGCAACAGGGATACCGGCCTGCTGGTAGACGGCCTTGGACTTCAACTTGTCCATCGCCAGGGCAGAAGCGAGCACGCCGGAGTGAGAGTAGGGCAGGCCCAGCACTTCCATAACACCCTGCACGCAGCCATCCTCGCCCCAGGGCCCGTGCAGACCATTCAGCACTGCATCCGGTCTCGCCTCGGTCAGTTGTTCTGCCAGATTCCGTCCGGCATCAATCTCCACCACATCGTATCCGCTTTTGCGCGCGGCTTCAGCCATCTGCTGTCCAGATGACAGTGAGACTTCCCGTTCGGACGACCAACCCCCATAGATCACGGCAACACGTTTCATCTTTTCTTCCTGCAAATTGGCCCAGCGGCGTTAAGTCTAGTCATCGCGTTTGCAGGGTTAAAACGGCCTTAGCATGGCAGCGTGAAAGCAATTCATGGCCTGAATTACGAAAAATACATGCTCCGTATTCTTGCTATGAGTTGACTACGTGTGTAGTCGCTCTCCATCAAATATGAGAATCAGATACCGCACGGCATCTGATCACAGCCATAAAATTCAGGGAGGGGTACCGGCGTGAACATCACGGCGCGAGTCTGTTTCAGCCTATTTTTGATTACTGCGAATAGCCTGGCTGTCTCGCCATGGGCTTGTGCCGCAGAGACAGAAGAACAGATTTCCGAGGTGACCGTCTACACGCTGGAAGACTTTCGCCAGTACAGCCCCAGAACGGCTCTGGATATGGTCACCCGGATTCCGGGCTTCGCCATTCAGGGGGATAACAGCAATCAACGCGGCTTTGGTCAGGCGCACGGCAATGTGCTGATCAATGGCCAGCGGGTTTCGGGAAAGTCCAATGGTGCGGTTGAGTCACTTGGCCGGATCGTGGCGCAGAATGTCGTGCGCATCGAATTGGTCGATGGCAGCCAGTTCGATATTCCGGGTCTGTCCGGACAGGTGGTGAATGTCGTTACCAATGGTCTGGGCAAGACGGCTGGTACATGGAGCTGGTCTTCCCGCTTCCGGGATAATCTGCCTCCTTACTATAATGACTTTAATATTGCCCTGTCCGGTGGGAAGGGCGCGCTGGGATGGACGTTCGAGCTGGACAGCTCGCCGGAACGCGGTGCCAATAATGGCCCGGAATACATCACGGATGGTCAGGGAAACCGTCTCGACAAGCGTCTTGAAGACTTCACTCACGCCGCAGAATATGCATCCGTGGCCGGATCGCTTTCATGGAAGCCTGCGAGCGGCGCAGTAGGAAACCTCAATGCCAGCTACGCCATTTACGAGCCAGACAACAAGGAAGTCTCAAAGACCTATCCGGTAGACGGCCCGGAGGGGCGCCGACTGTTCAAGGGATCAGAAGATGAGTGGGGCGCGGAGCTTGGCGCTGACTATGAATTTGGTATCGGGCCAGGGCGCCTGAAGATGATTGGTCTGCTAAGTCGCGAGTACAGCCCGATGACGGATGAATTCCTGCGCGGCAATATTGACGGAAGCGATCTGTCGAAATCGCTCTTTCAGCAGACCATTGATGAAGGCGAATACATTCTGCGAAGTGAATATGCCTTTGGAAACGCTGCGGGCAGAGACTGGCAGATCGCGACAGAAGGGGCATTCAACTATCTGGACGCGACTTCCAGTTTGAGCGAGGCAGAGGGTATCGGTCCCTTGCAGGGGGTGGATCTGTTCAATGCCAATTCACGTGTCGAAGAGCAGCGCGGCGAGATTTCTATAACGCATGGCCGCCAGTTGTCTCCCCGGCTCAGCGCGCAGGTTTCTCTCGGGATGGAAGTCTCGGAACTTTCGCAATCAGGTGATGTGTCCAAGGTACGCACGTTCACGCGGCCGAAGGGCTATGCCAGCCTTACCTGGCAGACCGACGACTCCCTGAAGCTGATCACCCGGCTGGAGCGCGAGGTGGGCCAGCTGGATTTCTTTGACTTCATTTCCTCCGTGAATCTGAACGCGGAGAACGGCCAGACCGGAAATTCGGAAATCGTTCCGCAGCAGAGTTGGATTTTCAGCCTGCAGACGGAAAAGGATTTCGGAGCCTGGGGGGCAGCGACGCTGAAAGTGTTTGGGGCGAGTATCGAAGACATTGTAGACCGTATTCCGATTGATGATGGAGACGGGCCGGGAAACCTCGACACGGCATGGCAGGTTGGCGCGGAGTTGGAAGCCACATTGAAGCTGGCGCGGGCAGGGGTGCCAGGGGCTGAGATCACGCTCTCGGGGGAATGGTATGACTCCGAAGTGACAGATCCGCTGACGGGTGAGACGCGCCCGATCAATGGAGATACGGTCTATTATCTGTTCTCGGAACTGCGCCATGATATCCCGAAGACTAATTGGGCCTGGGGTATCGGGTTTGAGGGGGCGAAAAGTAACCGCTTCTATCGCCTGTCAGAGGTCAGCCTGGAGGCTCATCCACCCGGATTCGGATATGTTTATATTGAGGACAAGGATATTTTCGGGGCAACCGGCCGGATCACGATTGGCAATATTACCAACCAGAATGACAATTTCTGGCGGGAAATTCATGATGGCAGCCGGCTGGATGATGTTCTGGTGCGGGAAACGCGTGAACGCGACTTTGGCCAGATTTTCACCCTTAGGCTCGAAGGCACGTTTTAGGCCGTTCGTCCGATGCGCCGCACTTCCCAGCGCAGTTGGACCCCTTGCGTGTCCAGAACCCGTGCGCGCACCAGTTCGCCCAGCGCTTCCAGGTCTGCCGCTGTGGCATCGCCCGTATTGATCAGGAAATTGCAATGCTTGGGAGAGACCTGCGCGCCGCCCACTTTAAGGCCCCGGCAACCGGCTGCATCGATTAGTTTCCACGCGGAGCGCTGATCCGGTGTGCCAGGCGGGTCCGGATTGGCGAAGGTTGAGCCGGACGTTTTTTCCTTGATGGGTTGAGTTTCGGCGCGGCGCGTCTGGAGGGCTTCAATCTCTTCCAGAATCTTGTCGGGCGCATCAGTGCCCGTGCCTTGCAGTATCAGCTTTGTGACGATCAGATCGTCTGGCAAGTCCGTGTGCCGATAAGAAAAGCCCGCTTCAGGCGCGGTGCCCTCGCGCCCCGGTCCGCGATAGGAAACATGTGTGCCATCGCGCCGGTAGCCTTCCAGGCTGACCAGCACATCGCGTAACTCCCGGCCATAGCAACCGGCATTTGTACGCGTTGCCCCACCAAGAGAGCCGGGAATACCGGACAGGAATTCGAGACCCTTAATGCCGGCCCGCGCAGCTGTCTTCGCCACCGCCAAATCCAGCGCGCCAGGGCGGGCTGACACGGTAAGGTCGCCTTCAGACTCAATCGCGCCCCAGTATTTTCCCATCAGGCGGATGACAACGCCTTCAATCCCGCCATCACGTACGATGACATTCGATCCCACCCCCAGCACTGTGACCGGAATAGCAGGGTCCAAGGATTTCAGAAAGCTGGACAGGTCTTCTTCGTCGGCAGGCAGGAACAGCCAATCGGCCGGCCCACCGACGCGAAACCAGGTATAGGGGGCAAGGCTGGCATCCTGCATCAGCTTGCCGCGAACGGGGGGGAGGCTTGCAATCATCACGGCTAGCGGTTCACCCGTCGAGGCAAAGATGTCAAGCGATCAGGAGGGGCGATGCCCTAATTTGGGTCGCGGGCCTGTTCGTCCAGCTCCCGTGAGACTTCATCTGCTGCGTCGGAAACATCATCCGCCACTTCGGCGGCTTCTTCCGGAAGATTTTCGATGGCGGTATCCATGCGTTCACCGGCACCTTCAAACGAGCCTTCCTGAAAATAGAACCAGCCGAGTACCAGCAGGAATGCAACGCAAATAAAGGCAATGATGAACGTCAAAGTCCGTCCCATGACGAGTCTCCTTGTTGAGGCTTCGGCATGGTTAACGCGGAAGTGGGGATAGGGTTCCCGTGTGAGGCGAGGCCTAATCCACCGGGTTAAAAAAATGCTCAATTTCGTCCGCGCATGCATTGATGGAGCGGCCCGCCGTGTCGACCCGGAAATTTGCATGCGGATTGTCGTCCCAGCGCCTTTGCTGCCTGTCTTTCAGGCTCACTTGGCGAAGGCCTTTAATTCCGGTGTTGCGAGTTTTCAGGCGGGTCTTCACTTCGTCGAGGGATGAGCAAAGAATCTCGATCTCGATGATGGGGGCGCGTGCCTGGGTAGCGATAGTGCGCCAGCCGTCTCGGGCGGCTTCTACCGCATTCACCGCGTCTGCGATGACGTCATGGCCGGATATCAGATGTTCTGAGGCCAGCTGGTAACCTGCTGCATAGCCCTTCGTGCCCACATCGTGATCGGGGTCACACATATTGCGCATGTCCTGCTCCAGCACGTCTACCCTGACAAGACACGCTCCAATGCGTTCGGAAAGTATCCGGCCAAGTGTGGATTTTCCTGATCCGGGTAGGCCCGACAGCATGATCAGCCGGGCCATCAGGATTACACTTTTTGTGTGGTCAGTGCGCCGTGGCAGTGCTTGAACTTCTTGCCAGAGCCGCATGGGCAGGCGGCATTACGGGGCGTGTTGGCCCAGCTTTCCTCTGCTTGGTGAAGTTCCGGTCCCGGAGGAGTCGCGTCGTCTTCCGGGTTCATCTCGTTCACACCCGTATCCGGGTCGAGATGGGTTTCATGCATATTCGGCGCGGCTGCTGGAGCTTGAGCAGGCTTGGGCGGTTCTGCCTGCGGCACAGGGCGGCGCGGCTGTTCCTGGGCTGGCGGCTGCACGCGGATATGCATCAGCGAACGCGTCACCGTCGCGCGCAACTCGTTCAGCAAATTGTAGAACAGGTTGAAGGCTTCTTCCTTGAACTCGTTCAATGGGTCGCGCTGGCCGTAAGAACGCAGGTGGATGACAGAGCGCAGCTGGTCAATCATCTGAAGGTGTTCGCGCCAGCGCATATCCAGCACCTGCAGCAGAACCTGCTTCTCGATGCGCTGCATCTGTTCCTGACCAACTTGCTGTGTAATCGCTTCGTAGACTTTCTCGACGCCGTCACGGATGCGCTCGGCAACTTCATTGTTCGCGACGCCTTCCTCGGCGGCCCATTCCTTGACCGGCATGTCGATGGCAAAGTCATTGCGTAGGGCTTCGGAGAGGCCGTCCATGTCCCATTGCTCTGCATACGCTTTTTCCGGCATCGTGCGGGCAACCAGCGCATCAATCACGTCTTCACGCATGTCGCGGATCGTGTCGGTCACATTTTCGGCGCGCATGAATTCCATGCGCTGTTCGAACATGGCCTTACGCTGATCATTGATCACGTCATCATATTTGAGAACGTTTTTGCGGATCTCGAAGTTGCGCTGCTCGATCTTCTTCTGCGATGTTTCCATCGCCTTGTTCATCCAGGGGTGGGTGATTCCCTCATCTTCCTTGATACCAAGGCGGCGCATCACGGCGTCCATGCGTTCAGCAGCGAAGATGCGCATCAGATCATCTTCGATGGAGATGTAGAATTTCGACTTGCCCGGGTCGCCCTGACGCCCCGTCCGGCCGCGCAGCTGATTGTCGATCCGGCGGCTTTCGTGGCGCTCTGTACCCAGAACGTACAGGCCGCCAGCATCCAGCGCCTGCTTTTTCTTGACTTCGATATCCGCCTTGATCTGGCTGACCAGCATGGCCAGTTCGCCTTCAGTCAGCTCCCGGCCCAGCTTTTCTTCCTGCTCGGCCTTTTCCTGCTCCAGGCGCATTTCGAAATTGCCGCCAAGCTGGATGTCCGTACCGCGGCCAGCCATGTTGGTGGCAACCGTCACCGCGCCAGGCACACCGGCATTGGCGACGATATGGGCCTCCTGCTCGTGGTGGCGCGCATTCAGCACCTTGTGCGGAATTTTCGCAGCCGTCAGCAGATTGGACAGGATTTCAGATTTCTCGATGGACGCGGTGCCGAGCAGGATCGGCTGACCCTTCGCGTGACACTCGCGCACGTCTTTGACGATCTCGGCATACTTCGCCTTGGCCGTTCGATAGACGATATCGTCTTCATCAAGCCGCTGGATCGGCTTGTTGGTCGGCAGGTCCACTACGCCCAGCTTGTAGATGTCGGCAAATTCGTCAGCCTCTGTCAGGGCCGTGCCGGTCATACCGGCCAGTTTCTTGTAGAGGCGGAAATAGTTCTGGAAGGTGATCGAGGCCAGCGTCTGGTTCTCGGGCTTGATGTCCACCTTTTCCTTGGCCTCGATGGCCTGGTGCAGGCCTTCGGACAGGCGGCGGCCTTCCATCATGCGGCCGGTGAACTCGTCAATCAGCATCACCTGACCGTCCTTGACGATATAGTCCTTGTCGCGCGTGTAGAGTTTGTGCGCGCGCAGGGCCTGGTTCGCATGGTGGACGATGGAGATATTGGCCGGTTCCCACATCGAGCCTTCCAGCGTGCCGGATTCAGTCAGCCAGTTTTCGATCTTCTCGGTGCCGATTTCCGTATAGGTGACAGAGCGCTGTTTCTCATCGAGCTCGTAATCCTCATCCGTCAGGCGGGGCATCAGCGCATCGAGCGCGATATAGAGGTCAGAGCGGTCGTCGGTGGGGCCGGAGATGATCAACGGCGTACGTGCTTCGTCGATCAGGATGGAGTCCACCTCGTCGACTATGGCATAATGGTGTCCGCGCTGGGCCATCTGTTCCAGCGAGTATTTCATATTGTCGCGCAGATAGTCGAAGCCGAACTCGTTGTTCGTGCCATAAGTGATGTCACAGGCATAGGCGCGCTTGCGCTCTTCATCCGTGATGCCATGCACAATGATGCCGGTCGACATGCCGAGAAAGGTATAGACCTGTGCCATCCATTCTGCATCGCGCTTGGCCAGATAGTCGTTCACCGTGATGACGTGCACACCTTTGCCCTCAAGGGCATTCAGATAGACAGGCAGGGTGGCAACCAGCGTTTTGCCTTCACCGGTGCGCATCTCGGCGATGTTCCCGGAGTGGAGGACCATGCCGCCCATCAGCTGCACATCGAAGTGACGCATCCCGAGAGAGCGCTTGGCGCCTTCGCGTACAACTGCGAAGGCCTCTTCCAAGAGGCTGTCCAGGGAGGCGCCATCAGCGAGGCGCTTTCGGAATTCGGCAGTTTTCCCCCGAAGAGCCTCGTCCGAGAGGGCCTCCATCATGGGTTCCAGAGCGTTAATCCGGTTGACGCGGGCTCGTAGGGGTTTCAGCTTGCGGTCATTTACCGTACCGAAAATCTTGCGGGCAACAGAAAGCATATCAGGCAGCACCAATTGATCTGGGGCGACAAAACTCTAATCCTGACAGCAGGTCGGACAGGATCTTTGCGGGTTCTCCCACCGCGCATCCGCTGGCCGAAACCTCTCGACCAACGCGCGGGTCAGACTTAAGAACGCCGCATTGGGGTGTCAATGCAGTGCCCTCAGCCCAAAGGAGACTTTACCGTGCTGCTTCTCAAACCCTTATCGAAATCCCTGCCAGCCTTGCTCGCGGCCATGTCCCTTGCTGTCCTCGGCAGCTGCGGGGCTCCTGAGGAAGAAGAGCCCTCCATTCAGGTTGAAGGCGTCACGGCTGTCAGGGTTAATAATGATCCGATTTATGTCAGTGATGTGGAACTGGAGGCTGTTGCCCGTGGTCTCATCACGCCAGGGGAGGAGTTCGGCCCAGGCAATGAGAGTTATGACACCGTTCTGGATCAATTAATTGATCAGAAGTTGATGGCGCAGGAGGCGATGGCGCGCGGACTGGCCAGGACACCGGCGGCCAAGCGCCGGCTGGAAATGGCGCGCGAACGCATCCTCGGCAATCTGCTCGTTGAAAACCTCGTTGCTTCCGAAGTGACCGAGGACAGCATCGAGGCGATGTACAAGGAACAGGTCCTGCTGCAGCAGGACAATGACGAAGTTTCCGTTGCGCATATCCTGCTGGATACCGAAGAGGATGCCCGCCGCGTCTATCAGGAGATTCAGGATGGCAAGTCTTTTGAGAGCCTTGTCGTTGCAAACTCCCTGGATACGGCAACCCGCATGGAGAATGGTGATCTCGGCTATGTCGCTCCGAATGATTTGCCGGATCCGTTTCCGGTGGCGATCGCCAATACGAAGGTAGGCGGCGTTTCCGAGCCGTTCCAATCCGCAGATGGATGGCACATCATCAAAGTGAAGGATCGCCGTACCAGTCCGCCAAAGAGCCGCGAGGAGATGCGACCGGAAATCGTCACCTTCCTGACGCTAAATCAGGTCAGCAAGATCCTGCGTCGTCTGCGCACCGAAGCGACTATTGAGAAGGGGGGCAAATCCGCCCATGTCGTGCCGGAATCCGGCTTCTCGCTTACAGAGGAAGCGGAACGTTCCGAAGGGGCGCTTGCCACCGATACTGATGCAGAAGGACCCGAACTTTGAACCTGAAACCCTCTCCCTTTGCGCCCGCCGGCTTTCCAGTTCTGCCGGATGTGAAAGGTGTGCGCGCCGCAACTGGCTCGCGTGGCTTTTATGCGCGACGCGGTATCACGCGCGATGACGTTTTCCTGTTTGCC
The DNA here is from genome assembly GCF_000682675.1 of Hyphomonas pacifica. GTDB lineage: Bacteria > Pseudomonadota > Alphaproteobacteria > Caulobacterales > Hyphomonadaceae > Hyphomonas > Hyphomonas pacifica. The sequence continues at coordinate 157,595 of NZ_AWFA01000001.1, read as the reverse complement.
TTTGATGAGGGCACCAGCTGTGCTGGTGTCTACACCGTGTCGCATACCGCCTCTGCGGATGTCCTCTGGTGCCGCGAAGCGCTGGAAGCAGGCGGCGGTACAGCGCGCGCGCTGGTGGCCAATTCCGGCAATTCCAATGCCTTTACCGGGCCGAAGGGCGTGCTGAAGAATGAGGCGACCCTCAAGGCGATGACCGAGACGCTGGACGTTCCAAAGGAGTCCTGCTTCCTGGCTGCCACCGGCGTCATAGGCGAACCGCTCGCAGATCCGAACTATGTCGGGTCCTTCGTGCCGGACCTGGCCGCCAAGCTCGGCGCGCCCGATTGGGAAGCCGCCGCAAGGGCGTTCATGACCACAGATACCTTCCCCAAAGGGGCGGGCCTGTCGCTGGATATTGAGGGCACAGGCATCAATATTGCCGGCATCGCCAAGGGCTCCGGCATGATCGCGCCGAACATGGCGACCATGCTGTCTTATGTCTTTACGGATGCCGCCATTGCACCGGCTCTGTTGCAGGAGCTGCTGGAAGACATTGCCGACGAGACGTTCAACAGCATTACCGTGGATGGTGATACGTCGACTTCCGACACGCTGATGGTATTTGCGACCGGTGCCAGCGGGATGGAGCCGATCATGTCGGCGGAAGATCCGCGCTTTGATGCCCTTGCCTCAGCGCTCCACTCTGTTTGCCTTGAACTGGCGCAGCTCATCGTCAAGGATGGGGAAGGGGCCAGCAAGTTTGTTGCGATCACGGTAGAGGGTGCCGTCTCACGTCTCTCCGCCAAGATCATGGCGTGCGAGATTGCGAACTCCCCACTCATCAAGACGGCCATGGCGGCAGGTGATGCGAACTGGGGCCGGGTCGTGATGGCGGTCGGCAAATCTCTGGAGCCGATCAAGATGGATGAGCTGTCGATCTGGTTCGATGATGTTTTGGTCGCCGAACATGGCGGCCGGGCGGAGAATTATTCCGAAGAAGCGGCTACGGCTGTCTTTGCCAAGCCTGAATTCACGATCCGCGTCGATGCCGGGGTAGGGGACCAATCGCACACAGTCTGGACATGCGACCTGACGCATGGCTATGTCGACATCAATGGAGCTTATCGCACATGACGCGCCGAATGGTGCTCGTCGTTGCGGCTGCGTTGTATGACAAACAGGGGCGTGTGCTTCTCGCCCAGCGGCCAGAGGGGAAGTCCATGGCCGGACTGTGGGAGTTTCCTGGCGGCAAGGTTGAGGCTGGAGAGACCCCTGAACGGGCTCTTGTGCGGGAGCTTGAGGAGGAACTTGCCATCAGGGTCGATCAAACTTCATTGAAACCAATCACTTTTGCGAGTTTTGGTTATCCGGATTTTCACCTTTTGATGCCACTCTTTGGCTGTGAGTGCTGGGAGGGCGACTTGCATCCAAGAGAGGGGCAGAGCTTCGCTTGGGTCAGGCCGCTGGATCTGCACACCTATCCGGCGCCGGCGGCAGACATTCCCCTGTTTGACGTGCTTTCGGGTAAAAAGTCAGACTTGGAGTGACCATGTCAAACCTGAAAGTTGCCCTGCGCCAGTATTTTCGCCAGGAATCCGGTGCCACAGCCGTGGAGTATGGACTTGTCGTCGCTTTGATAGCCCTTGCCATCATTGGCGGCGTCACAGCCATCGCGACATCCATCAACGGTACATTCAGCACCGTTGAAACAAAAATGGGCTAAGTCAGCCGCTTCAGGCTGTCCCATGATTTCGTACTGCGTCCGCCAGGCTGGCCTTTGCGCTGCCGGGCCTAAGGGGCCTTGGCTGCGAGTCTGCTGGTGCCCAGCCTGATAGGTGCACAATCTCGAAGCTTGCGCGGACCTTGCCGTCCAGGTCGCGATAATTTTCCAGATACAGCTCCAGCGTCCGCATCAGCACGCTGCGCGGCAAAGGTCGCCCTGTGCCCGGCGTGAATGCGGCGCGCTCTCCCATGCCTTTCAAATCCTCCAGCAGCTTCAGCGGCGAGGCATAGCGTACCGTCACGGTTTCCCGGTCCACAACCGGCAGGGTAAAGCCCGCCCGCTGCATCAGCGCAGCCAGGTCCTGCAGGCCAGGCAGGGGGGAGATACGCGGGGCAATGCCGCCCTTCAGCTCAGTTTCTGCTTCCATCAGGCAGGCGCGTAGCTCCGCCAGCGTGCCTGCGCCAAACAGAGCGCCCAGGAACAGGCCGTCCGGTTTCAGCGCCTTGCGGATCTGGATCAGCGTGCCCGGCAAATCGTTCACCCAGTGCAGTGACAAGGCAGACGCGATCAGGTCCAGGCTGGCCGGTTCCACCTCCAGCATCTCCTCATCCATCAGGCGAGCCGTCAGACCGCTTGCCTGCATCCGCTCGACCATCTTTTGCGAAATATCTGCTGACTTGATCTGCTCGATCTTGCCGGTCTCCAGCAGAAGGTGGCTCAACTGGCCATCATGCGCGCCCAGTTCCAGCGCATGGGGGAAATTGTGGGAAGTATCCTCAAGACGCTCGGCAATGTCTCTCGACACGCGTGCCTTCAGGAACGCATAGTCTGGATAGTTTGCGGCGGCTCTGTCACGATTGCGTGCCACGCGGGCGCGGTCAAACAGGCGGGGCGGGGCAGCAGGCGGAGAGGTCATGGGCGGCGATATGGACCTGCAGGGACTTATGGCAAAGCAATTTTTGCGGAGGCTGGCGGATTTTCTCTGGCCACCTCGATCGCTGGTCAGTGGTCAGCGGGGCGCGGGCAAGGGGCCTCTGTCGCCCGCCGAGTTTGCGGCCATCGGCTTCATTTCCGGCCCAGTCTGTGAAAGCTGTGGCAGCCCGATGGAGATGGATTTGGGAACCGGGGCACAGTGCGCGGCCTGCATCGCCAGGCCCCCGCGCTGGGCCCACGCCCGTGCCGCCATGGTCTATGAACAGGCCAGCCGTCGCATCGTGCTGGACCTCAAGCGCTCCGGACGGCGTGATGGCATTCAGGTGATGAGCGGATGGATGGCGCAGGCCGGGCAGGCCCTGCTGGCAGAAGCCGACCTGATCGTTCCCGTGCCCTTGCACTATACGCGGCTCGTCTCGCGCGGCTTCAATCAGTCTGCCTGGCTCGCCACCGCGCTATCGGCCAGGACCGGCGTGCCATGCCGGGTCAGCGCCCTGAAGCGCAAGCGGCGCACGCCGACGCAGGGCGGTCTCTCTGCCAGGGCCCGCCGCCGCAATGTGGCAGGGGCGTTCGCGGTCTCTCCCCGTGCGCTTGGGCATGTGCAGGGTAAACGCATCTTGCTGGTGGATGATGTCCTGACGACCGGCGCCACGCTGTCTGCGTGCACGCGTGCCCTGTTCAAGGCAGGTGCTCGACAAGTGGACGTGTTGGTGCTTGCCCGCGTTGTGCGCGAAACAGATGTTACCATATAGAAGAGGTCAGATTTCAATTTCACTATTCGGAGCTTCAAACATGGCTGATGTCACGATCTATACGCGCCAATTCTGCCCTTATTGCAGCCGCGCCGTCGCTCTCCTGAAAGAGAAGAATGTTGCCTTTGAGGAGATTGATGCCGGCATGGATGCCGAAAAGAAGGCCGAAATGATCGAGCGCGCCAATGGCGGTCGCACTTTCCCGCAAATCTTCATCGGCGATCAGCACATTGGCGGCTGTGACGACATGATGGCTCTGGAACGCTCCGGCAAGCTGGACGCCATGCTGGAGGCATAAGGTAGGCACGCCATGATCAGATACGCGCTCATCTGCGGCGATTGCGAGCACGAGTTCGAGGCATGGTTTGCCTCGTCCTCGGCGTTTGACGAGCAGGCCGCCCGCAAGCTGGTCAGTTGCATCGACTGCGGCGGAGCCAATGTCGCAAAGCAGATCATGGCGCCTTCCGTGCGTACGTCCGAAGCCAAGGCCAAGACCGGCTCGGATGAAGAACAGGTGTTCCGGGAGTTTGCCCGCAAGGCGCGCGATCATGTGGCCAAGAATTTCGATTATGTCGGCGACAGTTTCGCGGATGAGGCGCGCTCCATGTTCTATGGCGAACAGGACAGCCGCCCGATCTGGGGCGAGACCACGCCAGAGGAATCAGAAGCCCTGAAGGAAGAGGGGGTGCCCGCCGCGCCGCTTCCGCACGTCTTCACGCCGAAAAAACCAAATCAGAAACAGCGTTTGAACTGACCTGTAGCGCTTTGACGCGCTTGACCCGTGCCGCGCCTCATATATTACCCGGAACGTTACGTATTTCACGGGGAGCGCCCACATGGCAGCCAGCGAATATCATCGCGGAGAAATGGACATCACCGACCAGAAGTCGACCTGGGATGGTTTCATCACGGGAAGCACTTGGGGCGGTCTGATTGTCATCATGATGGTCGGCTATGCCGTCCTGGCCATTGCGATCGGCATCAACTGGATCATATCACTTGGCCTTATGGCGATTGTCGGCGTGGCAGCTGGCCTGCTGCTGAATCTTGGCGGGCGTTGGATGGCCACCGTGGTGATGCTGATTGTGACGGCCTTGATTGTGCAATTCTTCATCTGGCTGTTCGGAGTCATGATCTGACGCGAGCCTGTTTGTCAGATGACTTGGTCTGCAGGTTCCTCACAATTCGAACAGGCTGACAGGGCCGGATCTGCTTCCAGCTGGTGGATCGGGATAGGCGCATTGCATTGCGTACACCGCCCATATTGTCCGGCATCCATTCTGGTGAGAGCGGCTTCAATGCGCGCCAATTGAAGCGCATAGCTGCGCAGTGTCCTGTTTCCAGGGGCCAAATCCGTGTCTGTCGCCGGGCGAGGGTGCCCTGCAGGCGGAAAAAGAGGGCCGATGCGCTTCATTTCGGGTATGCTGCGACTCCTTTAAGGGCTTGGCAAGGCGTTGCAGGCAAATGACTTTTATCCTTATCGAGAATCGCTGTGCGTGTCTGTCGATACGCTGGAAAGGCTGAAAGCTTATGCCCGTCTCTCCCCTTGTCCTGTCTTCCGTGACAAAACGCTTCGGCCATTTCACCGCCGTCGATAATTTGTCGATGGAAGTCCCCGAGGGGCAGATCATCGGTTTCCTTGGTCCTAACGGGGCGGGCAAGTCGACCAGTCTGCGCATGGCGCTGGGCGTTATGCCGCCCGATGACGGCCACGTGGAGCTGTTTGGCAGGGCACCGGGCATCGAAGCCCTGAAACGTGTCGGCTTCCTGCCGGAAGAGCGCGGTCTCTACAAGAAGATGACCGCCCGCGACACGATTACCCATTTTGCACGCCTGAAAGGCCTGTCGGCAAATGATGCCAGGGCGCGCGCCGATGAGCTGCTGCAGGCAACCGGGCTGGATGAATTCAGCCGTGCGCGCATTTCCAAGCTCTCAAAGGGCATGGCGCAAAAGGTGCAGATTCTCTCCACACTGGCCCACCGGCCGGACTTCCTGATTCTGGATGAGCCTTTCTCTGGTTTGGACCCGGTCAATCAGCAAGCTCTGGAAGACCTGATCCGCGCCGAGCATGATCGCGGTGCAACGATCCTGTTTTCCACCCATGTCATGGAACACGCCGAACGCCTGTGCGATCGCATCATCATGATGGCGCGAGGCCGCAAGGTGCTGGATGGTACGCTGGCGGAGGCCTTTTCTACACTGGGGCAGGGCGCACGGATCACGGTAGAGCCGGGCTTTGACATGGCTGCGGCGCTTGCCAATACCGGCTTTGATGCCACCCGTATTGCCGATGAAGCCCATGGCGACACTTGGCGCATCGAACTGCCACGCGGGCGTGAGGCACAAGATGCCCTTCGCGCGGCGCTGGAGGCAGGCGCGCCCATCCGGGGCTTTGCACCGGATGAAGCCCGGCTGCGGGATGTCTTTGTGTCGCTGGTGGGAGAGGCCGATGCCGAGGCGCTTGCGGCCTCTGAAGCGGCAGAAGGGGAGGCCGCCTGATGCGCAACATATTGCTGATCTTCCGACGCGACTATCTGGGCTATGTGAAGGCCTGGGGCTTTTGGCTCAGCCTGGCCGCTGTGCCTTTCTTCATGATCATTGGTGGCAGTTTGGCCGGGTTTGCCGCGCAATCATCCCCGGTGCGATACTATGCCGTGGTCGAGCCGGGCAGCACGCTCTACGCCGATGCCATCGAGGCCGAATTCCAGCGCCGCGAGGAGGCTGACCGTGAAACCGCCAGCGAGCTGGCAGCTCAGATGGACATGACGGATCAGGCAAGCGCGCAGATTGCCAGTTCGCAGGCAGACCGAAAGTTCATCCGCGTGCCTGCACCTGCCGACACGATTGATGGCCTGCGCCCCTATCTGCTGGGAGAGAAGACCGTTTCCGGCCCTGTGGGCGACAAGCCGCTGTTTGCTGCGCTCGTCCTGTCTCCTGAAAAGGATGAGCTGGAATATTGGAGTGACGACGTAAACGTCACCCAGCTGCGCTATCTGACGGAAGATGCCATGTTGCGGCTCGCGCGGCGTGAGGCCCTGAAAGATGCGGGTCTTGGCGAGGATTTCCTGCAAACCGTCGATGATTCTGCTTTCAAGGTTCCGGCAAAGCGCATTCGCCCTGTGGCGGAGCAATCCGAGGCTGGCGCCGATGTCACCATGGCAGACCGCGCGCCGATGTTCGTTGCGGGCGGGCTCGCTTACTTCCTTTGGCTGATGGTGTTCTCGATCATTCAGTATCTGCTGATGGGCACGATCGAAGAGCGCTCCAACAAGATTTTCGATACGCTGCTGACCTCTGTGAAGCTGCCGCAATTGCTGGCAGGCAAACTGCTGGCCGTGTTCGCGGTCACCTCCACCATGATGATCTCATGGGGGCTGTTCGCCTTTGTCGGCGCAAGTGTGATTGCCTCCCAGGTGCCCGGCACAGGCAGTCTGATCGCGCCCTTTCTGTCGGCGCTGGCAAACCCGACCATTATTGTGCCGGGCCTTATCAGCTTCCTTCTGGGCTATGTCATGTATGGCGTCATCTTCATGGCGCTCGGCTCCCTGTGCGACACGATTCAGGAGGCGCAGACCCTGCTCAGCCCGATGATGATCCTGCTGATGCTGCCGATGTTTGCCATCTTCATCGCCTTTCAGGACCCGGGCTCCCCGATTGTCGACATCGCGTCGTGGATTCCGTTCTTCACGCCCTTCTTGCTGATCCTTCGGATGCCGCAGGATCCGCCCATGTGGGAAATTCTGGCGCAGATGGGGATCATGGCCGCTACCACGGCTCTGGTCCTGTGGGGAGCCACCAAGGTTTACCGCGCAGGCGCCGTGCATGGCGCGGGCATCGGGGACATGGGCAGCGCCCTCAAGCGCATGATCGGCCTGAAAGGGAAGGCGGCTTAGGGGCCGCCTTGTCGCGTCAGTATACAGGCTCACCCAAACTCAAAGCCGCCATTGTTCAGCACCACCCGGCCATCGCCGCCGACAGTCTGGAATATGGCGGTGCCGTCTGCGCCTTCGCCGGTCCATATCCGGATGGTCAGCGTCTCCCCCGGCAGCACGGGGGATGAAAAGCGGCCCTCCATCGCCTTGAACCGCGCCGGATCATTGTCGCAAAGCGAGGCCAGCAGCGCCCGGCCGGTAAAGCCATAGGTGCAAAGGCCGTGCAGGATGGGTCTCGGAAAGCCACCCACATCCGAGAATTTCTTGTCGGAGTGCAGCGGATTGCGATCCCCGCTCAGCCGGTAGAGTAGGGCCTGATCCTCGCGGGTCTGATAGGTGACGCTGATATCCGGTTCGCGCTCGGGCGCCTTGTTGGATACGTCTGCCGGGCCTCGGTCCCCGCCAAAGCCGCCTTCGCCGACAATGAAGACTGATGATGTCAGCTCAAACAGGGGCTGGTCGTCGGCCTTCAGCGTGGCGACCGCCTTTGTGGAAATGACTGCACCTTTGCCCTTGTCGTAGATGCCGGTGATCTCGTCCACCAGCGTGATCTCGCCCTCTACCGGAATTTGGCGGTACAGGCGGATGCCCTGTTCGCCATGTACCAGCATGCGCGGATCATAGGTGCCGGCGTTCGACATTGCGCTTTTGCCGCCTGTCGCATTGAAACCAGCCAGTACGCCAAAGGTCGGCAGCACTTTCTGGTCCACGCCCATCGTGTTCTCTGTGGTGAATTCCAGCTCGGAGCCGACCGGATCGGCCATTCCCGCGCCAACGCCCAGCGCATACAGCAGCGCATCCTTCGAATTCCACGCCCAGCTGCGCGGGGTGCCCTTTGATCCCAGGGCTTCAATATTGATTGGCATGACGCGGCATCTCCTCACACGTTTGTTTTTTGCATTCAACACGTGGATCAGGCGGGCTGCAATGTTGACGGAGGGGGAGGGTCAAAAGCAAAAAGCCCCGCCAGCGCGGGCTGGCAGGGCTTTTAAAGAAACCGGATAACCGGGAAGGGGCCTATACCAGGCCTTCGCGCTGAGCGCGCTTACGAGCAAGCTTGCGAGCGCGGCGAACAGCTTCTGCGCGCTGGCGGGCTTTCTTCTCGGAAGGTTTTTCGAAGTACTGACGGGCCTTCATTTCCCGGAACAAACCTTCGCGCTGCATCTTTTTCTTCAGGGCGCGCAGGGCTTGCTCAACATTGTTATCGCGGACGACGATCTGTACGATTGTTCTTCTCCATTCGTTTGGGGCGTCGCCCCGATGCGGTTATGTGTCGGCCTGACAGACCGGGAAGCGGCGCCTATATCACGGGTGTAGGGCTTTGGCCAAGCCCCTTAAGCCATGAGGTTCAGTTATGTCTACAACGCCGTCCCAAACCCTTCGGTTCCGCTGGTTGGATTCCTTGCTTCCGGAAGTGCCTTTTGACGGCTGGACCGAGGCGGCCGCCACCAAAGCGGCCGATTCGGCTGGTTTGTCGCCTGGAGAGCAGGCTCTGGCGGCGCCAAATGGCGTGACAGACCTGATCGATGCCTTCTTTGACCAGGCTGCCGACACGGCGCGTGACACGCTCGCCACGCAGGATATCAGCCAGCTTAACGTGCCTGGCAAGGTGCGCGCAGGCATTCTGGCGTGGCTGGAGGCGCTGGAGCCCCACAGAGAGGCTGTCCGGCGCGCTGCCATCAAGGGTATGCTGCCCTGGAGCGCCGCGCCCGCCCTGCAGCGGACCTGGAAGGTCGCCGACATGGTGTGGAACGCCGCAGGCGACACAGCGACAGACTATAATCAATATTCCAAGCGCGGCCTTCTGGCCGCCGCCCTGCCATCCATAGTCATGAAGTGGCTGGACCATCCTTCTGATGAAGAGCTTGGAACATTCATCGACAGACGACTGGCCCAAGCCTCCGGCATTGGCCGAAATCTGGGCCGTGTTGCCAAACCCCTTCTTGACGCCTTGCCCGTCTCGCGTCCCAATAGGTCCGGAAACAAGTAGGTGTAGGATGGAAGGGATAAGATGTCGGGCAGAAGCTGATCAAGCGCCCCAGGGGGCTGGGGGGGCTGATGGGTCCGGGGTGCCTGGTAAACACCTCCGCCCGACCATTCAAAGATGATTGCCGGGCGGGGCGCACGCAAGGCGGAAACATGGCAAATCTGCCCCAATTGCCCTGAATTCGCATTAAATCATCGTTAGGCGAGCTTAAACGTCATGTTTTCTCGTGACGGGAGAGTCGAGAAAGGGAGAAATGGCTGAAACACCGCACAAGATAACGCCCCCGGAACCGCGAATCGCTTTCCACAAAACAGAGATGCAACCGATTCTCGACGTCTATGGCCGACTCGTCATGTCAGGCCAGGCAAGGGATTACGCGATTGGTATGCATAAGGACCATGCCATCTTTGCCATCTTCCGCCGCCATGCCGAAAACCCTACCTGGCGCATAGAAAAACAGCCCCATCTCGCAAACATGCAAGGCCAGTACGTCGTATACGGACAGGCTGGACAGGTGCTGCGCCGGGGTCGTGATCTGTCGCAGGTGTTGCGGGTCTTCGATCGTAGCCGCTTCCGTGTGGTCGAATAAATTTCACCGAATGCGTTAACCCACTGTTAACTAAAAACTTCTTGCGGAACGTTCTGGAACATTATAGGAACAAACCTACTAGAACGGAGCATGAACATGGGTATCGAAGTCAGATTTCGGGGACAGTCCGGTAAAGCCTGGCAGTTCCAGCGTGTTGCAACAGAAGCGCCGTGGGCGCGTACAGCCGGTGTGGCGATCTTCGCTGCCCCAGACACATATGGATGGCGCATCATTCGCGTTGTTGAGCTGTCTGGGCGGCCGAATGACGTTCAGCCGATCTGGGCGCTGGCGGATGCTGAGCGCTATGGTGCCAATGCGGTCTTTGTGGCGCTGGAATTTGATGCGGCGGCCCGCAAGGCGATGGCCGCCGACATTGAAGAGGGCTTCAGCCCGGTCTGCTTTTCAGGTCACAACCGGGCTGACGCGGCGCCGATCGCCGCCTGAGGCTAGTCTTCCCGGCTCGGCGTGTTCAAGGCGGCCTGTGCCTCGGCCGTCTCTGCCAGCCGGGTCAGCTCAATGAATTCTGCCCGATAGCCAAACTTATCGGGGCCCTTGGCGCCGGATGCCAGATTTCGGATCGCCTCCCACCCGAAACTGGTGCTGAGGGTCTCACCCCCTTTCAGCATTTCGCCAAAGCCCGCCACCGCTGTGGCAAAGCGCGCCCATTGCGGGGCGGCATCCACACTGTCCACGCGGTCTGCTGTTGTGACGGGTCGCTCCAGCAGAACGGACTCTGTCGCGCCCGGTGCTTTGTAGCGCAGTTTTACAAAGGCATACTCCCCGGACGGATCCTCCGCCGGTTTGCCCTTGTCGCCATAGCGCAGAGGATCAATCTGTGTGGCGGATGAGCCGACCGGCGTGATATCATAGATTGCCGTCACGCTTGTCCCGGCGCCGATATCGCCAGCATCCACCTTGTCATTGTTGAAGTCTTCGCGGTCCAGCATGCGGGTCTCATAACCGATCAGGCGGTATTCTGCGACGCGGGCCGGATTGAACTCCACCTGGATCTTCACATCATCCGCAATCGGAAACATGTTGCCGGACAGATCATCGGCCAGCACTTTGCGGGCCTCGCTCAGCGTATCGACATAGGCCGCCGTGCCGTTCCCGGCCTGCGAGATTTTCTGCATCATCGCATCATTGTAATTGCCGCGGCCAAATCCGATCACGGAGAGGTAAATGCCCGTTTCCCGCTTGCGTGAAACGAAATCCTCCAATTGCTCGGGGTCTGAAATGCCGACATTGAAATCGCCATCGGTCAGCAGCATGACGCGGTTCACCGCATCTTCCTTCATGCCCATTTCCGCCAGGGAGTAGGCAAGCCGCAGGCCTTCGCCGCCTGCGGTCGATCCTCCGGCCTGCAGGCCTTCCAATGCGGCAACAATTTTGCGCTTGTCGCTGACGGGCGTCGGCTCCAGCACTTCACCGGCGGCCCCGGCATAAACGACGATGGCAATCGTGTCGGTCGGCTCCATCTCGTCCAGCATCAGTTTGAGCGCCTGCTTGGCCAGCGGCAGCTTGTCCTCTGAGAACATGGACCCGGAGACATCCATCAGAAGGGTCAAATTCACGGGCGGTCTTGCGTCCCGGTCAATGTCGCGGCCCTGAATGCCAATCTGCATCAGTTCGCGTCCTTCTGCGAATGGAGAGGGCATGATGTTCACCTGGGTGGAGAAGGGGGCCTCCTCCGCGCCGGGCTGGAGATAGGTGTAATCAAAATAATTGATCAGCTCTTCGATGCGCACCGCATCCTTGGGCGGTAGCACGCCGCTCTCCAGGAAACGGCGGACATTGGCGTAGGAGGCTGTGTCTACATCAATGGAAAAGGTCGAGACCGGCTCTTCACTGACCAGTTTGACCGGATTGGCCTCCACATCCTCATACTGATCCCTAAACTCCGGCTCTGGCATCGGCATGCCGGACATGTCCCCAGCCATTGCTTTCGATCGGGTCATGATGCCCGCCATCGCAGGTGGCGGCGGAGCAGGTGGGGGAGGCGTCGGAGAAAAATCCTCGGCGCGATTGGCTGTGACGATAATCGTTTCCGTGGCTGCCTCGTCCCCCGGCGCTGTTTCGCTCTGACAGGCTGCCAATAATGTGGCGGCGGCAGCGCTTCCCAGAATAATCCCTTTGATGTGCATGTGTGTCCCTCCAATGTGCGTCCACTGTATGACAGGATGGTAATCCAGTCATGGCCGTTTTAGGGCGGGGGCACGTTGGTTTGACGGCCAAAGAGGGTCTATTTGCTGGCATTCAGCTCTGCGATGTACCAGCGCTCCACATCATCCTCCAGAATGGAGAGGGGGCGGGGGCCACCATTCAGCACCACTTTGTGGAAGGCTTTCAGGTCAAAATCCGGCCCCAGAACACGCTGGGCCCGTTCGCGCAGATCCAGAATGCGCTGTGCGCCGACCCAATAGGCTGCGGCCTGTCCCGGCCAGACCGTATAGCGATCCACTTCCTGCGCCATCGCTTCGCGCGGCAAGCCGGTTGTCTCCACCAGATAGTCAATTGCGTGCTGACGATTCCAGCGCATCTGATGCACACCGGTATCCGCCACCAGCCGTGCGGCCCGGAACAGCATGGATTGCAGATAGCCGATCCGGCCCAGCGGGTCTGCGTCATACAGGCCCAGATCATCGGCCAGCACTTCGCCATAGACGCCCCAGCCTTCGCCATAGGCCACATTCCAGATCATCTGGCGGATCAGCGGCAGGTTTGCGCGCTCCGCCGTCAGGGCGCTCTCCAGATGATGGCCGGGAATCGTCTCGTGATAGACCAGCGTGGCCAGCGTAAAGTCCGGCCAGGCGGTCATGTCCGCCAGATTGATCTCAAACTGGGCGGGGGCTGAGCCATTGGCCGGCGCAGCATTGTAGAAGGCGGACGGGGCAGAGCTTTGCAGAAAGTCCGGCACCGCGCGTACAGATACGATCGTGCGCGGCATATAGGGCATCACCTCGCTGACATCCGCCTGCGCCTCTGCCAGATGCTGGCGCAGCCGGGCCAGCAGGGCTTCGCGTCCTTCAGGCGTGTCCTCATAAAGCTGGCCTTCCTCTGCCGTCAGCAGGGCCAGGCGCTCGCCCAGCGTGCCCTCGGCATAACCCTGCGCTTCCAGCGCCTGCATCAGCTCGTGGCTGAGGCGCTCCACCTCAGCCACGCCCTGCGCGTGCAGGGCTTCCGCCGTCATGCCCTCATAGGTGTAGGCCTGCAGCGCGGCGTCATAATAGCTTTCCCCATCCGGCAGCTGCCAGACGCCGGGCTCCTGCGGGGCAACCTCTTTCATCTTTTCCAGGGCGATCCAGAAATCTGAATATGCGGGCAGAACGTCATCGCGCACCAACGCGGTTGCCGTTTCCAGCAGCGTCTCGCTTTCTGCCTCGCTGAGGTCCTCCGGCCCGCCCATCAGGTTTTCCAGCGTCGTGACAAGAACATGCTCCTGGGCCGGGCCGGTGGCGATTTCCTCGATCAGGCCCTGCATGCGCTCCAGAATGAAGACCGGCGGCATGATGCCGGACCGCGCATCGGCCTCCATGCGGCGGCGTTCATCCTGCAGTGTCGGGGCAATCTGGCTGAGCCGGGCAACATAATCGCGCGCTTCCTGCGCTGTATTGACCGGATGGGACCGGGTCATCAGGTCCGGAATGTCGATATAGGCCCCGCGCATATGGTCAGCAACATAGGGATAGGCCTGACCAAGCCCTGTCTGCCCATGACCGGCAACGAACAGAGTCTCGGCGGTCTCATAGGCGTGGATCACCGTATCCAGATGCCGTGCCTGATTGCCGCCTGCCGCCGGACGCGGCGCGGCCAGCAGCGCCTCCAGCGTCTCAAGCCGCGTCACGCGCATCCGCTCATAAGCCGCCTGAGACCGATCCGTCAGATAGGCATTGAACTCATAGCCTGCCGTGTCCTTTGACAGGCCGAGGCGCGTAGCGAGTTCAGGGTCAGCCGCCAGTTCGGTCTGCGCCATGGAGGTCAGCAGCTGGTCTACCTGCCGGGCAATACGTCGCGGCGTGCCCGCATCATCGACCGGCGGCGCGCACATGACCAGCATGGGCAGGGCGCATAGGCCGGCAACCAGCGGACGAAAGGCTTTGCCGGACTTACCGATCAAGGATGCAAACATGTCTGAAGTATCGCCTTTTCCTGACTGCAGTTCTGACCGTATCGGCTGTTGTGGCCTCTGGCTAATTCCGGTATCGGTTTGCCAACAATTTCGGGAGTCTTTACCGTGAACACAACACCTGCAACTCCGCAGACCGGCGGGCAATCTCCGCTTGCTGGCCAAGTCATGTTTTACAAAAAGCCGCAACCGCTGAATGCGGAAGCACATGCCGGGCTTGGCATCAAGAAAATTGACCAGCCTTTTGCGTTCCTTCGCGACGCGCATGCTGTGCCGATAACCGTTACGGAATTCGGAATGGCCGCAGGTTCCTATCCCATCATCTTCGTCGGGGATGATCGCACGCCGGTCGCCGTCATGGGTGTGCGTCAGGGTCAGAACCTCTTCGTCACCGATGAGGGTATGGTTGCAGACGAATATTACGTTCCGGCCTTTGTTCGCCGCTATCCGTTCGTGTTCGCATCTGATGAGCAATCCGACCGCCTGGTGCTCTGCGTTGACCGCGAAGCCCCGATGGTTACCAACCAGCCGGAAATCTCGTTTTTCGAGAATGGTCAGCCGAGCAAATTCACCAATGACGCCATTGAGTTCTGCAAGGAATTCGAACGTCAGCGTCAGGCGACCGTTGAGTTCGTCAAGATGATCCGCAATGCGGATCTCTTCGAGCAGAAGACGATATCCTTCCAGCCGCGCGATGCAGACGGCAATCCTTCCGGCCAGCCGCAAAAGATTGCGGACTATTGGGCCATTTCCGAAGAAAAGCTGAACGCCCTGCCGCAGGAAAAATACCTGGAACTGCGCAACAATGGTGCGATTGGCGCGATTTATGCGCACCTTCTGGGCCTGTTGAACTGGCAGACCGTGATCCAGCGGGCCCTGCGCGTCCAGCCAGCGGCTGCTCCGGTAGACGCCTGATCCGGCCTGAAATAGACACATAGAGATGAGGGCGGCCCAGTAGAGCCGCCCTTTTTTCATATGGACTCTGCACGCCCCCCCTGCGGCGATCACGAATAAGCGAGGCCCTTCAATATGCTGGCCAGAACGGGCATATGGTCGTCAAATCTGAAGAAACGCCGTTTCCACGCGAAGGACGTTCCATGCTCCGTGCCCTCCTGACCAGCCTGACGCTGGCCTTGCTGTCTGTTTATCCCGCCGCCGCCCAGCCGGTCGATGGCGGCCATGCCAGGGTGGAACTGATCTCAGAGCGCCATGCCGTTGTGCCGGGGGATACCTTCTACATTGCCCTTAAAATGGATATGGATGAAGGCTGGCATGTATATTGGCGCAATGCCGGTGATGCCGGCCTGCCGCCGCGGATTGATCTGCTGGAAGGCAGCACGATCCCCAAGGGCGCTCTGGGAGAGTTCGTCTGGCCGATCCCGCATTTGCTGCCGGTCGTGGAAGGGGAGATCATGGATTATGGCTATGATGAGCGCCTTGTCCTGCCATTCCCCGTCACCATCCCGGCAGATGCCGAGCGCACGGTACGTATCAATCTGCTGGCAGACTATCTGATCTGCGAGGAAATCTGTGTCCCGGAAACAGTAAGGGTCACTCTGTCCCTGCCAGTGGGTGTCAGCGAGCCTGATACAGAAAACGGCACATTGATCAGCGAATGGGTTGCCCGGGCTCCTCTGGATTATGACGGGCAGGTGCGAATTGATACCTCTGTCACGCCATGGAAGCTCAGCCTGAAGCCGTCCATTGGCTTTGATCCGTCTTCCGACATTCGCTTCTATCCCTTCAATCACGAAATCAGCCACCCGGCCGACCAGCCGCTCAGCTTTGGCAGCGAAGGCGCGACGCTGGAACTGGTGCCGGATGCAGAGGTTCTGGACGGCACGCTGGACGGCGTCATTGTCGTGGAAACCGAAAATGGCGCGCGGACCGGCTATGAGTTTTCAGCCGAGCAGGGCGAAGCCTTTGCCAATACGTCCGGCACACCGGCCAAGCGCTCACGCGCTTCCGGGGGCAGTGGGGCGGGCGTTGTCGGGCTGGTCTTCGCCGCATTGCTGGGCGGCCTGATCCTGAACCTGATGCCCTGCGTGCTGCCTGTCCTGTCCATCAAGGCGATGGGCATGGTGCATGCGGTCTCGTCCGGCCATGAGGGCGAAGTGCGTAGCCATGGCCTCTGGTATACTGGCGGTGTGTTGCTCTCCTTCGCCGCGCTGGCGCTTGCCATCATCCTGATCCGCCAGGCCACCGGTACGGCCACGCTGGGGTTCCAGCTGCAGAATGGGCCGACGGTCGCCATATTGGCCCTGGTGATGTTCGTGATCGGGCTATGGTTGCTCGGCATGTTTGAGCTTGGCAGTTCCATCCAGAATGCCGGCAGTGGCCTGGCCGCGCGCAGCGGCGCGATGGGCGCTTTCTTTACCGGCGTGCTGGCAGCGGTCGTTGGCGCGCCCTGTGTCGGGCCATTCTTGGGTGCAGCACTTGGCGCCGTGCTGGACAAGCCCGCCATGGCCGTGATGGCGGTGTTCCTCGCCATGGGCTTTGGTCTGGCATTGCCGTATCTGATCCTCAGCTTCGTGCCGGGTCTTTCACGCCTTCTGCCCAGGCCGGGCCGCTGGATGGAAACGCTGAAGCAGTTCTTTGCTTTCCCGATGTTCCTGACAGCGGCGCTGCTCTTGTGGACGCTGGGAGCCGTCTCTGGCCCCGGTGCTGTGGCCTGGGCTGTGGCGGGCGCAACCCTGATCGCCTTCGGCATCTGGCTTGGCAAGCGCAGCACACGTCCGTTACTAAAGGGCCTTGCGGCGGTCGCGCTGGTCGCCGGGCTCGTCTATCCGGCGGTGCATGCCGCCGGTACGGCAGGGGAGGCTGCAGGCGGATCAAGTCTCTATGCGGAGAAATATGAAGCCGAAGCCTGGAGCCCGGACCGCGTCGCTGAACTGACCGCACAGGGCCGCCCCGTCTTTGTGGACTTCACCGCCACATGGTGTGCCACCTGCCAGCTCAACAAGATGACGACGCTGAAGACGGCGGCCGTGCAGAAGGCCTTTCATGAGAATGATGTGGCCTTCCTGGTCGCGGACTTCACCCGCAAGGACCCCGTCATCGCGGATGAGCTGAAGCGCCGCCAGCGCGCCGGCGTGCCGATGTATCTCTGGTATCCGGCGGGCAGCACGGAGCCGCAAATCCTGCCGGAGATCCTCTCCAAAAGTCTTGTCATTGGACTCGTCAGCCAGAATTAAGGCAGGATGCCCCCCATTGGCCGAGCCCTTGTGACAGGAAGACCCGGAATGTTCATGAGCCGACGCAATTTCTCCATCGCCGCTGGCATGGCCGCGGCCGTCGCACTCACGGCTGGGGCCCTGATCGCATCCACAGTGCAGGCCTCATCAGCAACCGAACCGGGAGAGCTGGCGCCAGACTTTACCGGCATTACCGCAACAGGGGAGACCGTCTCGCTGGCAGATTTTGCCGGCAAGACCGTGATTCTGGAATGGACCAATGATGGCTGTCCCTTCGTGCAGAAACACTATGCTGTTCCGCCCGCCAGCATGCAGAAGCTGCAAACCGATGCGGCCGAAAGCGATGTGGTCTGGCTGTCTGTGATTTCGTCGGCGCCCGGCAAGCAGGGGCACCGCACGGGTGCGGAAGTGCTGGACATGAACATGGCCCGCGGCGCCACACCTGCCCATGTCATCCTCGATGCCAGCGGAGAGATTGGCCGCACCTATGGCGCCAAGACGACGCCGCACATGTTCCTCATCACGCCCGAAGGCGCGATTGCCTATCAGGGCGCGATTGACGACAAGCCCTCCGCCCGGGTGGCAGACCTTGAGACCGCCACCAATTATGTCCGCGCGGCGATGGACAGCCTCGCGGCGGGTGAGCCGGTCGAGCCGGCAAACACCCAGCCCTATGGTTGCTCCATCAAGTATTGACGCATAGCAGCCTTCAGGAAACTGTTGCTTGAACAGCAGGCAAATGCGCCCTAAACGCGCTCGCCATGCCCCAGATTGTCCCTGAAACACCCGAACTCCACGCCGCAGCGATCGAAGACCTGTTCGACCGCACCTTTGGTCCTGGCCACTTTGCCAAGACGGCAGAGCGCCTGCGCGAATATTCGCACTCCCTGCCAGAGATCAACCGCGTTGCCGTGCTGGACGGGCAGGTGATTGCCGTCTGCCGTGTCTGGCCGCTGAAAGTGGGCAAGGCCGCAGACCGCGCGCTGTTCTACGGCCCGGTGGCCGTCGCGCCCAGCCATCGGGGCAGCCGCCTGGGCCAGGCCGTCACCGCCGCCGCCCTGGAGGCCGGCAAGGCCGCCGGCTGGCCTGCCGCCATCCTGATCGGCGCGCCCAGCTATTTCACCGAGATCGGCTTCACCGTCACCCCGAAGCACCAGCTCAGCTTTCCCGGCCCGCAGGACCAGGCGCGTGTCATGGTCAAAAGCCTTGCCGGGGATGCCAGCCAGCTCTCCGGCCTCGTCACTGCGCTCTAGGGCCGCTTCGCGCGCCCTAGATCACCTGTGCCACCGCCATGCCGACGCAGACGCCCGCCGTCAGCAGCAGCGCTATGGCGCTCAGCAGCGTGCCGACCATCCGCCCCATGCTGGACCCGGCAGAGCCGCCCAGCCCCACCGCATGCAGGATCCGCCCCACCAGGAACGCCGCGCCCAGCGCGTGCACAACCCAGACCGGCGCGGCCATCGCGCCCAGCGCCACCAGGCCGATCAGCACGACCGGCACATCCTCCACGGCATTTCCCTGCACGCGGATGGCGCGCTGCAGGGCCTCATTGCCGCCATCGCCGAACATCACCTTTTCCTTCACGCGCACGCGGCCGACATTGGCCTTCAAGACCAGCATCAGCAGGGCGAAAAGCCCCACATAAAGCGTTGCGGCTGCCATGGCTGTCATCGTGAACCCCTCCCTTGGATCGTCCCTTGATACGCCCGCCAGTCTAGCGCGCCCCGCCTGGCCCTCCTAGCGTCGATTTACGGGCCGGGTTTTGGGCGCCGCCAAAACCGCTTTTCTGACGCGGGGGCAGGGGGCTATCGTGGCGCCAGACAAGACAATGATACAAAAAGGGAAGGGATCGCCCCATGGAATTTGACGAGGTCATCAAGACACGGCGCAGCATTCGCGGCTATCTGGACAAGCCTGTCCCGAAAGAGCTGATCCGCGAGATTCTGGAACTGGCCATGCGCGCGCCCACCTCTCTGAATTCCCAGCCCTGGAATTTCTACGTCGTGACGGGTGAGGTGCTGGACAAGATCCGCAAGGGGAATGTTGAGCGCAATGTTGCCGGCGTGCCAGACAGCCGCGAATTCCGCATGGGCCCGGCCTATGAGGGCGTGCACCGCCAGCGCCAGATAGAGATTGCCGTTCAGCTGTTCGAGGCGATGGGCATAGAACGTCACGACAAGGAGAAACGTACCGACTGGGTGCTGCGCGGCTTCCGCCAGTTTGACGCGCCGGTCTCCATCGTCGTCACCTATGACAAGGCGCTGGCCGGCGGGGATATTCCGCCGTTTGACTGTGGCGGCGTCGTCAATTGCATTGTGAACGCGGCCTGGTCGCGCGGGCTCGGTTGCGTGATCAATTCGCAGGGCATCATGCAAAGCCCCGTCGTGCGCGAACATGCGGGTATCCCGGACGATCAGGTGATCCAGACCTGCATCGCCATGGGCTGGCCAGACGACAGCTTCCCCGCCAACGCCGTCATCTCAAAAAGAAAATCCGTAGACGAAGCAGCCGTGTTTCGGGGGTTTAGGGGAGTATAACTTTTTAGTTCCAGTGCTTCTCATATTCCTTTTGGTCTTTTAGCCCATCGATAATGTTTTGTATTGCAGGTTGTAAGTTGGGTGGATACTGATCTTTGTTCATTGCAATACTTTCTATTCGTTTTTTAAGGCCTGGTTCCCCAGTTAGGTCTTCGTAGTAAGATGAGACTAAGGGCCTCCAGTTTCCTTCAGTAGAGTATACTGTTCGACGCGCGTCATCTGCTCCTATGACCGTGATCAGATTTTGCGTGTCAGAAAAGAGCTCTGTCAGTTTTGCCTGAAAATCCTCTCGGTCGGTCGCGCACGCATTCCACATGCTAAGAACAACATTTGGGCAGGCGGCTAGAACAAGCTGTCGTGGATCTTTTGATAGTCTGTCTGCGAAAGCGCCTTTCAGCTTCGTAGTTTGTTCTGCGCTGAATCGGATGCTATAGTGCGTGTCATTCACAAGGTCTCGGACTAGGTCGGCGGCGAAGCTCAAAGAGGCTTCGCTGCTGATGATTTTCTTCAGTTCCCGGTTCATCTGAGAACCTTGTTTTGTGGTGTAATACAAGATCGATTTAGCGGCGCTTACTGAACGATTGCTTGTCGTATGCCTTAAATTACTATTCTTGATGGCCTGATCGACGCTGTCTATCATGCATCTCAGGAAGAATTTTCTGCTATCCGCATCGATTGTTGGCATATGAGGCCGAAGGCTATCCAGAAGCACAGGGTAATGAAGTTCCCCATCCGCGAAACGTTCCTTCGCTGCGGTAAGCAGCCTATCTTTTAATTCCTTAGACTTAGCTTGAATTTCTTGAAGTGCAGCTTTGATTTCTTGTGCGGGAATAAATCCTTGGTTCTGTCCCAATGCAAAATAATAGCGATAGTAATGAGGGCTGCCTAGACGACGAAAGCGCGTAAGATTTTCAAGTTCTTCTTCATCGATGGAGTATGTAGTCCATTCACAATCCCCTGGCCCATAGTTTTGTTTTTTTAAACCGGGAAGAATTCTGGATAAGTGGAAAAAATCGATAGATTCTGGATTATAGTCTTTAGCGGCTACCTCTAATAATTCTTTGTAGTGTGCCTCTGGGTCTGAGGCCCTCGCAGTACCACGCGCAACCTCTGCAAATCCATTTAGGTAGTTTTCAGTCCAGTGGTATAGTTTTGGCCTCTTGAGCTTTAATAGATGTATCCAGATTAAGTCAGCGACATCAACAAAACCACCAATCGCGGGCCAAGCAATTTTTATGTTGTTCATTAAGCGAATGACATCGCGCGGGGTGGAGATCATTCGTCCACCCTCTTTATCGATTACTAAATTTAGCCGTTCAATAGCATCTCCCTGTAAAGAGGAATCTTCGTTAGGCTGGCAAAGTTCAAGAACTTCAGCTTTGAGCCAACGGCGCAGGGCAAAATCCTCCGGATACGGAATTTGCAATGTCGCTTGTACAATTTTCTCAAGATAAGCTGCGCCCGTGGCTTCTAAGTCCTCGGCTTTGAGCGCTAAACCAATGTTTCGAACCATTGCGCTTCGATCGTACGCGACAACGTATATTATATTAGGTAAGTCTCCGACTGACCGCAGCAGACGGAGTGTTTCCATTACTTCGGGTGGGTCTAGTCGCTCAGTATCATCAACGAAAACGATTATTGGACGGCAAATTTTTCGAAGCGCCTGCTCGAGTACTTCTTTTTGCTTATGCAGTGGCTCCGGTTCAGATAAATCTTCGAAACTTTCCGTCAGTTTTCTTGCTAATTTGGAGCCTACCTCAAGTTGCGGAATGAGGAGGGCGCCAATGCTCAGCAAATTGGCTCCTGTGTTGATATGCTTGGAGTACTTCTGCAGACCTTCTTTTACTTGCTTCTTAGCCTGTTCCGATTTCCCTATTGCCGCGTCTGGTTGACTCTCGAGGGCTTCGCTAAGCGCAATGAAATACTCACGTATGAGTTCGAGTTTATCTCCCACTAACCAAGGATTGAACTCAACAATTGCCGGTGGCTCCTCAAGGGTAGACAATTTTTTGATGGTTTTCTTGAGTAGGGAAGATTTTCCTGAGCCCCAAGGCCCTTCAATCCCAAGAACGAAGCCGTCCTTGAGGCTTTTGTCGCAGAGTACTTCTGTGAGCCTGTCCGCCAAAGGCTCTAAATTTAGATGATCTTTGTCTTCAGGCTTAAGGGGTCTGCCGCTATGGAATGATGGTAAATCAGCCAAAATAAACTACCTCCCCTAATATGTTCATGATATGTACCTGATGCTAAGGTTTAAATCTAGGGCTGTCTTTTCGGGCCCTAATCCGTCTGAAAACCCGCGCCCATAGACTCTGCCATATGAGTGAGATGAGCGGGTTTATCGAGCAGGGGTTGGAGGCGGCGCGCAAGGCGCTGTTTTCCGTGCGCGGCGATGCGAACCTGCATCTGGAGCCGAAAACCGTAACCAAGAGCCTGCGCGCAAAGGTGCGCGGGCGGCTGAAGGCGATTGAGGTGATCGTCCGCCGTCTGATCCTGCTGATGGCGCTGGGGCTGGATCTGCCCGCCCGCGCCCTGGGGCAGAAACGGGATTGTCTTGGGGCTGTTTCGGGCCAGTCTGCCCTACCGGACGGGGTGGAGGATGTGACGCAGAGCTTTCGCGCCCTCGCGCCGCCGGAATACCGCCTGCGCCTGATCGGCGCGCGCACGCCCTATATGGAAGACTGGCGAGAGGCCTTTGCCGGGCAGGGGGCCGCGCGGCTGGTGCCCGGCGGGCCGGTCTCTGCCGCGCCCTTGCTGGCGCACATCATCGCGCTGCACCGTGTGCTGAAAAAGCCGGAGGCCGCCGCAAAGCGCGTCGCGCGTCAGCTGCAAAAGCTGAAACAGGGCGGAGAGCCCCGGCCGATCTGCCCGCCCGCGCAAGGCGCCTTCCGGCTCGGGGCAGAGCTGGGCCTCGTCGCCACATCCCTGCCGGGCTTTGTCACCCGCGCCTTGGCCGACTGGCCAGAGCCCGCCAATACGTCTTGAGTTTTGCCTGAAAATTCAGCCCTCACTGCCGGCCCGCGCCCCGCGGTTCCGGTCGCCCGTGCTGCGCTACTTCCCCTCGCGCCGCCAGGCCAGCAGCAATAGCGCCACCAGGCCAATCGCCGCCAGAAGGCCCGGCAATAGCGGCTGGCTGGAGGAAGACCGCACCGCATAGGCCCCGCGCTCGCGCAGGCCAAGCCAGTTGCCGCCAGACGCACTGCCGCGATTTCCGACGCGGCGGATCTCCGGCAGATTGGTGCCGGCTTCATTCAGGCGGAACACATTGCCGCCGGTCTCGCGCGCCAGCGGCGACAAGACTTCGGTCGTGGACTGAAGATCGGCATATTCCTTCGGATTGGCCGGTCCGTTCAGCGCCACGGCTTCCAGCCCGCCCGCTTCGGCGCGGTAAAGGCCCAGCTGGTCAATCGGGGCTTCGGCCACGAACTGGCCCGGGGCCTGCTCGCGCCATTCCGGCTCCATCAGGCTGCCTTCCGGCGTCTCGATGGTCAGCGGTGGCGCTGTATCCAGCAGGGTGCGCAGCTCCACGCGCGCCGTATCGCCCTCGGCCACAAGGCTCAGCTTGCGCTCCTCCAGCTCGGGCTCTTTCATCATCCAGTGAACCACCCGGCGGATCAGCTCCGCAAACGGACCACCGCCATCATGCCCGCGCGCCCACAGCCAGATCTGGTCTGACATCAACATGCCAACCCGGCCCTTGTCGACGCGGTCCACAATGAGCAGCGGCTTGCCCTCCGGCCCGCTCATCAGAACATCACCGGCCTTGGCTGTGGCCTCGATATAGCGCATCCAGCCGCCCCATTTGCGTCCTTCCAGCGGCAAGGTCACTGTGTGGCGCTTACCCGCTTCGGTCAGCTCGGGCGTGAAATTGCCGGTATAGACATTCCCGGTCGGCGCGGCCGGAAGAACAGATGCCAGCGGAGAGCGCGCCAGACTGCCCGGCCCGGCAAACGGCTCGCCCGCCGCAATCAGCAGCGCGCCGCCATCGGCCACATAACGCGCCATATTGGCCAGGTAAGACTGGGTGATCACCCCGCGCCGCTCATATTGGTCGAAGATGATGAGGTCGAATTCCTTCAGCTTGTCCTCGAACAATTCCTCGGTCGGGAAAGCGATCAGCGCGAGTTCTTCCGTCGGCGTGTAATCGGTCTTGTAAGGCGGGCGCAGAATGGTGAAGTGGACCAGATCGACAGACGGATCGGACTTGAGCAGATCCCGCCAGACCCGGCCGGCCTGGTTCGGTTTGCCGGTCACCAGCAGGACGCGCAAACGGTCTCGCACGCCGGAAAGCGTCGTCGCCGTGCGATTGTTCGCCAGCGTCAGCTCCTGACGTCCAGGCGGAGTCTCGACGACGATTACATTCTCGCCGCGCCGCTCAATCTCAATCGGCAGGCTGGTATTCTCGCCCGGTGTGATGCGAAGTCTCTCGGTCATTTCGCCATTCACGGAAACGGTGACATCCACATCGTCGCCTTCGGGGTCATCGACGCGGATCACCAGATTTGCGGTCTCGCCGACGATGCCGAAATCCGGCGCGTCTACAATCGTCACCCGTCGGTCGCCGCGATTTGGATTGCCGACGATCAGACCATGAAGCGGGCCGATATGGCGGTCGTCATCTTCCGGCTTGGGCAGGTCATGGATCTGGCCATCGGTAATGAAGATGGCCCCGGCAATCCGGTCACGCGGAACATCCGCCATCAGACCTTCCAGCGCGCCATAGAGATGTGTGCCGTCATCGCCGGGGTCACTCTCCAGCACGCGCACCTCAAGGGACGGGTCTGCATCCAGCTGTGCCTTGAGATTTGCATAGGCGGCTGAGGCGGCGGTTTCGCGGTCGCCGAATTCCATGCTTTCGGAGCGGTCCAGGATGACAGCCGCAACAGAGGGAAGGGGCTCGCGCTCTTCCTGCACCAGAGATGGATTGGACAGAGCCGCCGCCAGAAGCGTCAGCGCCAGACCTCTGGTCGCCCAGGCCTTGCCGCGCAGGAACAGATAGCCGAGCCAGGCCAGCGCAGCGAGCGCCACGACGATCCACAGGACCGGCCAGCCGAGGAAGGGGTCAAAGCCCAGACGGGTCGCATCAATCATCGCGGGCCCCCATCATAGATATTGGTCGGCAATTGCGGTTCAGTCTCTTCCTCGCCTTCGCCCAGCCGTTCCAGCAGGGCAGGCAGGTGAACCTGATCATCCTTGTAGTTTCCGGTCAGCACGTACATGACGAGGTTTACGCCAAAGCGCCGCGACATTTCCCGCTGTTGTTCACCGCCGTCTACGGAGTAAAGATCCCGCCCACGCTCATCAATGGCCCAGGCGGACGCCCAGTCCGCATCGCCGATAAAGAGGCGGGAGACGCCATCACCGCGCGGCGCGGAGGCATCGCCAGCCTGTTCGATCCAGAGGCGGCGATGGGCATAGCGGCCGGGGAAATCGTCGAGCAGGTAGAAGCTGCGCGTCAGGACATGGTTTTCGGCCACCGGCTGAAGCGGCGGCGCGTCGAGCCCTTCGAGCAGGGTTTCAAGCCGTGTCACATCCGTCTCTGTGCCAATCGTTCCGCCAGCGCGCGTATCAATCACCAGCGCGCCGCCAGAGCGCAGATAGGTGTTCAGATTGGTAATGGCGACCTCTGACAGGGACGGCATGGAGTCCGGTATGTTGAAATAGATCAGGGGATAGAGTTCTAGCGAATCCGTCTCAAGATTCACGCCGTCCGGCTCTGCGGGTTCGACAGATGTCCGTAGACGGAGAATATTGGAAAGGCCGAACAGGCCCGCGCGCGTGCGCTCATTCAGGGCGCGGTCAGGCGTTTCGACATAGGCTAGGCGCATGTCCAGCGCGGCATTGATTTCCTTTTGCGTGGTACCCAGCGTGTTGGGCAGGCGGATGGTGCGTGCGTCAGCGGTGATGCGCCGATAGGTGCCGTCCGGCATCAATTCATATTGGATGGCCTGCGCATCTGCCTGTTGCGGCGCGGTAAGCACTAGAAAGCCTGCGGCCAGCAGAATGCCCGCGCTTGCGGCCTTGCGGCCAAAGCGGGGAAGCCGTCCCGATACGGAAAGCGCAATAAAGAGGTCCATCGCCAGCAGCAGCGCGGCAAAACCAAGCAGCGGCCCGGCAAGGCGCAGGGATCGCGCCTCTGCATCGCCCAGCAGGCGGGCAGAGACCGGCCAGGTCATGATCAGGGCAGGGCGTTCTCCCGCGCCGGCATTCAGCGCGCGGCTTCCGGCAGGGCCCTGATACAGCCCGGGGGGGTGGGCTTCGGACGGTTTGACCGTGCCGAAATCTGCAGCCTTCATCGGCGCGGCATTCGGTCCAGCGGCAGATAGTCGGCCATAACCATCCAGCGTGAGCATTGGCGTGTAGGAGCCTTCAGGATCGCTGACGGCTTCGCCCTGGCCCGCGGCAATCGAGCGGCGCAGCATCTGAGAGAAGGTTCCTGAATAGGCAAGGTCTGCCCAGTCTGGCCCGGCGGTTATGTGGAACAGGATCAACATGCCCTTGCCGCGCTGGTCTGCGGTGACAAGGGGAGAGCCATCGGCGAGCCGCGCCCAGGTCTTGGAGGCAAGTTCCGGCCCCGGACGGGCGAGAACCTGCTGTCGGATGCGGACTTCCGGCGGCACTTTAAGGCCTGCAAAGGGAGAGACCTCCGGGAAGGGGGCTATGGCTTGCGGCTCGTCCCAGGCGAGCGCGCCGCCGAGCGCGCGGGATGAGCGACGCAGCGCAACGGGCAGAAGGTCATCACCCTGCGCGGCAAGGCGCGGGCCGGCAAAGCGGATCAGCGCGCCGCCATCTTCTACCCATTTGTGCAGCAGCTCTGCATCATGCGGCAGGATCTGGCCGATATCGCTCATGATGATCGCATCGGGAGAGGCCGCGACGAGGTTTTCGATCGAGCCTTCGGAGATCGTCGCAAAAGGCTCCAGCGCCTTGCGGATATAGTGCATGTCAGACAAGAGCGGCTGAGACGCGCTGCCCGCATCGACAAGGCCGACCCTGCGGGAGCGATCAGACGAATCCCAGAGCCAGACCGTGCCTGCGCCCTGCTGGCCAGTCACGTTGAAGCGGGAAATGCGGGCGAGGGCTGCGGCTGGAATCTTGAACTCTGCGACGGCCTCAGTTTCGCCATCCGCAAAGCTGAGCGGGGCAGTCGCGAGTGCGGACCCATCCAGCGTGAGCGCGGAGACAAAGCCGGTGAACTGACCGCGCGGTGAAGCGCGACGGGCTGTGACGGAGACGGAATCGGTCTGTGCACGGATGCCGGAAATCACGGCGACACCGGGCGGCGGGCCGGCAAAGACGGTCAGGGGCGCCATGTTTGCGAGTTCTGTTGCAAAGGCCTGTCCGCCAGTGCTTTCCAGGCCGTCACTGGCCCAGAAGATACGGTCGGGTTTGAAGCCGGACTCTTTCAGGCGCTTCAGCGCATCCTGACGATCCGGCGCCCAGGCCTGCGGACGCAGGGAAGACAGGCGCTTGTCCATGTCTACGCGGGAAACGCGTTCGGCCGGGTCTGGATTGAATTGCTGGGGCGCGGTCAGCAGCAGGTGGACTGGCGCATCGCGGCTTCCGGTGTCCAGCGTGGCGCTTGCGGCATTGATCAGTTCCGGCCAGCGCGGCGCAGAGGCCCAGCCATTGTCGACAATAATCAAGAGGCTGCCCGTGCCTTCCGCGGTTTCCATGCGCGCACCGGGTGCATAGACCGGCTGTGACAGGCCGAGTATCGCTGCGGCGACCGCTAGTGTACGGATCAGCCAGACCCACCAGGGCGTGCGCGCCGGGGTTTCCTCGCGCGGCTCGACACCATCCAGCAGGCGAAGCGAAGGCAGCTCGATATCTTTCGGGGCAGGCGGTGTTGCGCGAAGCACCCACCAGATAACCGGCAAGGCGATCAGGGCGGCCAGCGCCCAGGGTGTGCCGAGCAGGAAGGGGCCAAGCGATGTCATAGTCTGGCCCCGAAGCTTTCGATCTGCGCCTTTAGCCGGGCTGCGGCCTCAAGGCTTGGCTGGCCGACCGTGTGCGTGACGAGGCGCCAGCCCATCTGATTGGCGAGTGTTTTCAGGCCCGCGCGCTGCTCCGCGAAGCGGCGGAGGTAGTCCTCGCGCAGGGTTTCGGCGCGGCCAAGAATCCGGTCTGCCGTTGTGCCGGGACGGCGCAGCTTCACGCGGCCTTCAAAGGGAAAGCTTTCCTCGATGGGCGCAGATATGGCGAGCAGGATGCCTTCCGGGCATTTGGCGGCAATCGGCGCGAGACGGGCCCGCCAGTCCGGCAACGGATCATAGAAGTCTGACGCGATGATCAGTGTGGCGGCGGCGCGCGGGGGCGGGGGGAAATTCCCGCCGGTGCCGCGTTCCAGATCTTCAGACAGGCGGGCAATGGCTTTCTTGCCAAAGCTGGCGGAACGGCCCGCGCCCAGCATGCCGACACGCTCGCCATCCTTGGACATCATGATGCCCATGGTCAGCATCAGGAGGCGGGCCTCTTCGGCCTTGGTGCGCAGATCGCGCTCTCCCTTCCAGCGGAAGCCGGCCGAGTCATCGCACCAGAACAAGACCGTGCGCGCGGTTTCCAGCTCTGTTTCGCGGACGAACAAGTCATTGCCCTTGGCAGAGCGGCGCCAGTCAACCCGCTCTGCGGCGTCTTCCTGGGCATAGCGGCGATACTGCCAGAAATGCTCGCCCGTGCCGGCGCGGCGGCGTCCGGCGGAGCCGATATGCGCAGCTTCGCTGGCCTCGGCCTTGAAGTTCAGGCCGGGCAATTGGCGGGCAAGGCTCTCGGCCTCGGCACGAAGATCGGCAGAGGGAGTCATTCAGTCTGCGCTAACCTGCTTTCCGGGCGAGGTCATTGATCAAATCAGCAAGGCTTGGCGCGTCTCCGGTCGGGTCATAGCGCATGGCCATGCGGTGGCCGAGGCATGGCTCTGCCAGCGCTTCGACATCCTCGATGCTGGGGGCGAGACGTCCGCGCAGCAGCGCGCGCGAGCGGGCGGCCAGCATCAGGGCCTGACCGGCCCGCGGCGACGGGCCCCAATCGACCAGGCGGCGCACGCGCTCGTCGCTGGTCTGCTCCGGCCGGGCATCACGCACCAGCGACAGGATGGCCGCGACGATCTTCTCGCCCACCGGCATGCGGCGCACCAGGCTTTGCAGGCTGGCCAGACGGCTCGCATCCAGCGCCGGGCGGACGATTGTGTCTGCGCCGCTGGTCGTCTCGATCAGGATGCGGCGCTCGGTGTCGAGGTCCGGATAATTTACATCCACTTTCAGCAGGAAGCGGTCGAGCTGGGCTTCAGGTAGCGGATAGGTGCCTTCCTGTTCGATCGGGTTCTGCGTGGCCAGCACATGGAAGGGCAGGGGCAGGTCATGACGCACACCGGCGACGGTGACGTGACGCTCCTGCATCGCCTGCAGCAGAGCGGACTGGGTGCGCGGCGAGGCGCGGTTGATCTCGTCCGCCATCAGCAGCTGGGTGAAGATCGGCCCCTTCAGGAAGCGGAAGCTGCGCTGGCCGGTCGGGCTTTCGTCGAGCACTTCGGAGCCGATGATGTCTGACGGCATCAAATCCGGTGTGAACTGGATGCGCTGGTTCGACAGACCAAGCGCCGTGCCCATGCTTTCGACAAGGCGCGTCTTGGCAAGGCCCGGCGCGCCGATCAGCAGCGCGTGACCGCCCGCCAGGATTGCGGCGAGGGCCAGCTCCACCACGCGTTCCTGACCGAACACGGCCTTGGCGATTTCCGCCTTTACCTGTGCCAGCACTTCGGCAGCCGCTTCGGCTTCAGCCACGATTGCATCATCTACCTGGTCAGTATCGGCCATCAAAAGGGCGCCTCCGGGTTTTCGTCTTTAATAAACAAACCTATGTCTAAGGCCGGATCATGGCGGAGCAAAACGTGAATTCCAGTCACAAGCCCATAATAAGTCTTGAGGAGACGCTTAAAGCGATCCTTCCCGATGGCAAGGTCAACGGCAAATTGCCGCCAGTCCATCTGTGGAATCCGGAGCGTTCGGCTGACATCAATATGGAGATCCATGCCGATGGCAGCTGGTGGCATGAGGGCGGACGCATCAATCGCGAAGCGCTGGTGAAGCTGTTCTCGCGCATCCTGAAACGGGAGGAAGACGGGCGGATCTGGCTGGTGACGCCTTACGAGAAAGTGATCGTGCACGTCGAAGATGCGCCGTTCATTGCCGTGCGGGTGGATCGGGCGGGCGAGCCGGACCGCGAGCAGACGTTGGCCTTCCTCACCAATCTTGGCGATGTGACGCTGGCGGGCCCGGATGCGCCGATCCGCGTGGCCTTTGATGAGGAGACCGGCGAGCCCGCACCCTATGTCGAAGTGCGCGGCGGGCTGGAGGCGAAACTGGCGCGGTCTGTCTTCTATGAATTGGCCAATATGGCAGAGCCTGGCCCGGACGGGGACGATACGCTGGGCGTGTGGAGCCAGGGCGTGTTTTTCCCCCTGATGCAGGAATTATGAGTGTGCTGGGCTGGGCCGGACTTGATGACTTCCTGTTGCGCGTGACCTCTCGCCTCGACCCGCCGCACGGGCCGGAGCGGCTGAAGGAATATGGCGATCTGGATTTCCTGACTCCGGAAGAGACGAAGATGATTCGCCCGGCGGCGGTGTTGATCGGCGTGATTCCGCGCAAGGCCGGGCCAACCGCTCTGCTGACGCTGCGGCCGGACACGATGAAGACTCATGCCGGTCAGGTCGCCTTTCCGGGCGGCAAGGTGGACCCTGTTGATGTGGACGAAGTGGCCGCTGCCCTGCGCGAAGCGGAAGAGGAAGTGGGCGTGCGCCCGGATGAGGTGGAAGTGCTGGCCCGCAGCGCGCCCTATGTGACCGGCACGCGTTTTCGCATCACGCCGGTCGTGGGGCTACTGCCCGCAGACTTTAAACCGATCCCGGACCCGACCGAAGTGGCGGATGTGTTTGAAACGCCGCTCGATTTCCTAATGAACATTGCCAATCATCAGGTTGGCGAGGCTGTCTACAAGGGCAAGACGCGGCGATATTACGAGATGCCGCATGGCGGGTTTCGCATCTGGGGCGTGACCGCCGGGATCATCCGCCAGCTCTATCAGACGCTCTATGATGACTGAGGTTCAAGTCGCGTGCAGGCCTTTTAGGGTTTTGCACACAGGTTCAAACCCTTATCTAAGGAGTTGGGCAGTGGAGGACGTACAGTCTTGGCCGGACGGATAATCTTTGAACTCTTCATCTTCTCGATCCCGTTCATCGTGTTCGGACTGTATCTGCTGGCGACCTCCAGCGCGGAACAGGAAGGTCGGCGCAAATGGCCGATCAACATGCTGTTCCTGATCGGTATTGGCTTGGCGACGATCACCTGGTTCGTGCTGATTCTGATGGAGCCAAAGCAACGCGATATCTGTCACGAGCCAGCCCGGTTCGAGAATGGCAAGATCACTCCGGCGCGTGACTATCCCTGTGATCCGCATGTCGAGAATGTCGGCTTGCCGGGAGAGCGTTCGGATGTACGGCCTGCAAACGGCGCTACGGGAGAGACGACCGGCATGCATGATGCCAGCGAAATTGGCGCCCGCCCGCCCGGTGATGATCCCGGCGCGGAAGCGGAGCTGCCGGAAGCGATGCAGCCGGATGATGACGGGAACTGAGCGCCTTGAGGCCAGCTGGCTGAGCCTGCCGGAAACCGCTGCTGTCATGGCGGCGCTGAATGCTGCCCGGCCAGACGGCGCGCGTTTTGTTGGCGGATGCGTGCGCAACACGCTGCGAGGCGCGCCGGTGGATGACATTGATATCGCCACGCAATTGACGCCCGAGGCAACGCTGGCCGCGCTGAAGGCGGCAGGCATTCGTGCCATTCCAACCGGGATTGAGCATGGCACGATCACCGCCATCGTGAATTCCCGGCCTTTCGAGATCACCAGTTTGCGTCGGGATGTCGAAACCGATGGCCGCCGCGCTGTGGTCGCGTTCACGCAGGACTGGGAAGAAGATGCCCAGCGTCGGGATTTCCGGCTGAATGCCATCTATGCCAGCGCCGACGGAACTTTGCATGAGGTCGTGTCGGGATCTATCCGCGATGCAGTCGATGGTCAGGTCATCTTCATTGGAGAGGCCGATCAGCGCCTGCGGGAAGATTATCTGCGCATCCTGCGCTTCTTCCGTTTCAATGCCTGGTATGGCGCGGGAATTGATGAGTTAGGTCTCGCCGCCTGCGCGCGTCAGAAAGAGGGCCTCGCGCAGATCGCCGCCGAGCGCATCTGGAAGGAACTGAAACGTCTGTTGCAGGCGCCGGACCCGTTAGACGCTTTGATGGCCATGGAAGAAAGCGGCGTGCTGGCGGCCATTCTACCCGGCGCGAGCGCGTCGGAGATACCATCGCTGGTCGGTGTTGAGGCAGAGACCGGACTGACACCGGACCCGATGCAGCGTCTGATGGCCTTGGTGCCGCGCCGCGTGCGTGAGGTGTCTCAGCTTGCGGGCCATTTGCGCCTGTCCAATGTGGAGGCGGATCGGCTGAGAAGCTGGGCGGCGCCAGCGCTCGGCCATGTGCTGGAAGAGGATCAGGAGAGCTGGTCGGAAGCGTTTTATCGCTATGGCCTGGAGACGATTGTCGACCGCGCGGTGATCGAGGCGGCGCAGCATGCGACGCCGGAGCGGCTCAAGGCTTTGCTGGATACGGCAGCAGACTGGTCGAGGCCTGAATTTCCACTGGGCGGCGCCGATGCCCTGTCAGCAGGCCTGACAGGGCCCGAGATCGGCGCAGCTCTGCGCGCGGCGGAAGAGGCGTGGATCACGTCCGGCTTCAAGTTGGGGCGGGCAGACCTGCTTAGCTATCTGAATTCATCGCCAGAATAGACAGGTTCAAATAGATCGCGAAGCTGACCCAGATGAGATAGGGAAACTGGAGCAGGGCGGCCGGCCGCGAAAAGCGCGCGAAATCCTGTATCATCGCAATGATCAGCAGCCACAACGCGGCGATCACGCCAAGCGCCAGGGCAGTGTCCTGCATGCCGAAGAAGGCCAGGCTCCAGAACGCATTCACGGCGAGCATGGTGTAATAGATGCCAAGCGGGCTGACCGCGCGTTCAAAAGTGCCCGCCCGTTCCAGTACCATCAATGCACCCGCTGCCATCAGAACAAACAGGACGGGCCAGACCAGAGAGAAGAGGTAATCGGGAGGTGTCAGGGCCGGTTTGCTGAGCGCGGAGTACCAAGCATCATTCCGGCTGGAGGATATTACTGCTCCTGCAGCGACAGCGGCCACCGTCGCCAGCAGGAGCAGTATCCCTGCCCCCCAGGGAAAAGGTTTTCTTTCAGCCGCCATAATCTATCCAGCTTATATCCGGAGATGGAGAGGGCGTCATTCAGTAAGCGAATCAAAAACCGTCAATGCCCTGTTGCGCGGCGATTTTTCGGGAGAGTGCCCAAAAACAGGACAATTCCGGCCGTGTGTGTTGCGGAATGACTCGGCGGGGCGGGGGGCGTCAGGCCCGTTCAGAGCCTGACGGAGATGCAGACGGCGCTATGGCCATTTCACCACAGGCGGCATGGAAGAGAGAATGCTCGTCACATTGCCCCCCGTTTTCAGGCCGAACGTGGTGCCGCGGTCATAGAGAAGGTTGAACTCCACATAGCGGCCGCGCTGTATCAGTTGTTCCTCGCGCTCGACCTCGCTCCACGCCTCATTCATGCGGCGGGCGACGATCTTTGGATAGATGTCAGCAAATTGCCGCCCGACTTCCTGGGTGAAGGCAAAGTCCTGATCCCAGTCGCCGCTATTGAAGCGGTCATAGAAGATGCCGCCGGTGCCGCGCGGCTCGTCGCGGTGGGCGAGGTGGAAATAGGTGTCGCAATGCTCTTTCATGTGCGGATAGTCGACGCCGGGATGCGTGTCGCACGCCGCTTTCATGGCGGCATGGAACTCGACCGAATCCTCAAATTCCTGGTCGCGCTGATAGGCGAGCAGGGGGTTAAGGTCTCCACCGCCGCCAAACCAGCTCTGGCTGGTGACCAGCATGCGCGTATTCATGTGCGCGGCCGGAACACGTGGATTGCGGGGATGGGCGATCAGGGAAATGCCAGAGGCCCAGAAGCGCCCGTCTGAAGCATCGGCGCCCGGAATCTGCGCAGCGAACGCTTCTGAGAAGGTTCCGTAGACTTCAGAGAAATGCACACCAACCTTCTCGAACACTTTGCCGCGCATCAGGCCCATGCGGCCGCCGCCCAGATCTTCGCTGCCATCGCCGCGTTTCCACTCAGTCAGCTCGAATTGGCCAGCATCTCCGCTGTAAAGCGGGCGATCGGCGGCCAGTTCCAGCGCTTCAAAGCGCGCGCAGATGTCTTCCTGAAGGCTGCGGAACCAGTCTCGGGCGCGGTTTTTTCGGGGGGTAAGGTCGGTATCTGTCATGGCGCGACACATGCCGCCAGGAGTGCGACACTTGCAAGCCCCCTGTTGTCACAGGCGCCAAGTCAGGATAACGGCCTGCACAAAGTGTTTTACGGGGGGACACCCGCGCCCACTTGCCGCAATGTGCAAGCGGGCGGCCTCCTGTATGACGGGCCCAGATTTCTGCCTTCAAGGGACGGGAAAAGCGTGACTGATACACCTGCACACGACCATGGCGAGCTTATCGACGAAGATCGCCGCAATTTCATCCATATCGCCACGGGTGCGGCTGCCTTCGGCGGCGCGGCCATGTTTGCCTGGGTTGCTGTTGACCAGTGGAACCCGGCTGCAGACACCAAGGCGGCTTCGGCACTTGATGTCGATATCTCCAAAATTCCGCTGGGCGGCGAGATCCGCGTCCTGATCGGCGGCAAGCCGTTCTTCGTGCGCCACCGCACGCCGGCCGAGATATCCGCAGCCGAGGCTGTGAATGTCTCCACCTTGCGCGATCCGCAAACCGATGACGAGCGTCTTCACGCCAAGCCCGATGGCACGCTGAACCGCGCCATTCTGGTCACGTCCGGCTCCTGTACGCACCTTGGCTGTGTTCCGGTTGGTCCCGCCCAGGGCAACACAGGTGACTTTGGTGGCTGGTACTGCCCGTGCCACGGTTCGCACTACGATACGTCCGGCCGCATCCGCAAAGGTCCGGCCCCCAGAAACCTCCCGGTACCGGACTACAAATATGTGTCCGACACCGTGATCAACATTTCGCTTTAAGGGAAGGATACCGTAGATGAGTGGCCACGAATCCTCCTACACACCGACCAACGCCTTCACGAAGTGGCTGGACACACGTCTGCCGCTGGTGCGTTTCGCTCAAGACACCGCAATCAATTTCCCGACGCCGAAGAACCTGAACTACTGGTACACGTTCGGGGGCATTCTGGCGGTTTGTCTTGTTATCCAGATTGTGACCGGTGTGATCCTCGCGATGCACTATGAAGCCAGCATCGATGGCGCCTTTGCCTCGGTCGAGCGCATCATGCGCGACGTGCCGTTTGGCTGGTTGCTGCGCTACATTCACGCCAATGGCGCGTCGATGTTCTTCCTAGCAGTCTACATCCACATGTTCCGCGGCCTCTATTACGGCTCGTACAAGGCGCCGCGCGAGATCCTCTGGATCCTCGGCTGTGTCATCTACCTGCTGATGATGGGCACCGCGTTCCTCGGCTACATGCTGCCCTGGGGCCAGATGTCCTATCACGGCTCCAACGTGATTACCGGCCTTTTCGGCGCGATCCCGCTGGTGGGTGAGAGCATTCAGACCTGGCTGATGGGCGGACCGTCCATCGGGAACCAGACGCTGCAACGCTTCTTCGCGCTGCACTATTTGCTGCCCTTCATGATTGCCGGCGCGGTTGTACTGCACGTCTGGGCCCTGCACGTGCCGGGCAACAACAACCCGACCGGTGTTGAAGTTCAGGATGTGAAGAAAGACACCGTGCCGTTCCACCCGTATTATACGGTGAAGGACGCCTTTGCGATCGTGATCTTCCTGATCATGTTTGCCGTCTTCGTCTTCTACGCTCCAAACGTTCTGGGCCATGCTGACAACTATGTCGAAGCCAACCCGCTTGTGACGCCGTCGCACATCGTGCCGGAATGGTACCTGCTGCCATTCTACGCCATCCTGCGCGCCATCACCTTTGATCTTGGCCCGATCCCGGCCAAGCTGCTGGGCGTGATCTTCATGTTCGCGGCCATCGCCGTGCTGTTCATCCTGCCATGGCTGGACACCTCCAAGGTCAAGTCCATGCGCTACCGTCCGGTGGCCAAGCAGTTTTTCTTCGGCTTTGTTGCAGTCTGCCTGCTGCTTGGCTGGTGTGGCGCTGCCAACCCTGACGATGCCGTGATCCCGGCGCTGCAGGGCGAATCGAAGCTGGTGGTCAGCTACAATGACGGCAATGGCGGTGAAGCCACGAGCGAATACAAGGGCGGAAGCGAAGCCTATGTCGACGCCCGCCGCTTCATGGACGGTCTTCCGGAAGACGCCAACGCCTCCATCTCGGCCGTCCCGGCGCCGACCTTCGCGTTCCGTCACCTGTCATTGATCCTGACATTCTGCTATTTCGGCTTCTTCGTTCTTCTGTTTTTCCTCGGCCTGACCGAGAAACCAAAAGAGCTGCCGGAATCGATCCATAAATCCGTGCTGAAGCGTCACAAAGATGCTGAAGCCGCTGCCACACCGGCTGAATAGGGAGCTTTGGGGAAATCATGAAAGCGTTCCGTATCTTCACAGCCGGTCTTGCCGGTCTCGTCCTCGCCGCTTCAGCGTATGCTGCGGGCGATGCCAAGCACCCGCATGCACCGGAGGACGGCTGGCCGTTCGAAGGCGTCACGGGTCAGTTTGACCAAGCATCACTGCAACGCGGTTATCAGGTGTACAAGGAAGTCTGTTCTTCCTGTCACTCGATGAAGCTGATGAGCTACCGCAATCTGGGCGAGCCAGGCGGTCCATTCTACGATCCAGAGTATCCGAACCCGAACGACAACCCGTTCGTCAAGGCACTGGCCGCCCAGAATGAGATTCTGAGCCCGACGCCAAACGATATCGGCGAGTTTGACTATCGTCCGGCCACGCCTGCGGACACGTTCCGCAGCCCGTATCCGAACGTTAATGCTGCGCGTGCTGCGAACAATGGTGCGGCCCCGCCGGATCTCTCCGTCATCACGAAGGCTCGCCATGGCGGCGCTTCCTATGTCTACAGCCTGCTGTCAGGCTATCCGGATCAGGACGCGTTTGTTGAGCGCGAAGTCGATGGTGAGAAAGTCACCTATATCGACATCTCCAAACTGAGCACTCATGGCGGCCATGGCGATGAACATGCCGAAGGCATGCTGAAGGTTAATCCGGGCCAGTACTACAACCCGTACATGGCTGGCGACACGACGCCCAATTATGAAGGCGATCCTCGTCACGCCCCTGCGGGTGGCTTCCTGGCGATGCCTCCACAGCTGGTCGAAGGCCGTGTCGAATATACTGACGGCACACCGGCAACAGTTGAGCAGATGGCTCATGACGTGGCGCAGTTCCTGGCCTGGGCCGGTGAGCCGAAGCAGACCAAGCGCAAATCCCTGGGCCTGGCCGTCATGGTCTATCTGGGCATTCTGACAATCCTGCTCTGGTTCTCCTACAAGCGCATCTGGCGGAACGTAGAGCACTAGGCCAGAACAGGCATGACTGATTTGATAGCCATCCGCCGGGCATGTCCGGCGGATGGTTTTCTTATTGAGGCGCTGACGCGCCGCATCTGGACGGGCAGGGTTTCTGCTGAGTCTACGGTCTTTTCCGAAACGCCAGACAGTGTTGCGGCGCAATTGGAGAAGGGCGGCGGGGTCATTCTGCTGGCCGGGGAGACGCCTATCGGCTGTGGCCGCTGGGTTCCGGTACCGGGACCCAGCGGGCAGGGCAGCTGGATCGAGGTCAAGCGCATCGGCGTTCTGCCGGACTGGCAGAAGCGCGGACTTGGCGAGGTCATCCTGGGTGAGTTGGAAGCGATGGGACGCGAGCGGAGGGCCAAAGGCAGTCATCTGGCGGTACGTCACGATCAGGTGAGACTGGTCGACTTCTATGCCGGGCTTGGCTACGCCTTGGCGGATGATGTGGTGCTGACCACACCCAATCCCAAATCTCCGCCTCCCATCGGGATGCGCAAATTCTTCAGGACGAACATATGAGCAAATGGACCCTCGGCATCATTGGCGGATCCGGCCTGTACGAAATTGATGGTCTGGAAGATCGTCGCGAGGAAAAGTTGGAGACGCCCTGGGGCGCGCCGTCCGATGCGCTTGTGCGCGGCCGGATAGGGGAGGTGGATCTGGTCTTCCTGCCGCGCCATGGCAAGGGCCACCGCCTGACGCCAACCGAGGTGCCGTATCGGGCTAACATTGCGGCACTGAAAGCCGCTGGCGTGACGGACATTCTTTCCATCTCTGCCTGTGGCAGCCTGAAAGAGGAATATGTGCCCGGCCATTTCGTGGCGGCCGACCAGTTCATTGACCGCACTTTTGCTCGCGACAAGACCTTCTTTGGCACTGGCATGGTGGCGCATGTCTCGATGGCCCATCCGGTATGCCCGCGTCTGTCTGAACTCGCAGCCGAGGCCGTGGAAGCCTCCGGCGCGACCCTGCACCGGGGGGGTACTTATCTCGCCATGGAGGGCCCGCAATTCTCATCTCTGGCGGAATCCAAGCTCTATCGGCAGTGGGGTTGTGATGTGATCGGCATGACGGCGATGCCGGAGGCTAAGCTGGCCCGTGAAGCTGAGCTACCCTACGCCATCCTGTGCATGGTGACGGATTATGATTGCTGGCGGGAAGAAACCGAAGCTGTGTCTGTTACCAATGTGCTGGAAATTATGGGCCAGAACAGCGCAATTGCGCGCAAGGCCGTTGTGAAGCTGGCGGAAAGACTGTCCGGAACGGAGCGTACACCCGACCCGAACGGCACGGATACCTGCCTGGATTATGCGCTGATTACCTCATCGGAGGCCCGTGACCCTGATTTTGTGGAAAAATTGCAGGTGATTGCAGGTCGGGCACTCTGAGGGTAAGGTTTATCTTCAGTTAACCGGTTGTCGCGCGGGGGTGGCGCAACGCCGGAAATGCGTTCAGGGGATCTCAGAATGAGTGAAACGCAATTCTACGGGTTTTTCACCGGCGGCCTGATGCTGCTGATCGCGGCGGCGTTGCTGATTGCCTGGCAATTGTGGCGCCTTCGGGAAGAAGAGCGCGATGGCGCGATTTCGGCGCTGGATGGTGTAAGCCATGAGATGCGCATCAATCTGCAGCGTATGGTCAATGAGATTGCCCAGATTTCCGAAACGCACGAAGCGGGCCCGGATGTGTTGTTGCCAGTCCGCCATCCGCAGCTGGACGGCGTAAACGCTTCCCTGATCCGTACGAACCGCAATGCGATTGCCGTGATCGGCGCGACCTATCAGGAGCTGGAAGCGCGCAAGATGGCGCTGCGGGCGGCGCTCGCCCAAAAGCGGGACCTGACCTATGCGCTGGACGATGCGATGGACGCGACGATCAATGGCATCGCGACGCTGTACATGTGGGAAGAACATGGCGGTGTGCGCCCGTCAGAGGCGGGCATGGTGCGCAGCTGGCATGTGCGTGACTGGATGAAGGGGCATGGCTTTGCCGCGCATCTGCTGCCCGGTCTGCATCTGCGTGATGAGGTTGTGGAGCGTCTGCGCCAGTATGGCCTGCACCTGACGCCACGGCCACTGACCCATACGGCCCATGAATATTACAGCATGCAGTATGACCGGAAGGCTGATCCCCATGCGCCATTCTGGAAGCGGCGCAAGCCTAAGCCGGAGGTCATGGAGCTGGACGCCGAGGATGAGGTCGAGGACCTGCACGATGAAGACATCGCCGACGAGGCTGAATCCTACGCCGAAGAGGAAAGGGCTCTCGAACGCGAGATGGAAGACGAGGCGGGCTATCAGGAAGACGAGGATATGGAAGAAGACCTCGTCTATGCCGACGATGAGGACGAGGACAGCCCTAACGGGAATGGCCGCCTGCCGAACTAGGCGGCAGCCCGTTCCATCCCGCGCCAGAGCGCTTCAGCGCTTCAGATTGCCGAAGATGCCGCGCAGGATGTAGCGGACAACCTCGCGGCTGGCTGTGCGGGCGGCCTGGTTACCGGCC
Source organism: Hyphomonas pacifica (assembly GCF_000682675.1). Lineage (GTDB taxonomy): Bacteria > Pseudomonadota > Alphaproteobacteria > Caulobacterales > Hyphomonadaceae > Hyphomonas > Hyphomonas pacifica. The sequence continues at coordinate 117,747 of NZ_AWFA01000001.1, read as the reverse complement.
TTTTCCAGTGAACTCATCCGGCGTGAGCGGCTGCGGGTGCTGGTCGTGCGTTTTTTCTTCTTCTCAAGTTCGGCCTTGGCTTTAGCTTCCTTCTCGGCGAGCTCTTCTGCCTGCTTGGCGGCCTTGGCCTCTTTGGCTTCCAGCACTTCATAGGCGGACTCACGGTCGATGGATGTGTCATACTTGCCAACGACGGGACTGGCGGCCTGAACCTGGCGGCGCTCTGTTTCTGTCGCAGGGCCGAGGCGGGAAGCAGGCGGACGAACGACCGTCCACTGAACGACACTCGGCGCGCCCTTGGCATCCAGGGTCGAGACGAGGGCCTCGCCGACGCCGAGCTGAGTGATCACTTCCTCTGTGTCAAAGGACTCATTCGTGCGGAAAGAGTCCGCTGCCGCGCGCACGCCCTTGCGTTCCGAGGGCGTGTAGGCGCGCAGGGCATGCTGAATGCGGTTGCCAAGCTGGGCCAGCACGCTTTCCGGCAGGTCGCGCGGGTTCTGTGTGACGAAGAAAACGCCGACGCCTTTGGAGCGGATCAGGCGCACAACCTGTTCGATCTTCTGCAACAGCGCGTCCGGCGCGTCATCGAACAGGAGATGCGCCTCGTCAAAAAAGAAGACGAGCTTCGGTTTTTCCGGGTCGCCCACTTCCGGGAGCTGTTCGAACAGTTCCGACAAGAGCCACAGCAGGAAGGTGGAATAGAGTTTTGGGCTGTTGATGAGGCGGGTGGCGTCCAGCACATTGACGATGCCGAGGCCGTCCGTCGTGGTGCGCATCATGTCTGACAGCTCAAGCGCCGGTTCGCCGAAGAAGAAGTCTGCGCCCTCCCGTTCCAGCACCAGCAGATTGCGCTGCACGGCGCCGAGAGAGGAGGAGGCGATATTGCCATATTCCTGGCTCAACTCCGCACGGATTTCCTTGTCGCTCATATGGACAAGCAGCTTGCGCAGATCTTTCAGGTCCAGCAGCAGCAGATTGTTGTCGTCGGCATATTCAAAGGCAATTGTCAGCACGCCTTCCTGCGCCTCGGTCAACCCCATCAGACGGGAGAGGAGCAGGGGACCCATTTCGGAGATTGTTGTGCGGACCGGGTGGCCGTTCTCTCCGAAGAGATCCCAGAATACGGTGGGCGAACTTTTGTATTCATAATTCTCAAGGCCTATCTTTTCGGCGCGTGAGACGAGCTTGTCATGCAGCTTGTGGTCCTTGCTACCCGGCACACAAATGCCAGACAGGTCTCCCTTCACATCAGCACAGAATACCGGGACGCCCGCATCGGAAAAGCCCTGCGCCAGAATCTGCAGCGTGACGGTCTTGCCGGTGCCGGTCGCGCCAGCGACGATGCCGTGACGGTTGGCGATCTTCAGTAACAATTCCTGCGCCACATTCGGCGTGCCTGTGCCCTCTGCATCTGCCCCGCCGATAAAGATGGAGTCCGTCATGCTTGCCCCTTAAGTTCATTCGGCTTCGACGCTAGAGAATTCAGCGGATTCGGCAAGAGTCCGGCTGTGCATGGCGTGCCCTGACCTTGACGGGAGATCAGGCTGCGATCACCTTGCGCATCAACATATGGGAGCGGGCATGGACAGGGCATCCAAGACGGGCATCTGGATTATCGCCACGGGCGTGATTATCACGCTCCTGTATTTTGGCCGTGGCATTCTTGCCCCGTTTGCGCTGGCCGTTTTCCTGTTCCTGGTGATTGAGGGCTTTGCGTCTGTCATCGACAATTGGTCACGCACCATCAAAATCGGCTTGGCGCGCTTCATTGCCATTCTGATTGTTTTGGGGGGCTTTTTCGGATTCTTGGCCCTGATGGCTAATGGCATCGCCGAGTTCGGGCGTGACGCTGGCGAGTATGAAACCCGGATCAATGACATGATCGCGGACGGGTATGGCCTGCTGCATATGTCGGATGCGCCGACCCTGCAGGAGCTGTTGTTCAATGAGACCGGCCAGCGTTTCTTCGCAACGATTGCCAATGCGACAGGAGACCTTTCCGGCGATCTTGTGCTGATCTTGATCTATGTCGCCTTCCTGTTTTTTGCCCAACCCTCCTGGACGCGGAAGCTGGATAATATCTTTCCGGGATTTGAAACCCGTCATCAGGTGAGAGAGATAGGCGATGAGGCCCGCCAGAGCATTGAGGTCTATTTGTGGACTCAGACCGTAATCTCTGCCCTGATCACCATGCTGACATATGTCTCTCTGCTGGCACTGGGTGTCAAGAATGCGCTGTTCCTTTCAGCCCTTATCTTTGTGCTGAACTACATTCCGACCGTAGGCTCAATCGTCGCGGCGCTGGTGCCGCCATTGTTCGCACTGGTGCAGCCAGATCTGCCCGGCTGGGTGCCGGGTGAGGTTCCGCAGGACAGTTACATCTATGCGGCGATCGTATTTGCCACGGTCAGTTTCTGGCAATTTTCGATCGGAAATTTCATTCAGCCGCGCATGATGGGCGAATCGCTGAATCTTTCTGCACTTGTGGTATTGTTGTCGCTGGCCATATGGGGCGCCCTATGGGGCATCCCGGGCATGTTCCTGTCCGCACCGCTGACTGTGTTGATGATGATACTGTTTGCGCAATCATCCAGCACTTTGTGGATTGCAGTATTGCTGTCAGCAGATGGCAACCCACAAGGAAAAGGCGTCACTCCATATGGGGAAGAAAGCAGTTAAGCTGTGTTATCGAGTGGAGGATTCTACGGTTTCGTGGCAATTGAAAACCAATTCAGGGTCAAGGGTTTCAGATCAGGACTCAGAGATCACTGAAATGTAATCCTTGCGGTCTGGCAAAGGGCTTGCTCTTCTGTGCCGCAGCACCACATTATGTAATCAGGCCCTCCGCGTGCGTCCCCCCACCCAGCCTGCGGAATCGGCCTGTAGGACCCGCCGGACACGTCCCCGTTCGGCGGGTCCGCTTATATGTGGGGCATGATCCAGCGCCCCCTTACTAGTCTGATAGAGCTATCAGTCAAGCGTCTTTCCTTTCATTGTATGGAAACCGGTTTCATTTGTAACCTCTCGGTTGTCCTAATGAGTTTCGCAGGGTAAGGGAGGGGGCATCGTTTAGATCTCTTGCGAGCACATTTTCCCATGACAGTCACAACCGCCCCAGCCGCTCCCGTCGAGCAGGTATTAGAGCAGATTCACAGGGAGTCAGGTCATGAAGACCTGAGTGGCCTGACCGGCCAGGATTTGAATGTCCTGGCGCGTGAGTTGTGGAATTGGGCAGAGCAGGCAGAGCCTGGCACACAGGACGTCCGCATTCTGCTGGATGCTCAGGGTGCAGAGGGAAGCCTGTCCCGCTCTGTTCTGGAGGCTGTCGGGCCGGACATGCCGTTCCTGGTAGACTCGCTGCTTGGCGAATGCGCTGCGCAGGGCTTTGAAGTGCGCACCTTGTTCCACCCGATTGTGCACACGGGGCAGGGGCGGATGATTTCCGTCATACAGGTGCACCTGCCAATGCTGACGGCGGATGAGGCCAAGCGTCTTGAGGCTGGTGCGCGCCGGGCACTGTCTGACAATGCGCTTGTGGTGGACGATTTTGAACCCATGCGCCAGCGCATGAAATCCGAAGTGGAGCGCGTGGCAGAGCTGGAGCACCTCAAACCGGCAGACCGCGAAGAGGCTGTGGCGTTTCTGAAATGGCTGTCCAAGGAGCATTTCGTCTTTCTGGGGTGCCGTGAATATGAATTCGAGACCGATCCGGACGGGCATGTTCTACCCGAAGAGCCGATCATGGTTGAGGGGTCCAATCTGGGCCTGCTGCGCGATGAGGATCTAAACGTCCTGTCGCGTGAGGCCGAACCTCTGGTGCTGACGCCCGAGATCGGCGCATTGTTGGCTGAACCTTTCCCGCTGATCGTCGCAAAGTCCACGCTTATGAGCCGTGTGCATCGCCGCGTTGCCTGTGATTATGTAGGCGTAAAAAAATATGACGCACAAGGACGGGTGAATGGCGAGGTGCGCTTTTTGGGACTATTTACCGCAGAAGCCTATGACGAACCCGCGCGCGCCATTCCGTTTATCCGACGCCGCGTCGCCAAGATTATCCAGGCATCTGGTGCTACGCCGGGCGGCCATACAGAGAAGGCCTTGGCGAACCTGCTGGAGACCTGGCCGCGCGATGAGTTGTTCCAGACGCAATCGCGTGTTCTGGGCCCGATCATTATGGGCGCGCTGCACCTGATCGGTCGTCCGCGCACCCGTGTGTTCATCCGGCGTGACCAGTTTGACCGGTATGTCACCGCCATTGTTTATATCGCACGGGAAGCCTATGACACCGCGCTGCGCCAGAGGATCACGGACGAACTCGTGAAAGCTTATAAAGGGCGGCTGACGCGCTTCCGTCCGTATTTCGATTCAGAGACGCTTGTGCGGGTACATTTTGAGATCTGGCTGAACCAGGGACACCCTGAGCCTGATACGCAAAGCCTTGAAGACCGTATTGCGAATCTGGCGCGCACGTGGGATCAGGGATTCCGTACTGCGTTGATGGGTGCAGACCTGTCCAGTGATGTGCACAAGGGCGCGCGGTCTTTTATCGGTGCTTTCAATGCGGCCTATCGCGAGGCCTTCAGCCCGGAAGAGGCGGTGCTGGACATTGCCGCTATGGCAGATTTGACAGCGCACCACCCAATTCTTGCCCGGGCCTTCCGGGAGGAAAGTGCCGAAGCTGATACGGTCCGTATCAAGATTTACGCCCGAAATGGTTCCATCCCTCTGTCGGCATGTGTGCCAATCTTTGAGAAGATGGGCCTCTATGTCGACTTCGAGACGGGATATCCGGTACGCCCACATGAAAAGCCGGTCGAGGATGCTCCGGAAACCTACTGGATACATGACCTGTCGATGCGGTCTGCCTCTGGTGCGCCGTTGCTGATTGAGGACATTCGCACGGCGCTGGAAGATGCCTTTGTTGCTGTCTGGAGCGGACGTGCGGAGAATGATGGCTTTAATCGTCTTGTCCTGTCTGCCGGGATGAACTGGCGCGAAGCTGCGCTGATCCGCACGCTGGCAGGTTATCGCCGCCAGAGCGGCATGGAGCAGCCACAGGATGTTCAGGAGACGGCGCTTTCCACGCATCCGCAGATTGCTCGACTGTTGCTGGAAATGTTTGATGCAAGGTTTGATCCCTCTCGAGGCATGACGCTTGAGGCGCGCACCGAGAAGGCGATGACACTGAGAGCTGACATTGAGGAGGCCCTGCGTAATGTGTCTGCCCTGGCGGATGATCAAGTTCTGCGCCGTCTGGCAGATTTGATCCCCGCCGTGCAGAGAACGAATTACTATCAGACACGCGAGGACGGCGAGCCGCATGACTTCATCAGCCTGAAGATTGCCAGCCGGGAGCTGGAAGACCTGCCGGAGCCGAAGCCCTATCGGGAAATCTTCATGTCCAGCCCCCGAGTTGAGGGGGTGCATCTGCGCTTCGGCCCGGTTGCCCGTGGCGGCCTGCGCTGGTCTGACCGGGCGTCTGACTATCGCACCGAAGTCCTTGGCCTCGTAAAGGCTCAGCAGGTGAAGAATGCGGTGATCGTGCCGGTTGGCTCCAAGGGCGGATTCTATCCCAAGCAGCTGGCTGACAGGTCTGATCGCAATGCCTGGTTCGAGAGCGGTCGCGATGCGTACAAGGAATTCATCCGCTCCCTTCTGGGGCTCACGGACAATCTGGTGCATGGTGATCTGGTGCATCCTGCCGACACAGTGATCTGGGACGGAGAAGACCCGTACTTGGTCGTTGCGGCGGACAAGGGCACTGCGACCTTCTCTGACACTGCCAATGCGATCAGCGAAGAGATGGGTCACTGGCTGGGCGATGCCTTCGCCTCTGGTGGCTCTGCAGGCTATGACCACAAAAAGATGGGCATTACCGCACGCGGTGGCTGGGAAGCGGTCAAGCGCCACTTCCGCGAGATGGGTCGCGACATCCAGACTGAGCCGTTCACGGTGATCGGTGTGGGCGATATGAGTGGAGACGTTTTTGGCAATGGCATGCTGCTGTCGCCGGAGATCCGCTTGGTCGCAGCATTCAATCACATGCATATCTTTATTGATCCCGAGCCGGACGATTCTGCGCGTAACCTTTCCGAGCGTGAAAGACTCTTCAACACGCCAGGTTCAAGCTGGGCCGATTATGATATGTCGCTTATTTCTGAAGGCGGCGGTGTCTTCGAGCGGAGTGCGAAGTCGATCCATCTGACGGATCAGATCAAGTCGCTGACGGGCCTTTCCAAGGACGCCGTGACTCCGGATGAGCTGATCCACACCTTGCTGAAATCCCAGGCAGACCTGCTCTGGTTCGGCGGGATTGGCACCTATGTGAAAGCGGCACATGAGAGCCACGCCCATGCAGGTGACCGCTCCAATGATGCCATCCGTGTTGATGCCAATGACCTGAAGGTGAAAGTTATCGGGGAAGGGGCCAATCTGGGCATGACCCAGGCCGCCCGGATCGAGTTTGCTCTGGCAGGCGGCCGGGTGAACACGGACGCAATCGACAACTCCGCCGGGGTCGATTCCTCTGACCACGAGGTGAACATCAAGATCCTGGCTGCTGAGGCGATCCGTCTGGGGCAATTGAAGTCAGAAGACCGCAACGCGTTGCTGGCGGAGATGACGGATGATGTGGCGGCGCTGGTGCTACGCCACAATTACAACCAGACCTTCGCGCTGACGCTAGCCGAGGCAACTGCCACATATGACCATGACGCGTTGGAGCGCCTGATGGTCTATCTGGAAGGGCGGGGGGTTCTGAACCGTGAGCTGGAGGTTCTTCCGGATACGGGAGAGATGAAAGTTCGCGCCGAGAACGGCCATGCCCTGACACGGCCGGAACTGGCCGTGCTGCTTGCCTGGTCCAAAATCACGCTATTTGACGACATCGTCGCCTCGGACATTCCGGATGATCCGTATTTCGAGCAGGTGCTGAAGGGATACTTCCCGAGCCCGATTGATGGCTATGACGAGGCAATGGAAAACCACCGCCTCAAGCGCGAGATTATCGCGACGATCATTGCCAATCTCGTGATTGACATGGCGGGGCCGGTGGCATTGCTGCGCCTGAGGGAAGTGTCGAATGCAGATAATGCCACGGTCACACGTGGCCTGGCAGCAGCCCATGCCGTACTGAATTTCGACAGCTTCCAGAAGGAAGTAGATGGCTTAGACAATACCGTTCCGGCTGAGGTGCAGACAGATCTGAGGCTACTGGCCTCCAGTGCCATGATCGAAGCTGCGGTCTGGTTTGCGCGAACCTATCCATCGCTTCATGTTGGCGAGATGGTTGCCAAGACCGAAGCACCGTTGAACGAGTTCAAGGTAGCCCTCGCCTCTATCCATTCGCCATTCCCGGCGGCGCGTATCGAGCGGACGGCCCGTGGGCTGATGAAACGCGGTGCGCCGGAGGATCTGGCACGCTGGGCATCGGCCATGGGCCATTTCGCGCAAGGCCTGCTGGTGGTCGATATGGCCGAGGGCAAACCCTATGGCGTGAAAGAAGCGGGAGAAGCCTTTTACATCATCGGTGATCAGCTACGCATTGACCGCCTGCGGGCCTCTGCCCGTGAGGGCCTGAAGAAGGGTGGTTACTGGGATCGTGTGGCAGGACGTCGGCAGATTTCCGAACTCCTCCGTATGCAGGCCGAGGCGGCAGAGACGGCGCTGGAAGTGGGTGGACCCCATAAGTGGCTGGATGAGCGCAGTGATGCTCGCAAAGTATTGCTGCAGGAACTGGCGGCACTGGGCAAGGACCGGACCTGGACCTTTGCGCGCTTTGCTTTGGCAGCGGATGCCGTGCGCCAGTTCATGCGTGGTTGACCTAGAGGCTTCAGTTCATAAACAAAAACGGCGCCTGTCTCGTGACGGGCGCCGTTTTCCTTTGGAGGGGCCCCTGCCCAGTGAAGGGCAGGGGACGGAAATCAGTTGTCTTCGAAGGCGGCTTTCACGTCTTCGGCTCTCTCTGCCTTAAGCGCGCTGCAGAGTTGGCTGCGCTCAATCCCCTGGGCCAGGGACCGTTCATAGCCGGGGATCTGATCGGCATGGGATTCGAAGAAGGCACGGGCCGCTTCGGTTTCTTCCGCCGTGCAGAAGCTGCCCGTTATACCCGCAATCTGAGGCTTCCGGATTTCCGGAATGAGTGGCAGGACATTGTCGAAGCTGGCCTGGAACAGGCTCCAGGCCGTCGCGCGATGCTCTCCATTATACATCGCGCTTGTCATGACGGTGTAAACCTCGTTTCCTGAAAAGCCATTGCCCTGAACAGCTTTCATGATGTCTGCCAGACCGCGTTCATCGCTCTCGCTGGCGATAGCGCGCAGGATGGTGGCGCGTTCGGTCTGGTTGGTGGAGTTCTGGAGATAGGTAAGGGCTGCGTCATAGAATTCCTGTCCACCTTCCTGCACGCCTACTATCATTGCGGCAGAGAGGTCTTCCGGCGCAATGGCTTTCGGGTCAGGCTCTCCATCCACGCCAACATAGGCTTTGGCGCGTTCCAACAGAACAGCACGTTCCTCCGGACGATCACCATAAGTCAGCAGCAGGCTGTAGAGTTCGTCGCGAAGCAGGATTTCCTTCGGATCCAGCGCTGTGGCCTGCTGGGATTCGAGACGATCTGCCCGCGGGCCGAAAACACTCTGTACCCATGCATGTAGGCTGGCCTTGTCCTCGGTGGCCAGCAGGCTGTCCAGGGTCGGGATTATATCTGCCGCCGTGGCGACGGCATAGGGGTGTCCGTCAACCGTCGCCTCGATCCCATCCAGAAGGTTCTGCGTGCTGATCTTGCCAGCCTTGAAACCAGAGGCGAGGGCATCGGCAAACATGATTTGCTCGCCGCCAGACAGCGTGGTGAGGTTTTCCGTCAGGGCGGCAAGGTTTTCAGGATTGGTGTCAAATCGCCAATAGCCGGTGCCACCCGCATTCGGCATGACCCAGTCTGCGCAAGCGCCATCCAGCGGGATCTCCGTAGTCTGACCGACCAGAATTTGCCGTACAACGCCATCGCCTGATGGGCTGCTTACGCGCGCGGCGAAGGGGATGTTCCAGGTTTGGGCATCCGCGTCGATTTGAGAGCCGAGGGGTGCATAGCGTTTCTGCGTGACCGTAATGAGGCCCGCATCCGGGGCTTCACAGGTCACTTGCACGTCTAGTGCAGGAATGCCTGGCTGGTTGATATAGCTAGTGAATGCATCAACCACGCCTGGCTGGCCGGAACCGTCTGCCAGGCTTTGCATGAAGTCATCCGCATCGGCGACACTGTCCGCAAACCGTTGCATGTGCAGGCGGATACCATCCCGGAAGGCGTCTTGCCCAAGATAGGTCTCGAACATGTTAAGCACGCTGCCACCTTTGCGATAGGTGATGGCGTCAAACGCATCCAGAATATCGCCATTGGCATTGATCGGGTTGCGGATCTGGCGGGCGGTAATGAGGCTGTCTGTTCCCATGGCGGTCAGGCCCGTCATGATGGGGGCGAGTTCCCAACCGCCTTCCGGATCAACGCCATTCATGGTTTTCAGGCTAATCCATGTCGCGAAGGCTTCATTCAGCCAGATGTCGTTCCACCATTTCGGCGTGACGAGGTTGCCGAACCATTGGTGGCCCAATTCGTGCGCATGCGTGGTATAGATGCCGCGGCGATGGCTGAGGCTGGTCTGATCATCAATCAGCAGGGCCGCTTCGCGATAGATGATGGCGCCCGCATTTTCCATGGCACCATAGGCAAAATCCGGAACGGCGATAAGGTCCAGTTTTCCATAGGGGTAGGGATAGTCGAAATAGGATTCCTGCCAGAGGACCATCTCATCGGTGATATCGACGGCGCCTGCCAGCTTTGCGCTTTTACCGATTGGGGCGAAGGCGCGGAGCGGGACAGGCTCGCTACGCAGTTTCGTGGCTGGAATGGGATCGCCGGTCACCATCTCATAGGGGCCGACGGCAAGCGCCAGCAGGTAGCTCTGGATCGGGCGGGTGGTGGCAAAGGTGTGACGGGTCCAGCCATCACCCAGTTCTTTCGTTTCTGTCTCTGCCCCGTTGGCAACCACGGCCATGCCAGCCGGTGCAGTGACGGTTACGGTCCAGGGAGTCTTGAAGCGCGGCTCGTCAAAAGAGGGAAGCATGCGACGGGCGTCGATAGGTTCCATCTGGGTCGCCAGATAATCCGTGTCGGACTGAACCGCTTTATAGAGACCGGCGAGGCCCATATTGTAAGGTGCGGTATAATCCAGCTCCAGCGTCACCTTGCCGACTGGCAGGGGATTTTCAAAGTCCAGGCGCGAGACACCGCCCGGGGCCTGATCCCCTGTAAAGGTCGCTGGAATGATTGTGCCATCAGCCAGAACAGCCTGCGCAAGCAAGATGTCCTGATCAACAGAGTGCAGCCAGATCCGGCTGTGCGGGGCATTGAGGTCAACATCAATCTCGACTGTCCCGGAGAAGCCTATTTCCCGTGGGTCTGTCTTCAGATCCAGGCGGTAAGCTGTCGGGGTCACTCCCGCTGGCAGCTGGCCGGCAGGCGGTGTCTGCTGGCTGACAGGCAGAACGACCGGTGTGGGCGTCAGGCTGGCCTTGGCACCGCTCGTATCATTTCCGCAGGCAGCAAGGGCAATAACCGAGGCAGCGCCTAACAGAGTAGCGCCAAATCGAGAAAATCTCATATCAATAATCCTGTTGTCTCTGGAATATTCTTTCAGTTGAAACACAAGCCGGAAAAAACCAAAAGTACCCGGCACATATGAATTTAACAGCGTCTTCAGCCCTGCTATGAGAAGGTGCGCACATGAAACGGCTTTACCATTGGCCTCTTGATCCGGCCGGCCGGCTGGTCCGCCTCGCCCTTGGCGAAAGGGGAGAGGCGTTTGAGACATTGGAATCCCTTCCTTGGTCGCCACATCCGGACATTTCCAGGCTGGCGCATGGTGCAGTAGCACCCGCAATTGTGGACCTGAATACAGAGCCGCGCATGTTCGCCTGTGGCACGCGGGCCATTTGTGAGCATCTGGCGGAAACAGGCGATGGGACGATGCTTTTGCCGGATGATGCGGCAGAGCGGGCCGAGGCCAGACGCCTGTGGGCCTGGGTGGAGGCGGCGTGCGAGGAAGTCACCGATACGCTGCTGACTGAGCGCGTGATGCAATGGGTGCGACGGGACCGCCAGCCGGACTCCGCGCGTTTGCGACGGGGTGCGCACGCCCTGCGCGGGCGGTTGACTTTCCTGAACGGGATGGTCGAGATCAATGGCTACCTGGCCGGACGACAAGTCTCTCTGGCAGATCTGGCTGCGGCCGCTCACTTGTCTGCCTATGACTATTTCGGCGATGTGGAATGGAACGCTGTGCCTGACCTCAAGGAATGGTATGCTCGGCTGAAATCGCGGCCCAGTTTCCGCCCTCTATTGACAGACCGTCTGAAAGCGGTGCGCCCGGTGGCGCATTACGCAGATCTGGATTTTTGAGTTTTGTCCGATCCCTTGCACATACGCGTCAAGGACCTGGCCCGGTCTCTTGGCTTCGATGCGGTGGCGATCACCCGCGCGGATGAGCCGTGGCAGGCAGGCGAGCGGCTGCAAGCTTTTGTCGAGGCAGGGCACCATGGCTCCATGGAATGGATGGAAACAACGCTCGAGCGGCGCAAGGCTCCCACAGCGATGTGGCCGGATGCCAAGTCAGCCGTCATTGTCGCGCTGAATTACGGGCCAGATCATGATCCGCTGGAGACGCTGCAACACAGGGCGTTGGGCAATATATCCGTTTACGCACGGGGGCGGGATTATCATGACACGCTGAAGAAGCGCCTGAAGCAACTTGCCCGTGAATTCGTGGCTGAGAGTGGCGCGGAGGTGAAAGTGTTTGTCGACACTGCGCCTTTGATGGAAAAGCCGCTGGCGCACAAGGCCGGGCTTGGCTGGCAGGGCAAGCATACCAATCTGGTCAGCCGCGAACTAGGGTCATGGTTCTTTCTGGGCGTGATGCTGACGGCAGCAGAGCTGGAGCCTGATCTGCCGGAGACGGATCATTGCGGCAGCTGCCGGGCCTGTCAGGATATCTGCCCGACAAACGCTTTCCCTGCCCCCTACACGCTGGATGCGCGGAGGTGTATTTCGTATCTTACGATTGAGCATTCCGGGCCCATTCCGCAGGAGTTTCGCGCGGCCATGGGCAATCGCATCTATGGCTGCGATGACTGCCTCGCCATCTGTCCATGGAACAAGTTCGCCGAGGCAGCCAGTGAAGCGGCGTTTCATGCGCGCGCCGAACTGAAAGTGCCGGGCCTTGATGAACTGGCCGCGCTGGAGGATGCGGGGTTCCGGGAAGTGTTTTCCGGCAGCCCCATCAAGCGGATCGGGCGCGACAGATTTGTGCGCAATGTCTGCATCGCGATCGGCAATTCGGGAGAGGGGTGGCTGATTTCCAGTCTGTTGCCTCTGCTGCGGGATGAGGCGCCTGTTGTACGGGGGGCGGCGGTGTGGGCGCTGGCGCGCCTTGATGCCGCCCGATTTGCTGAAGAAAAGGCGGCCTGGATGGATCGGGAGACCGATCCGGGCGTTCTGGCCGAATGGATGATGGATTGATGAGCGGGTTTCTGACCTTTCTGACATGGACCGCGCGCATATTGGCGGGCATTTTCGTTGCGTTCCACGTCTATGCCCTCGCGCTGATCTGGTTGCCGGTGCCGGGAACTGTGCTGATGATGCAGCGTGCCGCAGGCGGAGAGACAGTGCGGCGGGATGCCGTACCGCTCAGCCGGATTTCGCCGCATCTTGTCCGTGCCGTGATCGCCGCAGAAGATACGCGATTTTGCGGGCATGACGGCATCGATATGGAAGCCATCGAGAAAGCTCTTGAAGAGCGCCGCGAAGGCAAGGGCACGCGCGGAGCCTCCACGATCACGCAGCAGACCGCGAAGAATGTCTTCCTGTGGAATGGTGGCGGTGTGCCACGCAAGCTCGGCGACATGTGGTTGGGCGTTTTCATCGACCAGTTCTGGGGCAAGGCCCGGGTCATGGAAGTCTATCTGAATGTTGCCGAATGGGGCGATGGCCTGTTTGGTGCTGAAGCAGCCGCGCAGGCGCGCTTTGGCAAATCTGCGGCGGACCTGACCGAGCGTGAGGCGGCCTTGCTGGCAGCCGTTCTGCCGAGTCCGAACAAATGGCGGGTCGACCCGCCGGGGTCATATGTGAGCCGCCGGGCCGGCACGCTGCAGGCGCGCATGCGCGTGGTGCGCAGCCAGGGCCTCGCCGCCTGTGTGCTGGGCGCGTCAGAGCCACAGCCCGCACCGTCGCAACCGCCCCAAAACCAGCCAGCTCCTGAGCCGGAGCCTTTACCTGATTTGCCAGCTGCACCGGAAACCGGTCCGGAATCTGATGAGATCTCCGATCAGCAGGTGGATATGGCGCCGGAGCGTGATGCCGCTGACGGAGATGACTTCGACACCTTCCTGGAAGGTGCGCAGGAGCGGTTTGGCGAAGCGTCCGATGAGCCGGTTGTGACGGATGAAGAGCCAGAGCCTATGTCTCCGGAAGCAGAAGCGGCGCAATCGGAAGCCATGGATGGCGGACCGGTTGAGCTGCGCCCACGCGATGTCGAAGCGGAAGGCCTGACTGAGCCGGAACCGGATGACGATACGCCGGAATTCTGAGCCGTCCGCAAGGGCGGGAGCCTCAAGGTTTGTTGTGTTATTCCTTGCTGGTCTCTGTGTCTGGCTCTGTAGCGGGTTCAGGCTCAGGCTGTTTTGAGGCGGTACGTTTCGGCCTCGCGATCTCCACCTTCAGAGATGAGTCCGGCTCGATATACAGCTCTTTGCGGCGCAGCGGCACGGACATGCCATTCTCGGTGAAGCGCTTCCAGACTTCGCGCAGAATGTTCGAGGCGACATTGGCGGTGCCGTTTTGCGGGTCCACGATCCAGAAACGCATTTCCAGCACGATGCACTCATCAGTGAAATCCTTCACGAGGCAATTCGGGCTGGGCCAGCTGATGACGCGGTCTGTCGATTTGGCCGCCTCGATGACGATGTTGATCGCTTCCTCAAGGTCTGACGTATAGTCGATGCGCAGTTCCTTATGGATGCGCACGCGCTTGTTGGAAAAGCTCCAATTGATCACCGTATCGGTCATCAGCTTTTCGTTCGGGATCAGGAATTCCTTGCCTTCCTGGGTGGTGATGGAGGTGTAGCGTAGGCCGAGCGACTCCACGACGCCAAACGTCTCGCCCACTTCGATCACGTCCTGCGGCTTGATGGAGCGTTCGGACAGAAGGACGATGCCCGAGACGAAGTTCGACACCACTTTCTGCATGCCGAAGGCAAAGCCGAGACCGATGGCACCGGAGATGACCGTCAGCGCGCCGAGGGGGATGCCGAGCCCGGCCAGCGTCAGCAGCACAGCCGCGACGAGGAACACAATCTGAATTGCATTGCCGATCAGGATGCGGATGGAGGGTTCCACCTTGGGCAGGTGATTGACGCGTTTCTTCATCGACTTGGCGGCGCGGTTGGCCACGAATAGCAGCACGGCCGCAGTCATGATGGCCTGGAAGATGAAGACGGGGCTGATCCGCCGCTCGCCAAAGGGTGGGCCGATGCCGGACAGCCAGTTGATAACATCCGGCAAGACGCCCAGGGCAAAGAAGATCGCGAATGTCCAGGTCAGGACGGATGCATAGCCGCGCAGTTCTTCCGGCAGGAAACTCAAGGAGACACGGATCACCAGCCATGCAATGGAAAGCGACAGGGCTGTCCGGACAAGGATGAGCGGATGGTCAATCGTACCGAGCAGGGAGACTGCCAGCGCCAGCATGATGGACCACATGGCTGGCCGTACCGCCTTTTGCAGAACGTCTAGGCCTTCCCGGCGTGGCGGTTCCACGAAGCGGCGCAGGGTGACGGTCACCGCGCGCTTGACCAGAGGGGTCAGCAGCGCGCCCAGCGACAGCGCCGCAATGATGCAGGCGAACTGGATGGCTATGGGGTAGAGAATTTCAGGCTGTTGCGCCTTGGTCTGGAGCCAGCCTACCGGATCATCCAGAAACGGACGAACTGGCTCAAGCCATTTGAGGATTGGGTTGACGATGTCCTCCACGGGCGGAAGTATATCTTCGGTAGGCGCCGTGGCTTGCCCGGTTGCCTGCGTCGCCTCAACCGGACGACAATAGAGTTTCCCATCGCCGCCGGTGATGCACTTCTGATAGATGACGCCATCTTCTTCCAAGCAAGTCTCCGCCGATCAGACCGGATCGTAGGGGAAGACGCTGGCCGAGGCACCCATGTCGAAGAAATTCGCCTTCATGGCTGGCAGGGCCTGATCGAGTAGGCTTTCCGGGGTCCAGCCCTCAAGACGCGCTAGGGATTTTACCGGCCGGGGCTGGTCGAAGAGGAGCACTTCATTGCCTCGCACGGCAAAGATTTGGCCAGAGGTTTCCTTCGCCTTGTCGGCGCAGAGGGCAACGGCCAGCTGGGCGACCTGGTCTGCGCGCATGCCGTTCTTCATCCGCTCGACACGCTCGGCCCCGGCTTCGTCCTTCACCGGGATTGAGGCGATCATGCGCGTCCAGGCGAACGGTGCGATGACATTTGAACGGACATTCTTGCGGACACCTTCCATGGCAATTATACGCGACAGGCCAACAATGCCCATTTTGGCCGCGGCATAGTTTGCCTGGCCGATATTGCCGATCAGGCCGGACGTGGAGGTAAACAGCACGAAGTTGCCCTCTTCCTTCTCGCGGAACATTTCGATGGCGGCGCGGGTGACGTTGAACGTGCCACGAAGGTGTACGTCGATCACGCTGTCCCAGTCATCTTCGCTCATCTTGTGGAACATGCCGTCCCGCAGGATGCCAGCCGGGTTGATGATGGAGTGCAGATCTCCGTACGTATCCTTGGCCTGCTCGATCATGCCTTCGACGGCTTTCATGTCGGTGACGCTGTCAGAGTTCGAGACAGCCTCGCCACCGGCATCACGAATTTCCTTCGCGACCGTTTCAGCCGGCCCTGCGCTGCCTTCATCGGCGCCGGTCAGGCTGCTGCCCAGATCGTTGACGACGACTTTTGCGCCTTCGCGTGCGGCCAGCAGGGCTGTTTCCTTGCCAATGCCATTGCCCCCGCCGGTAACGAGGACCACTTTGCCTTCCAGAACGCCCATGGACGAAACTCCCTGTAATTTGTTGCAATCGCCGCCACCCTAGATGCGGGCTCGCAATGTTCAAGGTTTGAAAACGCTGCCGGCCCGGTTACAGGACATGCATGAGCAAGACATATAAAGCTATTATCTGGGATTTCGGGGGCGTTTTTACCTCCTCACCCTTCGACGCCTTCAATGTTTACGAGGCTGAGCGCGGACTGCCGAAAGATTTCATCCGCACCGTCAATGCCACCAATCCGCTGGACAATGCCTGGGCCAAGCTGGAGCAGAGTCTGGTCACGGCGGCAGAGTTCGATGCCATGTTCCGCGAGGAGTCAAAGGCGATGGGACATGAGGTGCCTGGCGGAGAAGTGCTGAAACTGCTCTCCGGAAGTTTGCGCCCGCGCGTGGTCAAGGCACTGGAAGTCTGCAAGCAGCATGGCAAGGTTGGCTGCATCACCAACAATGCCCCGGTCGGGAAGGGTGCCTCCATGACCAATGATGAGGCAAAGGCAGAGCAGGTGGCGAAAGTCTTCACCATGTTTGACCATGTGATCGAAAGTTCGAAATTGGGAATCCGCAAACCGGATCCGCGCATTTACGCTCTCATGTGTGAGGCGCTCGATGTCGACCCGGCAGAATGCGTCTATCTTGATGATATCGGACACAATCTGAAACCTGCCAGGGATATGGGCATGACAACGATCAAGGTGCTCAGCGAAGACCAATTGCTGGCAGACCTGCAGGCCGCCACAGGTTATGACGTGGTCTAGGGCTGCAGTCGGCGCACTGGCCGGGGTGGGGTTGGTGCTGCTGGGGGCATGTTCTCCGGAAAAGGGCAGGCCGCAGCCTGTGCTGCCGGAAGACAGCCTGACGCAACCCCCTCATGAACGTCAGCCGGTTGTGCTGACTGAGGCAGCCGCAGAGACGCGGGATGAATTATTGTCCTATGCGCAGGCGGGCTCTCTGACACGCCTGTCTCGCAAGGCCAATGAGTATGAGGATTTCGTCTCAAATTTTGGCGGCACACCGCATCGCGAATTCTGGGACCTGATGCGCCGAACAGGGGTGGACCCGAACCTTAGGCTGCAAGCACTTTTTGATCAGCCGCCAGGTATGCGGGAGATCGATGGAGAGATCTGGTTCGTCTGGCCGGATCTGGCGGCACGCGATGCGGGTGATTTGATCCCCGAGAAGCTGACCTTCCAGGAAAGGCGGCGTTTAATGGAACTGATCGGAGATGACGGGATTGAGAAGATACGCATGGGCGAAGGATATCCCGGAATGCGCACCGCCATCGCTGGCAATGGGCGCTGGATTTACTACGTCCTGGCACAGGATGGAGAGGATTAGATCATGACAGACAAGATTGGCGCAGATGCCGCCCTGGCAAAGCTGACGGGGTGGGCCAAGGGTGAAGGTGACCGCGACGAGATCACCAAGACCTTCAAGTTCGATAACTTCAAAATGGCTTGGGGGTTCATGTCCTCTGTTGCGATGAAGGCTGAACAGATGGACCACCACCCAGAATGGTTCAATGTCTACAACAAGGTGGAGGTCACACTGACCACCCATGATGTGGATGGGGTTTCGCCCAAGGATCTTGAACTCGCCCAGTTCATGGATGATCTGGCAGGCAAGCTCGCCTAATCCGTAGAGATCTGCAGCAAACTTCCCGTAGGGGCAGTCTAGGCGGCTTGCCAACGCGCTGATACGGGTAGGCATACCTATCAGATATCAGTTGGAGGAGCCGCATATGGGCCGTGTATCAGGAAAAATGGCGTTCATTACGGGCGGAGCCCAGGGCCTCGGCGAAGCCACAGCGCGCATGTTCGCGCGCGAAGGTGCCAAGGTCACCGTGACCGATATAAATGGGGCAGGGGCGGAAGCCGTCGCAGCCTCCATCAATGAGGCCCATGGAGACGGCACGGCCTTTGCCTGGCAGCATGACGTGACGGATGAGACCCGCTGGCAGGAAGTGTTGAAAGCAGCCCATAACGCTATGGGAGGGCTCAATGTGCTGGTCAACAATGCCGGGATCGGATCGCTCGGCTCTGTCGAAGACGAGAATTACGAGACGTTCAAACATGTCCAGACAGTGGACGTGGATTCCATCTTCCTGGGCTGCAAATACGGCATTCCCTTAATGCGCGATCATGGTCTCGGTTCGATCATCAACATCTCGTCGATTGCCGGTATCATCGCCAGCGCAAACTATGTGTCCTACAACACGGCAAAGGCTGCAGTACGCCATATTTCAAAATCGATTGCACTACATTGCGCCAAGACTGGTGGTCAAATCCGTTGTAACTCCGTGCACCCCGTATTCATCAATACGCCAATCCTTGACCGGACAAAGGAAATGTTCGGCGAGGAAGAGGCGCTGGCCAAACTGGGCCGTCAAATCCCGCTCGGCCGTGTCGGGGAGCCTGACGATATTGCCTATGCCGTGCTTTATCTGGCCTCGGATGAAAGCAAGCTGGTTACGGGCATCGAGCTGAAAGTGGATGGCGGCATCAGCGCCATGTAGCTTTCAGCACTTGCCTCTACGCCAGATGGCGTTTGCGCGCCATGCGGCGTTGGTGACGGGCTCTCAGCATTGGGGCGATCTTCCAGGATAGGGGGATCGCCACAATGATACTTAGCAGCACGGCCAGAGGGATAAAGATGGCTGCGTTTGCTTTCAGAATGGGAACGTACAGAACAGCCAGCAGGATCACGCCAAACAGCACGCCCTGTACCATCCCGTAAATGAGCAGGGATATTGCCGAACGATTGGTCATGGTGCCTTCCTCCATATGACTATGTTCAATTAATCCGTGAAACGGGTGCCGGTTCCGGGTGCAATAGGGCATGTCTGGCGGGCGTGGCATGGATACGCAGTATGCAGGTCCAGTGCGTTTTTCTGAGGAAAGCTGCCGGGCGGAATTCAACAGGTAATTTAACCGGCAGACTTGCTGCGAAATATGTTCATGATATGTTCCTATTTGTCCGCAGCAAGGAGGGACGATACATGATTGGATATGTAACGCTTGGCACAACAGACATGGCCCGCTCGGCCAAGTTCTACGATGCTATCGCGAAGGAAATGGGAACAGGCCGGATGATGGAAACAGATACCTACATCGCCTGGGGCACACCGGGCGGCTCAGCCGGTGTAGCCGCAACGCTGCCCTATGATGGCCAGCCTGCCAGTGTCGGAAATGGCACCATGGTTGCACTGGAGGCAAAGGACCAGGATCAGGTTCAACGCCTCTATGACATCGCCCTTGCCAATGGCGGAACGGATGAAGGTGCACCCGGCCCGCGCGGGGAGGGCGGTTTCTATGCGGCCTATTTCCGTGATCCGGATGGCAACAAGCTGAATGTCTTCACTATGGCATAGGCCGTTTTATTGGGCCTGCCTGGCGCGTGAATAACTGAGCGTGTTGCCACGGGCGAGGTAGCTGAGCACGAGTTTGCTGTCGCTGATCTCCAGCACGCTGTAACAGAGTGCTTCGCCATCTCCCGATGTGGTTTTGATCAACGGGATATCTTTTGTGGCAGTTGTTGCACCGCATGTCTCAACGATATCAAGATGCTCTGTGTTCAGAGTTCCTCCGCCATAGGTCATTTCGAGTTGGTCTCCGGTGATGATCATGCCCGCTTGCGGATCATCATCGGAAATCCAGCGTCCTGACAGAGCTTCCAGCTCTGGCTGGTCTGGTGCCGGGCGAGTCTCTTGTGACAGTGTGGGAGTATCCTGCCGGAGTGTCGGCGATTGCGAAGGCGATGTTTCAGTTGTTGCGGAGGCTGGCGCTGCCGGGGCCTGCTGACCGCAGGCGGCCAGCAGGGAGAGGGCCATCAGGCAGGCTGCGGCAATACGTGCTGCGGGCATGGGCAATTTCCATATTATACATGCTTTGTAGTCAATTTTTCAGTTGGACAAAGGCGCTCTTGCTATATGCGCGTCCCGCTCTTGGCGGTCATATGGGTGTCAGAGGCCGACGAGACGTCACCAGAAGGGCATAGATCGCTAATAAGCTCATTACGCCTGCAGCGGTGTAAAGCGGCAGGGATGGCAGGAGGGAGTAAAGGGTCGCGCCCACCAGCGGCCCGAAGATAAATCCCGAAGGCGGCGCGGCGGCCAGCAGGGCTGCAGCAGATCCCTGTTCATGGCGCTCCACCGAGAGGCTGCCCAAGGCATTGGCCGCCGGCACGGCAAGGGCCGCGCCGCAGCCAATCGTGAAAAAGCTGAGCGCAAGGCTCCAGAACGGGAAGAAGAAGTCCGCACAAACATAGCCGGTCGCAACAAAGGCCAGCCCCACGGGCAGAATCTTGCGCGGGTCCGGTCTGCGCGGCTGAACAAACCCAAATTGCATGATGATCATGCCTGCAGCGAGACAGGCAAAGGCAATCCCTGTGTGCAATACCACTGCCTCATCGGCAGTGCGGGTGGCGGTGCCGGTAAATTTGTAGCGGTCCTCGATAAACCAGCTCATCGTTTGCTGCACCATGCCGATGGCGAAGAAATAGCAGAACAGGAAGGCCAGGTGCGGGAAGACACGCGAGTCTCGCACGGCGAGTGGCTTGGGGCGTGTGCTTGATTTCGGGCGCTTGCGTGTCGGCGGCAGGGCAAAGGCCAGCAGCAGTCCGGCGGACAGATTGAAGATGATCGAGCCCCAGATCGGCATTAGTGCCCCATATGGGGCAAGCACTGTCGCCCCGGCCGGCCCGATGATGGAGCCAACACTCATGCAGGCCCCCAACATGCCGAGGCCGCCGGCGCGGGTCAGGGGCGTCGTCGCATCTGTCATCGCGGCCATGGCAGCAGGCTGCAGACCCGGCGCCAGCAGACCAAACCAGAGCCGGACAAAGGCGAGCAGAAAGAAGGTGGACAGACCGGTGACCAAACCTGCCAGTGCTGCCTTCAAGGCCAGTACGAATATCATGTTCGTGAGACCCATGGCGAACATGGAAAACACCATCACCCGCTTGCGCCCAAACCGATCTGCCAGGCGCCCCCAGGTCGGGATGAGAAGGGCGTAAAGCGCAGCAGACAGGGTGAGGATACCGGCAACTTCAATCTCGGTCAGGCCAGCCTTGCGCGCGAGTGGTGCGACAACCACAAAATTGATCGTCATGCCGGCGCCCATGGCTACCATGGCCATGCCGATAATTGCCTGCTGGAAGGCGCTGAGTGGCAGAAGAGGCTTGTCGGTATCTTTCATGCCTTGAATGCCCCTTGCTGCAGATCGCCTGTGTGTTTGGCGTTGAGCTGAATGTCAAACCCTACCCCTGTTCGAGGGAAAGGACAGGCCAATCTCTTGCGCAGGGTAGGGGCATCACCCTAAGTGAAGGCAATGAAAGAAATTATTGGAGCGTCGCCCTATGGCCGCCATTCTTGATCTGGTTCTGCTGATCCTTCGGATTGTTACATTTATTATTATTGTCCAGGCCGTGCTGTCCTGGCTGGTCGCGTTCAATGTGCTGAGCATCCAGAATCCGACCATTCGCAACATCTGGAGCGGTTTGGAGAGAATCACGGAACCGGTTTACCGTCCCATCCGCAACATCCTGCCGCCGATGGGCGGGCTGGATCTGACCCCGATGGTTGTGCTGCTCATCATTTTCTTCCTGGAACGCGTGATCATTCGGTACGGCTATTCTGTTGTTCCGCTATAGGTCATGCACCGGTTGACCGTTCGCGTGCAGCCAAACGCTTCGGCTGACCGGGTCGAGACCTGGGAAACCGATGCGGCCGGGCGAACCTATCTCAAAGTCCGCGTGCGCGCCGTTCCCGAAGGGGGCAAGGCCAATGCCGCCGTGGAAAAAGTGGTCGCGAAATGGTTGGGCGTCCCAAAGTCTGCGGTCCGGGTGGTGACGGGCGCGAAGAACCGGTTAAAAGGCCTCGAGATAGACGGGCCGCCCGATCTGGCGGCGAAACTTGCCGGGGATGCAGAGCCATGAGCGCCAGCGTGATTGATGGAAAAGCGATTGCGGCAGATGTCCGCGCCAGTGTGGCAAAGGCCGTCAGCCAATTGCCGGGCCAGCCTTCTCTGGCTGTTGTACTGGTTGGCGAAGACCCGGCCAGCCAGGTCTATGTCCGCAACAAGGTACGCCAGACAGAAGAGGCAGGCATGGTGTCTGTTCATCACCGCCTGCCTGAAACGGCCAGCCAGCAGGATGTCGAGAGCCTGATCACCGAATTGAACGCGGATGACAGCGTAGATGGTATCCTGCTGCAGCTGCCGTTGCCCAAAGGGCTGGATGCGGATGCCGCTATTGAGAAGATCGCCCCCGACAAGGATGTTGACGGCCTGACGGAAGTGTCCGCCGGGCGTTTGACCCTTGGTAAGCCGGGCTTGGTAGCCTGCACGCCGACGGGATGCGTCATCCTTGCAAAACGTGCGCTGGGGGCGGACCTCTCCGGCAAGCATGTTGTCGTGATCGGTCGCTCCATTCTGGTCGGCAAGCCGGCGGCGCTACTTTTTCTGGCCGAGAATTGCACGGTGACGATCGCACACAGCCGCACGAAAGATCTGCCGGCGGTGTGCCGTGCGGCCGATATTCTGGTGCCGGCTGTGGGCCGTCCGGGAATGGTCAAGGCGGACTGGGTGAAGCCCGGCGCGGCGATCATCGATGTCGGCATCAATCGCGTGGATGCGCCTGAGAAGGGTGAGGGCAAGACCAGGCTGGTGGGGGATGCAGACTATGCCGATTGTGCAGAAGTGGCGGGCCACATCACGCCTGTGCCGGGCGGTGTCGGCCCGATGACCATTGCCTGCCTGTTGCGCAATACGGTTCTGGCGGCTTGCGCCCGGCGCGGCTGGAACGTTCCGGAAGGGCTGTGAGCCAGTCCTTTCTGCCTCCTGATACGCCGCAATTCCGGCGGTTGTGGGAGGCGCAGGAAGGTTTGTGTGCCCTGTGCGGAAAACCCATGCCCGGCAGCCGGGCAGAAATGGCTCATGCCACGCTGTGGAAAAAATGGCGCCCGACCTATGATCACATCATCGCGCTAGCGCGCGGCGGGGCGGATCATGAAAGCAATCTGCAGCTGGCGCATGCCATGTGCAACAAGCGAAAGGGCATGGGCTAAGTGAGCCCTGCCGCGCGGACATTCGGCTGGTAGGTGCGTGAGACTGGCGCTTTCTTCCCGGATTTGAGCACCAAGTACAATTTGCCATTCTCACGCCGGGAATCGGCCACGCCCTGTTTTGCCACCCACCATGAGCGATGGGTTTGCAGGCCATTGTCCTCTCCCAATTCGCGGATCGCGTCGGCCAGGCGCATCAGAATGAGTTCCTCGCCGCGGTCTGTATGCACGCGCAGATAATGATCTTCTGAAGAAATGGCCCAAAGGTTAGCGCCGCGGAACCGCACCGGCAGGCGCTGAAGAAAGCCTGCGATCCGGTCTTCCGGTTCGGCACCTTCCAGTTCCGCCAAGCGGCGTGCGCGATCAAGCAGGAAGCCGCCGACAGTGATGACAAGGCTGACGGCAAAGACATAGCCGAATTGTATTGGCACCAAGGCAAGTGGAAGCGGGTTACCTAGCACCAGCATGAAAAGCATCAGCGTGATCGTAACCGGCACAGACAAGAGAGCCGAGGCCACGATGATCATCAGGGCAGGGTGGGCATTCTTCATCTTGGCGTGAAAGACAAACGGCACGACAAAGAGCGAAGAGACGGCGCCGACCAGCATGGTGATGAACCACATCAGGAAGCGTAGCCAGACACTGCCCCCGCTGCCGTAGACGCCGAACCAGGTGAAGCCGGCGGCCAGCAGCGTCACAATGGCGAGTGTCTTCAGTGTCTCCCTGAGGGCTACAGGCATACGGAATCTCTATGTATTTCACGCTTCGCGAATGACACTGGCCGCATTTGGCGAAGGTTTCCACCCTCTCCGCGCAATCCATGTGGCGGCCCTGAACCGGCCGGGCAAAGCTCATCTCCATCAACCCACACGGGGCATCGGCCCTCGATTTTATGGAGACCCAACATGATCCGCAACACACTGATTTCCGCCCTGTTTGTCTCATGCCTTCTGCCAGAGACGGCTGCGGCTGCTGACCTGTCTGTGGACATAAAGGGTATTCGCAAGGCTGAGGGTCAGCTGCATGTCGCGCTGTTTGAAGAAGCCGGCTGGGGAGACAATCAGGCTGCGCAGACAAAGGTAATCCCCTCAACGGGTGATGACGTGACCTTCGTCTTCGAAGGCCTGCAACCGGGCCGGTACGGCATCAAAATGTTTCATGATGTGGATGGGGATGGCGAACTGAAGCGCAGCATGATCGGCATTCCAGTGGAACCCTATGGCTTTTCCAATGACGCGCCAGTGCGCTTCGGCCCACCTGACTTTGACACTGCCGCGTTCGAGGTGACCGAAGACGGCGCCGTTCAGACCATCACGCTTCGCTAGGTCAAGACAGAGGAGACACGACATGCATAGCCCTGAACTGAGCTTGAGATCTCGCCTTTGGCGTATTCGTCTTGACCGCCCATCCAATCGTATTGTGATCGGTGTCGCGCTGCTTGCCTACCTGCTGATCAGCTGGATGATCCTGAAGGCAAATGGCAATCCGCCCATCCATTTGCATTTTGATGCAAGCCAGCTGGTTGATGCTTCCATAGCCATCAAGGTGCATGTCGCCGGGGCCCTCAGCGCTTTCGTCATCGGCACCATGCTGATGCTGGGTGTGAAGGGCAGGGGTCTGCACAAGACGCTCGGCTATAGCTGGGTGGGGGCGATGATGGTGACGGCTCTCAGCTCTTTCTTCGTGGTCGGGCTCAACGGGAATCATTTCAGCTGGATCCACGGTATCTCCGCCTGGACGGTGATTGGTCTGCCGATGGGGATTACCGCAGCGCGCAGGAAGAACATTGCGTCTCACCGCAAACAAATGACCGGCATGTTCGTTGGCGCGATGCTTGTGGCCGGATTATTCACCTTTCTGCCCGGGCGGATGATGTGGTCCATTTTCTTTACCAATGGAGCGTGATTGCCCTTACTGCCCTCTCCAAAGCCCGCTACTGATTACACAGGCGGTGAATTTTGGAGGAGGGCAGTCATGAAACGGATCATAGCTTTGGGGGTGGTTGCGGGGTTCGCAGCGTGTCAGGCGCCAGGGCCTATTTCCATTCCAGGCATCACGCGGGCACCGCAAAGTGCGGAAGAGGCTTTGGAGGCCTATTATAGAACTCTGCCGGATGATTTCTATCCCGTCGCGCCAGCGGGGCTGCCGCTGCCAGCAGAAGACACAGTTCTGTCCCGCATTCTGGTGGCGTCCTGTCATGATGAGGAACTTGGCGACACGCCGGCGCTGCGCAGTATTGCCAAGGAAGATGCAGACCTGTTCCTGATGATCGGGGATAATGTCTATGGCGACAGGGATGGTCCGGCATATGCCGTGAATGAGGCGACGCTCGATGAGCTGCGGGAGAGCTTTACCGATCTGGCAGCCCGCGATGATTTCCGCTCAGTGCGCGCCCACCTGCCGATGATGGTGGCATGGGATGATCATGATTATGGCGCGAATGATGCGGGGCGGGAGTTTCCCTTCCGCCGCTTGTCTGAGCGCATTCATGAGCGCTTCTGGGGCCTGGACAGCAAGGATGTGGGTGCATGGCCCGGCACCTATTATGCCCGCACATTCGGACCGGAAGGTAAGCGCACGCAGATCATCATGCTGGACACACGTTATTTTCGCTCTCCACTGACGCCAACGGATGAGCCGGGCGTTGTGGGCAAGGAGCGCTATGTTCCATCAACGGATCCCAATCAGGACATGCTGGGCAATGATCAATGGACATGGTTGGAGAACCAGCTGCAGAAGCCTGCAGATTTGCGACTGATCGTTTCTTCCATTCAGGTGCTGCCTACGGACGGGCATGGCTGGGAGGCATGGTCTCGTCTGCCGGCAGAACAGCAGCGATTGTATGATCTGATCACCGAAACTGCTGCAAATGGTGTCGTCTTTGTCTCAGGCGATCGCCACACCGCATTCCTCTATCGCAAGGATGGGATCCTACCTTATCCGGTCTATGAGCTGACGGCCTCTTCCCTCAACAAGGCATGGGCGGAAGACTCGCCAGAGAAAGACAGCGCCCAGATCGGCGCGGGATATCCGCCTGAGAATTTCGGTGCAATCAACATCGATTGGGAAACCGGGTCTTTAGACCTTGAAGTTAAGGACGAGGCAGGAGAGACGGTTCGTCATACAACCGCCAAATTCAGGTAGCTAAGCCACGGCACTGAAAAGGCTGCCGGTAGACATGACTGAAACGCGTAACGTACTTGCACTCATTATTGCTGTGATGATCCTGCAGATCGCAGGTGGGCTGATGAGCGTGCTGACACCTCTTGGCCTTGAGGCCCTCGGCACGCAGCCTCAGACAATCGGTATGATTGCAGCCCTTTACGCGTCCGGCTTCATGCTGGGGGCGTGGACTGCGCCGCGCGCCCTGGCCACCTTTGGCAATATTCGCCTGTTTGCTGCTGCCGCGGCGGTTACCTCTGCCGGGGCGTTGTCCCTGTCACTCTGGTATAATGAGGGCTTCTGGGCTGTCGTACGTGTCATACAGGGCGTAAGCTTTGCGTACATGTTTACCAGTGTGGAAAGCTGGCTCGGGGTTGCTGTGCCTGACAAGGCGCGAGGCAATGTCATGGGGATCTATCATACCGGTGCGAAGCTTTCGCTGATGATTGGTCCATTCTTTGTGGCCGGCCTGTCTCCGCTGGATAGCCGCGCCTATAGCTGGGCCGCATTGTTTCTGACCCTGGCGCTGGTGCCTGTCTGCCTGACCCGGCAGGAGCAGCCCGCGCCGCCGGGGCGCTCTGCCATGCCGCTCGGGCGGCTCTATACGCTTGCGCCTGCGGCCGTGATCGGTGTGGCGCTGTCCGGCGTCATCAATACCGGCATGACGGCGCTGATCCCTATTTACTTCGAAGGCTTCTCGATGGGTGGTGGTGGCACAACCGCAGCAGCTATCGCTGGCGCCGCAGCCTGGATGGGCGGTTTGATTGTGCAATGGCCCGCCGGACGCCTCTCAGACCGACTGGAACGCCGGATGGTCATTGCGGTTATGTGCGCCGTTTCCGGTCTCGCTGCTCTGGGTATTGCGGTGTTCGGCCGCAGTCTGGGAGAGACAGGTGTGATTATTGTTCTCAGCGTCTGGGGGGCTGGGTCACTGTCCTTCTATGGCCTATGTGTTGCTCACGCGATTGACCGCACGCCTAAAGCCGCCATTCCGCAGGTCATGTCCGGGCTTCTGTTTGTCTGGGCAGGCGGCTCTATTGTCGGGCCACTGTTATCCGGTTTCGCGATGCGCGGGGCAGGGCGGATGGGCCTCTTTGGACTGGCGGGAATCCTGCTTGTGATTCTGGCCATGATCATGGTTTGGCGGGTCAGCAAACGGGCTGCACCGGAGGAGGGGCAGCAAGAAGACTGGAGCCCGATCCTGCCAACACCGCTGGCCAGTGTGGAGCTCGACCCGCGCAATCCCGAACGGGATGCCGAAGCCTGAGTCTCTGAATAGATACCCAGCTGGTTGCGACTGCTGCTGAGACTGATATATAGCCACCACAATCAAACCGGGGTGGCTGGCATGCTGACCCCTCCACCAAGCCAGGGCAAACAAGGCAGTTTACATGAACATTCACGAATACCAGGCCAAGGCCGTGCTGAAATCCTTCGGCGCACCTGTGGCAGAAGGCGTACCCGTTCTTTCGCTCGACGATGTACAGAAGGCAGTTGATACCCTGCCGGGCCCGCTCTGGGTCGTGAAATCCCAGATTCATGCCGGTGGTCGCGGTAAAGGCAAGTTCGTGGAAGCCGAGGCTGGTGAAAAGGGCGGTGTCCGCCTGGCTTTCTCCAAAGAGGAAGTTTTGGAACATGCCAAGGCCATGCTGGGCCACCACTTGGTCACGGCGCAAACCAGCGCTGAAGGCAAGCAGGTCAATCGCCTCTACATCGAAGACGGCGCAGACATCGACCGCGAACTTTATCTCTCCCTGCTGGTTGATCGTGCCACAGGCCGTCCGGCTTTTGTCGCATCCACCGAAGGCGGCATGGACATTGAGGAAGTCGCTCACGAGACGCCGGAAAAAATCCTGACCCTTCCGATCGACCCAACCACGGGCGTGACGGACGCTGACGCCGCAAAGCTTTGCGATGCGCTGAAGCTGGAAGGCGATGCCCGCACGGACGGCATGAAACTCTTCCCCATCCTCTACAAGGCCTTCACCGAGAAGGACATGTCGATGCTGGAGATCAACCCGCTGATCGTCATGGAAGATGGCCATCTGCGCGTCCTGGACGCGAAAGTCAGCTTTGACGGCAACGCCCTGTTCCGTCACCCGGACATCGTGGAACTGCGCGACACGACTGAGGAAGACGAAAAGGAAATCGAGGCCTCCGAATGGGACCTCGCCTATATCGCCCTCGACGGCACCATCGGCTGCATGGTCAACGGCGCAGGCCTCGCCATGGCGACGATGGACATCATCAAGCTATACGGCGAAGAGCCGGCAAACTTCTGTGACGTTGGCGGCGGTGCCAACAAGGAAAAAGTGGCTGCTGCCTTCAAGATCATCATGAAAGACCCGAACGTGAAGGGCATTCTGGTGAATATCTTCGGTGGTATCATGAAGTGTGATGTCATCGCGGAAGGCGTGATTGCCGCCGTGAAGGAAACCAACCTGGCTGTGCCGCTGGTCGTGCGCCTCGAAGGCACGAATGTCGAGATGGGCAAGAAGATCATTGCCGAATCCGGCCTGAACGTCATCCCGGCCGACGATCTCGACGACGCCGCCCAGAAAATTGTGAACGCCGTTAAGGGCGCCTGAGGAATAAAGCTGAAATCATGTCCATTCTCATCGACAAGAATACCAAAGTCATCGTCCAGGGCCTGACCGGTAATACGGGCTCGTTCCACACGAACCAGGCGCTGGAATATTACGGCACGAAAATGGTTGCCGGTACGCATCCGAAGAAAGCTGGTCAGAAATGGGTTGCCGACAATGGCACCGAACTGCCGATCTTTGCGACGGCCGGTGAAGCCGCAGAAGCAACGGGCGCTAACGCCTCCGTCATCTACGTGCCGCCAGCAGGCGCTGCAGCAGCCATCGAGGAAGCCATCGATGCGGAGATCCCGCTGATCGTCTGCATCACTGAGGGCGTCCCGGTACTCGACATGGTGCGTGTTAAGGCGAAGTTGGAGAAATCCAAATCCCGCCTGATCGGTCCGAACTGTCCGGGTCTGCTGACACCGGAAGAGTGCAAGATCGGCATCATGCCGGGCAAGATCTTTCAGAAGGGCTCAGTAGGCGTCGTGTCCCGCTCCGGTACGTTGACCTATGAAGCCGTGTACCAGACATCTCAGGCCGGTCTCGGCCAGACCTCAGCTGTCGGCATTGGCGGCGACCCAGTCAAAGGCACCGAGTTCATCGACGTGCTGGAAATGTACCTGGCTGACGAAGAAACCAAGTCCATAATCATGATCGGTGAAATCGGCGGTACCGCCGAAGAGGAAGCTGCTCAATTCCTGATCGATGAGGCCAAGAAAGGCCGCAAGAAGCCAATGGTTGGCTTTATTGCAGGCCGGACTGCACCAAAAGGGCGTACGATGGGCCAT
Organism: Hyphomonas pacifica; assembly: GCF_000682675.1. Classification (GTDB taxonomy): domain Bacteria; phylum Pseudomonadota; class Alphaproteobacteria; order Caulobacterales; family Hyphomonadaceae; genus Hyphomonas; species Hyphomonas pacifica. The sequence continues at coordinate 88,017 of NZ_AWFA01000001.1, read as the reverse complement.
GCCGGTGCTATCGTTTCCGGAGGTCAGGGTGATGCCGAGAGCAAGATTGCGGCGATGGAAGAAGCGGGTATCCGCGTGTCTCCGTCACCTGCGCGTCTCGGTACGACCATGGTCGAGGTATTGAAGGGCTAGCAGTCCGCACAACATATAAGCCAGGGCGGCCTTGGCGGGCCAGTCTGGCGAGGCCAGCATCTGTCCCCGTTCAGGCCGTCCTATAGATCATCAGCCCCGGTAGGAACCGGGCAAGTATTTTATCCCTATTGTATGGGGTTTGGGTCCTAGAGGACGGAAATTGAAATGGCAGACGACGGCAGCCCGGTAAAAGGTTCGCGCAGTTCAGGTAACAGCGCGATGCTGGAAACAGCCTTCCTGTATGGCGGCTCAGCCATGTGGCTTGAGCAGATGCAGGCGGCCTATGCAAAGGATCCCGCGTCAGTTCCCGAGAGCTGGCGCGACTTCTTTGCCGAGCTTGGTGATGATTCGAGCGACGCAGAGCGCAATGCTGGCGGTGCCAGCTGGAAACGTGGTGACTGGCCACGCCCGCTGAGTGATGAACAGGTTGCCGCTTTCGATGGCAACTGGGCTCTGGTCGAGCCTAAAATCGAGAAAAAGCTGAAGCAGGCAAAGCCTGGCGCGTCAGAGGCAGAAATTGCCCAGAACGTGAAGGATTCGATTCGCGCGATCATGATGATCCGCGCCTATCGTATGCGGGGTCACCTCGCCGCGCAGCTGGATCCGCTATCTCTCGATACGCCGGAAAAACAGCCTGAGCTTGATCCGGCAACCTATGGCTTCTCCAAGGAAGACATGGATCGCAAGATCTTCATCGATGGCTATCTCGGCCTCGATTATGCCTCCGTCAACGAGATGCTCGACATTCTGAAGCGGACATATTGCTCCACGCTCGGCATCGAGTTCATGCATATTTCCGATCCGGAAGAAAAAGCCTGGCTACAGGAACGCATCGAAGGCCCGGACAAGGGTGTTGCCTTCACGCAGCAGGGCAAGAAGGCCATTCTGGCCAAGCTGATCGAAGCGGAAACCTTTGAACGCTTCCTGCACAAGCGTTATCCGGGCACGAAGCGTTTCGGTCTGGATGGCGGTGAGGCGGCTGTTCCGGCGCTGGAGCAGATCATCAAGCGTGGCGGTGCCCTCGGTGTGAAGGAAATCGTGGTCGGCATGCCGCACCGCGGCCGCCTGAACATGCTGGCTGCCGTGATGGGCAAGCCTTACGAGCAAATCTTCCACGAATTCCAGGGCGGTAATACGCAAGGTGCGGGCGAGTTCGGCTCTGGCGACGTGAAATACCATCTCGGCGCATCTTCCGACCGCGAATTTGACGGTAACAAGGTGCACCTGTCCATGAATGCTAACCCGTCTCACCTGGAGGCGGTTAATCCGGTCGTTCTGGGCAAGTCCCGTTCCAAGCAGGAGATGCGTCACCGAGAAAGCGGCACGCTGAACCGCGCAACGGTTCTGCCTCTGCTGCTGCACGGCGACGCCGCGTTTGCAGGGCAGGGGGTTGTGTCCGAGTGTTTCGCCCTGTCAGGCCTGACAGGCTATCGCACGGGTGGTACCATCCACTTCATCGTGAACAACCAGATCGGCTTCACGACCAGCCCGATCTATTCGCGGTCTTCTCCGTACCCGTCCGATGTGGCTCTTATGGTTCAGGCCCCGATCTTCCATGTCAATGGGGATGATCCGGAAGCCGTGACCTATGCTGCCAAGGTGGCGACGGAATACCGCCAGAAGTTCCATAAGGACGTCGTCATCGACATGTTCTGCTATCGCCGCTTCGGGCACAATGAAGGCGATGAGCCGATGTTTACCCAACCGGTGATGTACAAGGAAATCAAGGGCCATCCGTCCACACGCGAAATCTATGCGGAGCGCTTGGTCAAGGAAGGCATTCTGACTTCTGAGCAGGTGGAGCAGCAGGTTTCTGATTTCGAAGCCTATCTCGACCGCGAATTCGAGGCCGGCAAAACCTTCAAGGCCAAAAAAGCCGACTGGCTGGATGGCGAATGGAAAGGCCTTGGCCTGCCGGATGATGACGAGCGCCGCGGCAAGACCGGCGTTTCCAAGAAACGTCTTCAGACGCTGGGTGAGAAAATCACCACGGTTCCGGAAGGTATCGACATTCACAAGACCTTGGCACGCGTCATTGATGCGCGGGCGACGGCCATTACTAAAGGTCAGGGTTTGGATTGGGCGACTGCGGAGCATCTGGCTTTCGCAACCCTGCTGGATGAAGGCTTCCCGGTACGTCTTTCCGGCCAGGATTGTGGCCGAGGCACGTTCTCGCAGCGCCACAGCCATATTGTCGACCAGACAAATGGCGACCGTTATACGCCTCTCAACCATTTAAGTGATGAGCAGGCGCATTACGAAGTAATCGACTCGCTTCTCTCCGAGGAAGCCGTGCTTGGCTATGAGTATGGCTATTCGCTGGCAGACCCGAACACGTTGACCCTGTGGGAAGCCCAGTTCGGTGACTTCGCCAATGGCGCGCAGGTGTTCTTCGACCAATTCATTTCCTCAGCTGAGCGTAAATGGCTGCGGATGTCGGGTCTGGTTGTACTTCTGCCGCATGGCTATGAGGGTCAGGGCCCGGAGCACTCGTCTGCCCGCCTAGAGCGTTTCCTGCAGATGTGCGCTGAAGACAATATGCAGGTCTGTAACCTGACAACGCCAGCGAACTATTTCCACGCGCTGCGCCGCCAGATCCACCGCGACTTCCGCAAGCCGCTGGTGATCATGACGCCGAAGTCTCTGCTGCGGCACAAGCTGGCGACATCTGCCCTGGATGATCTGGGGACGAAGTCTTCTTTCCACCGCGTTCTGTGGGATGATGCCGAGACGCCTGGCCGTGAAGGTAAGGTGAAGCTGGTCAAGGATAACAAGATCCGCCGCGTCGTGATGTGCTCGGGCAAGGTCTATTACGACCTCTTCGAAGCACGTGAGGAAGGCGGTCAGGATGATGTCTACCTGCTGCGTATGGAGCAATTCTATCCGGTGCCACGCAAATCGCTGATTGCTGAACTGAAGCGCTTCCCGCAGGCAGAACTGGTCTGGTGTCAGGAAGAGCCGCGCAATATGGGCGGCTGGACCTTCATTCGTGACGAGATTGAATGGTGTGCCAACCAGGCAGGCAGCAAGTCTTCGCGTCCGCACTATGCGGGCCGCCCACCGTCTGCGGCTACGGCTACTGGCCTTCTTTCGAAGCACAAGGCTGAGCAAGATGCTCTCGTTTCCACAGCCCTTGGCGCAGACCCGGTCGACGATAATATCGTCGCGACCTGATTACTGATTTTAATGAACGGACTGATTTCATGACCGATATCACAGTGCCCACACTTGGCGAGAGCATCACGGAAGCCACCGTTGGCCAATGGCTTAAAGCCAAAGGCGATCAGGTTAAGAAGGATGATGTGCTTGTAGAGCTGGAAACGGACAAAGTGTCCGTTGAAGTTTCTGCCACGGAAGACGGGGTTCTTTCCGAGATTATTGCAAAGGAAGGCGACACGGTTGAGATTGGCGCGATCCTCGGCAAGCTTGGCGAGGGCTCTGGCGCAGGCACGGCAAATGACAAACCCGATACGGCAGCCGATGCGTTGCCAGAACATGGCGGCCCGAAAGAGAAGGGCGGCGTACCCGGTAAGGAAGACAAGGGCGAACTGATGGACGTTGAAGTTCCAACAATGGGAGAGAGTGTTGCAGAGGGCACGCTCTCCACTTTCCTCAAGGCTCCAGGCGATGCCGTGAAGAAAGACGAAACGATCGCTGAGATCGAAACCGATAAGGTGGCACTGGAAGTGCCGTCTCCGGCAGATGGTGTGCTGGCTGAACTCCTGGTCGCCGAAGGCGATTCCGTGACGCCAGGCTCTGTCATTGCGCGCATTGATGCAGGCGCTTCTGCGCCAGAAAAATCTGCGGCGTCAGCGGCTTCCGCGCCAGCCGCCAGAACGTCTGCGCCAGCGGCTACGGGTGATCGCCCGGTTGCGCCGTCTGTACGCCGCATCTCTTCGGAAGCGGGCGTCAATCCGTCAGACATTCCGGGCACCGGCAAGGATGGCCGCGCCACCAAGGCCGATGCAATGGAGTATGTGAACTCTGCTGCCAAGTCTGCGGCCTCGTCCGCGCCGACCCAGGCAAAAGAGTCTCGCGATATTGGCCCACGCGAAGAGCGCGTACGCATGACGCGCCTGCGCCAGACCATCGCACGCCGCCTGAAAGAGGCCCAGGACACGGCCGCCATGCTGACGACATTTAACGACGTCGACATGGGCGCCATCATGGATCTGCGTAAAAAGCATCAGGACGCTTTCGTGGCCAAGCACGGCATTAAGCTGGGATTCATGAGCTTCTTCGTGAAAGCGTGTGTGAATGCTCTGAAAGAAGTGCCCGCTGTGAACGCAGAGATCGACGGCCAGGACATCATCTACAAGAATTTCTACGATATTGGCGTTGCTGTCGGCACCGAGAAAGGCCTGGTGGTGCCGGTCGTGCGGGACTCTGACGACCTGTCGCTGGCAGGCATTGAGAAGGCGATTGCCAATCTCGGCAAGAAGGCACGTGACGGTGAACTCACCATCGGAGACATGCAGGGCGGTACGTTCACCATCTCCAATGGCGGTATCTATGGCTCCCTGATGTCCACGCCAATCCTGAACCCCCCACAATCCGGGGTTCTGGGCATGCACCGCATTGAGCAGCGCCCCGTCGCTGTGAACGGCGAAGTTAAGATCCGCCCGATGATGTATCTGGCGCTGTCCTATGACCACCGGATCGTCGACGGCAAGGAAGCCGTGACGTTCCTGGTGCGTGTCAAGGAAGCTCTGGAAGATCCGGAACGGATGCTGCTCGAAGTCTAAAGCCTGTGAGTGATCCAGCCACGGATCAATCCAGCCTGAAAACATTGTACGGGGCGGCCAAATTTGGCCGCCCCGATCATTTTTTCGACCTCCGAAGGATCGTGAGTGGCAAAGAGCGTCCCAAACGATTGCCGATAGTTCTGCCCGCCTTCGTCCGTCATGCCAGCCAAGTTCATCAGTCCAAGCCAGACCTCCATTTCCGTTTCGAAGATCGTATCGTAACGATTTCCGCAAAGCGCGGCCTCGAACAATGGTGCGCTGGGCTGCAGGCGCTCGGCAATCGAGCGATAATAAGCTGTGCGGTCTTCCTCCTCGTTCAGGAAATGTGAGACAAGCAGGCTGGTTGCGGCATCAAATTGTGTCTCTGGCAGGCTTGAAACATAACCTGCATGGAATGTGCACCTGTCGGCAAAGCCTTCTTGGTTCGCGTGCTGCCAGGCGATTTCAAGCATCGCGTCTGCCGGGTCGGCCAGCGTAAAGTGCCAGGACGGGAAGAGGGGGGCTAGATGGCGGACATCTGCTCCTGTGCCAGCTCCAGCGATAAGGATGTGGGCATTGTCCGGCAAGTGGGCGAATTGCGACTGTATGACAAGGTGCAGCAGGCTGTTGATGGCTGACAGCTTGCTGAAGCGCTCATCATAGGTCGCGGCTTGCTCTGGGCCGAAAGCGTCCAAGATATTATTCGGCAGCGAGGGGGACATGTAGACACCACAATGTTATATTGTAACTGATCGTTGTATCTAGCTACCTGTCAGGGCAAACACAAGAGGTTTCACCGAAGGATTGCGGGCTGTTCGTCGCAGCTGCATTATTGCCGAGACCGTTGCGCTCATATATTCGCGAACGACTGGCAACAGGGCATACCAAGCATGACGACTTATACTTCAGACCAGCGTCACCAGACGGCAGAGACATGCGAGAGCATGGAGCAGGTTCGCTACGAGATTGACCGTATTGACCGCTTGCTGGTGGAAATTCTGGCTGAACGCCAATCCTTCATGGATGCTGCCGCCCGCATCAAGGGCGACCGGAGCATCGTGCATGACCGACCACGGATCGAAGATGTCGTTGAAAAAGTGAAGGCTGCCTGCACTGGCGCCGGCCTATCCCTGGCGATTGCCGAGCCTGTTTGGCGAACTCTGATAGATCGCTGTATTGCCTACGAATTTGCAAGCTATGACGCCTTGAAGGCCCCTGAAGATTCCAATTCGTGAAGCGTTTTTGCAGCCTCTTCCAAGGTGTTGCCCAGCACATCCTTGACATCTCCCAATAGAACCGCCGCCGCCGTCAGGCTGGGGGGCGTTTCTGCGCGTCCCGCTTTCTCTGCCTTCTCACATTTTGCAGCTAGGCGAATGGCGCCAATGCCCAGGGCTGAGCCTTTGAGCGTGTGCGCGGCGTCGGCCCATTGTTTCGGATCTGTTTTCGGGTCCAGCATGCGTGACCAGATTTCAGCCTGATGCTGGAAGAGCTCGATGATCTCTATAGCAAGCCCTGGATCATTGCCCGTCATTGATTTCAAATGATTGCGGTCCAGCAAGGCGAGGGGGGCAGTCATGGGCATGGGCTCCTGAGCTTGCTGTCACCTTGGCACGTTCGGCCCTTTGCATTCGTTAATCGCCAATCCGACATTCCGGAAAACATGGATGTTTTTATCGATTGTCGAATATCTGGAAATCAAGTAACATGCATCCGCGTATTGCTAGGGAAATGCGCCAAAGTCTTACTGGGGAAGTCCGATGATGAGCTTTATCTCGCTCGTTCGCAATCTTGCCATTGCTGCCATTCTTGCATGGCTGGGCTTGGAGTTTGCGCCGGATCAAAAGGACTCATCCGAGCAAGCCGACACCGGCACCGTTTCCGTCCTCGCTGTCGGGCGCTAAGACGACTGCTATAAAAGCCCAGATTGGCCTTATTCTGGTCTCGCGCCGGGCGAATTGTCACGGTATACTCTCCTCATGACAGAAACGCCTGCCGCTCGCCCGTCTGGCCGCGATCTGCTCGTCAGGCAAGAGGCGTCTCATAACTTCGAGCTCGCCCGCCATGGCGGCAGCTGGATGGTTGTGACCGGATTCATCGTCGCATTTTGCTGGATTGTAGGTGCCGCTGGCATCGCGCTGGGCCTGTGGGGTGTCGATGGCCTGAAGGAGTTGCCAACTCTCGCGCTGGTTGGCGGTGCCCTGGCGGCCCTCGTTCCGGCCCTTCTGATGATTATGGCAGGCTATATGGGACGGACAAACCGCCGGGCTGCTGCGTCCAATGCCTTGGTGATGGAGGCTGCCGTCCGTCTGATGGCACCCGCGCGTGAAGCGGGAACGGAGGGCATCACCTTTGCCGAACAGATGAAGCAGGCCGCCGCCGAAGTAGACCGTGCCATGGCGCATGCGCTTTCTGCGATGAAGGCCATGGCCGGGGAGATTGGCGATGAACGACTGCGTCTCGAATCTGTCGCCTATGCGAGTGCGGACAATGCCCGGGAACTGACCGAGCGCTTGGGCGCAGAGCGCCTTGCCCTGGAAGGGTTGGCGCGAGATCTGCGCGCGCAAATGCAATCCCTGAATGAGGCGATCCCTCGTCAGGCACAGATGATGGTGCAGGCTGCCCGTGAGGCAAGCGAGGAAGTCTCCCGTGCCGATCATGCGCTGGAGACACGGCTCCAGGACATGCAGATGGCCGGTCGCTCGCTCTCTGAAAAACTCGTTGAGCTGGATGGTCTTGCCAGCGACGCGGCCACCCGCACTGAAACGCTGACCTTCGCGGTTAGCCGCATTGAAGAAAAGCTGGACCAGTCTCGCCGCACAGTGGATGCCGCTGTAAGGGCAGGGGAGATTGCTGCCGCAGCGGCCATGACGACAGGCGATACGCTCAATGATGCAGTATCATCTGCCCTTGAATCTGCGCGTCTTGCCAATCGGGAAATCAATCAGTCCACGCGTTTAGCGGCTGAACAGGCCGCAAAGGCCCTTGCGCAATTGAAGGAGGTGGGCGAGCAGGCTGCTGCTGCGATCCGCTCCGCAGAGCATGCTGCTGAAGCTGATACCGTGCGCCTTGCGCAGAAAGTGAGGCAGCCAGAGGCTTCCATTGATCCTCAACCTGTCGCCGCGCATCAAGATTATGCCGCAAGGGCGGTTGAGCGTGAGGTGGAGCCACCTCTTGTACCTGCCCGGCCGCCAGAAGCGCCAAGGACTTCGCCATACTCTACGCCACGGCCACCACAGTCCACGCAACCCCCTTCGCCGCAGTCCACCCCTCAGCAGCCGGAAAGAGCTGTTCGGGAGACTGTCTCAAATGGCCATAGTACCGGCCATCGGAACGGTTTTCGCCCTGAAGGGCGCAACGGCCACACCCCGGAGCCGCCTCGTTCTCCTGCGCCATCCGTTCGTCGGCCGAGCATGGAAGACGAATTGTTCGATGCGGCGGCGGATGCGCTGGCGAATGCTGCGCTGACAGAGGACGAGTCGGAACAATCCACGCCCACTCAGAAGCATGAGGCAAGCGAGGATGATGGCGGACACTGGGAGCCGGAACGTCCGGCTGCCCGTGATCCGATGCCGCTGCACCGCCGGTTTGATGATCCGCAGCCTTCGGAGCCCGCGCCTCCTGAAACCCCGCGCCGTCGGGCGACGGACTTCCCGCAGAGACAAGCGCCACAGAGCCCGCCAACTGTGCGCCAACAATCGCCTGCTGCACCTCCGGTTTCTCCCCCCCCTTATGTGACGCAGCCTGAACGGCCGACACCTCCACCTGCCCAGGAGGCTTTTCTTCACGGCGGCGCACTTGTGCCTGCACGCCCGTCTTCCCACTCACCAGGGCCTGAGATGGGGTGGCGCGACATCATTTCCGATATGAGCCGGGAAGATTCCCCGCATCGTGATCGTGAGGAAGTGGCAGAAGAGCTGCTCGAACGTCTGCAAAGCACCGGCATCCTCCTGCCCGAAACATTCCGTCCGAAAGCCAAGCGTAAAATCGCCGAGGCGGCACGACGGGGAGAGCGTGAGCGCAAGACCGCCATCATCGCGCAGGCTGGCCGCCAGGTGGATCGTGTTACTCAGCGTCTGCGCAATGATCGCGAATTGTTGCAGCTGGCGCGGGAGTTCATCTCGCTTGAAGAAGAGGATGCTCTGGCCGCTTTGGAGCAAACTCAGAAGACAGGCCGCAATGCAAGCCCACGTCTTGCTGCTTACCTGCTGATCGATGCGGCTCTTTAAGTCGCCTCTTCTAACCTGCAGCCAGTACCAGAACGATCACGCCTAGCGTTACCAGCATGATGCCTGTGATCTCTCGTACGGTCAGCGTCTCCTTGAAAACAAGGAGTGACGCGCCAACAGTAAAGACAATGTCGATCTGACCTAGCGCCCGCACATAAGCTGCATTCTGGAGCGTGAAGGCCGTAACCCATCCGAGAGAGCCAAGCAGGCCTACCAGCCCGACAAGGCCGGTCATGCGCCAGGCCTTGAACAGCTTCATGATCTGGCCAGGCTCGCGAAGCCACATCCAGAACAGAACGGCTCCAGCCTGAAAGAAGGTGACATAGCTGACAGTGACCGCTGCGCGGAGCAGGGCGTCCCCGTCAGAGAGGGAGAGAGAGGCACCCCGAAAGGCGACTGCAGAGAGACCGAACAGGCCGCCAGACAGAATCCCGATCCAAAGGGCACTATCCGGTTTCCACTTCGAGGCCGCCCCTTTGGGAATGGATATCAGCATGACGCCTGCCAGACTTATCATGATGGCAAGGGTCATGAGAGGGGAGAGGTGGTCTCCGAGCAGGATGATGCCGAAAAGAGCCGTTTGTACGGGTTCGGTTTTCGTGAAGGCCGTGGCAGCAGAGAAATTCGCCCGGCTGAACAGATGGATCAGCAAGCCTGTTGCCACGATCTGACAGAGACCGCCTATCGCACTATAAAGATAGAATACCCCTGGTGTAATGGGCAGGTTATCGCCCCGCGCTTGCACCAACCCCCAAGTGAACAGTACAGCGAGCGGAGCAGCGAACACGAAGCGCGATGCTGTCGCGCCCCATGTGCTGAGCTGCCCCTTCAGCTGTTTCTGCAACACAGAGCGAAGGTTCTGGCAGAACGCAGCTGCCAGCGTGATGGGGATCCACAAATCCATGTTTCAAGCCCTGAGGGCTAAAAGCGTGATCAGGCGGCGTGGGTGCGCTTGGCTTTGCGCGCTTCCAGCTTGTTCACGGCATGGAGGTAGGCTTTTGCACTGGCGACCAGCGTGTCCGGATCAGATGAGCGCCCCGTCGACATGATGCCCTCACAGTTCAGGCGCACGGATACAGTCGCCTGCGCGTCTGTTCCACCAGTGACAGCGTGCACCTGATAGAGTTCCAGCTTGCCATCATGCGGGACGATCTCGCGGATGGCATTGAACACGGCATCGACCGGGCCATTGCCGCGGGCGATCGCGAACTTTTCGTCGCCATCGACTACCAGATCGATCTCAGCGGTTTGCGGGCCATCCGTGCCGGCGACAACACGCAGACGCTTGAAGACAATTCGCTCGCCTTCTGCGGCCAACTGGTCATCGACCAAGGCAATGATGTCATCATCGAAGACGTGTTTCTTGCGGTCGGCCAGCGTCTTGAAGCGTTTGAACGCATCGTTCAAGGCGTCACCTTCCAGCACATAGCCAAGCGCTTCCAGCTTGTCGCGGAAGGCATGGCGGCCGGAATGCTTGCCCATGACGAGGGATGTCTTGGCAACGCCGACATCTTCCGGCCGCATAATCTCATAGGTTTCGGCATTCTTCAGCATGCCATCCTGGTGGATGCCGCTTTCATGCGCGAACGCGTTCTTGCCGACGATCGCCTTGTTGTACTGCACCGGAAACCCGGTGATGCGGCTAACCATGGCAGATGCTTTGGAGAGATAGGCCGGCTGGATATTGGTTTCGAAGGGCAGGGTGTCGCCGCGCACCTTCATCGCCATAACGACTTCTTCCAGCGCAGCATTACCCGCGCGCTCGCCCAAGCCGTTAATGGCACATTCCACCTGGCGAGCGCCATTGGCAACGGCATTGATGGAGTTGGCTACAGCCAAGCCGAGATCATTGTGGCAGTGCGCAGACCAGATCACCTTGTCGGAGTTCGGAACATTTTCGATCAGGCGGCGGAATAGAGCGCCATACTCATCTGGATGGGAATAGCCGACCGTATCCGGGATGTTGATAGTAGTCGCGCCGCTGGCGATGGCCACATCGATACATTTGCACAGAAAGTCGAATTCGGTGCGGGTCGCATCTTCCGCGCTCCACTCCACATCATCGGTGTGGTTGCGGGCCTGGGCGACAGAGCGGCCGACAGCTTCCAGAACCGCATTGGGGCCCATTTTTAGCTTGTGCTTCATGTGCACGGGGCTGGTGGAGATGAAGGTATGTATGCGCGGACGCGCCGCCTTGCGGACGGCCTCTGCGCAACGCTCGATATCGTTTGGCGTGGAGCGTGCGAGGCCGCAAATGATGGCAGATTTTGATTGCTCGGCAATCGCGCTGACGGCGGCGAAATCACCTTCCGAGGCGGCGGGAAAGCCGGCTTCGATGACATCCACGCCCATGGTTTCCATCAGCTCAGCCAGTTCGAGCTTTTCATTGTGGGTCATGGAGGCGCCCGGCGATTGTTCGCCGTCGCGCAAGGTGGTGTCGAAAATACGGATAAGAGGGTTTGAAGACGTGGACATTTTCTGCGGGACCGATCTGGGGGTGAAAAATCAGGCTAACTTGAACCCCTGACCGCGCGACTGCCCCAGCTGACCTTAGGCAGTCGTCTCCGGCCAGGGGCCGGTAAGCAGTAGCTGAAGAGGCAAATTATTCCACATGAGGGGTTACATCGTCTGCCTGCGCGTCGGTGTCAACCTCATTCTGCCCTATCAGTGCAACAGATTGCCTGTTTTTGCGCATTCGGGCACGCGCATATGTGGCAATGGCGATATACACACCAATTGCTGCGCCGGCCGCTGCGATGGCCGTCAATGGATTACCCTTGAATGCAGCGAAAAGGCTTTGGCCTGCAAATGCAATGAGGGCGATCTTCGGAATGATCCCTACGGCCATGCCGGCCCAGTAATGCAGGAATTTCGCATGGCTGACGCCGAAAGCCATATTGACGATCAGCGCAGGGCCCGCGGGAACATTACGCACTATAGCGCTTGTCATCATGGCATTTCGGCCCACAAATCCAGACAGGCGATTGGCCGTTTCACCCGCATAGCGCCTGAAAGCCTTTTCGCCAGCCAGACGGCCTGCATAAAAGGTCACTGCGCCAGAGACCATGTTGGCAATCCAGGCCATGAATGCGCCGAGCCATGGGCCGAAGGCCGCCACGGCAATTGCAACCAGTGCGAATTGCGGTACGCCGATAAAGGCGCCCAGTACAAATAGCACGATAATGGCAGGCAAAGCCCATGGGCTGCTCGCCACATTATCCATGAAGGTCTGCAAGGCTGTTGCATCGACAATGTTCGCCATCTTTCCGATCACAAACAGCCCTATGATAACCAGCAGGGCAATCAGGCCGATGACTGCGCCACGCTTTGCGTTCGCATCAATGACTTTCCGGGGGGCGGGCTGTGTGTCCATATGGGCGCTCTGGAGGGTCCGCAGCTGACTTACGTCATACCGGCATATGCCGCAAAGTTAATTTCTACAGTAGTTGATCCGCAGGGAGCACGCCGATACCAAGCCTCAGCTATATAGTATATGAACAAGGATCTCCGGATGACTGAGCTTTCACCCCGCCACAACTGGACCCGTGACGAGATTGCCGATCTCTACACTTTGCCGCTCGACAGCCTTATGGGTAAGGCACTGAGTGTGAAGCAAGCGAACTGGCCGGATGGGAAACTTCAGAAGTCGCAACTTCTTTCGATCAAGACGGGTGGCTGTGCTGAGAATTGCGGCTATTGCAGCCAGTCGGCGCATTTCGATACTGGACTTGAAGCCTCAAAGCTGATGCCGCTGGAAGAGGTGGTGAGCGCCGCACGCCGCGCAAAGGAAAATGGCGCAGATCGTTTTTGCATGGGGGCGGCGTGGCGCAGCCTTAAAGAACGCGATGTGCCCAAGGTCGCCGCGATGATCGAGGCGGTGAAAGCCGAAGGCCTCGAAACCTGCGTCACGCTTGGCATGCTGGAAGAGGGGCAGGCGGAGGCCCTGAAAGCAGCGGGGCTCGATTATTATAATCACAACCTCGACACCTCGCCGGAATATTATGACACCGTGGTATCCACCCGAACCTATGATGACCGCCTGAAAACCCTGGGCAAGGCGCGGGGGGCTGGCCTAAAGCTCTGCTGCGGCGGGATTCTGGGCATGGGAGAAAGCCGGGAAGATCGTATCGGCCTGATCCATGAGTTGTCAAAACTGACACCGCATCCAGAAAGTGTGCCGGTCAATATGCTGGTGCCGATCGAAGGCACGCCGCTAGGTCAAAGCCCTGCGATCTCTGTCATTGAGATGGCGCGGGCAATTGCGGTCTGTCGCATCGTGTTTCCGAAAAGCTGGGTGCGCCTGTCCGCAGGCCGTGAGGGCATGACGGAAGAGGGGCAGGCGCTGTGTCTGCTCGCCGGGGCGAACTCCATCTTCGTTGGGGACCGGTTGTTGACCACCGACAACCCCGAAATTGATGAGGATGAAACCCTGATGGGGCAGATGGGTATGGAAGCCGCCGGCCGGAGCGAAATGGAAGCCCCGGCCCGGCGGGTCACACTGATCGGATCCTGATCAGCGGGTCTGGCCGCCATCCACCGGCATGATCGTGCCGGTGACAAAGCTTGCAACAGGGCTGAGGAGGAAGGCGGCGGCGCTGCCGATTTCTTCAGGCTTGCCAAAGCGGCGCAACGGCACTTCACGCTTGATCCAGCGTTTCCAGGCGTCGCCGCGCTCTCCATTGACGCGCTCTTCCCACTCGCCATCCGGGAAGATGATATTGCCCGGCGCTATGGCGTTGATGCGCACGCCGTTTGGTCCGGCGATGCGGGCGAGTTCCTTGGTCATATGGTTCATGGCGGCTTTAGACGTGCCATAAGTGAGCGGCGTGCCCAAGCCGGTCAGGCCGGCAATGGATGAAATCATCAGGACAGAGCCTTCGCCGCGCGCGTCCATCCGGCGTAGCGCAGAGCGGGCCAGATAGAAAGCAGAATTGAGGTTTTGCGACAGGCCTGCGTCCCACGTTTCGTCGTCCACTTCAAAACCTGGCGGGCATGGGTGCAGGCCGACATTTGCGACTGCGCCCCAAAGCGGGCCCATTTCCTCTTCAATGGCGGCAATCATGTTCTCGACGACATCCGGATCGCGCAGATCGCCTGCACGGGTCCAGACAGCCTCCTTACCATAGGTCTCTGCCAGGCGGGCGGCTTCCTGCTCCAGCTTCTCTTGTCCACGGGCCGCCATGGCAACGCGCGCGCCCTCGGCGAGGCAGGCCTCAACAATGCCCAGTCCGATGCCGCGGCTTGCCCCTGCGACGAAGATGACTTTTCCGGTCAGTTCCAAATCCATTTGAGCGTTTCCTCTTTCTTATGCGTGCAGACACTAAGGCCTTTGAGAGTGAAGAACATCCCCGCCCTCAGGGAAGGGCGAAGTGGGAGGTCAGGCGGCTTTACGATAGCGCGGATTCACGCTTTCATCGAGGCGCGGCACCTTGCCGGTGATGGTCCTGATTACGCGCTCAAGCGCCGGGAAGAGGCCGATGCGTTCCAGCACAGGGTTGGTGTAATTCGTGATGACGCAGTAATGCGTATCCTTGCCTTGGCGATGGTGCGCGGCGTGATGCTTGAAGGACTGGGCGAGGCCTGTCTTATGTAGCAGTGTTATGAGACGGCCATTCTCCTTTGGACTGCGATGGGCCGCGCGGTGAAATTCGTTGGCAAATACACCAAAGAAGACAGCCGAGCCCGTAAATAGGTTCAACGTTGCGGTTCCCCAGAACAGGGCAAGAAAGATGGTGCCAACAACCACCACTTCGCGGTTGCGTGTGAAGAATGTTCCTTGAAGAAAGGCGCGTGGTTTGAAGTGATGCTCCTGATTGGCCCGGATCGTTTGCCCAAGAATAGGCCATTTCGGATTGCCATAGCGGTCCTCAAACCAGTGGATGAGACCTGAAATCAGGTCCGCAAAGAACAGGCCTCCCAATATGGAAGCCAGTGATTTGGCGATAGTCAGCGTGATCGTGACGGGCATGGGACCGCCTCCTTCTTGCATGTTCTCTTGATAGGCATCTGCCTTATTGTTGAGCGAATGATTGCTCACAAAATGAGGCGGAAATTTGGCGAGTGATCAATCAGTCACTAATTTTTGTAAATTGCTGGGTTATGTAGGATTTTGCTCAATTATGCACGCTGCTGCACCAAGGCATGCCGAGTTCCCTGAAGGAGGGGAGGGGTTATTCCGGGCGGATTGGTTTACGCGTGATGACGTAAAGCGCGCCAATGCCGATCAAGCTGAGGCCGCCTGCCATAAGCCATCTGTTATCATGGCCGAATCCGACGATAAGGCCTGCTGCAATTGCCATTCCGCTCAGCGCGGCAATTTTAGCCTCGCGCGCCAGCGCACCTGTTTCCAGAAACGTCTTGATGGGCGGCCCGATACCCGGCTGGCGATAGATCCATTCTGCCCAGTTGGGATTTGACTTCGCAAACGCCAGGGCAGCGACAATCCAGAAAACGGTTGTTGGCCAGACAGGCAAAACCAGTCCAATGGCACCCAGTGCGAAAGCAATTATCCCGACGGTTCGCCAGAGCCACATGAGTGATCCATTCCCTGTCCCATGACGCCTGGCAAGTGCCTGACCATGTCTGTAAACCAATTGAGGCTCGAATTTAGGCGTTTTTCTTTGATTTGTCTCAATCGCGCCCTGTTCGCGCCCCCCGGAAGATGTGTAAGAACTGTAAGAAAGCTCAAAGGAGAGGGTTTCATGTCGCATAAACAATCGGGCAAGTGGGGTTCGGGCCGGGCGGTGGTTGCCGCTTTTATGATCGCCATGCTTGCTGCGTGTGGTGGCGGCAAGGAAAAGGCCGGACCTGATCCGGCAAAATCGGATGAAGGCAGTGTCGTTACACGCTCTGCGGCGGACAATGTGGCTGCACGCCAACGTGAGGCCCGACGCCAGAAAGCCCGCGAGACAGCAGAGCAGGACTTTACCTATTTCAGATATCGTATCGACACCGCAACGGAACAGCCACTGGCGTGCTTTGTCTTCTCTGCACCGCTTGATCCGCAAGCTGATTACTCTCCTTATGTCGAGTTCCGACCGGCTTTCCGGCCGGCATTGAGCGTGGAAGGGCGTGAGCTGTGTGTAGGCGGCCTGACCTTTGGCAGTGAACGCACAGCGAAGCTGTTGTCCGGTTTACCCGCTGCAGACGGGCGCACGCTGAAGCGGGACGAAACAATCCCGATCGATTTTGCGGATCGCCCGCCTTATGTCGGCTTCAAGGGTGCGGGCATCATCTTGCCGCGCGAAGATGCAGATGGCCTGCCGATTGAAACCGTGAATGTGGATGAGGTGAAAGTCACCGTATCCCGCATCAATGACCGCGCACTGGCCTTCAAGAATATTTCCGAAGGCGAGACAACGTCGCAAGGCCGCTACGCCTATACTTGGGGTGAAGATGACCCGAGCGATGTGGAAGAAGAATTGTTCAGCGGCAAAATGCAGATCGCGAATGAGCAGAATGCGCCGGTTGTGACAGTCTTCCCCCTACAGGACGTCATCGGCACACTGGAGCCGGGTGTCTATTATGTAAATGTGGAAGATGCTGCCGAACTGAACAGCGCGGAGGGGCCACCAGCCTCTTCCAGCCGCTGGATCATGATGACGGATCTGGCCATTACTGCCTATCAGGGGGGCAATGGCCTGGACCTGACGCTGCGTTCCCTGAAGGATGGTCGCCCCGTTCCGGACACGACGGTGCAACTCGTCGCCATGAACAATGACATTCTGGCAGAGGCCCGCAGTGACGAAATGGGCCGAGTTACCTTTGATGCTCCGATCACGAATGGTCAGGGCAATATGTCTCCCAAGCTCGTTATGGCCTACAGCGCCAAGGGCGAACTGGCGGTTCTGGATCTGACCCGTGCGCCTGTGGATCTCTCTGAATATGCCGTTGGCGGACGCCGGGCGCCGAGCCTTATTGACGCCTATGTCTATTCCGAACGGGGCATTTATCGCCCAGGTGAGACGGTGCAGCTGACAGCCATGCTGCGCGACCGTACTGGCAAGGCGATTGAAGACCGTTCTGGTTATCTGGTGATCTACCGTCCGAATGGCCTGGTTGCGGACAAGTTCAGATTCAATGATCCGGAAGCGTCTGCCGTGCTGCACAGCTATCAACTGGCCAAAGGTGCCTCACGTGGGCAATGGCGCGCAACGCTGGAAGTTGACGGCGTATCGGGCGCATCCGGTTCCGTTAATTTCGCTGTCGAGGATTTTGTCCCGCAGCGCATCGCCGTAGATCTCGAGACGGACAAGGATACGCCGCTGAAGCTGGGCGAGACTCGCGCTGTGGAAGTGTCCTCACGCTTCCTCTATGGCGCGCCCGGCGCAGGCCTGACGGTCAAGTCGGAAGCCCGGGTGGAAGCGGCGCCGAATCCTTTCCCGGATTTCAAGGATTTCAGCTTTGGCCGCCATGACCAGACCTTCCATGAACGTATCCTGGAAATGGATGATACGACGACGGACGGGGCAGGGGTGGCAAATGTTCAGATCGCCCCGGGCAACGCAGGCAGCAATGCCGGAAGGCCGCTGCGCATCAATGCTGTCATCAGCGTGCTGGAGCCAGGTGGTCGCGCCGTCACGGAAAGCGTGCGGATTCCGTATCGTCCTGAACGGCTCTATGTCGGCCTGAAGCCCGGTTTTGATTACTCAGTCGAAGAGGGCAAGGACGCTGCTTACGAAGTTGTCGCCATCAATGAGGCCGGAAAGGCGATTGCCCAACGGCTGACCTGGAAACTGCTGGCAGTCGACTATCACTATGACTGGTATCGGGATGGGGATCGTTGGCGTTGGCGTCGGTCACGTACCGTGACGAAGGTCAATGAAGGCATAGTGACGACTCCTGAAGGAGGCTCGGCAGAGATCCGCGTCAGCGGCCTCGACTGGGGCAGCCATGAGCTGGTTGTGGAAGGCACTGAGGCGCATTCCAGTATTTCTGCCAGCGATGATTTCTATGTCGGCTGGGGCGGCCGTGTGTCGGAAGACGGGACGGAAGCCCCGGATCGCGTGCGTGTGCTTGGTCCTGACAAGGCACCAGGGCCAGGCAAGAGTGCCGACATCACAATCATTCCGCCTTATGCGGGGCAGGCCCAGATTGTGGTGGCTACGGACCGCGTTCTGTCCGTGCAGAATCTGGCCGTCAGTGATCAGGGCACGAATGTGACCCTGCCCGTGACAGAGGATTGGGGAGAGGGTGCGTATGTGATGGTGTCGGTTTATACTGAGCGTGATCCCATCCTTCAGGCCAAGCCTCGGCGCGCGGTGGGTGTCACCCATATTCCCGTCAATATGGAGTCGCGCACATTTGGCATGACCATCAAGGCACCCGATGTTGTGCGTCCTGTAGGCGAGCAAGTGGTCGAGGTGGAATTTGAAGGCGGGCCACGTGAGCCTGTCTATCTCACCCTGGCGGCCGTCGATGAAGGCATTCTGCGTCTCACCAAGTTCAAGAGCCCTGATCCTGTCAGCTATTATTATGGCAAGAAGGCGCTGGGCGTTGAGATGTATGACGACTATGGCCGTTTGCTGGATCCGAATATGGGGCTGCCGGCCGAGGTCCGCTCGGGCGGTGACCAATTGGGCGGCGAAGGCCTCTCCGTTGTACCGGTGAAGTCTGTCGCCCTTTTCTCCGGTCTCGTGGATATTGGCCGCTCCGGCAAGGCGCGTGTCCGGTTCGACTTACCCGAATTCAATGGCGAATTGCGTCTTATGGCCGTTGCTTGGTCGAAATCAGGTTTGGGATCTGCCGAGTCCAGCATGGTTGTGCGCGACAAGGCGCCCTCAGACCTGATCATGCCGCGCTTCCTGGCGCCAGGTGACGAGGCGATGATGACGGCCAGCATTGACAATGTGGAGCTGGGCAATGGTGAGTTCTCCGCGACGATCACGGAGGAAGGCAGTGTCAATGTTGCGGATGGGCGGCTGACGCGCACACTGGAAACAGGCAAGCGCGCCGATGTGCCGGTCCGCATCGAAGCGGAAAGCGAAGGCATTTCCACTGTGATGCTTTCCGTGGAAGGTCCTGACAAATACTCGACGGAGCGTACTTACCAGATCCAGACGCGGTCTCCGTATCTGCCTGAAACCCGCGTCACCAAACAGTTGATGCAGCCTGGTGAGACGTATGCGGTCAGTGCAGACCTTATGCAGGGATTTGTGCCAGGATCGTCTAGCGTCAGTGTCGGTTTTTCAACTCTGCCGATGGACCCGGCCACGCTCTATGCGTCTCTGGACCGTTATCCCTATGGCTGCACCGAGCAGACGACCAGCCGCGCCTTGCCGCTGCTGTATTCTGAGCAATTGGTGTCCATGGGTGCCAAGGGCTCAAAGGATGATGCGACTACGCGCGTCCAGGAAGCTGTGAACACGGTGCTGAACCGGCAGAGTTCGGATGGTGCCTTTGGCTTGTGGCGGGAAGGGGATGGCTACGCCTCCCCATGGCTAGGCGCCTATGTGACGGACTTCGTCTACCGCGCACAGCAGGCTGGATATGCGGTCCCGAATGAAGCGCTCGACCGGGCCTATGGCGCCCTGCGGGCCATCTCAACCGGCGATGCATGGCGTGTCTATGGCTATGACACGGATGTTTATGAGAGCCGTTATTCGAACGACACAGCGGAAAAGATGATGCAACGGTCTTCGGCCTACGCACTCTATGTGCTGGCCAAGGCGGGAAAAGCTGATATTTCCCGTCTACGCTATCTACATGATCGTGAGCTGACGAATATCGATAGCCCGCTTGCACGGGCCCATATTGGCGCTGCTCTGGCCATGATGGGTGACCGTGCCCGGGCTTCGTCCTCCTTTAAGGCCGCCATGGACGGCATCGGCTATGACAATACAGGCGACTATTACCAGACTCCGCTGCGGGATGAGGCCGCCATTCTGGCGCTCGCCTCTGAAGCGGGCATGTTGGATGCCGTTGAAAGCCTAGCCGAGAAGCTTGGCGAGGATGCTCCGGACCCGAGCCGGATGACAACCCAGGAAAAGGCGTTCGCCTTGCTGGCCGTCGATGCCTTGAACAAGGGGGCAGACGGGTTCAAACTGGGTGTGGAAGGTCTTGGCCGCGGCAACAATAATGAGCGTCAATACGCTCTGACCGAAGCCCAGGCGAGCGAAGGCGTTACCTTCAAACTGGAAGGCAAGGCCCCGATGTTCCGCACTGTACTGGTGACGGGTGCGCCCAACTCAGCCCCACCTGCTGCGTCGTCCAGCCTGCGGGTGGACAAGACCTATTACACGCTGACTGGCGGTAAGGTTGACTTGTCACGGGTGCAGCAGGGGGATCAGCTGGTCGTCAGCATGCGGGTTACTCCGCAGGAGCGGCGGTTGAACCCTGTGGTCGTGGCAGACTTGCTGCCGGCTGGTTTCGAGATCGAAACAGTGCTGCGTCCGGCGGATGGAGAGCAGGAGTATGGAAACTCCGGGGCCTTTGCGTATCTCGGCCGGTTGGCGCGCACACAGACAGCTGAGGCTCAGGATGATCGCTATGTGGCCGCAGTGGATGTCTATGGCGACGCCGTGACGCTGGCTTATGTCGTGCGGGCCGTAACGCCAGGTGACTTTGCGATGCCGGGTGTTGTGGCTGAAGACATGTACCGTCCGGAAGTGTTTGCACGTTCCAAGGCGGGCCGTGTCACCATCAGTGCGGCCCCAGGCTCCATGGGAGGAGGGCAGTAAGTCATGCTTACGCCCAGGCGCCTTTTGGCGGGGATGGCCGTACTTTTCTGTACGGTGATCCTTGTCGACTGGCTGCTTCCGCCGCCCATTGAGCGTGCGGAAGAAGTTTCTGCCTTGGTGACAGACCGGGAAGGAAAGCCACTCAGGGCTTTCCCAACCCGGGATGGCCGCTGGCGCTTCCATGGCGATCTGGACAAGATTGATCCGGAATTCATTGAGGCGCTGGTACGGGTGGAGGACAAGAACTTCTATTCCCACCGTGGAACGGACTGGGGCGGGCTGGTGCGGGCGGCATTCGACTCTGCGAAGGCCGGGCACATTGTATCAGGCGGCTCTACCATCACGATGCAGACCGCCCGCATGCTGGAGCCGCGCGACAGGAATATTGGCTCAAAACTGATCGAGATCGCGCGTGCCTGGCAAATCGAGCGTCGGCTATCCAAGGAAGAGATTCTTGAGCTGTATCTGACGCTAACGCCCTATGGCGGAAATCTGGAAGGCGTCCGCGCTGCCAGCTGGAGCTATTTTGGCCATGAGGCGGATCGACTCTCCGATGATGAAATCGCACTTCTGATCGCACTGCCGCAATCGCCGGAAGTACGCCGCCCCGACCGCCACCCCGAACAGGCGGAGCGAGCCCGCAACTGGGTAGCGACTAAACTGAACTGGTATGGCGTCTTTAGCGAAGAGGATGTCGCGGATGTGGCGGCATCATCCGTTCCCGGACGGCGGCGTGATTTTCCGATGCGCGCCTGGCATGGCACCGAAAAGGCATTGGCCAGCGGGCCCTATATGGATGTGCGCTCCACACT
Organism: Hyphomonas pacifica; assembly: GCF_000682675.1. Lineage (GTDB taxonomy): Bacteria > Pseudomonadota > Alphaproteobacteria > Caulobacterales > Hyphomonadaceae > Hyphomonas > Hyphomonas pacifica. The sequence goes on along the minus strand of NZ_AWFA01000001.1, from coordinate 66,445 downwards.
GGATGCAGGTCTTCAGGCCGAACTTGAAGCGATCGCCTTGCGCCGCGCGGAACAGGAAGGGCCTAATGTACAGGTCTCTGCAATCGTTGTGCACATCCCGACGCGGGCCGTGCGTGGCCTTGTCGGTTCGGCATCACGTGACCGGGCGGGCGGCTGGCTGGATCTGACAGCGCAGGCGCGTTCGCCGGGCTCTACGCTGAAGCCCTTTATCTATGCCATGGCCTTTGATGATGGGCAGGCCGCTCCGGACACCCGCATTGCCGATTTGCCCAAAAGGTTTGCATCTTATCAGCCGGAGAATTTTGACCGTATGTTCCGCGGGGATGTACGGGTCTCCGACGCGTTACAGCACTCTCTGAACGTGCCCGCGGTTTTGATGCTGGACCGCGTAGGCCCGGAACGGTTCGCGGCTCAGCTGGCCCTGGCTGGTGCGCGTCCGCGTATCAATGGCGGCGCCAGTCATCAAGCGGGCCTGGCCCTTGCGCTTGGCGGCGCTGGCCTGACCGCGCGGGAACTGGCAATCCTTTATGCTGCGCTGGGTGATGGCGGTGTTGCCAAGCCGCTTATCTGGCGCGCAGATGAGGAAGCCGCAAGTTATGAGCGAATGGGTCACCGTTTGATCAGTTCGCAAAGTTCGGATGAGGTGATTCGTATACTGCAAAATGCGCCGATGCCGGAAGGGCGCATGCCCGGTCGACTGACGGCGAATGCGCCGCAAGTCGCCTTCAAGACGGGAACGTCATACGGCTTCCGTGATAGCTGGGCGGCTGCCGTGTCTGGCGAGCACGCAATTGTCGTTTGGGTCGGACGTGCAGATGGCGCACCGCGCCCTGGCAAGACGGGACGTGAAGTCGCTTTGCCCGTCCTGTTCGAAATTGCCGACCGTACAGCCCACCATCTGCAGGATGAGGGGGAAGCCCGCACGCGCTTCAGCACTAACCGTCGGCTGGATACAAAGGGTGCGTTGCGGACGTTCACGCCTGAAGCCCCCCCGGAAATCCTTTTTCCGCCTATCAATGCTGAACTTTGGGCTGGTGAGGTGAATGGTAAACCGACACGCGGCTTTGTTCTGGCGGGTAGGGGAGAGGGAGAGCTCAGCTGGTATGTTGATGGCCAGGTCTGCGATGTGGATGATGCGGGCTCTCCGGTCTGGACACCACAAAGACCGGGCTTCTACTCGGTGACCGCCGTAGATGATGCCGGTCGATACAGTACGGTCAAGGTTCGTGTGCTGACAGGCCCTGCATGACATTTTGGTAAGTCGCGCCTGTTGACGTATTTCGGCAACACGCACTGTACACATTTGTGTTAGGCCTGCGCTTTGTGGCTTCTCCTGACGGGCCGCTACGCCATATGGAAAACACAGGCGCGTTGTTTTCTGCCTGTGTAATCCGAGTATCGAGTTGTTATGCGTACACCTTCTACCCCCACAATCGCTGTCATAGCTGGCCTGTCGGCCATGGCGCTTGCCTTTCTCTCCAGTGCAGGCGCTCAGCAGGATTCCCCGCATCAGGATGCTGCCAGCAAGCGCCTGTCTCAGGCTGTTTTTGCCGGTGGGTGTTTCTGGTGTGTCGAGGCAGACTTCGACAAGCTGGATGGGGTCGTTGATACAGTTTCCGGATACACTGGCGGCCATGTGTTCAACCCTACCTATGAGCAGGTCTCTCACAAGGGCACCGGCCATTATGAGGCTGTCCGCGTGACCTATGATCCGGACGTGGTGAGTTATGACGCGTTAGTCAGCTATTTCTTTCAGCATGTAGATCCAACGGACCCGGACGGCCAGTTCTGCGACAAGGGTGACAGCTATCGCACGGCCATCTTCGTCAACACCGATGAAGAGCGCGAAACCGCCGAAATGGAAATCCACGAGATTGACGAGTCTGGTGTGCTGAAGGCCGCTGTTGTAACCAAGGTGCTGAAAGCGGAAACCTTCTGGCCCGCCGAAGAATATCATCAGGACTATTACAAGAAGAACCCGCTGAAATATCGTTTCTACCGCACCACATGCGGCCGGGACGATACGGTTCGGGATATCTGGGCGAAAGCCGACGACCACTAATCGTCTTTTGCCGGGCAGGGCGGGGCTTCAAACTCTGACTGCCCGTCATAGCGGTCTTCCCATTCCTGTGTCCGCGCCTGAGGCTGATAGCCTGTTCCCAGATACAGCTGGAAACGTCTGACAATCGGGCATCCATTGCTGCGCGTGCCAAGCGGAATGGTGATATCTCCCAATGACTCGAAGGTCTGGAAATCCCCGCGTAGCCTGGGCCGCATGGAAGCATGTTTGGAGACGACCAGAACACGCTGGGCCATCGGTCCTTCCAAAGGGACACTTTCGGAAAAGCTTTTCGGTCCAGCGTAGCGCCGCCAGGAAATCAACGGGGTGGCACGCTCGCGCGCATAATAGTCCAGCCCGTGCCAGACTTCGCGCTCATCCACCAGAACCGCAGTAGCTCCTATGTCCTGTGCGCGGGAGAAGACTTGTTCGGCGGTTTGCTCCCATCCACGCGTGCGTTTAAGGGCGTTGTCAAAGCCAAGAGCCGTGGACGTTGAGGCAGGTAAAAGGGCGATGGTCATGAAAGATATGGCCAGCACGGTGTGAAGTGTCAGACTGGTCCAGAGCAGGCCGGAAGGGGCGTGCTTCACGATATGGTCAAAGCCCAGAATGGAGAGGGCTGTCACCGTGCCGATGGCAAGTTTGGCAATCAGTGACATGTCGGGTGCAAACAGGAAGGCGGTGAAGCATATCCCGGCGATCCAGTACCAGAGGCTGCGATTTGGCCGTGCGCGTGTCAACCACGCGGCAACCAGAACGCAGGCACCAGGATAGGCGGTTGCGGCCCAGTTGGCATTGGCGCGTGAGAGGACGGCCTGAGCCAGAATAATCAGAAGGACGGGCAGGATAAAGCACAGCAGCCAGCGATCGCGGCCCATGATGCCCTGATCCTGGGTGCGCATGACGAATACCCCAAAGATCAATGCAAGGAAGCTGATCGGTCCGAAGACACCCAACTGGTCTACCAGGAAAGTGAGAGCGTGTTCCGGGTTCAGTAGATCTCCGCCCAAATTGGCGTTATCCACCGTGTGGCTGACGGTCTTGAAGTCATTGGCGGCATTCCAGGCAAGATGCGGTGCGAAGATGGTGAGCCCCGTCAGCAGGGCGGCGAGGCCTTTCCAGGTCAGCAGGGCGCGCCTGCTATCGGCATCGATGATCAGAATCAAAGCTGTCCCGATCAGGAAATAGACCATCGCATATTTGGACAGGAAGCCGAGCCCCACCGCAGCGCCCAGGCCAATGGCGCTCGCCCAGCTGCCGGTGCCGCTGCGCAGACGCCACAGGGCCCACAAGGCGGCGCACCAGAAGGGCATCAATACGCCATCTGTAGAGATAATTGCAGATGACAGAATAACTGCGGGCATCAGGGCATAGCCAATGCTGGCAAACATGCCGGTGCGCGCGCCGTACATGTCGCGGCCGAGGAAGTATATGATGAAAGCACCGATCGTGTGCAGGAATGCGGCAGGCAGACGAATCGCCCATTCTGCGTTTCCAAACACGGCTGTGAACGCATGGATAATCCACGCGATCATTGGTGGTTTGGAATAATACCCCCAGTCCAGCGTATGCCCCCAGCGCCAATACTGGGCTTCATCTGCGTAGAGATCCAGCGGGGAGGCAGCATTGAAAACCACCCGCACAACCAGTAACGCGATCAGGGCGAAGAAGGTGAAAGACCGCCAGTTATCAGGCGAATCAGCAGTGTGATCTGTCATCGGCAGGCGATTCCCTATTATCCTGAGACTTATGCCGTTCAGCCTGGGTAGAATATACCCCCGACTGCACAATTCCTGGTAAGTGTCGTTCCCAGAACCGTGTCTTTTTTGCATCGCAACAATATGATCACCATCAAACACGGAATTAACTGCTGAACCTTCAAGTTCTTGTCACTATTCTGTCATCCGGAGTCGTTATGCGACCCGGAAACCAGTCGCATGCAAGGGCGTGGCTGGCTTTAGCCGACTAGGGGAATAGTCATGACAAATTGGACCACTTTCGGGCGCGGAGCAGCTGTATCTGCTATTGCGCTTCTAGCCGTTTCTGGCGCTGCATTTGCGCAGGTGACCTCATCCAACCTGAACGGACAGGTGACGGATGAGACAGGCGCTCCAGTAGCAAATGCTACTGTTACAGTCACTCACACACCAACGGGGACGTCGACAACGCAAACGACCTCTGCAGGTGGTGTCTTCTTCGGATCAGGCCTCCGCGTAGGCGGTCCTTACACGATCACGATTGAGACATCTGAAGGCAAAACCACACGTGAAAACGTGTACCTTCAGCCTTCTTCCAACTCGCTTGCACTTACAGTGTCTCCTGAAGGCGAGCGGCAGCTTGAGCGCGTTGTTGTCATCGGTAGTGCTGGTTCGCGGCTTGACCTTAATGGTGGTGTGGGATCCTCCTTCACAGAGGATGATATACTCAACCAGCCGTCCACAGAACGTGACCTGATCGCGACTTTGGTTCGTGACCCACTCGCCTTCTCTTCAGGTGAGGGCATCATGTCCATCGCTGGCGCGAACCCGCGCTTCAACGCTCTGGCCATTGATGGTTCACTACAAGGTGATGATTTTGGTCTGTCTTCTTCCACATATGCCACCGCTCGCGCGCCAATTTCTCTCGATGCGATCGAATCTGCGTCCGTGGTTGCCTCTGACTATTCTGTCAAGTCTTCTGGCTTCACCGGTGGTCTCGTAAACGTCGTAACCAAATCCGGTACGAACGAGATTGATGGCTCTGTGTATTATTATCGTCAGGATGAAGACTATTACGGTAATTCAGCATTCGATCAGTATGTAGCGAAGGCCCCATTCACGGAAGAAGAGTACGGTGTGTCCCTTGGTGGACCGATCATCAAGGACAAGCTTTGGTTCTTCGGAACTTATGACAAGTTTGAATCAGGCTCTTCCTCGAACTTCACGCAGGCTGATATCGATGACGATATCAACCCTGCACTTTATGCGGGTTTGAATGACCTGGTTCAAAGCGTTTACGGCTTTGATATGGGCGGACGTCCGGACGTTGTTTCACTCCCTGTGACGTCTGAGCGTTTCCTCGGCAAGATCGACTGGCAGATTAATCAGGATCACCGCGCTTCCTTCACCTATCAGAAGACTGAGGAAAGCGGCGTTTCCAACGTTGGCCAGACTAATTTCCAGTCTGCCTATTACGCGACGCCAACGGAACTCGACGCTTACACGGTTCAGGTCTATTCTGACTGGACGGACAAGCTGTCCACTGAGTTCCGGGTCAACTATAAAGACTACTCACGTAGCCAAGACTGTAATGCTGGAAACGGCGTCGGTGAATTTGACATCCGCCTCAGCGAAGCTGACCTCGTCGGTACGCCGTTCGAAGGCTATCTTGATGATGGTGATGCTGACACCGCAGAAACGAACGATGTGTTCTTCGCGACGGGTGGCTGTGATATCTATCGTCAGGGCAATACGTTCGATGATGAGCGGCTGCAGATTTACGGTGCTGCCAATTACGTTCTTGGGGATCACTTCTTCACCGTAGGCGGTGAGTATCAGCACTACGAGCTGGACAATTTGTTTGCTCAGCGCTCCGTTGGTGAATTCGTCTTCAATTCGATTGATGACCTGCAAAACCAGACTGCAAATGTTTCGGTGCTCCTGCCTGACACTGGTGACCGTGAAGATATCCGCGCCGCATGGGGCTACGATAAGCTCGCCCTGTTCGCTCAAGACAGCTGGCAAATGCGTTCCGACTTCCGTCTCGACTACGGTCTGCGAATGGAAACTTTCATCCAGGACGATAAACCGCAGGAACGTACCTTCTTTGAAGCTGCTTACGGACAATCCAACACGGAAAATCTCGACGGCGATACTCTGGTCATGCCGCGTGTCGGCTTTGAGTACACGCCGTTTGACCGTACAAAAGTGACGGGTGGCTTTGGGCTCTTCGCCGGTGGTGATCCGCAGGTCTGGACCTCTAACGCATTTACCCCGCCAGTGTTCTTTGCAAGTGCAAGAGACCTGACAGGTGTTAACCCGGCAAACGGTACACCAGCGTCTCTGATTGAGGCTGTCAAAGCGAACGATGCTAACGATCCAGGCCCGATCGATATTATCGATCCTGATTTCGAAACGCCGTCTGACTGGAAAGCCAGCTTGCGTCTTGACCAACGCTTCGACCTGAACTTCGATCAGTTCGGCGTGCACCTCGGCGATGACTACTTGGTCAGCCTGCAGGCTCTCTATGCTGTCACCAATAATGGCTTCCGTTGGGTAGACCTTGCGCAAACAGATCTGGCCGCGGCTCTACCCGCAGGTGTTGCCCCAGATGGCCGTCCAATATATGCGGATCTGGAAGACTTGGGGATCAACAACGCTATCCAGCTGACCAATTATGACGATGGTTCTTCCCTGACGCTTACTGCAGCGCTTAGCAAGCAGTATGATAACGGCCTCGGCTTCTATGCGTCCTATGCACACCAGGACATTGAATCCGTAACTCCGGGTAGCTCTTCTCGCGGTGTATCGAACTTCCGTTCGATAATTGACTTTGACCGTAACAACCCTGGTGCCTATACAGCGCCTTACCAGACAGAGCACGCCTTCAAAGTGAACCTTTCCTACGAGAAAGAAATCTTTGGAGACCTAAACTCTCGCTTCAACCTGTTCGGTCAAATCTACTCTGGCGAACCGTTCTCCTACACCTTCGATATCAGTAGCTCTAATGCTCTGTTCGGTCGTCCGGGTGATGGTGAAAGCCCGTACGATAATGACCTGCTCTATGTGCCGGCCATTAGCGGCGGCGCAATTAACGATCCGGGCGTCGTGGTGGCGAGCGGTTTTGATGAGCAGGCCTTCATAGAGTATGGTCAGTCACATGGCTGGGATTTCGGATCCATTCAGAAGCGGAACGACGACGAGAGCTCGTGGACTCAGCGCTGGGACTTCCAGTATCAACAGGAGCTGCCGTTCTTTAATGATGCCGCCGCGAAATATGTCGGTGAAAACCGCCTGAAATTCGTACTCGACATCAAGAACGTGGCGAACCTGCTGAATGATGAGTGGGGCACGCAGTATAGCGGCTCGAGCTATGATGAAGTTCACACGGTTCAGGCTGATATTGTCTCAGCTGCAGACGTGGCTCTAAACGGCATTGACGGAGCGACAGCTCTTAGGGGCGATGCTCCGCGCACGACCTGTATTGCTTCTGGTGACTGTGTCTATCGTTTCAACGATTTCGATGCTGATCCGACAAGCTTCCGCAGCCTGACTCAGTCGGTCTACGAGATCCGGATCGGTCTGCGTTACGAATTCTAAAGCCCGCTGGCTTTATTGAAATTCGGGAAGGGCGGTCTTGGGAGAGGCCGCCCTTTTCCTTTAATGAAAGCTGTGGCATGGCGCGCAAATGACTGAAGAGACGACACATCTTTTGCCCGAATGGGCTCCGCATGCTGCCCTGTGGGTGGGCTGGCCTCGCCTTGCGCAGGAGTGGGGTGGAAACTTGACAGGTCCGCGCGCCGAAATTGCGTCCTTTATCAAGGCGGCGTCAGAATATGTGCCCGTACGTGTCGCGGCAGGCTCGGATGAGGCAGCGGCCTCAGCGGCTGATACCCTTCAGGGGGCGGGCGAGATCGTTCGCATCCCGACAGGTGACATCTGGCTGAGGGATACTGGCCCCATTGTGACGGGCAGCGGGGCAGGCCGGACAGCACAGGCCTTCCGTTTCAATGGCTGGGGAGGGAAATACCTGATGCCCGGCGATACAGAGACAGCGGGAGCTGTTGCTGCGCATGAAGGCCTGCCTGCCATCAAGCACGATCTGGTCCTGGAAGGGGGCGGCATTGATGCCGATGGGGCCGGCCGGTTGCTGACCACGCGCCAATGCCTGCTTAACCCAAACCGCAATCCTGATCTTGATCAGGACGCGATCGAAGCGGCCATCCGCTCTGCGCTGGGTGTGTCAGATTTCATCTGGCTAGGAGATGGCTTGCTGAACGACCATACTGATGGTCATGTCGACAATATCGCCCGTTTCATTGCGCCGGGACATGCGCTTTGCCAGCACACCTCTGGCGATGACGATCCGAATGCAGAAGTCCTGACGGAGATCGAGACAAGCCTGCGCCGGGCCGGACTTGCAGTCTCCACGATACCTTCACCGGGTTTGATCAGGGATGAGGATGGAAATCCCGTTCCGGCAAGCCATATGAACTTCACGATCACGAACGGGGCCGTACTGGTTCCGGTCTATGAGGATCATTACAGTCTTGTGGCCCTGGCTGAGCTTCAGGCTCTGTTTGAGGGACGGAAAGTGATCGGGCTGCCCGCGCGTCACATTCTGAATGGGGGCGGAAGCTTCCATTGCATGACAAGAGAAATTCCCGCCTGATTTGCAGCAGGAGCCTGACATGCGTAAACTTACCCTCGCGGCCATCCAATTCACGCCATCTGATGATGTGCAGGAAAATATCGACCGCGTTGCTGATTATGTGCGGGACGCGGCCAGTAAGGGCGCGGATGTTGTTCTGCCGCCCGAATTGTTCTGCGGCTATTATTTCTGCAAGACTCAAGAAGAAGAGCACTTTGCGCGGGCCTATCCCTGGAATGAGCATCCAGCTGTGGTGCAATTGGCAGAGCTGGCTGCTGAATTGGGCGTCGTTATTCCGGTCTCGATTTATGAGAAAGACGGGCCGCATTATTACAATTCTCTGGTCATGCTGGATGCTGACGGTGCGGCGCTTGGCGTTTATCGGAAAAGCCACATTCCTGATGGCCCAGGCTATCAGGAGAAGTATTATTTCCGCCCAGGCGATACCGGGTTTCGCGTCTGGGAGACGATGAAGGGTCGGATTGGTGTCGGGATTTGCTGGGACCAATGGTTCCCGGAGGCGGCACGCTCCATGGCCCTTATGGGCGCGGATGCGCTTCTGTACCCCACGGCAATCGGCTCAGAGCCGCAGGATAGTAGCCTGGATACGGCGGCGCGCTGGCGCCGCGCCATGCAAGGGCATGCTGTCTCCAACACCATTCCGGTGGTGGCTGCCAATCGTGTCGGGAATGAAGAGGGCCAGATCTTCTATGGAACCAGCTTCATTGCGGACCAGACCGGCGAAATCGTGACAGATTTCGACCGCGCAGAGCAGGGGGTACTGCTTGCAGAGTTTGATCTGGATGACGTTGATCGCGAACGCGCTGCCTGGGGGTTCTTCCGCGACCGGCGCACAGACCTTTATGATGGTCTTGTCTGATCAGTTCCCAAGAGGTTCGTCTGGCATCAGGCGAGACATTTTCCTGCGTTCCCGGTCCTGCTTTGGCGCGTGGAGGGATTTGACGAGAATTTCGCCGGTTTCTTCCGCATAATCCTCGGCGAGCACATTGATAACATGCATGAATTCTTCATGGCTGACCATGCGGTCGAGGTTCGGGTCAAAATAGGCTGGGTTGCTTAGCGTATCATCGCGAATGATCAGGGTTTCAGCCCAGGATATCTGCTCAAGGGCGCTGAGGAAGCTGTCTTCATTTGTGTCAGCCACCAAGAATGCCGCTTCCGCGCCAGATTTCAATTCTTCAGGGGTGATAATCCCATCTTCATTCTTGTCAAAGCTGACAAACAGGCTGCCGCCGGGGACAAGCCGTTCGGTCTTTTGCCGCTTGTCCTTCCCTGGTCGCTCGCCACTGGTGCGCATCACGCCTTGGCCGGGAAGGCGCACGATTTCATCCGGATCCTCGCTGGCTTGGGCATATATCGGGGCTGGTATGCAGAGCAAGGCCGATACGGCAAAGGCTAAAACCCGATTTCGCATAACTGACTCCATCGCCATTCGAGACCTCAGAGTAGGCCTGTGTGTCGTTTTGGCAACATGACGTTTCAGTTATCTTGTGTGGACAGCCCTGTGGCATTAGCCTCTTGTTAACGCCGCCTTAACGCAAAGGGAGCAATCCGTTAACCAGTTGCGGCCGCTGAACAGGTGGCTGATTCGCACGAGTTGGATTGAAAACGCTATGGCGATTACGGCGGACCAGGTACCTATCATCATGTCGGCCGGCGCGACGGCGCTGGGCTTGGCGGCGCTGTTGTGGGCCATGCGCGTGTCAGATGGCGCACGAGGCGCAGCGCGAAAGTACAAGGACCGGTCTTCCGATCTTGAGACGACCTTGGCCGAGCATCGCTCCATCCTAGGCGCCCATCCGGGCGTGATCCTGGTCTGGCAGGGCGATGCGCTGGAAGCCGATGATGTGGAAATTACACCGCCGGAGCTTTACGGCTCGCCTGTTGCTCTTGCGGGTCTGCTCAGCTTTACCGATGACGCTATCTCGCCCGACCCTGCGGTACGCATCATTGAAGGCTTGGCGGATCTTGAGGCTCGCGACAGCTCCGGACAGGACACGACGCTCCGCATTCGCCTGCGTGAACTGCGTGAAACAGGACAGGCCTTTTCTCTAACGATCATCGGTCCATCTGGTCGCTTTCTTGAAGCTGACGGACGCACTGCCGGCGCCCGTGCTGTGGTCTGGGTCACCGATACAACCATCAAGGGTCTGGAAGAAAGCTCTGCCCGCGGCAAGCTGGAAGAAGCCCGCCAGGTTATCGCGCGAGACCCCACAGCCTTCCTCGACATGCTGGGCAAGGCCCCATTCCCGGCCTGGCGCGTGTCCGGCATGGGCAAACTGCAATGGGTTAATCCAGCATATATTGAAGCGGTGGACGGCGTAAACCTTGACCGCGTACTGGACCGCCAACTTATGTTGGACCAAGCCTCCTCGGACCAGGCGCGCAAGACGATTTCCGAAGGCGCCGATATTGATGAAACCCGGCACATGATCATTGACGGCGAGCGCCGCGCGATGCGTGTGCTGACATTCCCGCTGTCTGGCGGCGCAGGTGCCATGGCCTTTGATGTCACTGAGCAGGAGAATGCCCGCGAGGAACTGAACCGACATGTTCGCGCACATGATGAGACCCTGAACCATGTGGCGGACGCCGTTGCCATCTTCGGTGCGGACCGGAAGCTAACCTTCTACAATAAGGCCTTCCGCGACATGTGGGATCTGGATGAAAGTTTCCTGCTGGATCGTCCAAATCACGGCCAGCTGCTGGACCGTCTGCGCGAGCGTCGCAAACTGCCAGCCCGGACGAACTATGCCGAATGGCGTGCGGAGGAGTTGTCCTACTACCTGGATATTGACGGCGTAAAGGAAGACACCTGGTCTTTGCCTGATGACCGGACCCTATCCGTTACGCGCCAGCGTCACCCAATGGGCGGCTTGCTTCTTCTGTTCAAGGATATCACCGGCGAGTTGGACCTCAAGACCAAGTTCAACGCCATCGTCAAAACCCAGGCGTCCACGCTGGACAATCTGCATGAGGCGGTTGCCGTGTTTGGCGGCGACGGACGTCTCAAACTATTCAACAGGGCGTTCGAGCGCCTCTGGAATCTTGATCATGATCGGTTGAAGGACCAGCCGGATTATGCCGATGTGATAGAGGAATGCGTACCGCTTTTCCACGATCTGGAGATCTGGGACAGCATCAAAGGACACATCACGGATCCTTCCGCGCGCGCGCGTCAGTCCACCACGGGTGAGATGCGACGGTCAGATGGCTCCATTCTGACTTATCTGACGCATCCGCTGCCGGACGGTAATACGTTGATTGCGTTTGCGGACGTTACCGCAACCCGCCGGGTGGAATCTGCCCTACGCGACCGCGCGGAGGCTTTTGAGGCAGCTGACCGTCTGAAGACGGAGTTTGTTCGCAATGTATCCTACCAGCTGCGCTCTCCGCTGACGGTGATCTTCGGCTATGCGGAATTGCTGGAAACCCAGCGCAATGGCGACTTGACCGAGCGCCAGGCGGATTATGTCAGCGCAATCCTCTCTGCCTCCGACCACCTCTCGAAGCTGATCGAGAACATCCTCGATCTGGCGATGATCGAGGCTGGCCGTATGGATCTAGACCTCAAGGATGTCGATCTGCATCGTGTGATCGATGAGAGCATCGACATGGTCGTTTCCAAGGCAGAAGATACCGAGATTGCCGTGCGGGCAGATGTAAAAGGCTCTCTTGGAGTTATCCATGCGGACGAGCGCCGTATCCGTCAGGTGTTGTTCAACCTGATCTCCAACTCCCTGCGCTTTACGGATTCCGGCGGCGAGATCACGATTTCTGCCCAGCGTGTCGGTGACATGGTAACCCTGTCTGTCCGCGATAATGGCCGCGGCCTTGAGGCTGACAAGCGGGCAACGAGCTTTGATAGCTTCGTCTCCGGAGACCAGCGTGGCGCCGGACTTGGGTTGGCTCTTGTGAAGCACTTTGTAGACCTGCACGGTGGCACGGTGGGAATGCGCCCGGTTGATGGTGGCGGCCTTGAAGTGACCTGCTGGCTACCCGTTCAGGCGGCGCGCAATGTTCACAATCAGGAGCTTTTGCTGACCGAGGGGATGTCAGCCTGACGGGTAAGCGAGGTTTTATTCCACCCGTTGTTTAGGAATTCTCACAAAGAAGTTTGCTGACAATCCGCTATCCACTCCTACATGTTTGCAAGAAACGCAAAAGGAAGGACGCAACACATGGCCGATGATACTTACACACCCCCAAAGGTCTGGACCTGGGACAAGGGCAGCGGCGGTCGGTTTGCGAATATCAACCGGCCCATCGCCGGCGCGACGCACGAAAAGGAACTTCCCGTCGGCGAGCATCCGCTTCAGCTCTATTCGCTGGGCACGCCCAATGGAGTGAAGGTTACCATCATGCTGGAAGAGTTGCTGGCAGAGGGGCATGAAGGCGCGGAATACGATGCCTGGCTGATCAATATTGGGGAAGGGGACCAGTTCGGGTCCGGCTATGTTGAACTGAATCCGAACTCTAAGATCCCCGTCATGTTCGACATGACCACGGAAACCCGCGTATTTGAAAGCGGCTCAATCCTGCTCTACCTGGCTGAGAAGTTTGGCGCCTTTCTTCCAACCAAACATAACAAACGTACAGAGGCCCTGAACTGGCTGTTCTGGCAAATGGGCTCCGCCCCTTATCTGGGCGGCGGCTTTGGTCATTTTTACGCTTACGCGCCGGAGAAATTCGAATATCCGATCAACCGGTTCGCCATGGAAGTGAAACGCCAGCTGGACGTGCTGGATCGTAATCTGGCCGACCGCGAATTCATGGCTGGGGATGAATACAGCATTGCGGATATGGCAATCTGGCCATGGTATGGCGCACTGGTAAAGGGCCTTGTCTATGACGCGGGTGAGTTCCTTCAGGTGCAGGAATACATGAACGTTATCCGCTGGACAGACCAGCTTGCCAAGCGCGAGCCGGTCAAACGAGGCCGCATGGTCAACCGCACATTTGGCGATCCGGCATCGCAGCTGCGCGAGCGGCATGATGCGAGCGACTTTGACACAAAGACGCAAGACAAGCTGGAGGGGGCATCCTCTAAATAGTCCTTGTCAGGGCTTTTCGAATTTCAGCACATAGCGGTCAGTGTGTCGGCGGATGGCAGGATCGAACACGTTCAGGGTCCGATCATCCGCAGGATTGGCCAGCATGTCACTTTCCTCAACCAGTTCGAGGCCAGTGTCTTCTGCCATTTGAACGAGGATCTCCTTGGCCAGGCGGTGCGTTTCACCGCCAGTCGTCGCTGGGGCACCGTCGGGGGCATTGTGGTCGATCACCACAAAGTGTCCGCCAGGTTTGAGCACACGGGAAATTTCAGAAAAGGCTGTGATAGGATCGCCCAAGTCTCCCGGCTGCATGCCTTCCGGCGTGTACCAGAGCTCATGTGGCCCTAGCAGCCAGGTAACAAGGTCTGCCTGCTGGTCACCGACAGGTTCAAGATCATCAAACGGCACTTTGATGTGGGTGACATTCATCAGACGCCCATCCATGCGCTTTTCCACAGAGTCGCCCAGGAAGACATCAAAGGCGGGTGGATTCTGGAGAAAGACGCGGCCCTCTTCACCAACAACGCGTGAGAAAAGCTCCGTATACACGCCTCCACCTGCTTCAAGGTCTACTACCGTCATGCCAGGCTGCACGCCCGTAAATTCCAGAACTTCAAGCGATTTTCGGATCTCGTATTGTTCATAGTCGCCTTCCGGACGATCATCCTTCACAAAGACGGACGAATAATCGTAGGCAGGCGTCACCGTTTCCATGGCTATGGAATCTTGAGTGGCTGCATTATGCGCGCATCCTGCTAGCAGTGTGGCAGAGAAGGCCAGAAAGGTGATCTGCTTCATCGTTTCAATTCCCGTTTTCAGCGCCTTAAAGGCTCTGCAGCATTTTTTCGCTCATCTCCCAGAGACGCTCGGCTTTTTCATCATCACAGATCCAGGGGCGTGCATGCTCCCACCGCTGACTGTCCTCTGTTGCCAGTTGCGCGATGTCGCAATCTTCGCAATAGACGCCGCCTTTGCCTTCCAGCTTGGGGGAGGTGGCCACCCATACGCTGGTTGAGGCGCCTTGTTCGGGCGTCTTGAATATGGCCTGCACTTGCGGTGGGATAGTACCGTCAGAATTTTTCCAGCCAAGCGCCGCCATTTCCTCATCGCTGAGATGGCGTTGCAGGGGCGTGAAAATCCCGCCGGGGTGGACGGAGAATGCGCGAATACCAATGTCGCGACCACGTCGATCAACGCCCAGGGCAAACAGGGCGCATGCAGACTTTGACTGCCCGTATGCTTCCCATTTGTCATAAGGATGAGAATTGTAATTCGGGTCGTCCCAGATGACATCCGAGCGAACATGTGCCGTCGAGGAGAGGGCTACCAGTCGTGCCGCTTCGGCGCGCTCAAGGGCAGGAGCAAGTGCCATGCTCAGTTTCATGTGCGCCAGATGGTTCACGCCGAACTGCCGTTCCCAGCCAGGGCCGACCCGGGCCTCAGGGCAGGCCATGATGCCGGCATTATTGATGAGAATATCGAGGGAGCGCCCCGTCTCTTCATAGTCGGCGGCGAATTTGTTGACACTGGAAATGTCTTCAAGGTCCATCGCGGCAATTTCAACATTACCGGCAATGTCCGCGAGCGCCTGTTCTGCAGCATCCATCCGGCGGGCAGGTACTGTCACACGCGCGCCCGCGGCTGCCAAAGCTCTCACTGTTTCCAGGCCGATGCCTGAATAACCGCCGGTGACGATGGCATTCTTCTCTGAAAGATCAATGTTCTCAAGAACCTCACTGGCCGTCGACTTGGCGTGAAAGCCTGATCCGATCGGTTTTTGGTCTTCCTGTGCCATCTCCATCCCCTTCACTGTTGGTTCAGCTGAATAATCCGAGTGTGCCCTTCAGTCGGCAGGCCCGCAAGTTTCACCTTACTGAAAGGTAAGTCGGCTGTTGCATGGACGGGGCATAGCGCGCCACTTATATCAGAAGCATATTGAGGGAGATGACCCATGCGTATCGCAGCAACAGCATTATCCATTCTGGTTCTGGCTGTTGCAGCTTTGCCAGCCACGGCGCAGTATGGAGACGTAAAAAGAACCCAGGCAGAGATTGCACTGGAAGAGGCGAGGTCTAGCCTGGAGGGCAATCGAGCCGCGCGCAGCGACGCTCTCACGGCGTGTGCCAGCCGCGACTATGATGCCTGCTTCCGTCTTGGAGATATGTATCGCCGGGGCATGGGCGGCCTGCAAGATTATGAGAAAGCCGCAGAAGCCTATCGTAAATCGTGTAATGGCAAGAATGGCGAAGGGTGTGCCGGGCTGGCCTATCTCACCACACATGGCCGCGGTGTTGATGCTGACCCGGTCAAGGCGCGTGTTCTTTACGAAAAATCCTGCGATTATGGCGAACTGAGTGGCTGTGCCGCCTACGGCAACATGCTCTATACGGGGCAGGGCGGCAGCAAGAATGTCGCCAAAGGCCAGCGTCTGCTGCAGGATGCGTGCGATCGGGATTATGAGTGGGCTTGCGACCGGCTCACAGGCCTTGGCGCGTATCAGCCTGACGATGATACTTGGCAGCGCCTGAAGGATGCAAAATCCCGCTACTGATTTTCGTTCATTGCGGCCAATCTTCGGGCGAGGTTGGAGCCTGGCAGAGGGCTGGAGGAACGTTGAGGTACTGCGGGTGGCACTGGGGTCTGCTCTTCAGTAGAACTTGCCTCTTGTGACAGATCCAGACGTTGCTCCGGTAGGACTTCAGAGATTGTAAGGTCAGCTGTTAGCAGGGACCCTTCATCAACGCGGATACTGCGTGTGTGAACATTGCCGCGTACATCCGAGCCTGCCCAGATTTCCATGGAGTCTGTCGCCAGTGCACTGCCGTTCAGTTTGCCGTGTACGATGATGATGGCCGCATCCAGAATGCCATCAATCATGCCCTGCGTTTCGACGATCACCATACCATCGGATTTGATCCGCCCTTTCAGACTGCCAGCGACGGTCAGAGGACCGGAGAATGTGAAATCTCCTTGCAGATGACATCCAGCGGCTATGAAGCTGCCCTCTCCAGAACGCATCTGACGGCTGTTCTCAGCCCGGTCTTTCTCGATTTTAGCCATCACACGGTCTTTTCTTGTCTCGGCCCGAACCACCAGCATACTGCATCATTCCACAGTGTGACAGGTCAGGCACTTGATTTCATTGTTTTTATTGCACGCTGCCAACTGAAGTAGGCGTGTATGCTTATGATATGGTGCAAGTTTCGGGCAATTTCTGCTCGCGTCCATGCCATATTTCAGTGTTGAAACAAGGGATGAAGTGGATTTGCCTTCTCCTTTGTCTGTCGCTCGCCTTGATGGGCTGCGAGCGCTCCGCCAGCTTATCGGGCGCGCCGTCTGCTGTCTTGCGGCCAGGTTATGTCGGGGTGGATCTGTCCCACCACAATGGCCGGATCGACTGGAATCAGTTGGAAGAGGCACCGATTGACTTCATCTATCTGAAGGCCACGGAAGGTGGCGACTGGAAAGACCCACGCTTTCTGGCACATTGGCGTGAAGCTAAGGCACGCGGCTGGCTGGTTGGAGCCTATCACTTCTATCGTCTGTGCCGACCGGGCTATGAGCAGGCGCAGAACTTCATCCAGACCGTGGAAGTGAGACAAGGCACATTACCGCCTGCCGTGGACCTTGAATACGCGCACAATTGCGAGCCCTATGGCTCAGCGCAGGAGACCCTGGCGGATCTGGACCAGTTCCTGATCAGCCTCGAGGCGGAATATGGCATGCGCCCTGTTCTGTATACGACCAAGGAGTTCCATGCAGACTGGCTGGCTGGGCGGTATGATACCTATCCGCTCTGGCTGCGGGCGCTGGGAGACGAAGTTCCAGAAACACGCGATCATCGCCAGGTCGACATCTGGCAATATACGATGTCCGCTCGTGTGCCTGGCATAGAGGGCAAGGTCGACATGAACAGGGTGCCGGGTGTTCGTGCCGATAATAAGTAAGTGTGCTGATGTTCATGAAAAAGCCCCGGACCTTATGGCCGGGGCTTTCGCATGAATCACAATAAAGGCGTGACTAGTTACGGGATTTGTCGACCAGACGGTCGTTCTGGGCCCAGTGCATCATGCCGCGCAGTTTTTCACCGACTTCTTCAATCGGGTGGCTGTTCATGCGCTGACGCATGGCGTTGAAGCCCGGTGCGCCAGCCTGATTTTCCAGAACCCAGTTACGCGCGAAGGTGCCGTTCTGGATGTCTTCCAGAACCTTTTTCATGTTTGCCTTGGCTTCGGAGTTCACGACACGTGGGCCGGAAACATATTCGCCATATTCGGCCGTGTTTGAGATCGAATAGTTCATGTTGGCGATGCCGCCTTCATAGATCAGGTCGACGATCAGCTTGGTCTCGTGCAGACACTCGAAGTATGCCATTTCCGGGGCATAGCCTGCTTCGACCAGCGTCTCGTAACCGGCCTTGATCAATTCGACGATGCCTCCGCAAAGAACGGCCTGCTCGCCGAAAAGATCGGTTTCAGTCTCTTCACGGAAGGACGTTTCGATCACACCGGCGCGTGTGTTGCCGATGGCCTTGGAGTAGGACAGGGCAACTTCTTTTGCGGTGCCGGTTGCATCCTGATGGATCGCGACGAGGCCCGGTAGGCCAAAGCCCATCTGATATTGCGCGCGCAGCGTGTGGCCAGGGCCTTTGGGGGCAGACAGGGACACGTCAACATCGGCGCGTGGGCGGATGAGGTTGTAGTGTACATTGAAGCCATGACCGAACATAAGGTGCTGACCGGCGCGCAGGTGCGGTTCGATCTCGTTGGCGTACAGAACGGCCTGCTTTTCGTCCGGGATCAGGATCATGATCACGTCGGCCCATTGAGCGGCTTCTGTGGGCGTGACAACTTCCAGACCTTCGGCTTCAGCTTTCTTGCGGCTTGGGGAGCCTTCATACAGGCCGACTTTCACATTCTTCACACCGCTGTCGCGCATGTTCAGAATGTGGGCGTGGCCCTGGCTGCCATAACCGATGACGGCGACTTTCTTGCTCTGGATGAGGGAGAGATCCGCATCCTGTTCGTAATATATTTTCATGGGCCTATCAGTGCTCCGCTAGAGAAATTATTTGTGGGGGGAGTTTTCCAAGTCAGTTGGTGTTGCACAGCCAACCATCTGAAAAATTGGCGACGCCGATCACGCTGCGATTGAGATCGGCAATTTTGTCCGTGGCGTCGGCATGACGCGAAAAGTCCCGCGGGCCTTCAACCGTTTCGATACGGGTGATGATGTCATGAGAGGACAGCAGCAGCTCATAGCTGCGCGACCCATCCGCGTTGACGATCATTTTCTGCCGTGTGCCATAGGCGGGTACGGTCGGCTCTGCGGCAGAGAGCAGGGACAGCGCCGCCTTGTTGGCAACATTGTCCGGCAACTGGATCTGCAGACGGCAAGGTGGAACAGGACTTGCGGTCTCGCGAGTACCGGGAACAGAACGCGCATCCAGCATCATTGTGCCACCCGCGTCCGAGATGTCATAGACATAAGCCGTCCCGCTGGGGGACTGAGTGTCGACAATTGTGATAATGGGGGAGGGCGAGGGACCGAAAATATCACGGGCTCGCGCAGAAACCATCTGTGCCCGGTCAATGTCGCACTGCAGCTTTGCGTCATCTCCCTTGTAGGGCACAGCCATTGCGCTATTGCCTGACATTATCAGGCGGCAGCTTTCAGGCTGCTCTTCAAGAGCATTCGCGGCACCGGCCGTCAGCGCAAGACTGATCGCGAAGAGGGAGGCGAGTCTCATCCTTTCTCCTTCCCACGCTTTATGGACAGAACACCTGTCCGGCTGACTTCCACGAGGCCAAGCGGACGCATCAGGTCAACAAATTGCGTAATCTTGTCAGATGCGCCCGTCAGCTCGAAAATGAAGCTCTCATTTGTCGTATCTATCACATTTGCGCGGAAAATTTGAGAGATGCGCAGGGCTTCAACCCGAGCTTCGCCTTTTCCAGCGACTTTAACGAGGGCCAGTTCACGCTCGATGCCGCGTTTGGACTTCGTGATATCAATCACTTCTCCCACCGGAACAAGACGTAGCAGCTGGGCCTCGATCTGTTCCAGAATATGCGGCGTGCCCTCGGTGACGATGGTGATGCGGGATTGATGCTGGCTGGCATCAACTTCGGCCACAGTCAGGCTGTCGATGTTGTAGCCCCGGCCAGAAAACAGACCAACGACACGGGCCAGAACGCCCGGCTCGTTGTCTACCATCACGGCCAGTGTACGGCGTTCAATTTCCTCGTCTGCATGAGAGAGGAAATAGGCCGATTTCGGATTACCCTGCGGTGGGCTGCCTGCTGATCCGTCGCTCATGGGCGTATCTCCGTATGTGCCTGTCTTGCCTGGCTCCCTTCTATAGAAGGGACTGGCTGGCGGGAAAGGTGTTTTGCCGTCTGCCTGGATGGGCGGCGGATGGCCTGTGTCTGTTTCCGGGGCACGGGGAAGGGGCTAACCGGCGCGAGGCACATGGTCGCAAAGACCTGGCCGAGATCTGCGTACTGCCTCGTGAAGATGTTATCCAGGCCCATCATGGTCCTTACCCAACTTCCATACCCAACCGGCACTCTTTGGTGCCCTAGACCAGCTTCTTGCCAGCCTCTCCGATTTCGTTACCCATAATTTCGCCGAGGATCATCTCATTATGTGCAGAGCCTGACGGGATCATGGGCAGGCAATTTTCCGCCTTTTCCACACAGCAATCGAACAGGACCGGGCCCGGATGGTCAATCATCTCGCGGATCTTGTCGTCGAGTTCGGCTGGATTGTCGCATCGGATGCCATGACCGCCCAGTGCTTCAGCAAGTTTCACGAAGTCCGGCAGGCTCTCCGAATAGGAGTGCGAATAGCGCTCACCGTGCAGTAATTCCTGCCACTGGCGTACCATGCCCATCCATTCATTGTTCAGGATGAACACCTTCACCGGCAGTTTGTGTTGAACGGCGGTCGAGAATTCCTGCATCACCATCTGGATGGAGGCCTCCCCGGCTATGTCGATCACGAGCCCGTTCGGGTGCGCAGCCTGGACCCCGACGGCAGCCGGCAAGCCGTAGCCCATTGTGCCGAGGCCCCCAGACGTCATCCAGTGGTGCGGCTCTTCAAAATGATAGAATTGCGCGGCCCACATCTGGTGCTGGCCCACTTCGGTCGTGATGTAGGTCTCACGATCCTTGGTCAGCTCATACAGGCGCTCGACCGCATGTTGCGGTTTGATCACCTCATCCGAGTTCGTATAGGCAAAGCATTGCCGCGCGCGCCAGATGTCGATTTCCTGCTTCCAGCCCGACATGTCCTGCAGCTTTGCTTTGCGCGCTTTCAGCTCCTTGATGATTGCGGCCAGCGCCTCGGTGCAGTCAGATATAATCGGAATGTCCACCCGAACAATCTTGTTCACGGAGGAGGGGTCGATGTCGATATGCACCTTCTTGGACGTGGGAGAAAACGCGTCCACGCGGCCTGTCACGCGGTCATCAAAGCGCGCACCGACACACAGCATCAGGTCGCAATCATGCATCGCATTATTTGCTTCGAAGCTGCCATGCATACCCACCATGCCCAGCCAGTCGGGGTGGGATGCCGGAAACGCACCCAGACCCATCAGGGTTGAGGTAACGGGAAAGCCGGTCAATTCTTGCAGTTCGCGCAGCAATCTGGACGCTTCCGGACCGGAATTGATCACTCCGCCGCCTGTATAGAAGACAGGCCGGCGCGCCTGCAGCATCAGATCGACTGTGGCTGCAATCGCGTCTGGGTGGGGCGAAGTCCGCGGGCGATAGGTCGGTTTGTGAATGCCTTCCTTGCCGACATAGGTGCCGGTTGCGAACTGAACATCCTTTGGAATATCGATTACGACAGGACCAGGGCGGCCGGACCGCGCGATCAGAAAGGCCTCATGAATCGTGTGAGCCAATTCGTTGACATCTGTCACAAGGTAATTGTGCTTTGAACAGGCGCGTGTGATGCCGGTTGTATCGCACTCCTGGAAAGCGTCAGTGCCGATCAGATGCGTTGGCACCTGTCCGGTGATGACAACCATGGGGATGGAATCTAGCATCGCGTCGGCAATCGGTGTCACCATATTGGTTGCGCCCGGTCCGGACGTCACCAGACAGACGCCCGGCTTCCCGGTGGTACGGGCATAGCCTTCAGCGGCGTGGCCGGCGCCTTGTTCGTGGCGCACCAGAACGTGGCGGATATCCTTTGCGGAATAAAGAGCATCATAAATCGGTAGGACCGCGCCGCCGGGGTAGCCGAACATGACCTCCACACCTTGCTCGCGAAGGGCTTGAATGACGATCTCTGCACCAGTCATGGTGCGGGCGTCAGCTTCGGGCTTGGTCTGTGTCTGTGTGGTCATGTCTCTGGTCTCTGTTGGGGGCGATTTCTGGTCTGTAGCGGAAAAGAAAAAGGGCCCCCGGTGGAGACCCTTATGTGCGCGCACCCGCAACTGGCTTTCTCGAAGCCAGCTACGGGTGCCTAATAACGAGTACCTCTGCGATGCGCACGTAACGTTTCCTCCAACGTTGGGGCTTAGGAATAATCTGCCTCAACGGGCCTGTCAATCTCTCTGTAGAGGGCAAGAATAACCCTCATGCGCTCGTCTTGATCGGGTGAAGGTATGCGCGGCCAGAAGGGAAATTGACGACCAATCCACGTGAATTGGCGTTTTGCGTAGCGTCTTGTGTCGCGTTTCGCGTTTTCTGCGGCAAATTCTGCCGTTATCTCGCCCCGAGCGAAGGCTGCAAGCCACGGCATTCCATGTGCTTTCATTGCAGGAAGCTCAGGGTCAAGGCCGCGTTCGATCAGGTTTCTGGCCTCTTCCATTGCGCCCTGCATCAACATGCCTTCAAAGCGACGGTCGATCTTCTGGTAGAGTTTTGCGCGGGGAGGGGTCAGGGCAAAACCGATCCATTCGCCATCCTGCAGGACGGGCGGCTGGCGTTCCTTCTGGAATTCTGTAATCGGTTTGCCGGTTGCTAGGAAAACTTCATAGGCCCTGGCCAGACGCTGCCGGTCTCCGGTGCCGAGCCGGTCGGCGGTTTCGGCATCGACAGGGGCCAGTCTTTCACGCAGACCTTCTGCGCCCTCTTTTTCGGCAATCGTGCGCACATCGGCGCGCACCTCTTCAGGAACAGGGGGTATGTTGGACAGGCCCTGCGTCAGTGCCAGCAGGTACAGGCCTGTGCCGCCGACCAGGATTACTCGCTTGCCTTGCAATTCCAGCTTGCGAATGGTCGCTCGCGCCTCTTCGAGCCAGTCGCCTGTGGAATAGCGCTCTGCAGCGTCCACATGACCAAACAGGTGGTGCTGGATCCCATCCATCTCTTCTTCTGTTGGACGGGCGGAAATGACTTGCAGGTCCTGGTAGACCTGCATCGAGTCGGCATTGATGACTTCACCGCTCAGACGCTTTGCCACTTCGATGGCAAGGGCGGTCTTTCCGCTGGCTGTCGGGCCGTGAATGAGGATGGCTGGTTTCATGATACTAGACGTAAGGGCTTGTCATGGGAGAGGAAACCCGTGATGAGGCGGGAATGACTGAGAAATTGGAAACCTCGATGATACTTGTTGGCGCGGCCAAGGCCTCCCCGCAAGAGATTGGCGTCATGCTGGCTGCAGCGGCAGGGGCCTCCGGCCTTGAAGTCCCTCCGAATATTGTGCGCTCGCTTGGCGAGATGGAAGACATTGCCGGGGCAGAAATCCCGCTTGAGTCTGTAGATGCAGCGGTTGAAGGGGAGATTCTAGCCAATCTGGCAGGGCAGGGTATAGATGCCGCGTTGGTGCCCGCAGGCAACCGCCGCAAGCGGCTTCTGATCTCGGACATGGATTCCACCATTATCGGCCAAGAATGCCTTGATGAGCTGGCGGATTTCGCCGGGCTGAAAGCGGAAGTTTCTGCCATAACGGAACGTGCCATGCGTGGCGAGCTGGATTTTGAAGGAGCGCTGACTACACGGGTCGCCATGCTCAGGGGGCTTGCCCTCACGGCCCTGCAGCAGGCCTATGAGGCACGCATCACGCTGAACCCCGGCGCAACGACGCTGGTGCACACGATGAAGACGCATGGGGCCATGACGGTGCTCGTTTCTGGCGGGTTCACCTTCTTCACCCAGCGAGTTGCTGATGCTTCCGGTTTTTCTGCACATAGGGGCAACACGCTTATAGATGATGGCAGCGCGCTGACAGGAGAGGTGGGCTATCCCATCCTTGGGCGGGAAGCGAAACTATCCGCGCTGGATGAGTTTGCAGCTGGTGCCGGGCTTGGGCGTGAGGATGCGCTCGCCCTGGGCGATGGCGCAAATGATCTCGCCATGATCAAGGCTGCGGGCCTCGGCATCGCCTACAAAGCCAAGCCGATTGTCGCGTCTGAAGCCCATGCAGCGATTGCCCATACCGATCTGCGCGCCGCACTGTTCTTCCAAGGATACACCGCAAACGAGTTCGTCGAGCAGTAGACGGCCCGCATGCACCTCTTTCGAGGTTTGCAATATCAGGAATTAGTGAGGTCTATCGAGATGAACTGATCGAACCAGCCAGCATCGCCGCGGCGCTTCACGTGCAGCAGCAGGGGCTGGCGCGGCGTCGTCATGGCCTGCTCCACTTTTTCGATCGTATCCGTCACAGTGGCAACACGCTCGAAATTGACTTCGACCAGAACGTCGCCTCTGCGCAGCTTGCCAAAAGAGCGCCCCCGCGCGGACACTGTCGTTACCACGACGCCCTCGACATCCTTCGGGATGCCATAGCGGCGACGGACATCATCATCCAGGCTGGAAAGGTCAGTGCCCAGATCATTTGAACTGGCAGGTGTATCCAGCCCGGAACTGGTCTCGGCTGGTGTCTCTTCATCTTCAAGTTCGCCCAGCGTGACATTGATGGTGCGGGCCTTACCATCACGCACCAGCGAGATAGGCACTGTCTTGCCGATAGTGGTTTCGTTGATCAGGCGGGTCAGTTCACGCACACTGGTAACAGGCTTTCCCCCAAAGCGTAGCACGAGATCACCAACTTCAATATCTGCCTTGGCGGCAGGGCCCTCATCGGTGATGCGGGTGATGATGACGCCGCCCTTGCCAGTCGCCTTGTAGGCCTTGACCAGGTTTTCGTCCGCATCCTGCACATTGACGCCCAGCCAGGCCCGGCGTACGCGGCCTTCCTTGATCAGTTGGTTAGAAATGCGCTTGACCAGATTGGAAGGCACGGAAAAGCCAATGCCGACAGAACCGCCCGTGGGGGAGATGATCGCTGTGTTCACTCCTACCACTTCGCCGCCCAGATTGAACAGCGGCCCACCGGAGTTACCCCGGTTGATGGCAGCGTCCGTTTGAATGAAATCGTCCGAGCGTCCGGCATTCAGATCCCGGTTACGGGCAGAGATGATGCCGGCAGACACGGAGCCGCCAAAGCCAAACGGGTTGCCGATGGCAATCACCCAATCCCCCACTTCCGCCTTGTCGCTGTCTGCCAGATCGACAAAGGGCAGGGGGGTAGAGGATTTGA
Source organism: Hyphomonas pacifica (assembly GCF_000682675.1). Taxonomy (GTDB): domain Bacteria; phylum Pseudomonadota; class Alphaproteobacteria; order Caulobacterales; family Hyphomonadaceae; genus Hyphomonas; species Hyphomonas pacifica. The sequence goes on along the minus strand of NZ_AWFA01000001.1, from coordinate 41,461 downwards.
CCTTCAGAACGGCCAGATCCGTATCCTTGTCACGGCCGACAAGATCAGCTTTCAAAACACGCCCATCGGCAAAATTGACGTCGATTTCGTCGGCATTCTCAATCACGTGATTATTGGTGATGATGTAACCGTCCGCGGAAATTACAAAGCCGGAGCCAAGCGAACCTTCGCGGCGAAAGCCGTCTTCGTCCCGGCCGAAGAATTCATTGAAGCGCTCCATGGGGGAGCCTTCGGGAAAGGTCGGCATGCCCTCTGGGGCGATGGTTTGCGATGTCGAAATGTTGACGACAGCCGGCATCAGGCGGCGCGACAGATCGCGAAAGCTCTGCGGCTGAACCTTCTGGTCAATACCGTCCACAGCTTTTGAAAGGCTCTCTTGCGCGACAACAGGCATTGCCATGGTTGCCGAAGAGATCAGGATAATGGCGGCAAGGGCCGGTATTCGCATGGGCTGCCGAGCCTCCTTTCGAAGCGCGTAATAGAATTGTCGTAACAAACTATGGCGCTTTGCGGGCGTGTTGCAACCGCTTCACAGCCACCGAACTGCAATGACGATAAGGATTGCGCCGATTGCGGCCGAGCCTATGCCAGCCAGGGCAATCTCGCGGCCGGGCATGCGGGACAGATAGTCTGCCATCCGGCGCATGAATTCGGGGGCAACCGCATAGATTGCCCCCTCAAAGAAGAACCAGAAGCCGATCCCGATGAGGATCAATTTCAAGGTCATGGTTGGCCCGCTCCGGACTTAACCGCCATTCTCGCGGGCGCTTTTGATGAACTCATCACAAATGCCCAGCCCATTAGGCCCCACCACCAGGCGCGTACCTTTCTGGATGGCTTTCTCGCAGGCAATAAGGGCCCTCTGGAAACGGAAGAATTCCGGATCGCGATTATAGGCCTGAGCGTAGATCTCCGTGGATTTGGCATCGCCTTCACCGCGGATTTTTTCTGCCTGCTCACGAGCCTGGGCTTCGAGAACGGTCTTTTCCCGTTCCGCTTGGGCGCGGATCAAACGGGCCCGCTCTTCGCCCTCGGCGCGGATACGCTGAGCTTCCTGCTTACGGGCCGTCTGCATCCGGCTGTAGACGCCATCGGCCACTTCATGCGGCAGGTCAGCCTGACGTATGCGCACATCAATGATGTCGATGCCATCATCGACGAGGCCGGTATTCACTTTCTCGCGGATACGATCCATCAGCTGGGCGCGTTGGCCGGAAATGATTTCCGGCACCCGAACGTCACCAAGCTCTTCGCGGATCGTGGAGGTGGTAATCCGCATCAGCTGGGCGCTGGCCGCGGTTTCTGTCCGAAAGCGCTGATAGAATTTCAGTGGGTCACTGATCCGCCAGCGGACAAAGGCATCCACCGTCAGACGGCGCTGGTCAGACGCAAGAACCTCAATATTCTCGATATCGAGGCCAAGGTTCTTCTTGTCGAGAATCTCTACCTGCTGGATCACAGGAATCTTGAGATAAAGACCGGCTTGATCCGTGCCTGGCGCGTTGCGGACCTCTTTCGGTTCGCCAACCTGCAGGACAAGGGCCTGCTCATCCTGACGAACAACATAGAACGAGTTCACGGCGACCAGGATCACGATCCCGGCAATGATTAGCGTAAGCCATCCGAATGAACGCATCAGTTCTGCCCTCCGCGATTGCTGGATTGAACGGAGTCGAGTGGAAGATAGGGAACTGCACCGGACTCATTGTCCAGGATCAGCTTGTCTGACCGCTCCAGCACACGTTCCATAGTTTCAAGGTACATGCGTTCCCGCGTCACGCGCGGTGCCTTGCGATACTCTTCATAGATCTGCTCGAAGCGAGATGCCTCACCCTGCGCATCGGCAACGATCTGATCACGATAACCCTCAGCTTCCTGTAGCAGGCGCTGCGCCGTACCACGGGCCTGCGGCACCACTTCATTGGCGTATTGTGTTGCCTGGTTGATGTTGGTCTCGGCGTCCTGTTCGGCCACGTTCACATCGTTGAAGGCCTCAATCACCTGTTGCGGCGGATCAGATTTGTCGATCTGCACGTTCAGAATGTCGATGCCGGCATTGTAGAAGTCCAGAAGGCTCTGGGTTTGCTCTTTTACTTCCTGCTGCACAACGTCACGTTCTGTCGTGATCACGTTCTGCAGCAGTGATTTTCCAACCACTTCGCGCATCACGGATTCAGACACCATCTCGACCGCCTTGCGCGGGTCCTTGACGTTGAGAATATAGTTCTGCGGCGCGTTGGATTTCACTTTCCAGAAGACCGAAAACTGAATGTCGACGATGTTCTCGTCCTGCGTCAGCATCAAGCTTTCTTCCATGGTTTGGCCGATGCGGGTTTCTTCGCGGCGTTCGGTATTGACCAATTGGTGCTCTTCAAACGGGGCAGGCAGGTGGAAGTGCAGGCCGGGTCCGAAATTTGTCTGCCATTTGCCGAATCGGAAGACTGAGGCCTGCTGGCCGGGGTCTACCATAACGACGCTGGTGGAAAGCCAGGCCAGAAGGGCAATGCCAGCTATGACGAGGAAGCCGAGCGGGCCGAAATTGGCACCACCGCCTCCTCCACCGCCGCTTCGGCGACCGCCGCCCCCCCCACGCTTGCGGAAGCGCTCCTGCATGCGGCGCATCTGTTCTTCCAGATCCTTGCCGCCCCCATTGCCGGAGCCACCAGGACGGTTCCAGGGGGAGCCGCCATCCTTGCCGCCTCCGCCATTGTCTCCGTCCCCGCCGCCCCATGGGCCGCTGGATTTAGTTTTGTCATCCCAGGGCATGTGCCCTCCCTGTGTTACTTTGGATGGGTTCTATATAGGTGCTTTGATGATAAGTGCATGCCTGTTCATGGGCATCAAGAGCTATGGGGTCGCAGAAGGTGTTTGGATCTAAGGAAAAAGCCCGGCGGAAACTGGCTGACAAGGTGGTGAAAAGCCTGGGTCAGCCAGTCTGGCTGGAATCGGTTTCAGTCGATGCGGATGGCCGGGCCATTCTGGTCATTTTGGCTAACCCTGCAGCGCCTGAAGCTGCCGAGGCGCGCCGCATTGAGGCAGAGGGCAAGGCAGAGCTGGTTTCCGGGGTGAAGTCAGTTACCACAGTGCTCACCGCAGAGCGTGCGAGTACGCCTGCACCTGCAGGTGACAAGCAGATCGGCCTGACCCCCGCGCCAAAGCGCGTGCGCAAGGGTGCACGGCTGTCTGATGAGGCCATGCAACAGGGCGCGCCCTCTGCGAATGCTGCAAAAAGCTCCATTCCGGGTATTTCCCGCATTCTGATCGTGGCGAGTGCCAAGGGCGGGGTCGGCAAATCGACCGTATCTGTCAATCTGGCCGCTGCGATGGCCAGGGTCGGCATGAAGGTCGGCTTGATGGATGCAGACATATATGGACCTTCCATTCCCACCATGCTGGGCACTCAGGACGCCGAGCCGGAAACAGACCCGAAGACAGGTCGCCTGCAGCCCGTTGAGGCGCATGGCATGAAGACGCTGTCCATCGGCTATCTGTCAGATCCCGATGCCCCAATGATCTGGCGCGGCCCGATTGTGATGTCGGCGATTACGCAGATGCTGAATGATGCAGATTGGGGCACACCGGAAGACCCGCTTGATGTACTGATCATTGATACCCCGCCCGGCACAGGTGATGCGCAGCTAACCATCGCCCAGCGTGTGCCCGTGACGGCGGCGCTGATTGTCACCACGCCGCAGGAAGTTGCCCTGGCAGATGTTCGCCGCGGGGCGGCCATGTTCACAAAGACGGCTGTGCCGGTATTAGGCCTGGTTGAGACGATGAGTTGGTTCGAAGACCCCGCCGGCAACCGCCACTATCTGATGGGGCAGGGCGGCGGCGCGGCAACGGCGTCCGCTCTGGGCCTCCCATTGCTGGCCGAAGTGCCCATGCTGCAAGTCATCCGTGAAGGCGGGGACAGTGGGAAGCCTGCGGCCCTTGCAGATGACACCGCAGGCGAGCTGTTCCACGAACTTGCTCGCCGGGTCGCCGTGGAGCTGGACTCGCTGGTCTCAAAGCCAGTCCCCGAAATCGTTTTCGAGGACTGAGCGTTTCGTGATATCAGGCGTTGAAGTTGAGTTTCAGGCCCGGCTCCGGCCAGCGGCATTTCACGAGATGCCCCGTGCTGGACAGCGTCAGATAGGCATCGCACATATCCTCGCCGCCAAAGGCGATATTGGTGACGACCAGATCCGGGAAGGCGGTGTGGCTGTGCGCGCCTTCGGGCGTAATCGTCGTGATGCCGCCATTGAAAATGGTCGCCACGCAGACATTGCCGGCAGCCGTCATGGCCAGGCTGTCAAAATATTGCAGGCCCGGCATCGTCGCGACAACGCGCCCACCATTGAAGGGAGAGGCGGGTGTGATGGCGCCAGGGCTCTCCAGGTCGAACGCCCACATGCGCCCCGTTAGCGTGTCGGCCATATAGACGGTCTTTTCGTCAGGTGAGAGGCCGACGCCATTCGGGCTGGTATAGTGAAAGTCCAGTTCCTTGGCTTCTGATGTGCCTTTGGCCAGGTAGAACAGGCCGCCAAAATCGCGATGCCGATTATAGGTCTTGCCATGGTCGGTGAAGTAGAGATTTCCGTTCTTGTCGAAGACCAGATCGTTCGGACCTTTCAGCGAATGGCCTTCTACCGTGTCCAGCACGCGCTCGACCTTGCCGGTGGCGAGATCAACCCGTTCGATCCGGCCACCATCATAATCCTCCGGGCAATTGCCCGGGATTAGCAGGCCATCCATTTCATGATAGATGAAGCCGCCATTATTGCAGACCCAGAGAGCCCCATCGGGTCCGATGGCGAGGCCGTTCGGGCCGCCGCCGGGTGTCGCAATCACTTCCTTCTTGTCATCGCCCCAGCAGCGCGTGATGCATTTCTTCTCGATCTCGACCACGATAATGCTGCCGTCTTCCATGACGACAGGACCTTCGGGAAAGCGCAGACCGCTTGCGACGACTTCATATTCCATTATGGGGGCTCCTCCTGAAACTTTTTCAGAAGGGTAGGCTCGCCGACAAAATGCAGCAATGCGTGACCTAGCGTGAGGCGTAGGCGTGTTCGCGGTCCATCTGGCGGATCGTGAAGGCAAAGTCGTTTCCATCACCTGCTTCAAAACGCTCAGCGGATGTTTCTTCCCATTGATCAGGATCAAGCTGCGGGAAATGGGCATCACCTTCAGGCTCTGCCTCGACATCTGTCAGGTACAGCCGGTCTGCCAGAGGCAGGCCCAGTCGGTAGATCGCTTCACCGCCAATCAGGAACACTTTGTCCGCCCCGTCGCGGGACGCAACCGCGCGGGCAGAGTTCACCGCCGCCGGAAAGCTGGAATAGACGCGCGCGCCCTCAGCCGCATATGCCCAGTCGCGGGTCATTACGATGTTCTCGCGGCCTTTAAGGGGCTTGAAGGGCAGGCTTTCCCATGTCTTGCGGCCCATCAGGATAGGGCAGCCAAGCGTGATTTTTTTGAAGAAGGCGAGATCGGATTTCAGCCGCCAGGGCAGCTGACCATCTGACCCGATGACGCCATTTCGCGCGCGCGCAGCAATCAGGCAAAGCTTTACGGAACCGGGCATATAACTTCCAGTCTTATTGCGTCGTCAGTGAAGAAGGGTATGCATTCCCTTCAACTTTGTTCGCATATGCTGAGCCGGGTTTCGCGGTTTATTGCAACCGGTATGCAACATTTCTACCGCCAAAAAAGACAGTCTTGTCAGGGGAACACGTGATGGGTGAGCTGGTCGATATTCTGACAAACGGAAACCCGGGTCAGTTTCCGCTGGCTTTGGGCGCGCTGGTTTTGACCTTTACGGCCATCTGGATGTTGCAGGGGCGCGGGTGGGCACTGGTCTATGTTGCGCTGATACCTTTTCTGAACTGGTCGTTCGGCGTCATTCCGGAATTCCAGGTGGTCCAGCCGACAGGCCAGGGCATGTTTGGCAGCGGTGTCTCACTGCATCCCATGACCATGGTTACCGGAATGGTTTTTGTCGTCCGGGATTTTGTCCAGCGAGAGATGGGCCACCGCGTCCTGCTGGTTATGGCAATGGCCGTTGCGTGGTCGTTCTATTATGCGTGGCCGGTCATCGCGCTGGCCAGCGGCATCGCCTTTGCGATTTCCGAAGGTGTGGACTGGCTGCTGTTCACCTTCTCGAAATACCGCTTGTCGACGCGCATCCTTCTGTCCAGCGCGCTCGCCGCGCCGGTAGATACGACCGTTTTTCTCTATGGCGCGGATCTGGCGAAACAGATTGAGCTGGGCGCTGCGCCGGGCAATTCGCTGCACTTGTGGAACTGGATCGTGTTCGTCATCGGCAAGATGGTCGGCGCGGTGATCGTCTCCGCCATCATCCGGCGGCGTGAGGATCTTGGCCTGACAGATCCTGCGGAGGCCTGACGCCTGCCTATCCGGTTACATCCTTATTGTTTGCCCTGATCTGTGCGATCATCTGATCAATCATCAGAGGAGGCTTGAGTATGGCAGACGGCAAGAAGGATTATGCGGCGATCACGGGTGCCATAAGTGAAGGTATTTCAGGCCTTCGGGGCACCGGCGCGAAAGAGACGCTGAACCAGTTCAACACCATGGCCAAGGCCGCCCTTGCGGACGGTGCGCTGGACACCAAGACCAAGGAACTCATTGCGCTTGCCATCGGTGTTGCGAAACAGTGCGATGGCTGCATCGGCTTTCATACAAAAGCCTTGAAGCGCCTCGGCGCAAGCGATGAGGAAGTTGCCGAAACCCTCGGCATGACCGTCTATATGGGGGGTGGCCCATCGCTGATGTATGCGGGGGATGCCTGGTCGGCCTGGTTGGCGCTGAAAGACAGCTAGGACGCGGCGTCAGACCGCCACAGGGGCCTTGATATGGGCGTGGGGGTCATAGCCTTCAACCGTGAAGTCTTCATATTCCCAGCCGAACAGATCGCTCTTGTCCGGATTCATCACCATGCGGGGCAAGGGGCGAGGCTCCCGGCTGAGCTGCAGTTCCGCCTGCTCGGCATGGTTCAGATAGAGGTGCGCATCACCGAATGTGTGTACGAACTCGCCCGGCTCCAGCCCGGTCGCGCGGGCCATCATCATGGTCAACAGCGCATAGGACGCAATATTGAACGGCACGCCGAGGAAGATGTCGGCCGAGCGCTGGTAGAGCTGGCAGTTGAGCTTGCCGTCCATGACGTTGAACTGGAACAGGCAGTGGCATGGCGGCAGCGCCATTTCGTTCACATCGGCCGGGTTCCAGGCCGATACGACCAGGCGGCGGGAATTCGGATTGGTACGGATTTCGTCCAGGACCCACTGGATCTGGTCAATCACACGGCCATCCGGTGCGGCCCAGCTGCGCCACTGCTTGCCATAGACCGGGCCAAGGTCGCCCTTCTCGTCAGCCCATTCATCCCAGATCGAGACCTTGTTGTCCTTCAGATATTTGATGTTGGTATCCCCTTTCAGGAACCACAGCAGCTCGATGATGATGGAGCGCAAGTGCAGCTTCTTGGTCGTCACCATCGGAAAGCCGTCTGCCAGATCAAACCGCATCTGGCGGCCAAAGACCGCGCGTGTGCCTGTGCCTGTACGGTCAGACCGTTCATTGCCATTCTCGAGGATGTCTCGCAGGAGATCCAGATATTGCTTCATGTCGGCCTCGGTCAGGGAATCGGTTTTGCGGGCCAGAATATCACGAAAGCCCGCTCATGGGGCAAGTCAGACAGCTGGCATAAAAAGTATGGTAAATGTCGGCTTTCATCCTGCAAGCCATTTCACCGCTGCATGTGAAGCCGGTGGCAAGGCATCTGACAGACAATTAGGCCCGGTGCTGATACCGGCAAGGGCTTGAAAAAAGTGACGAAATCAACCGGACATCTTTTCAGGCGGTTTGCCGCGAATGCGAACGGAAACCTTGCTCTCATGGGGGCCTTCATGATCGTAGCCGTCATGTCCGTTGTCGGGCTCGCGGTCGATTTTGAATTCACAATCCGTCAAAAGGAACGTGTCCAGTCTTCGGTGGATTCTGCCGTACTGGCCGGGGCCTTGTCGCGCCAGCGGGGCGAAACCGATGACGAGGTTACGGCAGATGTCCGGAAATATGCCGCAAGCCTGATCGAGACGGCCGGAGGCGGGCTGAGCTGCACACCGGTCACGGTCTCTTTCGATGAGGCTAGTGAAGACATTCATGGCCGTACCGTCTGTACCCAGCCGACCTTCATTTCGAGGATCATGGGGCAGAATGATTTGACGTTCAGTGTCTCGTCCACCTCCACTTTCTCCGTTGGCAAGGTGGATGTTGCCTTCGTGTTTGACGTATCCGGTTCAATGAACAGTGACAACCGGCTCAGCCTGCTCAAATCTGCGGCCGAGGTCGCGTTTGATGAATTGCTTCCTGACGATCAGGTGCGGGATGGCACGGTGCGTCTTGGCATCGTGACCTATAACAATGCCGTCAATGCGGGCCCGTATTTCAATGCCGTCACTCGCAGCGTGACCGTCCCTGTGGACACATCCAACGGTAACGGGTTCAGCAATTACAGCAGCTACAATGGCGCACGCATGTATGATCAGGCGAGCGGCAAGCGCTTCATGTATTATGAAACGGGCACCTGCCTGGAATACTATCCGTCAAACTGCGATCAGAATGGCGACTATGATTGGGACGTCGCGCGCTGGTATTGGGAGAATTCCTTAGCCACTGACACATGTGTCTATGAACGCACTGGTGCTTATGCGGCCAGCGATGTGCCGCCTGGCGTGTCTGCATGGATCGGCGCAGGCAATCCGCGCTGGAATTTCTATGATAGCGACCGCGATAAATATCGCGGAGAAAACGAGATTGAGAATGGCGGCGCGAATGGTTCTACCGGGGCGCTTGATTTCTATTACGCCCAGTGCCGTGATACTGGCCCTGTACCGCTTACCGAAGATAAGGATGCCCTGAAAGCCCATGTACAAAGCATGACGGCAAATGGCGGCACGGCGGGGCATCTTGGCGTTGCCTGGGGCTGGTATCTGATTTCGCCAAATTGGGCGTCTGTCTGGCCTCTTACCTCGAAGCCATGGAAGTATGATGAGGTGAATGCCACCAAAGTGGTCATTCTGATGACGGATGGTGACTTTAATGCAAACCATCCGACAGCGGGCAGAAGCTCTTTCCAGCAGGCGATGGATTTGTGTGATGCCATGAAGGCTGAGCCTTACAATGTCGAGATTTACACGGTCGGCTTCCAGGTTCCGACATCCGTGCAGAAAACGTCTGACGGAAAAACGATCCTGCAATATTGCGCCAGCAGCGCGTCCTATGCATTTGATGCCTCAAATGGCGATGAGCTGAAGGACGTGTACAAGAAGATCGCCCAGTCGATCTCGGATCTGCGGATCAAGGACTAGTCTTCCGCGACAGCCTTGCCGTCTTCCACGCGCACCCTTTGCGCGCGGTCGCCAAAGGCTTCGAACAAAAAGGACTCCGTGCCGGTCAGCCAGGCCTGGCCCCCGAGGGCTGTTAATTCATCAAATAGTGCTGCACGCCTGTTGGCATCCAGATGCGCGGCCGCTTCATCCAGCAGCAATAGGGGAGAGGGGCCTTCGCCCCCGGCGCGGAGCGCGGAAGCGCTTGCCAGGATCAGGCCGATCAGCAGGGCTTTTTGCTGCCCGGTCGAGGCGTCCTTTGCGGGTGCGCCCGTCGGGCGGTGGATCACGTCCAGATCTGTGCGGTGCGGGCCATCAATTGTGCGTCCGGCCGCAATGTCGCGTCGCCGCGTGGTGCGGAAGGTCTCGGCCAGGCTTTCAAAGATGCTCTTGAAATCATCTCCACGCAGGGCAGCAATTTCGGCTTTGCCCTCCAGCGAGAGATCCGCCTTTGGAAAATGGCCTTCGGGCCGTGTCTCGATAGCGGCCTGCAAGGCTTCCAGCACATAGGCGCGGTTGATTGCCATCTCCGCGCCAGCCTCGGCCATGCGGGCTTCAATAGCATCGGCCCAAGCAGGGTCGACGTGGCCACGCTCCAGCAGGGCATTACGCTCACGCATCGCTTTTTCATAGCGGCTTGCAGCGGTACCATGTGTAGGCATGTGAGACATGACCTGCCGGTCGAAGAAACGCCGCCGGTCCGAGGCGCTGCCGCGGAACACGCCGTCCATGGAAGGAGTCAGCCACACGATGCGGATCAGTTCCGCCAGATCAGACGCTGTGGCCGGGGCGCCATCAATCCGTACATTGCGCTTGGCGCTTGGGCCGCTGTCGAGCCCCACGCCAATCTTCTGCCCACTGAGCAATGTGGCCGAGACTGCCCAGCCGCCGGGGGCATCCTTGCGCGTCATTTCCTGCAAGGTGGCAGAGCGTAGGCCGCGGCCAGGGCCAAGCTGGCTGATGGCTTCCAGAAGATTGGTCTTGCCTGCGCCATTCGCACCATACAGGCAGACATGGCGCCCATCCAGCGGCAGGGCCAGCGACGCGTAATTGCGGAAATCCGTCAGGGTCAGCCGGGTTAGCGCAGTCATCTCTTCAGCGGGCTGTCCCGCAGATCATTATACCCGCAGCGGCATCAGCACATAGCGCGCGCTGTCATCGGACGGGTCGAGCACCAGGGCAGGGGAGGCGGGATCATTGAACATGAACTCCACATCCACCGCTTCGATCTGACCGGCAATATCCAGGAGGTATTTTGCGTTGAAGCCGATTTCCATCGGATCGGACGCATATTCAGCTTCTAGCTCTTCATTACCTGCGCCGGTTTCAGCATGGTTCACGGCCAGCACCAGCTTGCCCTCGGAGAGGGACAGCTTCACGGAGCGAGACCGTTCTGCAGAAACGGTGGACACGCGGTCTACGGCGGCTTCGAAGGATTTGTTGTCCAGGGTCAGCTTCTTGTCATTCCCTTTCGGGATCACGCGGCCATAATCCGGGAACGAGCCATCGATCAGTTTCGAGGTCAGCACGGCGCGCCCGGCGCGCACGACAATCTTCGTGTCGGACACTTCGATTTCGACGTCGCCATCAACCGTGTCGACCAGACGACGCGCTTCAGCGACAGCCTTGCGCGGCACGATCACACCTTCCAGGTCTTCCGATCCGGCCGGAGCAGGCACTTCCGCCAGCGCCAAACGGTGACCATCGGTGGCAACCGTGCGCAGCACAGCGTCGCCCTCATCTGTCTTTGCGCCATGCAGATAGACACCGTTCAGATAGTAACGGGTCTCCTCGGTCGAGATTGCAAAGCGTGTCTTGTCAATCAGGCGGGCAAAGTCTTTTGCGTCCAGCGCGAATTTCGTTGCGCCATCATCAGAACTCATCGTCTGGAAGTCGGCAGCGGGTAGCGTTGGCAGTTCAAAATGGGAGCGTCCGGCCGTGATCTGCAGGCGCGAGCTGGAGGGTTGAACCTCAAGCACGACCTCAGATCCTGCGGGCAGTTTACGCACCACGTCGAACAGCGTGCCGGCTGGTGCCGTCACCGCGCCTTCGCGTTCTACGGAGGCATCGGCGCTGTCGACCGCTTCGATGTCGAGATCTGTTGCGGTCAGCTTCAGTTCGCCATTGCCCGCTTCCAGCAAGACGTTGGAGAGGATAGGGATCGTGTTCCGGCGCTCCACCACATTCTGCACATGAGAGAGTGCGTTCAGCAGGTCGCCACGTTCAATCGTCAGTTTCATCGTCCGTTCCGTTCGTCGGGGGGACACTTGAAAGGGTGCCCGGAATTCTTCATCAGTCGGCTGCTTCTGTCCGGAAAAGGTGGTCCCGGAGTGGAATCAGCCCGCTCTCCTAGAAGAGCGGGCCGAGCACACTTACTCAAAGAGTCAAAAAAGCCAAGCGCTGATAGTGATTTCGGCTGGCTTTCTCGAAATCGCCTAGTTCATGCCAGCGGCCTGAAGCTCCAGGATCATTTCATTGACCTGCTTCACATGTGCCGCGAGTTCACGATCCTCTGCCAGGGCCTCTGCCACTTTGCGGTGGGCGTACAGGATGGTCGTGTGGTCCCGTTTGCCAAAGCTGCGACCGATCTGTGGGAAGGATTTCCCGGTCAGTTCTCGGCAGAGATACATGGCGATCTGGCGCGGATAGACCACATTCCGGGCCTTGCTGGGGCTCTCGATGTCCGTTTTCGAAATGTCGAACACTTTCATGGCCGCTTTCTTGACCAGTTCGATGGAGGGTTGGCGCACATCGCCTTCGGTCCGGCGGATAATCTTGCGCACCATGTCCATGGTCGGCGTGCGGGCCCCGAAGGAGGCCTCTGTGTAGAGATTCCAGATCGCGCCTGTCATCTCACGGGCTTGGCCACGAATGCCGGCATTGAACTCGGAAATCATATCGTCTGTGACGATGAACTCCGGATGACCGGTCTGAATGTGGTCAGCCAAGCGGCGCATGATCTCATGACGCATGCGGGCATCCGGTGCGCCAACTTCAACAGTTGTTGCACCTTTCAGCTCGCTGACCATGCGCGGGCTGAACCCGGTCACATCGCCGGGGGCCTTGTCGCCCGCCAGGATGACATGGCCACCATTTGCCGTGACTTCGCGGATGTTCTGGAACAGCTCGTTCTCGGTGCCCGGCTTACCACTGATGCGGTGCAGGTCATCAATCATCAGGATGCTGGCCGCGCGCAGGCGCTTCTTCAGCTGGCTTGTATCCTTTACCTTTACGCCATCGGTGTAAGAGGAGAGGAATTCCTCTGCCGTCAGATAGACGATGTGGCAGTCGGCATCACGACGCTCTGCCTCAGCTTTAAGCGCATGCAGCAGATGCGTCTTGCCGGTGCCTTGCAGACCGTAAAACAAAGTTGTCAGTGTACCGACAGGTAGGCCGCTGGCAATACGACGCGCCATCTCGAAGGCCAGTTCATTTGCCTCGCCTGTGACGAGGGTGTCAAACGTCATCAGAGGCGCGCCTGTGGAGGCCACTTTCTGTTCTGCTGGGGCCGCCTGTTCCTTGGGTTCCTGAGCCGGGGCAGCCACTTCCCACGGATCTTTCACAATCTCCAGAAGGTCCTGCGGCGCGGTGCGCCAGCAGACCAAGCGGATTGCCCGGCGCGCATGATCATGCTCACGCCAGATGCGCTGGATCGCATGGCGATGGGCGCCATTCACGCGATCAAAGGAGAGAGGGTCGCGTGCCGCAATGACCATCTCTCCATCCACTTCTGCCACAAGACGCAGATCATCAATCCAGCGATCATAGTCTGCTGCATTTAGAATGGTCGCCAGGTGCGCCTTGACGGTCAGCCAAATTTCCTGGCCTGGCGTATTGCGCGCCTTGTCAGAAGTGTTGAACTCTACGCCAGTTTTTGAATCAAAGAGTCTGTTCCCGTCCATGCCGAGCCCCATTTTCTAGTTATCGTTACACTCTGTCCAACTGGCACACAGCCTCTCTAACCAGATGAGAATCTGGCCCCGCGATACTCCGTGTAGAGAGAGCTTTTCGTTGGTGTATTCAAAGTACCGAACGGGGATTTTTCTGACAAGTGCAACTTTTTTTTGACAGCGGGTTTTGGCTGCTTGACTCTTTCCCGCCGTCGGCAAATCGCAATCAAATCAGTCGTTTGGGCAGTGGAATTTTTTTGTGAGTGAGTCGTTCGGTACTTTTGTTCGCAACTGTTCTGTCAACAGGGGATGGCCGCAATAGGCTGTGAAATTCTGGTCGAAATCGTTACCGTCAAACAGCCTAAAATTAAGTCAGCACATTCCTGCAAGGCTGGAATGTCGAGACGTTTCATTTTCGCAATTCCACGACCAAATATCCATGAGTCTGTATGGGTTGGAAAGCCCGGATACGAAAATTTGTAGGAGGATTTCGCGCAAGAAAAAACCCGCCGGTCGCCCGGCGGGTTTTTCAAGATCAGGCCCGGTTTATCCGGTGATCAGCTCATTGCCTTTACGCGGGCAGACAGGCGAGACACCTTACGAGCCGATGTGTTCTTGTGCATGACGCCTTTGGTGACGGCACGCATCAATTCGGGTTGTGCGCTGCGCAGGGCATCCTGTGCAGCAGACTTGTCGCCAGATGCAATCGCTTCCTCAACCTTGCGAACGAAAGTACGCACGCGCGAACGGCGGGCTTTGTTCACTTCGGTGCGGCGCGCAATCTTGCGGACCATTTTCTTGGCAGAACGGGTATTAGCCATAATAAACTCCTGTGGCCCGAAGGCTTCCCTTCAGACTGAAGGCGCGGAAATACATAAAGGGCGGGTTGGCGTCAACAGCGCATATGGGGACAAAGGCAGGAAAATGCAGGCTTGGCTGCACTCTTTCGGCCTTTATGGGCCTACTTGTCCTTAAAGTGTGCGGAGCGCTTTTCGATATAGGCGGCCATGCCTTCTTTCTGGTCATCTGTAGAGAACAGGGACTGGAACAGGCGACGTTCGAACTGAATACCCTGGCTCAGCGGGGTTTCGTAGGCAATATTGACCGCTTCCTTGATCATTAGCGCAGAGGCCAGCGGCATGGAGGCGATGGTGCGCGCCAGCTCGCGGGCGGCGTCCAGCAGGTCATCTGCCGGTACAACCCGGCTGACCAGGCCGCACATCTCCGCTTCCTTGGCTTCCATCATGCGGCCTGTCAGGCACAATTCCATGGTTTTCGACTTGCCTATCACGCGGGCCAGGCGCTGCGTGCCACCTGCACCGGGGATCACCCCCAGGCGCACTTCCGGCTGGCCGAAGCGGGCTGTGTCTGCCGCCAGAATGATGTCGCACATCAGCGCCAATTCGCATCCGCCGCCAATGGCGTAGCCGGATACAGCAGCAATGACGGGCTTGCGCATGCGGGCTGCGCGCTCCCAGTTCCTGCTGATGAAGTCTTCATAATAGGATTCCGGGAAGGTCTTGTCCTGGATCTCCTTGATGTCCGCGCCGCCGGAGAAGGCCTTCTTGCCGCCGGTCAGGATGATGCAGCCGATTTCCTCGTCGGCTTCAAACCGGTCGAGGGCATTGCTCAATTCATTCATCATCTCTTCGCAGAGGGCATTCAGGCTCTCTGGGCGGTTTAGGGTGATGAGGGCGATGCCCGCATCTTCGTCGACCTCAGTGAGGAGTGTTTTGTAAGCCATAAAAGAAATTCCTGCTGATCACGGTGTGGCGCTGACCTTCAATGTGTCGCGGCCTGTATAGTCCGGTTCAATCTACGCCCCGGTGCCCAATCCGGGGAAACTGTCGTGGGCATTCGGATTTGAGGCGCCTCTCTGACGCGAAGGCGCGCCATATACCGCAAACATGACATACCTGTCATCTGGTTCGAGTCACCTGACTGGCAAGTGCATACTATCACGTATTGGTTCTTTGCTCTCGGGCTGCCTATATCCCGTGCATGACAGATGATGCTCCCGCCTCCCAGGATCCCGAACGCAATCGCCTGACCGGCCGTCTTGCTCGCACGGCCAAAGTCGGGGCCAATCTCTCCGGCGCAGGCCTGACATTTGCCGCGCAATCCCTGTTCGGCGGGGACAAAGGGGACGAGAAGATCGCCCGCGCGCTGGCGGCAGCGCTGGGCAAGTCCAAGGGTCCCTTGATGAAGGTCGCCCAGATGGTCTCCACCATTCCGGATTTCCTGCCCCCGGAATATGCCGCCGAGCTGAGCCAGTTGCAGGCAGAGGCACCGGCCATGGGCTGGCCCTTCGTCAAACGCCGCATGCGGGCAGAGCTGGGGGCGGGCTGGCAGGACAGCTTTGCGGACTTTGAAAAGCAGGCCGCCCACGCCGCCTCGCTCGGCCAGGTGCACATGGCGACGATGCATGATGGCCGCCGGGTTGCCTGCAAGCTGCAATACCCTGACATGGCGAGCGCTGTGGAATCCGATGTCGGCCAGCTGAAAACGGTGCTTGGCCTGTTCAAGCGCATGGATGGCTCCATCGACCCGACCGCCATGGTAGACGAGATCACAGATCGTCTGCGCGAGGAACTCGATTATGCGCGGGAGGCCAAACACATGGCCCTCTATGAGCTTATGCTGAGGCAACATGACTTTGTGACCGTGCCGGATCCCGTGCTCGACCTGTCGACAGACCGCCTGCTCACCATGACCTGGATGGATGGCAAGCGGCTCACCGCGTTTGAGGATGCTCCGCAGGAGACCCGCAACCGTATCGCCGAAATGCTGTTCTGGACCTGGTGGGGGCCATTCAACTCCCACGCCGTCATTCATGGTGACCCGCATCTCGGCAATTATCAGGTGACGGGGGAGGGGACCGGTCTCAACCTGTTGGATTTTGGCTGTATCCGTGTTTTCCCGCCTGAATTCGTCAGCGGCGTGGTCGATCTCTACCGCGCGCTGTCGAAGGATGATTTCGACGCCACCTTTGCCGCCTATGAGAAGTGGGGCTTTGAGGGCCTGTCGAAGGAACTCGTCGAAGTTCTCAATATCTGGGCGCGCTTCATCTATGGCCCGCTGCTGGATGACCGCGTGCGCAGTGTCGCCGATGGGGTGACGGCGGGTGAGTATGGTCGGCGCGAGGCGTTCGAGGTTCGCCGCCTGTTGAAAGAGAAGGGCCCGGTCAAGGTGCCGCGTGAATTTGTCTTCATGGACCGCGCCGCGATTGGCCTCGGCGCCGCCTATCTGCGGCTGGGCGCAGAGTTGAACTTCTACCAGCTGTTCAATGAAAGCCTCGACGGCTTTGATATCGAGAAAGTTGCGGCCCGCCAGGCTGAGGCGCGCGCCGCTGTGGGGCTCTAGGAGAATCAAAAAGGGGGGCGCAATGCGTGAGATGACGGGCAGTTGCGCCTGCGGCAAGGTCACCTTCAGGGTCGTGGCTCCAAACACTTATGGTGCCTGCCATTGTGAGATGTGTCGGCGTTGGACCGGTGGCGTCTGGATGGGTGTCATCTGTGATGACATTCTCACCATTGACGGGCCGGTGAAAGAATGGAGATCATCCAAGATCGCGCGGAGGGGCTTCTGCGGCGAATGCGGATCTTCAGTCTGGCACAAGCCGAAGCACACCGCACACTTTACTTTCGGGCAGGGTCTTTTTGATGATCAGTTCGGCTGGACCCTTGCGCGCGAAATTTGCGCCGAAGACAGACCAGACCATTACGCCTTTGCCGACAAAGGTCAGCCCGCCTTCACCGCATGGGGAACCCTAATGGCGGTTTTCCTCGGTCGCCTGCCAAAGTAGAGCCACCTTAAGATGCATGTGCGGCGCAGTGGTGACGATAGCGAAGGGGAGTGCCAGGCGGGATTGTCCCTGAATGCTTTGCGCAACATCCGCACTGGCCTTTGCACCGGTACGGCGCTAATCCACTTTATATGAGTGACGATCTTACTAGAAATCAGACGGATGATTTGCCGGCTGGCTATACGACGCTGCCATGGCATCGGGGCTTTGGCCGTCAGGTTGGGCCATTGTTTGAAAAGCGGGATGAGAATGGTGTGCTGCGGCGCGCGTTCCGCGTCGAGGAACACCACACCAATGGCATGATGAATGCCCATGGCGGCATGTTGATGACCTTCGCGGATATGGCCTGGGGCGCAGCGGTCGAAAAGGATGAGGACACTTGGTGGGTCACCGTCCGCCTGATGTGCGACTTTCTCTCCGGCGCGCCACTTGGCAGCTTTGTTGAAGGGCATGGCATTGTTGTTGGCCGTCAGGATGATGTTTTCACAGTCGAAGGCCGCATATATACGGGCGACAAGCTGCTGATGCGAGGCACGGGCATCTTCAAGGTGATCGAGCGTCGGGAAGGCCAGGAAAAGCCGTTCACCCGGCCAGAAAAGGGCGCCTGATCCGGGCCGGCCGGTTGACTTTCCGGACTGCGCTCAGTATTCGGCACGGCAATGAACACGATGCTGCACCACCATCATCACCACGCATAACGCGCCGGCGAGGCGCGAACCGGTCCGGCTGCGCCTTCTTCAAAGTGTTCATTCCCCAGAACCAGAAAAGATGAGGTGAGCTGCTCCGGCTTCGGGCTTCTTCTGTGTGTTGTCTTCCCAATACGGCCGTCTCCGTCTATGCGAGGCGCGTCGGCAACCAGGATCTGAAGAGACATGAGTGACAAGGAATCAAAGCCCCTCACCGGCAAGCAACTTGCCCGCAAGCCGCGCGGCTTCCCTGACAAGCGTGAGGCCCTGATCCATTCTCAAGCGAAGCTGGTTGAGACGATCACCGGCGTTTATCGCAAATGGGGCTTCGAGGCTCTGGAGACCGGTGCGTTCGAATATGCCGACGCGTTGGGTAAATTCCTGCCCGATGACGACCGCCCGAATGCCGGCGTCTTCTCCCTTCAGGACGATGACGAACAGTGGATTTCGCTGCGCTATGACCTGACCGCACCGCTTGCCCGCTTCGTGGCAGAGGCCGGCCAGTCACTGGGCAAGCCGTTCCGCCGCTATGCTGCCGGGCCGGTCTGGCGGAACGAGAAGCCGGGCCCCGGCCGCTTCCGCGAATTCTGGCAATGCGATGCCGACACGGTCGGCGCGCCGGGCTTCCATGCCGATGCCGAGATGATCGCCATGGGCGCCGAAGCGCTCCGCGCCGTGGGCATGCAGACTGGCGAGTTCGTGCTGCGCGTGAACACCCGCCGCCTGCTGAACGGCGTGCTGGACGGGGTGGGGGCCTCCAGCGCCGAGACCCGCCTCGCCATCCTGCGCGCACTCGACAAGCTGGATCGCCTTGGCGCTTCCGGCGTTGCCGACCTTCTGGGGAAGGGACGCATGGATGAGAGCGGGGACTTCACCAAGGGCGCAGGGCTGGACGCGGACAAGGTGAAAGCCGTGCTCGCTTTCGCCGAAGCGGGTGCCGCAACGCGGGCTGAAACGCTGGCCAATCTTTCGAAGGCCACAGGCTCGACGGAAGAGGGCAAGGCCGGCCTCGCCGAACTGGAAGCCATCGCGCTGGCGCTTGATGCGCTCGGCGCACCGGAAGGCGATGTCGCGATCGACCCGTCGGTCGTGCGCGGCCTCGAATACTATACCGGCCCGGTCTATGAGGCCGAACTGCTGCGCGAAGTCACCGGCGATGACGGCAAGACCTATCGCATTGGCTCCATCGGTGGCGGCGGGCGGTATGACGACCTCGTCGCGCGCTTCACCGGCGAGACGGTTCCGGCGACAGGCTTCTCCATCGGCATCTCGCGGCTCGCCTCCGCCCTGCAGATCATGGGTGAGACCGGCAAGCTGGACGGTCCGGTTGTGGTGCTGAACCTCGACAAGGAAAATCCGTCCACAGCGCTCTCCATCGCGACGGATCTGCGCCGCGCAGGTATCCGGGCGGAGGCTTACATGGGCGCGTCCGGCATGCGTCCTCAGATGAAATATGCCGACCGCCGCAATGCCCCGGCTGTGGTGATCGTCGGCGAGGACGAGATCGCCAAGGGCACGGTCACGATCAAGGACCTCGAAATGGGGGCGCTGAAGGCGAAGGCCATTCAGTCCAATGAGGAATACCGCGAGGCCCGCCCGGGCCAGATGGAAGTCGCGCGCAGTGAGATGGTCGCAGCCATCCGCGCCATCGTTGAGGCCCAGGCATGACGCACGCCGCTATCGTAAGGGCGGCGCGGCGCGTGTTCGAAAGCTCCGGCGCCGAACCTGTCGACCCGTCCTATATCCTGCCGTCCGACATCCCGCTGGAACTGTCGGGGGAGGCGGTGCGGGCGCGCCTCTGCGTGTTTGCGGATCAGCGCGGCAACGAGATGGTTATGCGACCGGACCTGACACTGCCGGTGGCAGGTCTCGAAGCGGAGCGGCTCGCCTCCGGCGTCAATGGCCCAAAGGCCTATTGCTACGCCGCTGAGGCCTTCCGCCTGCCGGCGACGCCGGAAGACCCGATGGAGTTCACCCAGGTCGGCTTCGAACGTTTCGGCCGGGACTCATCGCCCTCCGAGGATGCCGAAGCCTTCGCGCTGGTGCACGAGGCCGTGCAGGCCTGCGACATTCGCCCGGTGGCCATCGCCACGGGGGACCTCGCTGTGTTTCCGGCGTTCATTGATGCGCTCGGCCTGCCGCGCGTGACGGGCGATCTGCTGAAGAGCGGTTTCCGCCAGGAGGGCGGCGTGCGCGGCCTGATCGAGGCGGCACCGGCGCCCATCGAAGACGACCTGCTCCCGACTCTGGAAGCGAAAACCCGCGAAGAGGCCGAAGCGGCCTTCCGCGCCGCGCTTGAGGCGCGGGGTATCCCGCTGATCGGCACGCGGAGCGTTGCGGAGATCATTGCGGGCCTTCGCGGCCGTGCCGCGGCGCAGGCGGCGGGCGGTGTTCCTCCGGAAGTCCGCGAAATCATCGGCGCGCTGGCGGCGGTGAACTGCACGGCCTCGGAAGCGGCCGACCAGCTGGATGCGATTGCCGTGCGGCATGGCCTCACAAAGGCGCATGAAGCCATCGACCGGGTCGCCCGGCGGATGGAGCTGATCTGCGAATTGCTGCCGGACGTGAAAGCCATTTGCGGGTTCCGCTCCGGCTTCGGGCGGCGCTTCACCTATTATGACGGCTTCCTGTTCGAGACTCTGGGCGCGAACCTGACCGACCGCCAGCCCATCGCCACGGGCGGGCGCTATGACGGTCTTGTCGCCGGCCTGTCGAAGGGCAGGGCGCATGCAACCGCCATCGGCAGCGTGATCCGGCCGGACCGCGTGCTTCGAGCAAAGGGGAGGGGCGCATGACCCGTCTGTCACTGGCGATCCCGTCCAAGGGGCGGCTGAAGGAAAAAACGGAAGACTGGTTCCGCGAGCAGGGCTTTCCTATTCGCCAGATCGGCGGGGAGCGCGGCTACCAGGCAGAGATTGACGGGTTGGGAGAGGTCGACATGCGTCTTCTGTCTGCGCGTGAGATTGCGCAGGGTTTGATCGATGGCACCATCCATGCTGGCGTGACCGGAGAAGACTTGCTGCAGGATCTGTCACCCACGGGCGACGCAGAGTTCCGGGTCGCAGAGCGGCTCGGCTTTGGCGGTGCAGACGTGATCGTTGCGGTGCCACAGGCTTGGCTGGATGTCGATACGATGTCGGACCTCGAAGCCGCTGGCGCCGCCTTCCGCAAGGCGCATCACCGTCGCCTGCGGGTCGCAACCAAATACATGCGACTTACCCGGCGGTTCTTCGCGGCCAAATCTGTCGGGGAATATCGCCTCGTCGAAAGCGCGGGAGCGACTGAAGCTGCGCCCGCCACCGGGTCTGCGGATGTGATCGTCGATATCACGTCAACAGGGGCAACCCTTAAAGCCAATGGCCTGAAAGTGTTGTCGGACGGGGTTATTCTGAAAAGTGAGGCGGTTCTTGCAGTCTCCACAGGTGCTGAATGGCCCCCGCAAGCGCGGAACTCGTTGTCTTTATTGCGCAGTGCAGCAAAGATTCTTGACCAGATTTGTTGAAAAACTTGAATTCATAATCTTGACATATCCGTAAACGCGCGGCCATATGACACAGCAAGTTTCTGGGAGGAAACGCTGCAAACGGTGGAAGGCGCGAAAGCTCGAATGAGGCTTTCGCGCCTTTTTGTTTCACTCAGGGAAATTCGGTAGGCCAAGGCAGTCCGGGACAATGGCTCAGGTGAGGTAGGGGGCGTTTTGAACATCACCCCGGTCCGCCTTGGCTTCATGAATATCAATAAACGATTATCGATAAACGTCAAGCATTATTATCGAATTTCGATTAATCTTTTTTAATGAGAACGATGAGATATCCTGCTGTCTCTGATGGATCAGTAAAATGCCCTACCGGGGCAGGCTGATGTGTTGACTCCGAGTCAGCGCCCGGCCATGCCTCTGATCAAATGTAATTCTTGCAGATCCTAGGGAGCCATCATGAGCGATCCGCGCCAGCACATCATGCCAGTCTACCGGCCACCGGAAGAAGTCTTCGAAAAAGGGGAGGGTGTCTGCCTTTTCACCGAGGATGGCACGCGATATCTGGACTTCATCGCTGGCATCGCCGTTAACGCCCTTGGTCATGCCCACCCGGCCATGGTCAATGCCCTCCGCGACCAGGCTGACAAGCTGTGGCACACCTCCAACATGTTCCGCGTGCGCGGGGCGGAAGAACTGGCCGACAAAATCTGCCGTGATACATTTGCGGATCGCGTCTTCTTCACCAATTCCGGCACCGAGGCGATCGAGTGCGCGATCAAGTCCGCGCGCAAATATCACTGGGCCAATGGCCGTGAGGAACGCATCGACATCATCACCTTCACGGGTGCCTTTCACGGCCGCTCGCTGGGCGCGATCAATGCTGGCGGAAATCCGAAATACCTTGAAGGCTTCGGTCCGGCCCTTCCTGGCTTCGTGCACCTTGAATGGGGCGACCACGACGCGCTGAAGGAAGCTGTCTCCCAGCCCACAGCCGCGGCCGTTCTGGTCGAGCCGGTGCAGGGTGAAGGCGGCGTGCGTGCCATGCCGGAACAATGCCTGAAAGGCCTACGCGAACTGTGCGACGAGCACGGCGTGCTGGTGATCTATGATGAAGTCCAGTGCGGCATGGGCCGGACCGGCAAGCTGTTCGCTCATGAATGGGTAGACGGCGCCGCGCCGGATATTCTGTGCTCTGCAAAAGGTATTGGCGGCGGTTTCCCGTTTGGCGCATGCCTGACGACCGAGGCATGCGGTGAACACATGCAACCCGGCAGCCATGGCTCCACCTATGGCGGCAACCCGCTGGCTATGGCTGTCGGCAATGTTGTCTGGGACATCATCTCCGATGAGGATTTCCTTGCCGAAGTGCGGCGTGTGTCCGGCACGCTGGCTCAGGGCCTGAAGAGCCTAGCTGACAGCCATCCGGACAAGGTGGAAGGCGTCACCGGCAAGGGCCTGCTGACCGGCCTCAAGATGAAGGCTGATCCGAAAGGCCTTCAGGGCGTCTGCCGTGACAAGCATCTGCTTGTCGGAGTGGCGGGCAACAATGTGCTGCGTCTTGCGCCGCCGCTGATCATTAATGACGAGAATGTCCGAGAAGCGACGGGCATCATCGATGCGGCGCTCAGCGAATGGGACATCTAAGACCTGGCCTGCTGCTGGCCAGTCTCTTTTTGGCAGGGTGCGCCCAGACGGCGCCCCTGTCGCACACGGCCACTATTACTCAGCCGGATATGCGTCCCGCTACGCTCGCCGCCGCTGAGGAGCTGTGCGCCTTGGTGCGCACCGAATACGCTTTCTATGAGTCCCGCCGCGACACTTGGGAGGCTGCCTGCGCAGACATTCCGGACATGGTCGGCTCCGTCGCCAGCAAGGCTGAGCAATTGCAGGTTCTGGAGACCTTGCTGGATGCGCTACATGATCCACATGCCAGCTTTGGCACGAATTCCGGACTCTCCCCGCGCCTTGTTCCGTCAGGGGCAGATTATTGGCTGACAGGGGATCAGGTCGTCGCCGTTCGGCACGGCAGCGCGGCAGCGCAGGCCGGCCTGAAAGTTGGTGACCGTGTCATCGCCATCAATGGCCGTCCGCTGGAAGAAGCAATGGAGACGCGCCTGCAGCCGAAAGGTGTTGTGTATGGCCCGGCCCAGAAAGCTTGGGCCCTGAACGCCGCTGCCGCAGGCTACCGCAATGAGCCGCGCTCTGTCACCGTCGCACGAGAGGGCGGTCCGGATACGCTCTCGCTTGACAATCATGAGATACCCGCGCCGCAGGAATTCGTGTCGGCTGAAATGCTGCCTGGCCGGATTGGCTACATCCGCCTCAACAATTCCCTGGGCGACAGCGACACGGTCGCGGCCTTTGACGCGGCCATGAAGCAGCTGAAAGGCGCTCGCGGCTGGGTGCTCGACCTTCGAGACACGCCCGGCGGCGGCAATACGGATGTGGCCGAGCCAATCCTTGGTCATTTCCTGAGTGAGCCGGCAAGTTATCAGCGTATCCTGCCCATGGATGAACCTGCCTGGGTCAAACAGGCGGCGCCCCATGGCCGCTGGACGGCAGAGGGACCGGTTGTCGTGCTGGTAGGCCGCTGGACCGGCAGCATGGGCGAAGGACTGGCCATCGGCTTTGACGGGGCCCGGCGTGGCGACGTCTTTGGCAGCGATATGGCACGCCTTGCCGGCGGCGTCGAAGACTACATGCTCAGCCGCGTCGGCATTCCCATTCGTCTGCCCGCCTACAGCCTTGCCCATGTCTATGGTACACCGCGCCATGAATGGACGCCGCCACATCAAGTGATCGCTGACAATGGCGATGGGCCGGACCTTGCTCTTGAGGCCGCGCTCGACTGGCTGGGCGAGTTCAGCATGTAGTTCCGGCTCTGGCGGTGCCTGCCTCAGGCGTCGCCATGCTCTGCGTCATGCGCCTTCTTGTGGCCGGTCACCATGGCGCGGGCAAGATTTTCCTTATGGACAAGGCTTGAGGCGACCACACCGGCAAGGTGCAGGCCGACCAGAGCCAGCGTGATGTAGACGAAAGCCTTGTGCACGCCTTCGAGCAATTCTTCGGCGCCGGATTCCTCATGGCCACCGTCACGCTCATGTTCCTCTTCCTCTTCGTTTTCGCCGAAATTTGCCGCCAGTGGCGCGAACGTCGCTTCGGTCACAATCCCGGCCAGTGGTCCTGCATTGTCCTCAACGGCATACAGCGCCATGCCTGCAGATGTGGTCATCGCCAGGCTGAACAGCAGGGCGACCACCATGGCGCCGCCTGCCGGATTGTGCCCGGCATAGTCTGGAACCTTGCCCGTGAAGAGACCGCGCAGATAGCCGAACACTGCGCCCGGACCGCGGACAAAATCCGCAAACCGAGCATGCCGCGTGCCGACGAGGCCCCAGACGATGCGGACCACCACATAGGTCGCCACGACATAGCCCGCCCATGTGTGGATGTTGAACAGGTCATCACCAGCGAAATAGGCGGTGAAAAAGGCGATAACGAGGGTCCAGTGGCCGATCCGCACAAGCGGGTCCCAGACGGTCTGTCGCGAAGATGATTGGTTCATATTGTGGGCTCCATGCTGCAGGGGTGGCATGGGCGTAAAAGTGCGCCGCGGGGCTGGGCCCGGCTACCCGCCACATGACGCATTCCCATTCCGGCGGGTTTGGGCAAGATGTGTTTATGTCAGATGACGTATCCGGACGCAGAGGCCTTCTGGGCATAGCCGCGCTGTTTGGCGCGATCGCGCTATTTATTGGCGTAGACCTTCTTACCGATCGCGGGGAGGGGGTTGGCGTGGCGCATCTTGCAGCAGAGATGATCGTGTTGGTCGCGGCGTCCTTTGGGCTCGGGGCCATGTTGTGGCGTTTCGGCCGATTGCGCCGGGCGCTGGCCGATGCCCGTCAGGATGCTGGCCGCTGGCAGGAAGAGAACCGCGCGCTGGTTCAGGGCCTGGGCCTTGCCATCGCACGGCAGTTTTCGGCCTGGGGTCTGACAGATGCGGAATCCGATGTCGGCCTGCTGCTGCTGAAGGGGCTGTCCCTGCAAGAAATAGCCGATCTGCGCAAGACGAGTGAACGCACAGTACGCGAGCAGGCGCGGGCGGTTTACCGTAAAAGCCAGCTAGCTGGTCGCAACGCCCTGTCAGCCTATTTCCTGGAAGATCTGCTGCCCGGCACTGGCATCTGATCCTTGCAGGGTGGCGCCAAGTTGAACGGGGCTATCGCCTTGCCGCAGATCCGATAGGGTGCCTGCCATGACCCAATTACGTGCCGCCTGTATTCAGATGCGTTCCGGTGTGGAAGTCGCGCCGAACATTGCCCATGCCAGCCAGATGATCCGCGAGGCGGCAGGGCAGGGGGCTCAGCTCATTGCTACGCCGGAGATGACCAATCTGCTGGATATCCGCCCCGGCATGGCTCGCCAGAAGCTGATGGCAGAAGTGGATGACCCGGCTCTCGCCGCATTGCGCGCACTGGCGGAGGAGCTGGCCGTCTGGCTGTTGATCGGGTCGATCGCCGTCACGGTGGAGGGGGAAGATCGCTTTGCCAATCGCTCCATCCTGATCGCGCCAGACGGCAGCATCCGTGCACGGTATGACAAGATCCACATGTTCGATGTCGAAGTTGGTGACGGGCAGAGCTATCGCGAAAGCCGCGCTTACCGGCCGGGGGAGCGCGCCGTGCTGGCCGAGACAGACTTTGCCACGCTGGGCCTCAGCATCTGCTATGATGTGCGCTTCCCGCATCTTTACCGAAAGCTAGCCCAGGCCGGGGCCGGTATCCTGACCATTCCCGCCGCCTTCACCCGTGTGACGGGGCAGGCGCACTGGCATGTTCTCGTCCGGGCGCGGGCCATCGAGACCGGCAGCTTCGTCATCGCGCCCGCCCAGGGCGGCACGCATGAGGATGGCCGCGAAACCTTCGGCCACTCGCTGATCATCTCGCCCTGGGGTGAAGTACTGGCCGAGAAAGCCGATGACATGCCTGGCATCCTTCTGGCGGATCTCGACCTTGACGCCATCGCCAAAGCCCGCACCCGCATTCCCTCCCTCGGCAATGAGCGGGACATTTTGATTTAGGTTTTCCCAGCAGACCCGAACCGGGTACGGATGGCTTCACTCGCAGCCTAGGCCGTCATTGTCGCGGTCGAGGTGGGGGCCATAGCCGGGTTCGCCCCTGCGGACCGGAGCGGCACCCGCTGCGCGGGCCTCTGTGCAATTTCGGAAGGTGCGGGTGGGTGAAACAGGCGAGGTCAAAGGCTGGATGCGATCTGCCGGGCTGGTACGTTGGGGCCTTGGGGCAGGGGAGGCTGAGGATGAACTACGGTGACAATGATAGTCACCGGTCTTGCGGTTTGTGTGGCAGCCCTGCGCATTCAGACCGCCCCCATGGGCAAGGGCTGGTCCCGCATTCAGCAGGAATATCAACAGGATTGCCGCGGATGGTCTGCGCATGGGCCATTTCCTCCGAAAGCGGAGAATAGCTCGGCTGGTGCAAGGACCGGTTAAGATCGGAGCGTGAATTTCCCTGTCCGGATTAGCGCCCCAGGCGGTGGCGGAAGTCTTCGTAGCCGAAGTCTGACAGCATCTCGACAATGCCGTCTTCCCAGCGCACGGCCAGATTGGCCAGCGGTGTGCCGTTGAACGTGTTCGTCTTGACGAAGGAATAGTGCATCTGGTCGGTAAAGATCAGCGTATCACCTGGCTTCAGCGGGGCATCGAAGGAATAGTCGCCAATCACATCGCCGGTCATGCAGGTTTTCCCGCCAAGCCGATAGGTGTGTGCCTTCTGCCCTGGCTGGCCGGCGCCGATAATGTCCGGGCGGTAAGGCACTTCCAGAACATCCGGCATATGGGTGGAGGCAGACGCATCCAGAATGGCCAGGTCCATTTCGTTCCAGTGCAGCGCCAGCACGCTGGCATACAGCTCGCCCGTATTCACGACGAGTCCCGCGCCGGGCTCCAGTACGACTTCGACGCCAAACCGTGCCTTGAAAGCCTTGATCGCATTGATCAGCTGGCTGACATCATAGCCGTCCTTGTTCAGGAAGTGGCCGCCGCCAAAATTCACGGCATTCACCTGCTCGATATACTGGCCGAAATTGTCCGCCACATGATTGATCAGGCCAACAGAGCCTTCATGCAGGCTCTCGCACAGGGCGTGCACATGGAAGATGTCGACGCCAGACCAGTCAACCTCGTCCAGCTTTGACGCGACTTCGCCAAACCGGCTGCCGGGGGCGCAAGGGTTATAGAGGTCTCCTCCCAGCGTAGCATTGGAATAGCCGGGATTGACGCGCAGGCCCACTTTCGCACCCGCATCGCGGGCAATGTCGCCAAAGCGCTGCAGCTGTTCATTGGAGTTGAAATAGATGTGCTGCGCCACCTCCGTCAGACGGCGGACTTCATTTTCCGTATAGGCCGGGGAATAGACATGCACTTCCTTGCCAAAGCTTTCATGGCCCATGATGGCTTCATGCTCGCCGCTGGCCGTAGTGCCGTCCAGATAGTCCGTCATCATCGGAAACGCCGCGGGCAGGGAGAAGGCCTTGGTCGCCAGCAGGACCTTGCAATCGGCTTCCTCCCGAACGCGCTGCGCCGCCTCCAGATTCTTCCGCAGGCGCGCCACGTCCAGCACGAAGCAGGGGGTGGGGATGTGATCTGGCAGAGGGGACGGGGTCATGAGGGATCAGTCCTTGAGGTATCTGGCCTTGAGGTATTGGGCCTTGAAGTATATCAGGCCGCGGGGCCATCCACGGGCCGTGGACGACCATCGCTGTCGACGGCGACCATGGTAAAGCGCGCTTCGGTCACCTTGTCACGCTGAGAGGACAAGGCGCGTCGCGCCCAGGTCTCCAGACGTATGACGATAGATGTGCGGCCCACTTTTTCAACTTCGGTGTAAACGCACAGCGTGTCACCGACATGTACCGGCTGTTTGAAGATGATCTCGTTCGCCGCGACCGTCACGGTGCGTCCATTGCAGCGCTCATTGGCACGTACAGCGGCGGCAAGGTCCATTTGCGACATCACCCAGCCCCCGAAAATGTCTCCAGAGGCATTCGCGTCCGCGGGCATGGCCAGCGTCCGCAGCGTCAGTTCCATCCCGGGCGGTGTGTTTGTCTCTGTCATGATGATCCTGTCGTTTTCTGCGGGTCTTGCGGGGCGCACGGATTGATTCGTGTCCCCGCAAAATCGTGACTTAGGTCTCTACCGCAAACAGGTCTTCCTGGTCGCCGCCATCGACATCGATGATGTGCCAGGGCAGGCCGCGTTTGGCGACATCTTCCAGGAAGGGCTTGGCCGGGAATTGCTCGACATTGAACACGCCGTGCCCGGACCATTCGCCCCGGAAGAACATCGCCGCGCCGGAAACCGGCGGCACGCCCGTCGTGTAGGAAACGGCCTGCGCGGAGACTTCCTTGTTGGTTTCGGCATGGTCGCAGACATTGTAGATCATCTTCGCCACCGGCTCGCCATCCTTGGTGCCGCGCGCGATGATGCCGATGGAGGTCTTGCCAGTATAGCCTTCCGCCAGTGAGCTTGGCGGCGGCAGCAGATCCTTCAGGAATTCCATCGGGATAATGTCCATGCCCTTGTGCTTGATCGGCTGCAGACCGATCAGGCCGATGGATTTGAACACTTCCAGATGCTTGATGTATTCGGCACCAAAGGTCATCCAGAAGCGGATCTGCTTCAGGCCCTTGATGTGCTTGACCAGGCTTTCCTCTTCCTCGTGATAGATCAGGTAGGAGGCCTTCGGTCCGACTTCCGGATAGTCGATCATCGTCTTGATGGAGAGGGCGGGGATCTCGATCCACTCGCCATCTTTCCAGTATTTGCCGTCCTGCGTCACTTCACGAAGGTTGATCTCCGGATTGAAGTTCGTCGCGAACGTCTTGCCATGATCGCCAGCATTACAGTCCACGATGTCGATATATTCGATCTCGTCGAACAGAAATTCCTGGGCATAGGCGCAGAAGATGTTCGTCACGCCCGGATCAAATCCGCAGCCCAGAATGGCGGTCAGGCCGGCTTGCTTGAACTTGTCCTGATAGGCCCACTGCCAGCTATATTCGAACTTCGCGACATCGCGCGGCTCATAGTTTGCCGTGTCCATATAGTTGCAGCCCGCTTCCAGGCAGGCATCCATGATCGGCAGATCCTGATAGGGCAGGGCCATGTTGATCAACAGGTCCGGCTTTACCTTGTTGATGAGGGCGACAACCTCCTCGACATTGTCGGCATCCACCTGGCTGATCTCGATCGGCGTCTTGCAGAGCGCGGCGACCTTCTCGCAACTTTCGATGCGGCGAGAGGCGAGGTGGATGTGTTTGAAAGTGTCGCGGTCCATCGCGCATTTCTGTGCGACGACGGATCCGGCGGCACCGGCACCAATGATGAGGACGTTGTCCATATGTCTTTAGTCTCCCTGACTGTCTGGGCGGCTGTTCTGCCCCGTGACATAGGGCAATCGCGGCCGGTTCGCCAGTCTGGAGATGAGACATGCCGCGACGCAGGAAGCGTGTTTCGGGGAGGAAACGGTGGGCACACGTCCTGCGCCGCGACAATTCGGGGATCAGGCGGCTTTCAGGCCCGGATCGAGACGGCTGATTTCCTCGCGCAGCCAGGTGCGATGCTGTTCCAGCCGGGTGATCATACTGATCGACGTTTCCGGTCGGCAGGTAAGCTCTTCGCGCCAGGCTTCCAGCACGGTGACCTGATTTTTCAGCCAGCACAGCATGGCATTATCATCAATCGGCAGGCACATGAGGCTCTCCATCTTGTTTGCGAGTCATTCTCAAAACTTGTGTCTCACACCCTATATGAGTTTGCAAGTCATTCTCAATTAGTTTTTTGTCATTTTCGCTGCGTGTCCTTTGCGAAGCCGTTTTCGGCCCGATTTCTCCTATCACTGGTGCTGCGGGCGAAAACGCGCTATGCCCCCGGCCTTCGCGAAGCCCCTGAAGGGAGTGAGACTGGATGACCGAGAAGACGAGCCCGCGCCATTTTATTGACCTCTGGCATCTGGAATCCGCTGAATTGCGAGAGATTCTGGATATGGCCCATGCCATGAAGAAGGCGCGTGCAGGCTGGCCGAAGGGCCGCGTCGATACGGGCGCGCCTCTGGAAGGGCACACGCTGGCGATGATCTTCGAGAAATCCTCCACCCGGACGCGTTTCTCCTTTGACATGGGCATGCGCCAGCTTGGCGGCTCGTCGATCACGGCGACGTCCAGCGACATGCAGCTCGGCCGGGGCGAGACGGTGGAAGATACCGCCCGCGTTCTGTCGCGTTTCGTCGATGCGGTGATGATCCGCGCGAACGACCATTCCGATGTCGAGGCCTTTGCCGCCAATGCGAGCGTGCCGGTCATCAACGGCCTGACGGATCGCTCCCATCCCTGCCAGATCATGGCAGACCTGCAGACGCTGGAAGAGAGCGGGCTGGAGCTGCGCGGCGCACGCCTCGCCTGGGTGGGGGATGGCAACAATGTCTGCGCCAGCTTCATTCATGCGGCGGCGAAGTTCGGATTCTCCCTTGCGGTTGGTACGCCAGCCCGGTTTGCGCCGGACGATGAGGATCTCGAGATCGCCCGCGAGTTGCAGGCCCGGATTGACCTTTACGACACGGCGGAAGAGGCGGTTGCTGGTGCTGACGTCGTGATCGCGGACACCTTCGTCTCCATGGGGGATGCCGATGCCGAGCGCCGTCTGGAGATTCTGGAGCCCTATGCGGTGACGGAAGAGCTGATGGAGTTGGCGAATGGCGACGCGAAATTCCTGCACTGCCTGCCGGCCCACCGCGGCGAGGAAGTCGACGCCGAAGTCATCGACGGCCCGCAGAGCCTGGTCTTCGACGAAGCCGAAAACCGCTTGCACGCCCAGAAGGCCGTGCTGCGCTGGTGTCTCAATAAGTAGCGTCTAGTCGCTGTCGTGCTGCACTTCAGCCAGGCTGAAGGCAGCGGGAATGGCCAGCGCGCTCATTACCGCCAGCAGGCCGATCACGACAGAATTGCCCGCATATTCCGCGACGAGGCTGAAGCCGCCGCCGAGCACGAGCAGGGTGCCAATGATCGTGTTGGAAAGGGCGGTATAGGCCGCGCGCGTCTCCTGACTGGCCATGTCCACCAGATGCGTCGAGCGGCCAAGGCGCACGCCCTGATAGGCGATCATCAGCCCGAACAGGACCAGCGGCAGCGCCCAGACCTGTTCCAGCAGGCCGCTGACATGCAGGGCAAGGGTCGCCGCCAGCGCAATCGTGGCGGCTGCTGCCGTCAGGATAAGCACTTTCCGGCTCGACCGGTCTGCCAGCCGTCCCCAGACATAGGAGCTGACAAGGCCCGCCCCGGCTGAGGCGATGACGAGCAGGCCCAGCCCGCCAAACATCTGGCCGGCCTGATCCTTGTCGGTGCCGAGTGGCACCATAAAGGGCGGCGCGAGGGCGGTAGAGATCAACAGGCCCCGCGTCAGGATGAACCGGCGCAGCTGCTTGTCCTCTGCCAGCAGAGAGAAATTGTCCTTGAAGGACTGGATTGGATTGCCGCCACCTTCGGTGGAGCCTGGCTCCTCCTTCAATGTGGTGAACAAGAGGGCTGCTGCGACCCATAGCCCGCCTGCCAGAAACAGGCCGGTGGTGACGATACTCATCCGGTCAATCAGGCCGAGGCTGAGCAGACCGCCATAGGCGAGCACGGCGGCAGCCCCAATCGTACTGGCCGTTCCGGTCGCCGTGCCCCGGCGCGATTTGGAAACTGTCTTGCCCAGCACATCCTTATAGGTGACCGAGCAGACAGAACGGGCAATCGCCAGCACGGCCAGTGCGCCGAGAATGACAAGACCCGCCGTGCGCCCCTCCAGCGTCAGCGCCGCGAGGGCCATGCACGCAGCCGACAAACCCTGCACGGCAGAGCCGACAGCCCAGGCCCATTTACGCTGGGGCAACTGGCGCAGCGCCGCCGCCGTGAAGAGTTGCGGCAACAGGGCACCAGCCTCCCGCACAGGCACCAGCAAGCCGATGATGAAGGCTGGTGCGCCGAGCGTTGTCAGCAGCCAGCTCAGCACCAGTTTCGGGTCAATCAGCCCGTCGGAGATCTTGCTCGCAGACAGGCTGGTAATATGTTTCAGGAAATTGCCGGATTCCTCATTGCATGCGCTTTCGGGGATATCCTTGCACACCCGGCCCTCATCGCCGGAGGTGAGCATTTGCATAACGGTCTTGCGCGTATTTTCAGGCATGACGGGCTAAATAGCGTAGCTTACGAAATCGGCAATGTTCACAATTGGGTGTCTGGCAGGCAAAAGCGCTGGAAGCGCTTTGTGAGCCGTCAGGATTCACGCATGAAAGACAATCTCGGAGGCGCAGCGGTGTGAAGGCACATTTCGTCTTGTGCCGGGGCTTGCATGCCGATTGAGATAGAGGCAGGATTCCATGCTGGATTGACGCAATCTAGGGGACGCAACATGATTATCTTCGGCACCAAGGCCACACGCAAGCTGCTTGATAGAGGCTCGTTCGATTGCCCGCAGTGCAACAATACCACCAATTTCGAGAAGCGCCGGGCGCGGACCTGGTTTCACCTCTATTTCATCCCAGTCATCCCGATGCAGACCTATCCGCCCTATGTGGAGTGCGGAGCCTGCAAAGGCACTTTCGTGGAGGGTGTGCTGAATGCCTCCACCGGCGCGACCTCCGATGCGATCCGCGCCGAATTCGAGACGGCAGCGCTGGCCATCCTGGTCCGCATGGCCTGGGCCGACGGCAAGATCGAGGCGGAGGAAGTGGATGCCATCGAAGACGTCGTGAACCGTATGTGCGCGAAAGACTTTACCCGTTCAGAGATCGAGGCGGAGATCGTCGCGGCGAAGGACTCGCTGGACGATGCGCTCTCGGTCGCCACCCGCGTCGGGAATATGCTGAATGATGAGGGCAAGGAGCTGATCGTGAACGCCGTGTTCCAGATCGCGGCCGCTGATGGCGATTTCGCCCGCGAGGAAGAGGATACGTTGCTGGAAATCGGCGCCGGCCTTGGCCTGCGTCCGGCGCATGTGCGCGGCCTCGTCCGCGATCTGCTGGAACAGGCGCAGCGGCCGACGGACCAGCCCACCTACTGATCAAGTCTTTGTCAGAACAGCACATACCAGCTGGTATGCCCTTCGCGAGCCGCTAGGATGTTCGCATGGCTGACTCTGCATACCCACCCGCGAAGTTTTCTGATCCCGATGTGACCGCCAAGGGAGAGACCCGTGCCAGTGTTAGCTGGACCGGGCTGAAGACGCTGTGGCTGAACACCGGCACGCTTTGCAACATTGAGTGCGCTAATTGCTATATCGAAAGCTCACCCACCAATGACCGCCTTGTCTATCTGACGCGCGATGATGTGCGCCCCTTCCTGGAAGAGATCGGCGGTACGGTCGAGATCGGCATCACAGGCGGCGAGCCTTTTATGTGCCCGGAAATCCTGGACATTATGGAGGATGTTCTGTCACGTGGTCACAGCCTCTTATTGCTGACCAATGCAATGCGCCCGATGATGCGCCCGCGTCTGCAAGAAGGTCTGGAGCAGCTGGCCGCGCACTATGGTGACCGCATGGTGCTGCGCGTCTCGCTAGATTCGCATGACCCGGCGATCCATGATGCCGAGCGTGGAGCAGGGGCCTTTGAAGAGGCCTGCAAGGGCCTCCGCTGGCTGGGTGAACGCGGCGTACAGGTTGCGCTGGCAGGCCGTCAGGCCCTGAATGAGGATGACACCGCCGCTCGCGCTGCCTATGGCGCGCTGGCCGCTTCGCTGGGCCTGAAGCTGAACCCCGCCGACACGAAACAGCTGGTCCTGTTCCCGGAAATGATCGCCCGCGATGACCCGCCGGAGATCACCACGGCGTGTTGGGGCATCCTCAACACATCCCCGGACGACATCATGTGCGCCAATCAGCGCATGGTGATCCGCCGCAAGGGCGCGGGGCGGGCCACCGTCACCGCCTGCACGCTGCTGGTGGATGATCCGGCCTTTGAACTGGGAGAGACGCTAGCCCAGGCGACCGCCGATCCGGTCAGGCTGAACCATCCCTGGTGCGCCAGCTTCTGCGTCCTCGGCGGCGGCAGCTGCTCCGCTTAATTCAGCGGCGGGCTGTCCGGCTCAACCTGCTCGAAGATGGCCAGATAGGTGATGGTTGGTGTTCCAAGACCACCGCAGCCCGGCTGCTGGACCTCCATCACGCTGTGAAAGCGATAGCCCTTTTCATGGGCATTGTTCAGCTTGGTCTCCAGGGTCTTGATGGCCTGATCGGAAAACTCCTTCCCGATGGCCTGAACGCGGTATTTCATGATGGCAGCTCCAGCTCTGTTAGATCCGTTCCCCCCTTGCCGGGCTTGCAGCGGCAAAGACGCTTATAAGTGAGGCGAAATGCTGTGAGGGGCGGCTTGGTGCGGAAGGCCAACTCGCTGTAACGCGAACAGCTTGGCTCATAGCCGCACCGATTACCGATGATCTCCGGACGGAGACGGCGATACAGCCTCAGCAACGCGACAGGCAGGAAAGTGGCGCTTGTCATGCGCGGGCATGGCAAGCGGTCGATCGTCTGGTCCATGACAGGACGCAGTCCCATCCTGCGCATGGCCGACGGACGAAGTTCCTCCGGAACATCAAACTCGACGTCATCAATTTGCATGAAGCCCCCCGGCCATCCCTGCTTTGCCTATTAAGGCGGCGACGAGAAACGATGTCAATTCTCTGGATTGGGAGATGCCCCCTTCCTGCAAGGCTCGCGGGGTCTGACACACCCGCCTCTTGCGATAGGGGCGAGGCGCTGCCACATGGGGGCACCAATTCGAGGTATTTGCCATGTCCGACGCAGCCTATGCCGTCACCGATTTCGTCACGAACTTCCAGATCGTGGATCGCCCCGTTCGCGGGCGGGCCGTGCGCATGGGGCAGGGCAGCCTGTCGGGCATCTTACGCCGCCACGACTATCCCACCAATCTGGCCCGTATCTTGGGGGAGGCGGTGACTCTGGCCACGCTGGTGGGCGCGTCCTTGAAGTTCAATGGCCGCCTTCTTGTGCAGGCCGAGGGCGATGGCCCGGTCTCCATGCTGGTCGGCGAGTATCGCACCGATGGCGGCGTGCGCGGCTATGCGCGCTTTGATCCCGAAGCCTGGGCGCATCTGGACAAGGTGAACAAGGGCGCGGCCCCGCATATGCCCCAGCTGTTCGGCCCGAATGGCCGCCTTGGTCTGATCATCATTCAGGACAATCCGGCGGTCCAGCCCTATCAGGGCATCGTGCCGCTGGAAAAAGGCACGCTGTCGGAATGTGCGGAAGACTATTTCGCGATGTCTGAACAGGTGCCGACACGGATCAAGCTGTCGGTGGCCGAGCTGGACCGCAAGGGCGAGCCCGGCGTCTGGGTGTCCGGCGGCATGATGGTGCAGAAAATTGCCAATGATGACGCCCGTGGCGATACCGATGATGCCTGGCGCGAAGCCGATGCCTTGTTCGCAACGCTGACGGATGCAGAGCTGGCAGATCCGGATCTGCCGATGCAGGACCTGCTGTTCCGCCTGTTCCACGAACGCGGCGTGACGATGGAGACTCCGCAGGCGCTGGATGACAGGTGCACCTGCAATCAAGAACGGCTGATGGAAACACTGCGCCAGATGCCGGATGCGTCCCTGCAGGAAATGGTCGAGCCCGATGGCACGCTGGCCATCGACTGCCAGTTCTGCAACCGGCACTATTCCATCCCGATCAGCGATGTGACCGGCAATCCGAACTAGAGCTTAGCAATGTAGGTCATTGCGCGTTGGTGCGGGCGCTGGCAGAGGGGGAGTCATGAATCTCAAATGGCTTCCCAATGCGCTGACGATAGCGCGCTGCGTTTTTGCCGGTCTGTTGCTGCTCGGCTTCTGGCAGGCGCTGAGCCTGGACCCGGCCGAGGCGGGCCTCAGCGCGGATGACTCCGTCGTGCGGGCGACGCTGCAACAGCTCTGGTACCAGTTTGCCTTTCTGGCCTTTCTCTCCGGTGCGCTGACGGACTTTCTGGATGGCTGGCTGGCGCGGCAGCTGAACGCGCACAGCCGGTTCGGTGTCTGGCTGGACCCGATTGCCGACAAGCTGCTGATCGCGGCGGCGCTGATCTGTCTGTCGATCCAGTTCCGCAGCTGGCTGATCTATATTCCGGCCGCGATGATCATTGCGCGGGATGTGTTCATCACCTGGTTCCGGGCGACGCCAAAGGGCAAGGCCGTGATCGTGCCGTCCAATATGGCGAAGTGGAAAACCGGGTTCGAAATGGCTGCCATCATCGGCATGATGCTGCCGCTGGCCGTGCTGGCGCCAGACCCGCAGCGCCTTCAGGGTGAAGAGTTGTCGCTGGCCGTGCTGGCCATCGTGTTTGCTCTGGTCGGCCTGCTCTGGGTGGCGGCGATCCTGTCTTGGCAGACGGCTTGGCAATACATGAAAGCTGCGCTGCGCCCGCAGGGCTGAGGGACTTTCAGAACCTCTATATAAAAGGGAACGCTGGAGGCCCAAGGGGTGAGGCAACCAGCGTTCCAAGCTGTCACTTCCGCGAGCCCGACAAGGGGTAACAGACCCGCGGAACAGGCGTCTGATGATTGGGCCAGGAGAGAAGGACTGTCCCACCACCGCGATTCGAAATGCCCGGTGCGTGGAAAGGTTCCCGCGAAATTTTGCGGCGGCATTGAGGCTGCATTTCCATGATTTCTCCGGAAGTCGGCCTGCGTTCGGACTCAATCGCGGGCGACAAGGGAGTCATGAGATCACGAACGAGCCCCACGACGAAACTTGTGACCGTGCTGTTGGCAGGGTTGCTGTTCCTGTGCCTGCCGGCCTTCCTGGCGATGGCCGGGGCCTGATCTCAGGGCTTTTGCCCGCCCCAATAGGGGGAAGGGGTAGCGCCGTGATAGACTTCTTCCAGACGTAGTCTTGTGCCGGGGGTTGTGCCGTCCGGCAGGTCAGCGGGCGAACACCAGCGGGCCTCGGCAATCTCGGCATGGGCGGTGGCCTTGCCTGTCTGCCAGATATCCGGCGTGACATGGTAGAGCAGCACATGATCATTCGGGAAGGAGACATGATTGGAATAGGCGCCGATCAGGCGCGGAGTGCCAGTCATGATGATGCCGCCTTCTTCCAGGATTTCCCGGCGCAGGGCCTCTTCGCAGGGCTCGGCCCGCTCAACCCCTCCGCCCGGCATGTGCCAGCCGCCAATATAGGTGTGGCGCACCAGAAGAATGTCGCCCGTTTCATTCTCCACAAGCGCGCGCACGCCCAGCGTCATCGGGCGCATCAGGCGGGCATAGACATGGAAGAGGCGGGTTCTCAAGGACGGCATGGGACTTCCCTCATAGGGTAAATTATTGTCCGGAGTGCGTATATTTCCCGGCAGGATGTAAAATTTTCCTGTGGTTTAAGGCTCGCCAAGCTGCGCAACGCGCGCTATGGGAGGGCCAAAGCATGGAAATGCTAGAGAGAACAACAGCGAGACGGCACCATGATCCATCCTTCCCTGATTGCCATTGCCGCGATTGTGATCGTGTTCGGCATCCTTAATTTCATTGAATACAAGCGCTTGGACTAGGAGTTTTCCTGGTAAATGCCTGATCTTACCCTGATCGCCGCCCTGATCGGGGGGCTTGTCATCATGGCGTTTGCAGGGGATTTCCTTGTAAACGGCGCGGTGGCTATTGCCAGGCGTCTTGGTGTTTCCCCCCTGATCGCTGGCATATTCATTGTCGGCTTCGGTACATCTGCGCCGGAAATGATCGTGTCGCTGAACGCTGCGCTGGAAGACCGCGCGGGCCTCGCGATCGGCAATATTGTCGGCTCCAACATTGCGAACATCTTCCTCGTGCTGGGCGTGCCTGCGCTGATCATGCCGTTTGCCGCAGGCGGACGGGGGCAGGGCCGGGCCCTGATCGCCATGCTGGTGGCGACAGCCGTTTGGATGGGCATGACCGGGTTTTCCGAGCTGACGCCGCTGACGGGCATATTGTTCCTGATGATCCTGCTTGGCTATTGCGGTGTGACGCTGATCCAGGCCCGCCGCGCGGTGGCGAGCGGGGAAGACCCCGGCGTGGAGCTGGAAGAGGCTCCGCATATCAGCGTCGCTCGCGCGCTGGCCTATGTGCCGCTGGGCATTGGCGGCCTGGTGCTGGGCGCCCATCTCATCATCGCTGGCGGTGTCGGCATCGCGACCTTCTACGATGTGCCCCAGGAATGGATCGGGCTGACTTTGCTGGCCATCGGCACCTCCTTGCCGGAGATTGGCGCAGCCATTGCTGCGGCCCTGCGTCGGCATGGCGAAGTGGCTATCGGCAATGTGCTCGGCTCCAACATTTTCAATATTCTGGGGGCGGGCGGCATTATCTCCTTCTTCGGGCCGATTGAGATTGCGCCCACTTTCACGCAGTATGACCATTGGGTCATGGCTTTCGCCGCACTGCTGATCGGTGTCTTCATCATGATCCATGCGCGCCTTGGCCGCCTGATGGGAGTTCTGATGCTGCTGATCTATGCAGTCTACATCTACGGTCTGATCAGCGGGTTCAATTTGCTGGGCCTGGTCCAGCCCTCTGCAGCATGAAACCGGGCGCGGCGCTTGTTACCGGGGCCGGGAAACGGCTGGGCCGCGCCATGGCGGAAGCGCTGGGCACCGATGGCTGGCATGTAATCGTCCACTACAACAGCTCTGCTGAGGGGGCGGAAGAGACCGCTGCCGCGATCCGCGAAGCGGGCGGTGAGGCGATCACCCTGCAGGCGGATCTGACCGATGAGAGCGAGACCGGAGACCTGATCCTGAGGGCGGCCGAAAAGCTGGGCCGTCCGGTGACTCTGCTGGTCAATTCTGCCTCTCTGTTTGAGGAAGACACGGCGCTGACCCATACCCGCGAGGGATGGGACGCGCACATGAACGCCAATCTGCGCGCGCCGGTGCATCTGGCGCAATGCCTGGCCGATGCCCTGCCGAAAGGCGAAAGCGGCCTCGTCATCAACATGCTGGACCAGCGTGTCTGGAAGCTGACCCCGCAATTCTTCACCTATACGCTGTCCAAGGCCGCCCTCTGGCAGGCAACGCAGACACTGGCCCAGGCGTTGGCGCCGCAGGTGCGCGTCAATGCCATCGGGCCGGGTCCGACGCTGCGCTCAAAACATCAGAGTGAGGAAGAGTTCGCCGCCGAGAAATGCGCGACTCTGACGGGGCAGGGCTCCAGCCCCGAAGAGATTGTCCACGCCATGCGCTATCTGATTTCCGCGCGCAGCGTGACGGGACAGATGATTGCCAGCGATGGCGGGCAGCATTTAATGTGGCAAACTCCGGATACGCAGGTCTGAATGAATTTCTCTTCCGATACCTCCGCCCCGGCGCATCCTTTGGTACTGGAGGCAATGGCCGCCGCCAATACAGGGCTGGAGGCAAGCTATGGCAATGACACGGTTACGCGCCGCCTGCGCCAGCGGTTGGGCGATGTGTTCGGCACGGCGGATTTCGATTACTGGATGACGGCGTCGGGCACGGCGTCCAACGCGCTGGCGCTATCATGCTTTTGCCCGCCGACCGGCGCGGTGCTGTGCCATGCGGGCGCGCACATTGCAGTGGATGAACGCGGCGCGCCGGAATTCTTCTCCGGTGGTGGCAAGCTGCAACTGTTGCGCGGGCAGGATGGCAAGATCGGCAGCGAGCAACTGGACGAGGCGCTGGCGGGGATCAATCATGATTTCGTGCACGAGACGCCTGCCCATGTGCTGTCGCTGACGAATTTGACCGAGAATGGCACGGCCTATAGCATTGCTCAGGTTGCGGACTATGCAAAACGGGCCCATGCCAAAGGCCTGATCGTGCATATGGATGGCGCGCGCCTTGGCAATGCGCTGGTCGCCACTAGCGCGACCCCGGCCGAAATGACGTGGAAGGCGGGGGTGGATGTGCTGACCTTCGGCCTGACCAAGACGGGCGCGATCGGGTGCGAGATCATCCTTCTGTTCGGCAAGGCGCGTGAGAAGAAGCGGGAACTGGAAGCGCGGGCGAAACGCGCTGGCCACATGCCGCCCAAGATGCGCTTCATCGCGGCG
The DNA here is from genome assembly GCF_000682675.1 of Hyphomonas pacifica. GTDB lineage: Bacteria > Pseudomonadota > Alphaproteobacteria > Caulobacterales > Hyphomonadaceae > Hyphomonas > Hyphomonas pacifica. Next base: position 1,123 of record NZ_AWFA01000001.1, on the reverse strand, counting down.
CAGGCCGAAGCGATGCTGGAAGACAATCTCTGGATGGAGCTGGCGACACAGGCCAATGAGGCCGCCCGGCGCCTGGCCGAAGGCCTGCAGCGTAAGGGCGTGAAGCTGGCCTTTGCGCCGGAGGGCAATGAAGTGTTCGCGCTTTTGTCTGAGGATCAGGTGGCGCGCCTGCATGCTGCCGGGGCCGTGTTCTATCCCTGGATGGGCGGCAGCCAGCGGCTGGTCTGCAGCTGGAGCACGCGGGTCGAAGAGGTGGATGCGCTGCTGAAAGCGCTGAAGGCCTAGTCTGGCCGCTTGTGGGCCGCCTGTGGACTTGGCCGGGCGCTGAGGGTGTGTTTTTCCGGGGTGCGACAAGGTTTTTGCGTCTGATTGCTGGACTGCAGCGGCGGCGCACGGCAGACAGTGTCCAGTCATCGTTGCGGGAAGGGGTTGACGTCATGATCATTCGTTTGCGTGCTGCAATGCTTGCAGCGTTTCTTGCCACATCGAGTGTCGCGGGATGCTCTACGGCCTATTACGGCGCGATGGAGCAGTTCGGCTATCAAAAGCGCGACCTGCTGGTCTCGCGCGTGAATGATGCCGCCGCCGCGCAGGAAGAGGCAAAGGTGGAATTCAATGACGCGCTGGAAGCCTTCCGCTCCGTCGTCGCGCTGGATGGGGGAGAGTTGGAAGCCTCCTATGACCGCCTGTCGAAAACCTATGATCAGGCCGAGGACAAGGCCCAGAAGGTGCGCGACCGTATCAAGAGCATGAAGGGCGTCTCCCGTGACCTGTTCGTGGAATGGCGCAAGGAGCTGGAAGAATATTCCGATCCCGAGCTGCGCCGCGTCTCGGCCCAGCAGCTGGAAGATACGCGGGAGCGCTATGGCATTCTTGTCAGCAAGATGGATCGGGCGGCGGAATCCATGGATCCGGTGCTGGCCGTATTCCATGATCGCGTATTGTTCCTGAAGCATAATCTGAATGCGCGGGCGATTGCGGCGCTGAGCAATGAGACGCGCGACATCGAGACGGACGTGGCCGATCTGATTGCGGAGATGGAGCGGTCGATTGCCGAGGCAGACGCCTTCATTCAGGAAATGACCGCAGGCAGCGTCGCCTCCTAGGTTTGCCCGCATTTCCA